>NZ_BAZW01000018.1 GCF_000974365.1 Geofilum rubicundum JCM 15548
AACCCATAAACAATTCATAGTCCCGCTTAACATCCTCCTCAGTAAAAGCAATCCAATTGACCACCACATCCCACTCATAGCCGTCCACCACTCTTTTTACCGCATTTAAATCGGAATGATCTGCAACCAGTGTCCTGGCTCCGGGAATTTCCGATCTGTTGGTACCGCGATTTAGCAGATACAAATCCATGCCCATTTCAATGGCCAGACGACTTGAGGCCGTGCTGATATTCCCTGTCCCTCCAATGTAAAGAATCTTCATAATTTGATATTTTTATAAAAGCCCAAATTCCACTTAAAACAAAACTGTCAGTCGGCCTGCTTAGTACCCCGCTGCCTGCCCATCTTTTCTCGATTCTGAGGCGCCATAATAAACTTTGTTTTTTTCATCCCACAGAATGGCCTGATAGCCTCCATAGCCTCCCATATCGTATTTTACCTGGTGCCCTTTTTGCATCAAGCCCCGGATGACTTCATAATCAAAACCGGTCTCCAAATTGATCCATCCGCCATCTTTCATTTGGTATCCGGTAGGTTCAGACGACTTTACATGCTGAATTCTGGGCGCATCGCCGGCTTCCTGCAATCCCATCCCAAAATCGATGAGATTAACAACCATTTGCACATGTCCCTGTGGCTGCATGCCGCCACCCATTACGCCAAAGCTCACCCAGGGCTTTCCGTCTTTGGTAATAAAACTTGGAATAATCGTGTGAAACGGCCTTTTCCCAGGTTCATATACGTTGAAGTGACCTTCTTCCAAACTAAATAGTTCTCCTCTATCCTGAAGGACAAAGCCCAAACCTGTGGGTGTCATTCCGCTTCCCATTCCACGATAATTGCTTTGAATCAGTGAGACCATATTTCCTTCCTCATCCGCCACCGTCAGATAAATGGTTTCTCCGTGACCGAAGTCGCCAGATGGATAGGAGCTGGCAGAACGGTTCATGTCGATCAGCTTATTCCTTTCCCTGGCATATTCCTTGGAAATCAATTGGTCAATGGGAAGCTGGTTAAAATCAGGGTCGGCATAGAATTTAGCCCGGTCCTCATAAGCCAGTTTTTTGGCTTCCGTGAATAAATGCAAATAATCGATGCTTCCAAAGCCCATGGCTTTAATATCATAAAGTTCCAGGATGTTCAGAATTTGCAAAGCCGCAATCCCCTGTCCGCTAGGCGGTAACTCCCACACATCGTATCCCCGGTAATTGGTAGAAACAGGTTCCACCCATTCCGATGTATGAGAAGCCAGGTCCTCATAGGAAAGAAATCCCCCCTGCTCTTTGATATAGGCGTCGATTGTTTTGGCGATAGATCCTTTATAAAATTCATCCTGCCTTTTTGGGCAATCAGTTCCAGGGTATTCGCAAGCGCAGGGTTTCTAAAAATTTCGCCCTTGGCCGGAATTTTTCCATCCGGCATATAGGTTTCTTTAAATCCGGCAAACTCCTGTAGAACATGCGCACTTCGTTCCAGATAATAGGCGATGAGTTCAGATACCGGGAATCCTTCTCTGGCATATTTTATGGTTGGGGCAAGTATTTTTTCCATTGACATAGACCCAAATTTACGGTGCATTTCGAACCAGCCGTCCACACATCCCGGCACTGAAACGGGAAGCGGCCCCAGTGCAGGAATGCTTTCATAGCCATTTTCCAGAAAATAATGGAGGGTTAGAGATTGGGGTGAACGGCCACTGGCATTAAGGCCATATAGTTTTTCAGACTTTGCATCCCAAATGATGGCAAATAAATCACCCCCACACCGCTGCCAGTTGGCTCAACCAGTCCCAGCATCGCATTGGCAGCAATGGCCGCGTCAATGGCATTTCCACCAGCTTTTAAAATATCAAGAGCAACCTGTGTCGCAAATGGCTGGCTGGTCGCCGCCATTCCGTGTTGAGCAATGACATCCGAACGGGTAGCAAAACTTTTGCCGGTGACCCTGTCCTGAGCGAAAAGACTGCCGAATAAGGTAAAGCCTGCGAATAGCAGAATGAATGCTTTCATGGTTGAGTGCTTGAAGTTAAAATTTGATAACAAGATAATAAGAATCCCCTTCACCTCCCAGTCCAATCCAAACTATCGTTTTTTTATCGGATAAAAACCCTCCTTCATCAAAAGAAATCAGGATTTCTGCAACCATCATTCGGTTGAAACGTTAAAATTTATATACTTTTAGGACAAGTTTATCCTAAATGTTAAAGTTTTAAAAAACCAAAACCGATACTTATGTACAAAACCAAACCCTTTGTATGGCTAGGTCTGCTTTGTTTTTCCCTAACCACAACAGCCGTAGGAGAATCGCCTCCGCTGGTGAATTTTTCTGGTCAGGTGGGCCTCTTTTACGATGGCTACAATTACGCGGAAGAAAATTACGACAGCTTTCGCCCCAGGTACCCGGACCATCTTCTGCGCTTCTCTGCGCATGCGACTTTTAGCGCCGGTAAATACTTCTCCATGCCCTTTGGCATCGACATCACCAATCAGAAAACCAATTATCGCCTGCCTAATTTGCCGGAAGAACGATTTATCGATTACATTCAGAATCCCCGCAACAATGTCAGCGTTAACCCCACTTACAAATGGGCCCAGGCCTTTTTAGGGACGCAAACGCCCGCCTATTCGCCACTGACAACGGGGGATATTCCTATTTTCGGACTGGGCCTGGAGTTGACTCCCGGGAACTTCCTGTTTTCCCTGAACTATGGCAAATCACAAATTGGGATTAATCCGTCCCCTTTTGAGGACATCGCAGGTGCCTATGAGCAATGGATGCTGGCTTCCCGAATTGGCATCGGTCAAGCAGCCGGCACCAAATTTATTTTGCAGATGGTGAAGTTAAGCGACGACCAGCAATCCATCGATTCGAAACCGAATCATACGCAACCTTCAGAGGGCATAACCATTGCCCCGCTCTTACAAATTAAACTGGCCGAGCAATGGCGCTTTTCCACCGAGCTGGCCACGTCGGTCTATACCGACGACCTTTTGGGACCGGATGTGACGCCGGACAATGAGCTGACCTCACTGGCCGAAAGCTTCATCACCGTTAATGCCTCCACCAATGCCGACCTGTCCAATATTACCAGTCTGGAATGGAGGACCGACGCAGCCAGTATTGGCGGCGAGGTCCGTTATATTGGTCCGGGATTTCAACCTGTGGGCTACCGAACCATGGAGCGGGATGTGATCGACTACAACCTCAAAACCAATTTCAGACTGTTCAATAGCAAGGTCTTATTGAGTGGCTCGACGGGTATAAGGACCAACAACCTGGAAAACACCACCATGGAATCGACCAACCGCTTTATTGCCAATGTGAATTTGTTTACCCAGTTATCCAGGGTGGTTTCGGTGAATACCAGCTATTCGAATTTTGGATTCAGAAACAATGTGGCGTTTGATACACTGAAGGTGGAGATGATCCAGAACCTGTTTTCCGTTTCCCCTGCCTTTCAGTTCGACCGGACCAATGCCAGTCACATAATTAATACCGGTGCCTCCTTTCAGTTTTTCGATGAGTACAACATGCACGACGGACAAACGGTGTCGACGGCTTCGCAGACTTTTAATTTGGGTTATAATGTAGCCCTGAAAAGCACCCCGCTTTCGATGGGTGTCATGGGACTGTTGCTCGATAATGAAACGCCGCAGAGCCAGCTCAACCTCTACAATATCGGACTCAATGCCCGGTACCGGCTGTTGGACAAAAAACTGACGCCTTCTCTCCTCTTTTCCTTTTCAGGCATAAAAAGAAATGAGGAAACACCGGACAAGCGAAAACGGTTGAACTTAAAAACAGACTATAAACTCACCCCAAAACTCAATTTTCGTCTGGCCTACACCTGGTCGAACTACCAGTACGGCACCACACGGCCCGATGCCGTGACCAACGAGCACCGGGTTCAATTTTCAGTCGCCCAACGATTTTAAACGAATAGCCTTTAGGCCCCAGGCCTGATATAAAACCAAATCCTATGAGCATTTTACGAATTTTACTTTTATTGGTAGTGACCACCATGACAAGCATGGCTGGTGCACAGGTGCAGGTTTCGCTGAATGTGGATGCCAATCCCACACCGAAAATAGCCGACTGGGTCAACCGCAGCGAAGTAGCCATGTTAACGGTGACCAATACCAATCCGGAACTGGAAGGACTGGAATATAAAACAATGATCACCGTGTCGGTGGACAATCAGGTGGTGGCAGAAACCAAACTGGCGCAGGTGCCGGCCCGACCGCTACCCTTTGGTTCGGAAGTCCTGCTGGCCGATGAGCTGATTCCGTATGAGGCCTTGACCTTCTACGGCAAGACCGCAGAAACCATTGCCCAAACTGGCATGTTGCCTGCCGGGGTATATTCCTTTTGTGTGTCGCTGGTGGATTTAAACAACAAAACCCTATCCACACCGGAAGAGGTTTGTCGCCCCATGTTCATTACCAGCTATCAAACACCGGAACTCATCTATCCGCACAGCAATGCGGCCATACAATCCATGCTCCTTCAGGGAACTGAGTTTGTATGGACCCCCATAACACCTTCACCACCGGCCGATTTGGGCGTGAAATACATCGTAACCATTTCGGAAGTTTACGAGCACCAATCGCCCTCCCAGGCCTTTCTGGCCAATTTCCCACTGGTGGAAGAAGAGGTGATCGGATCGAACCGACTGCTGTGGCCCACCGATTTGGATGTACCCGACGATTCCACCCAATATGTATGGGCCGTTAAGGCGGTCACCATGGACGATGAGCCGTACCACACAGAAAATGCCGGTTTCTCAGCACCGGGCACCTTCCTGGTGCAACCCGATAACCCCATGGCTAAAATGGGTGGTGGCGACGAGGAAGGTGGTGAGAAAAATGGCGGCGAAGAAAATGAGGGACCGCCCGTAACACCCGGAACGCTGGCAGCCAGTGATACGCTGTATGCGGGACTCAACGGTGAATTTGAGGTCCTCGTGAACAATGTGCAGGTGGACAACGGCAAATACACAGGAGAAGGAACGGTCTTTGTCCAATGGCTCAATGCCCGCGTGGAAGTCGCTTTTGACAGCATCGTGGTGGATGTGAACAAGCAACTGGCCGAGGGAAAAATCATTGCGGTCATTCATGAGGATGCCCCGGTTTACCCCGTCCAATGGGCACTGGAAGCCACCGCCAATGTGCCATTCAACAATCAAATAGCCAACAGCATCGTCAATTGGGTGGAAAACACGACGCAACAGACCATCCCCTTTAACAATCTGACAGAATATACCACGCCGGTCAAGGTGCCTTTGGGACTCGTTTTTCCCGATGGAAACGAATTGGCCATCCACGAAATGGCCTTCCAGCCCAACAAATCAGAATTCAATCTGATTGCCGCCAAAGCGGTTCCCCCGTCCTGGGGAACCACGCGTTTGGGATTCAAAGCTACCAACATACGTTTTCACCCCACCAGCATAGAAATGCCACCGGAACGCATTGAATTGGTGGAAGACATCACCCTGGGCAATGCCGGCAACGACATGGTCTTCGTCTTTAAGAAACCCGACACCAACCATCTGGGGTGTTTTATTGAATGGGATGATGATGGCTTCTCGGAATATGGCATAGAGGTGGAAACACTGTTTACACGCGATTGGATGGTGCCCTCACCGGACAATGACCCGAACAAAAAAGTTGCCGCCAGTCTGTCGGCCAACGGCACCGACTGGGACGATCTGATTCTGGGAGGGACCCTGGAAAAAGCCGAAATTGTTGGTGCAGGTGGCATCACCATTCTGGGGGATAGTCTCTACTACGATTTCTCAGATTTTTTAAATCCGCCAGCCATCACCTTCCCCGAAAACTATCCGGGAGATACCACCGAAACCTTTAGAGGTTTCTACATGCAAGCCCTGGAAATGGAAATGCCGGAAGCCTGGCAGACCCAGGCCAACAACCAGCCTAAAATTGCTGTCTATGATATGATCATCGACAACATGGGCATTACCATGCTGGCCGAAGCCACCAGTGTCCTTCAGTTTCCCGATGCCAAGGTGGCCGATCTGATTGCCAGTATTGACACGGTGCATGTGGAACTCATTGCCAACTCGCTCATCGAAGCGGGTGTTAAGGGACGCGTCGGACTGCCGGTCAGTAAAAAGGATTCCATTCAGAATCCGCTGGAATATGTGGCCCTCTTTAACAACCCGCAATTACCCGGCGAGCCGGTCAGCTTTCAGCTCACGGTGTCGCCTACCGGACCGGTCAATGCGCACATGCTCAAGGGTGAACTGGAACTGGCGCAGACCTCCAACATCATGGCGCACATCGAAAAGGACCATAAGACCTTCGACATCGATCTGGATGGGGAATTTAAATGGACCAACATCACCCTGGGACCGGTCAAAAGCGTCAATATGGGATTGAACTTTCAGGGACTGGGCATGAGTTACGACTCAACCAACGCCCTGGAAATGGGCTTCAATATTGGCAGCTGGTCCTTTGCCAGTCCCCAAAAAATGCTGGCCAACTTCCCGGTCACCATCGATGAAATTGACTACACCATGCTGCCGCCTCAGCCGGGACAGCTCATGCGCGGTCGGGTTAATTTTGATGTGATATTTAACCTCACCTCCAATATTGGCGGCATGTCGGGACTGGGTGTTGAGTTTGCCATTGAAAACAATACCGGGGGACAAAAATTCTATCCGCAATACATTGGCACCCAGATAGACTCCATCAGTGTACACGCCAACCTGTCGGCCGTCAACATCAAAGGCGCCATTGGGTTCAGAAACGACGATCCGGTGTATGGCAATGGTTTTATTGGCGAACTCAGCGCTGAATTTAAGGCGGTAGGCATTCAGGTGAGTGCTTTGGCTGAATTTGGCAATACCGCCTACCTAAACAACAATGAAATTTATCGTTACTGGCGGGTAGAGGCAGGTGTCGTACTGCCAGCTCCGGGTGTGGTATTTATGCCGGGCGTAGCCTTCAGAGGCTTTGGCGGCGGCGCCTTTTACAATATGGAGGCGGCCCTTTCGGGCACTACCTATAATTTCACACCCCAAAAATCGTCCCTCGGCTTTAGAGCCATGGCCACGTTGGCCACAACGCCCAAAGAAGATGGCTTCAATGCCGATGTGGGATTGCTCGGACAGTTTTCGACCAGTGGCGGACTCACTTACATTGCCTTTACGGGCGACTTTTGGGTGGGGGCTGACCTGACGAGTGCTTCCCGCGCTAAAGCCAAAATTGATGGCAACTTGTCGGCCGCCTACAACTTTCCCGACAGGCACTTCAACTTCTCAACCAACGTGAATGTGAATGCGCCACCCATTACAACGCCGAGTCCGGTCAACATGGTGCTCGACATCGATGGCAAAAACAACCAGTGGTACTTTAAATTTGGAGAGCCCCAAAACCTGAATATGGTCCGCATTCTGGGTGTTAACCTCTATGAATACCTGATGTTTGGTAATCACATTCCCACGCCCAACGGCTTTACACCGACCTTCCGGAATGCCTATCACGGAGCGGTTGGTCACTACCCCGGCGGTAGCGTCGGCAATGGTGGTGTTGGCGGTGCCACACAAACGGGATCCGGTTTTGCACTGGGTGTTGGGTTCATGTTCGATAAAAGCGATCAAAAACACCTCACCGGTAATTACTACCTGGCCTACCAGTTGGGCGCCGGCGCGGAACTCCACCTGGCTTCATGAATTACAGTGGCAGTTGCAATGGTTACGACCCCATTGGTATTAATGGATGGCGAGCCAGTGGCGGATTGGGCTTTTATGGTACGGCAGGTGCTCAGGTGAAACGCATTGGAGGCACCCTGAAAGACAAGACCTGGAATCTGGCCAGTCTGGCAGCCGGTGCCTGGATATATGGCGAATTCCCCAACCCCTACTATGCAGCCGGTGCCATATCGGGACATGCCAATATCTTTAAAGTAATCGATGTGAGTTTCCATAAGGAATTTGAAGTAGGCGCCCAGTGCGGAAACGCCGCTGTAGGCGGCGCAGCTCCTGTCCAGCAAGGCGATGTGGCCGCCGATCAGCAGCAGAAGTTGATTCAGTATGTCAATCCCTCACAGAGCTACAACTTCCCGGTAGAGACGCCTCTTGCGGTGAAGTTTGGACTGATTCCCGATGAAGTATTTGACGTATCTGAACAACAAGCCAACGGAACCATTTTGAACCGCACCTTCAAAATGGTAGTAACGCCCAACTTGCAGGTCAAAGATGAGAACGACAACTGGAGTGTGGTCGGGCTGAATTCGACTCAGAACAATCTGGGTGAATTTTTGTATACTGTAATGGGCTCTCTCAATGAGATGCAACAACCATTAATGCCAGCCACCAATGTCTCAACTGGCGGATCAGGTTCAGGGACCGGAACGGGATCCATGCCTGCTTTTAACACCATGGTGTTCCAAAACATAGCGAACGGAGGATCAACACCATCCGGAGAAACTTCTGGCGGACTGGCCACGGGTGGTCTTGGACTGTCACTGGCTTATCCGGTAGAGCCACCGCCGCCATCCTATGGCGATTTGCCGCCAACGCCCGCGCCACCAGTCAATAATCTGGAGGACGACAAGAGTTACCGCTTTGTGGTAACAGCCACCTTAAAGGAATATAAAAACGGCAATTGGGTGGATGCCCTTAAGAATAATGGAACCCCGGTCACGCAAACAGTTCAAAAAAACTTTAGAACCGGTCCCATGGAGATCGTCCAACAAACATTTCAATTGAGCATGTAACCCTAACCAGAAAAACTAATACATATGATACATACAACTAGATACTTGTTAATAATATGCTTCATCGCCCTCTCTTTTTCCCAAAAGACGGTGGCACAAGAAGAAGCATTTTCGGCCACCATCCAAATACGTGGTCGCTATGTGGAAGGCACTGGCATTGAATTGCGGTACTTTCCCGACCGGCGCGCCGTTCTTTTGAACGGTCTGCAAAGGGGTCTTGTGCTTGAAAGAGCGGTGGGCAATGGCGAATTTGAGGAATTGGCCCTTCTGCAGCCCTATAGTGACCAGCAATGGGAAACAGCCATTGCGGCGGCTGAGACCGATTCCGAAACCCAGGACTATCTGGATCTAGCCTATCATTTTCTGCAGTCGGCCACCACTCCCTCGGGCGGTAACTTCAGTTTTGAGGAGGGCATCAGCGAAATGCGCCAGCAAAGAGCCGATGAAGATTTTGAGTATGCCGTTTTTGTCCTCTCCGCCGTTCGTGAAGCCCAGGTGGCCGAAGCACTGGCCCTGAGCTATACCGACAGTGATGTGCAGCCAGGCGCCACCTATACTTACCGGGTAAGACCGGTTGAGGAGCACCCGCTTTACCGGGTGAATCCCGCGCCTTTTACCATGGAAGCGGTGGTGGACAATGAAGCGTACCAAAACGAAGTTTACGTGTACGAGGGAGATACCGAGTTGAACTTTGCCTGGGAAGAAACGGAGCACCTGAGTGGTTATTTTGTGGAGCGGCGGGCTCCCGGAGAAACAGATTTCACACCCCTTAACGAGGCGCCCCTCTATAATTTGAGCGGACAGCTCAATTATGAAAACGCCAGAGGTAGCTACCGCGAAGAGGATCTGGTCAATTACCAGACCTACACCTACCGCTTTTATGCCAGCAATCTGTATGGCGAGCGGGTGCTGGTCGACGAGGTGAAGGCCATGCCGCGAGATCGCACGCCTCCGGAACAGCCCTATCTGGAAAAACCCGAGCATGTAGCACCGCGTGAGGTACTGGTGAAGTGGCAGATGAATGAAAATCCGGCAGAAGACCTCATGGGCTTTGCCGTGGCCCGATCCGATGCGCCTGAAGGAGATTTCCGTTTATTGCATAACGAATTATTGCCGGCAGCAACCCGCACATTCACCGACACTTCCTTTGTGGAAGGCGCCAGAAATTATTACGTGGTTCAGGCGGTGGACACCGCCTTCAACGTCAGCTCTTCCTTTCCGGTGGCCGTGACTTTAATAGATACCGTACCACCGGTCCAGCCCATTATTGAATCGGGCGTGATCGATTCATTGGGGGTTGTGACCCTGACCATGACCCAAAATCCCGAAAGGGATTTAATGGGCTACCGTATTTTCAGGGCCAATGATCCCGAACACGAATTCTCGGTTATCCGCGAAGGCTTTTTAGAGATCGATTCGATGGAACAGCAGGTGCAGCTGGTCTTTACCGACACGGTGACACTTAATTCACTGACACCCGCCATTTATTACCGGGCCAGAGCCCTTGATTTCAACCACAACCAATCAGAGTTTTCGGACATCCTGCGCGTGGAGCGTCCCGATACCATTGCCCCCACCACGCCTGTATTCAAGCGTCTGGTCAATAGCACCGACCAAATAGACTTATACTTTGCCTTGAGCGAGAGCGAGGATGTGGTGGAGCAGATCCTTTACAGAAAGACGTCGATAGAAGCCCCCTGGATGGCATACGCTACCATAGCAGCACCGCAAACGCAGTTTACCGACACTGAAGTGGAACAAGGAACCACCTATTATTACTCCATGAGGGCGCGGGACAACAGCGGTAACTTTTCGACTTATGCCCATCCGGTCTTTGGAAAGGCCTATGACAATGGGGTGCGTGAAGTGGTTAGCGATTTAACGCTGACCGAGGAAGAAGGTACCATCACCCTGAACTGGGCTTATGAAGGTATGAACGAAGACACCTTCTTTGTCATTTACCGAACCGACAATCAGGGCAGACTAAAAACGCACCGACGTGCTGAAGGACTGAGCTTTTCGGAGCCGCTCAGAGGTGAGGGACCATTGAGCTATGCTGTTAGGACGCACACCACGGATGGTGGGCAATCGCCCATGAGTGAGGTGGTGACTTATGAACCTTAGTGAATAACTAATCGAATTATGCTTTCAAGGGCTCGGTACCAACCGGGCCCTTTCTTAATTCTATGATGGTAATTTCAGGTGGCATTCCCACGCGGGCTGGCAAGCCATGGTAGCCCAGTCCGCGATTCACGTATAAGAACTTATTGCCTTCGCGGTAGATGCCGGCCCAGCGTTTTTGGATGTATTGTGCGGGACTCCATTTAAAATCGCCCTTCTCAATGCCAAACTGCATGCCATGCGTGTGACCTGCCAAGGTCAGGTCGAAGAAGTCCTGTGGCAATATCTGCTTATCCCAATGGTCGGGATCGTGCGACATCAACAAATTAAAAGGCTGATCTTTGAGACCTTGGGAGGCCATATTCAAATCACCCTTGCGTGGCTGTGAGGCGGTTCCCCAGTTCTCGACCCCTCCCAGCCCAATGGAATCACCCTTGCGGTTTAGTACAAGGGATTCATTGCGCAGTAGGGTAAATCCAATCTTGCGGTGCCCATCCACAATACCCGCGAAATTGGCCTCTTTCTGAGCCTTTGACGACCAGCGGCTATAATTGCCATAATCGTGGTTGCCGAGTATGGAGTATTTACCCATGGGCGCCTTCAATTCAGCGAAAATCGTTTCCCAGCCGTTGACCTCCTCGGCAAAATTATTGACCAGGTCACCCGTAAAAAGAATCATATCGGGCTGCTCGGCATTAACCAGTTTAACAGCCTCTCTCAAGGATCCCGGTTATCGCCAAAACTGCCAATGTGCAAATCCGATATTTGAGCGATGCGCATCCCATCAAAGCCATCCGGCAAATTGGGGAAGGACAAGCGAAGGTGGCGGGTATAGAAAGCAAAGCGACCCTGAAAAGCACCAAAGAGCAAGGAGACAAAAGGAGCCGTAGCCATGATAATGCCCATCTGACTCAAAAACTTGCGTCGCGTAATCCGCGGGTAATGGTGCACCTTCTCCTCCGGCTTTCGACGCTTTCTGTTAACCATGAGCTGCAAAGCACTGAAACCGGTATAAAAAAACTTCGCGATATAAACCATTAAGAAGAAGAGCAGAAACCAACCAAAATCCACATAAATCTGTGCAGAATCCGTAGTCGGCATCCGCCATCCCATATGAATAAAACCAATAATGGACGTCAAAGGCATCAGTCCGAAAAGAAAAAGGGCAGACAGTTTTCCGGTCAGATGGTTAAAAAGGTCGCTCTTCCGCCACCTCCAAAACAGATAGGCGTCAATCATCACCACCAACACCACCATCAACCAAACCAACTCAAAATGAAACTTCATTATCAATCCTTTATATAAATCTGGCAACTACCCCTCTATACTAAAATCGCCGCTGCAAAGTTACAACAACCGCACCATCAGCGTGCTAATTATAGTTAATGTTTCCAAATAGCCCGGAAGTAGTTATGGGGCAAAAAAAGAGATGCGGGACCATATATGTATGAAATGACTGGCAACATTCAAGCATAAAATTCAAAAAGTTGTATTTGAGATTAAAAAATAATGCTACTTTTGAAAACATCCACGCACCTGAAGACAAACATGCATAACCTTAAAAGCGCCCAGATGAACCTAACTCCAATCCTTCCACGACCCAAAGCCACCTCCCCAAGACATATGTATGTTTTGAAAATATCAGTACTATTGCTTGGTTTGTCATTTTTCTCATGCACACCTATACGCTATTTAAGTGAACCTGTTTACCAATCTCTGGACATTGGTTTAGACCATGAAGGGTTTTCACCAGCGTGTGCAGGTTGCCCGCAAAATTTCATTTTTGACTATGATGTCAATATGACCAGCACGTGGGAATATTTTGACTTCACAACGGGTAAAACATTTGAATATACAGTTAAAAACAATAAATCAGGGAAAGGGATACAGGTGCAAAGCACTGATGATATTAACACTGCTCTATCACAAATAAAAGAACAATTACTCGTGGAAAACGGTCAAATAAGCATTTCCAAACTATTAGAAAATTGATTTCAAACCCTATTCAACCCATTTTACCCAAAACATGAAAACGCCCCCAAAAAGTTTTGATGAAATCTTTGAGAAGATTTCTCCCAATCTGCAGCTATTAGAGGAAGTAAGAAAAAATAGAGCGAAGGATATTCTGCTATGGGAAATATTAGGCATAACGTCTTTGGCGCTTATTTTTTTGGTCTTTAATTTGGGGCTATACTTTTTAGGGGCCATTATTATTTTGTTTATCCTATACTGTGTGGGAATGGTTTTTGAAAAACTGGATGTTGCCACAAAAGATTTGGCTCCCAAGTTCAAAAAGACGGTCATACTGGCGTTACTGGACTATTTTTATGATCATGTAGAATACATTCCCAATCAGCGAATGAGCATTCATTTATTGAACAAAAGTCTCTTAATCAGAAAATTCGTTTATAAGCATTGGGGAGAAGATTTCATTACTTGCAGAATTGGCCATACGGATGTGTATTTTTCTGAAATTGAAACCTTTCATTTGAACCAACAGAAATCAACCTTTAGAGGCGTTTTTATTGCAGTCATGTTTAACAAACAGTTCAGCACAAAAACAGTGGTAATCAACCGAAAGGACAGCACCTTATTCAGGAAAGCGAAATTAAACCTCTTTGGGGATATGAAAAAGGCCAACTACGTTAAACTGGAAAGCATTGAATTCAATAAAAATTTTCTGGTAATAGCCGAAGATCAGATTGAAGCACGATTTAAGCTTACCCCCGCACTGATGGAAATGATGCTGGCCTATAAGAAAAAACTTAACACAACGGTCTCTTTTTCTTTTATTGAGAACTACCTCTATATTACGATACAGTCAGACAAAAATCTCTTTGAACCTCGTCTACTTAAACCTTTAAACGATAAAAAGTTTATCGAAAACAATTATCTCTATCTCGACCTGTTAACCACAGTGGTAAAGGATTTGGATCTAAACACACGCATATGGCTATAATTAAACCAGTTGACATGCTTCCATACGGCACCTCCGGGTAAATGCAAAAATCCGATTTTAACTTATTGAAATAGTTTTTATCTTGTTGCGAAAAATCAAAACAGGCCCACCTCTCTCCTCATTATCCAGGAAGTGAATGCCTGACACAACCATCACCCATTTGCCACAATGCCTGGTCTGATTCCTTTAAGTGAATGCTATGGGCGATTTATTATCTGGTTTACCATAACTATTATGGATAGAATAGTTTTCATAGATACCGAAATTGACGTAAGAACCAAACGTATACTTGATATTGGAGGTATTGACAACCTCGGAGAACAGTTTCATTCCGGCTCGGCTACCGATTTTTCCAGCTACATTAAGGGTAGTAAGTATCTCTGCGGGCATAATCTGTTAAAACATGATTTACCCCACCTCAAAAAGGCTTTTGGGATTGATTTTGTAGAAACCTCAATCATCGACACCTTGTATTGGTCCCCCCTCCTATTTCCCAAACGCCCCTATCATCACTTGCTAAAAGATGACAAATTACAAACCGATGAGCTCAATAACCCACTCAACGATGCGCTAAAAGCAAAAGACCTCTTTTATGATGAAGTGGCTGCCTTTAAAAAATTGGATGATGAATTAAAGCAAATATTTTACGGACTGCTAAAGGACAGAAAAGAGTTTTCAGGATTTTTCCCATTCGTTGATTATTCCCTTCAAAGGGCAGACCTTAAAGCGCTAATTAAATGGAGATTTAAGTCTCTGCTTTGTTCAAATGTCGAGATAGACAGGCTCATCGAAGATCACCCGATTGAATTGGCCTATGGCCTGTCATTAATCAACACCAAAAGCCGGTATTCCATTACACCTTCCTGGGTCATTAAAAATTACCCTGAAGTGGACCGGGTAATGTATGTATTACGCAGCCATCCTTGCTTAACGGGTTGTCTCTATTGCAACCAGGCCCTGGATGCAAAAATTGGTTTGAAAAAATTCTTTGGGTTTGATGCCTACCGCAGCTATGGCGGAAAACCTTTACAGGAAGAAGCGGTAAAGGCAGCCCTTCTTAACAAGTCTTTTTTGGTGGTGTTCCCGACAGGCGGAGGAAAATCCATCACCTTTCAGGTTCCGGCCTTAATGAGTGGCGAAAATGTGAAAGGACTGACTGTCGTTATTTCTCCGCTTCAATCCTTGATGAAAGACCAGGTTGATAATCTCGAAAAATCAAACATCACAGAGGCTGTTACCATTAATGGACTGCTGGATCCGATAGAAAGAGCCCAATCTTTTGAACGCGTTGAAAACGGGGCTGCTTCCATTTTGTATATCTCTCCGGAATCCTTGCGATCAAAGACCATTGAGCATCTCTTACTGGGGCGGCCCATCGTTCGTTTTGTCATTGATGAAGCCCACTGCTTCTCTTCATGGGGACAGGATTTCCGGGTAGATTACCTTCACATAGGCGATTTCATTAAATCGCTTCAGGAAAAGAAAAACCTTGAGGATCCTATACCGGTGTCCTGTTTTACAGCAACAGCTAAACCAAATGTCATACAGGACATTAAAGATTACTTTCAGGGAAAATTGTCTTTGAATTTAGAGACTTTCAGCTCAAAGGCAACACGGACCAACCTCCAATACAAAGTAATCCCTAAGGAGACAGAAGAAGAAAAGTATAATACGGTCCGCAACCTGCTGGATGGCAAACCATGCCCGGCCATTATATATGTATCCCGAACACGCAGAGCCTTTCAGTTGGCTGAAAAACTAGCAAAGGATGGCTATCTGGCCAGACCCTATCATGGGAAAATGGACAAACAGGAGAAATCTGAAAATCAGGATGCTTTTATTCGGGGAGATATCCGCATCATAGTGGCCACCTCCGCCTTTGGCATGGGCGTGGACAAAAAGGATGTTGGCATGGTCATTCACTATGAAATTTCTGATTCTCTCGAGAATTACGTTCAGGAGGCCGGTCGGGCAGGCCGGGATGAAAATATTACGGCCGACTGCTATGTCCTTTATAATGAAGAAGATTTAAGCAAGCACTTTATTCTACTGAACCAGACCAAGCTCAATATTAAAGAAATACAACAGATATGGAAAGCCATTAAAGACCTTACCCGCTTTCGTCTTGCGGCCTCCAACTCGGCTTTGGAAATTGCCAGAAAGGCCGGGTGGGATGATACGGTGGTTGAAATAGAAACAAGGGTGACAACCGCCATTGCAGCGCTTGAAGAAGCTGGCTATTTGAGACGCGGACAAAATATGCCGCGCATATTTGCCAATAGTATTCTATCCAAAAATGCACAGGAGGCCATTGAAAAGATACACGCCTCAGCCCTTTTTAATGAGAAACAAAAAGAACAGGCTGTCCGCATTATAAAAAAACTGTTTTCAAGCAAAAGCAGGCGGCAGGCGACTGATGAAGCTGCAGAGTCCAGGATTGACTATATCTCTGACCATTTAGGCATTGTTAAAGAAGAGGTTATTAGTGTGGTTAATTTATTGCGCGAAGAAAAAATACTGGCCGACACCAAAGACCTGACGGCCTTTATCAAGCGAGGTGATCAGATCAACCGGTCCCTGTCCATTGTGGTAACGTATCGTAAAATTGAAACCTTTCTGCTTGAACAAATCCATGAACAGGAAAAAATATTTCACATCAAAGAGCTGAATGAACTGGCAGAGCTTCAGGGCTGCACAGAAGTTTCTCCCCATAAACTCAGAACGATCATTAATTTCTGGGCCATAAAAAACTGGATTAAACGGCAAAAGAACGATTATTCAAACAATCATCTTTCAATTGTTGGCAATTATTCACCATCCGAACTCAGGAGCAAATTGGAAAAGCGTCATGAGTTGGCCCGCTTTATTGTGAATTATTTATATGAGAAAAGCCATGAAAACCTTTCCGCTTCCGACCAAAGCAAAGAACAATTATTGGTAGAATTTTCTGTTCACGCCTTAAAACAAGCCTATGAAAGCGGGGCTTCTTTGTTTAAATTGAATGTAAAGATCGAGGATGTGGAGGATGCCTTGTTCTACCTTTCGCGGATAGAGGCCATTAAAATAGAAGGTGGTTTTTTGGTGGTTTACAACAAGCTGAGTTTTGAGCGCTTGGAAACAGATAATAAAAAACGCTATAAAACGGAAGACTATACCAAGCTTAACCAGTTTTATGAGAATAAAGTCCACCAGAGTCATATAGTGGGTGAGTATGCCAAAAAAATGATCCACGACTATAAGGAGGCCCTGCAATTTGTTGAAGATTACTTCCTGCTAAACTACCCCTCGTTTTTAAATAAATATTTTAATGTCAGCCGACAAAAAGAATTGGCCAGAAACATAACCCCCACAAAATTCAGACAACTGTTTGGCGAACTTTCCCCGGCCCAATTAAGCATCATTAAGGATAACACTTCCCGGTATATGGCCGTTGCTGCCGGACCAGGCAGTGGAAAGACCAAAGTCCTTGTCCATAAACTGGCGTCACTACTACTGATGGAGGACGTTAAGCACGAGCAGTTGTTAATGGTGACCTTTTCCAGAGCAGCAGCCACTGAATTTAAAAAAAGGCTCCTGGATTTGATTGGCAACGCGGCTGGTTTTATTGAAATAAAAACCTTCCATTCGTATTGTTTTGACCTGCTGGGAAAAGTAGGTTCCCTCGAAAAATCACAAACCATCATCCGTCGGGCCGTTGAAAGAATTCGGATGAACGACATTGAACAAAACCGGATTAGTAAGGCCGTTTTGGTCATTGATGAAGCTCAGGACATGGATGAATTTGAATTTGAGCTGATCAAGGTCTTAATGGAAAAAAATGAAGAGATGCGGGTGATTGCCGTGGGCGATGATGACCAAAATATTTATGAGTTCAGAGGAGCCAGTTCAAAGCATCTGGAACAGTTTATTCATGAACAACAGGCAAAAAAATATGAGCTCAACGAAAATTTCAGAAGCAAAGTCAACCTGGTGGAATTCACCAATCAATTTGTAAATACCATTGGGCACCGTCTTAAAGAAATTCCGATTGTATCTCACCAAAGTGAAAATGGGACCATCAGAATAGTCCATTATTCGAGCCGTTTCCTGATTCATCCATTGGTGAAAGAGGTATCGTCGGCCGACCTTTCGGGGACTACCTGTATTTTGACGCAAACTAACCATGAAGCATTGCAAATAACAGGCTGGCTTATAAATGAAGGTCTTCCGGCCAGACTCATCCAGACCAACGAGGGCTTTAGTTTTTATCATTTGGCAGAAGTCAGATATTTCGTTGAACAGCTTAAATATTCAGATGATTCATTCACCATTAGTGACCTTATTTGGAAAGGAGCCAAAAGAAAATTGTGGGATAAATATAAGGACAGTGCCAAAATTGATATTTGCATTCATCTGATTAAAGCATTTGAATCGAGTCATCCCAAAAAGAAGTACCAGTCAGATTTTGAAGCCTATATCAGAGAGTCTAAGCTGGAAGACTTCATAAATACCAATATTGAAACGATACACGTTTCAACCATGCATAAGGCAAAAGGGAAAGAATTCGACAATGTTTATCTTATGTTGGATGGGTTTTCTCCGGAAACGGACGAAAAGAAAAGACTCCTATATGTGGCATTAACCAGAGCTAAAAGTAACTTATCGATTCATTTGAACGGTATGTACTTAAATCATATTACTTGCTCTGGCCTTCAACGCTATTATGACCAGGTCGCCTACGAGGAATCCAACCTACTGGTATTGCATTTAACGCATAAGGACATCTGGTTAGATTACTTTATTACGAGGCAACACCTGCTGACAAATCTCAAAAGTGGCGACCAATTGTTTGTTAATAATGAGGGCTGCTTCAATGAAAGCCACAATTGTGTGCTTAAGTTTTCAAATGGCTTTAAGGAAAGTTTAAGCACCTACCTGAAAAAAGGGTATAAACTGACCAACGCTGAAATCAACTTTATGGTATTTTGGCAGAAAGAAGATACCGAAATAGAGGTGAAAGTCATTTTGCCTGAGTTGAAGTTACTTAAGGCTTAAAAATCCATCCCTCATTTGTAGAGTTCCGTTATTCAAGCGATTGTTAAATACAACCCAATGGCCAAACCTTCTTAAATCTCATAATCATACAATTAAAAAATGTTACTGATAAAAGTTTCATCAAAGAGCCAGGACTGTTTGGTGTTATCTTTTTCCACCATTTAACGAATCTTCAGCATATCCCATGATGAATTCCGGCCAAAAAACTAAGGTTTTTACTTATCATATTAATTAAAAATAAAAAATAAAAAACCAACATAACAATAGACCTACATTTACATGATCTCCATCACAAGACCGCAAATGGACAAAAAGCACTTAACCCAAATACTCGGACAAAACAACTCTCCGAATCCACACATGCTATTCAACAGCATTATAAATAACAAGATTCCATTTAAAATTATTGACATTACAACAATTAATTCTTTACTTTCCTGCGAAAAAATTCCAACAGTAGAAAGGTGCAACCGGTAATCATAACAATTAAACCATACACAACAACTGGCTGCTATCTCGCTTATGATAAACTAACCCGCTTTATACTCTTGAACATTCAACACAGAAACCCCAAAAACTCAAAACTATGACACTTAACTGTGTAGCCATAGATGACGACAACCTGGCATTGACCTTGCTAAAGAAATACTGCGGAAAAATACCTTCTCTCAATATGACGGCCACCTTTTCAAATCCGATGGATGGCTTGGCGCACCTCAAACACAACCAACCTGACATCCTCTTCCTGGACATAGACATGCCAGGCATGTCAGGTATTTCCATCGCCCAAAAAGCGACTGAAAAAAGTGAAATAATATTTACCACTGCCTATAGAGACTACGCCTTCGAAGGTTTTCAACTCAATGCGGCCGACTACCTGTTAAAGCCCATCGAATTTGATCAGTTTTTTCAGGCGATCAATAAGGCAAGGGACCGAATTGCCATTGAAAAAATTAAACAGGAGTCCTTCAAAAACGATGATTTCATCATCATTAAAGTGGATTATAAAAATGTAAAAATCCGACTCTCACAAATCCTCTTTATCGAAGCTCTGGATAACTACATTAAAATTCACACGGCCAAAAAGACCTATGTCACCCTTCAAAATTTAAAAGGTATTGGAGAGATACTTAGCCCCCAGAATTTCCTCCGAATTCACAAATCTTACATTGTCTCCTTGTCCAGAATTGACTTCTTCACCAAGGAGCATGTACATATCCAAAGCCATCAAATCCCCATAGGGCGTACGTTTTCAAAGAAAGCACTCGCCTTAATGACAAAGTAGTTTTGTCGTTCGCCAATAATTTCCTGCCGTTAACAACTTTTTACAAAACAGCCCCATTTCTCGCCATAAATTTACTTCTGAAAGCAACCTCAATAGGAGGTTGCTTTTTGAAAAGGGCCATTTTATGCCCCTTTGAAATTTAATCCACATTACCAAAATAAACCTAAAATTCTAGATTATGAACCCAAAGCAGTCGCACCCCTTCTTCGATTCCGGTTAGGATCAAAACTTACTTCAAATCATCAATCATTTATTCAACACACTTTAAAATTATTTAATCATGAAAAAGTTATTATTTGTTTTTGCGGGTCTTTTTATTTCTGCAGGCATGCTTATGGCACAAGGAAACCTATCAAAGGTTAATCAAAGCGGTACCAACCAAGAAGCTACAGTAAACCAGACTGGTGGCTTTATTGAGTCAATGGTGAACCAATCTAATAATGGCAATGAAGCCAAAATAGATCAGCTGAATTATAGCCCCTATCTTCAAATGCATTAAAAGCTGATGTTAAGCAAAGTGGTGTAAAAAACGAAGCCAAGATAGACCAAAAGCATAATGGCAACCTTCCAGACAGAGCTGGTTTGATGGAAGCTTGGGTAAATCAGGCTGGCGACCATAACTCAGCCCTTCAGGTACAGGGACCGGATAAATATGATAAATATTTAGGAGCTAATAAAGCTACCATTAACCAAAGTGGAGATCATAACTATGCTTCTCAACACCAGCTAAGATATTGGAATGAAGCAACCATCAAGCAGTCTGGAAATAACAATACAGCCATGCAGGGACAGGATGCCACTCTCTTACCTGAGGAAGAAGGTAGTGTTAACAAGGCATTGATAGAGCAATCGGGGGACAATAACTTTGCCTCACAGAAACAAGATGGCTGGGACAACAACGCGACCATCAAACAACTTGGTGGCAACAATAATACGGCCACTCAAACTCAAGACAGTTGGGTCAGTGATGCGGACATTTTACAGACCGGTGATCGCAATACAGCTACTCAGGACCAAACAGGCAAGTTAAACTCTGCAAACATCACCCAACGATCCAATTGGAACACAGCAACTCAGACGCAAACTTCTGATGCTAAACGCGGTTCTGGCTATGATCCAATCAACGATGCCATCATCATCCAGCAGGGCGGAAATGGCAACATTGCTACTCAGACTCAAACCTCTCCTGGTGGTGATGTCGTTTTAAACTATGCTTATATCCACCAAAATGGAGCCAACAACCTGGCCACTCAAACTCAGACAGGCTGGAATAATAGTGAAACCACCAATCAGATAGGTAATGGCAATATTGCGAATGTGGTCCAAATAAATCCTCTTCCTCTTCCCTAATTACCTTTTGATACTTTAAGTATTTTTCCCGCAAGCATTTTATGCTTGCGGGAATCATCCTTTTCTCACTAACTTGCCTTGAATAATCTTCTAATAACACCCAACTAAAATGAAGACGATATTACTCGCGCTTTCTATTGGACTTATAGCCTCTGCAGGAATTCAGGCTCAGGAAGCCGAAGAAAACACACAACAGGTTCTGGAACTTGATGAGTTGGGCCTTCTCAGCAAAGGCATTATTACGCCCATTGATGGAGAAAGTACGCCTGCTATAACCGAATACCTATCTACTAATCCGGATGTACTCTTTTTCAGTGGAACACCGGAGCAAGGAAATACGTCCGTCATCTACCAGGAAGGCGATTACAACAAGGCCAACCTCAATCAGACAGGCGATAGCAATAATTTCGGCTTGCTGCAAAAGGGGGATGACAACCTATATGACGGAACCATAAACGGGGATGAGAACCTCATACGGGTTCTGCAACTCGGGAATGACAACAAGGTTTTTCAGGACTTGGAGGGTGATGGCATGCAACTCGATGTGATTCAAGAAGGTAACAACCATGAAGTGATTCAAATAGAGAAGGATGGTACTTCTCCGGCCTATCAGATTCATCAACAGGGCGAGCATGGGATGCAAATAACCATAGAACACCTCCCCTCTTATTGATGCCTATGAACTTCCGGCTTAAACCAAATATAAAAACGTTTGCCAGAATCCTGATTTTGATGGTGGCGATGCCGCCTTCCAATATGGCAACGAACAACCTGTCGGATAACAATCCGGCTGTTTCTGCTCAAATTGAATCCCAAGTGGCTGATGAGTCGATTACCTTTACCGGACTGGCCACCAATTATGGGGGACAAGAATACGCCTGCACCTATAAAATGATGGCCAAGCGCAGTGGTCAAGCGGGTCAGTCGACCAATAACCAATCAGGGTCTGTTCTCTTAAAACCAGGCAAAACAACCCAGTTGTCGAAAACGACCATTTCTGTAACAACAGAGGACAGTTACAAGGTCACTTTACTGATCCTTTTCAATGAGTCGGTCATCGCCGCTGACTCTATCATATACTCGCCTGACTAACTGGTAATTACACAAACACTGCGCCAAACACTTCCAATCTCAATTGCTGTTCACCCCTACTTTAGAGCAGTTGACCAATAATGCTTGAAAATTCGGGAACTTTATTCGAAATTGATTGGTGAATCCTGAATTGTTTCAACCGTCAACCTATGCGCTTAAAACACCTCATTATCAACAAATTTACCGTTACACTGATACTGGTGACGTGCATAGGCATGCTGGCAGCAGCGCAAAACAACGAAGTAAAAGAAGACCAGGCAGAAAACAACCAGGCACCTGACACACTTGTTGTCAATATGGATTCGGAACCATTCGAGTTTGTTTTTGATGAGACCATTACCAAAATTGGCAGTGATTTCTTCAGAATGTTCTACAGCGAATGGGAAAACACCTCACTCATCACCGGACTATCTATTTACATTGGAGAAAAGCCCATGCCGGGCATGGGCACCAGAATTTGGGTGAAAGTGGAAGATCGCTACACCTATATGGCCTTTGTCCGGCCCAATCTGGAGCAATTGCGACAAAGTGTGAAGCAAGCGCTGCAGCAAACGCAATCTTATTTCATCAATTACGAACTCATTCAAAAAGACCTGGAAAGTGACGATTATAGCGGTACAGGCCTCTTTTAATAAAACCTAAAAGTAAAAACCTCATCTATGAAACCAAATCTCACCCAAAACAAAAAATGGATCTTCCTGCTTCCTTTAATGGCGGTCTTGGTGTTTTTTGCATCCGACGCTAAAGCGCAGGATTTTGTTTATCAACCCATCAACCCGGCTTTTGGCGGAAGCTATCTCAATTACTCCTGGCTGCTCAATTCAGCTCAGGTGCAGAACACCCATGAAGAGAAAACACCCGAGCGCGCCACCACCGATCCACTGGCGGATTTTGAAGGGAGTTTGAACCGACAAATTCTGAGTCAGCTTTCCCGTAACCTGATGCGCAACTATTTCAGTGAAGGTTTTTCTGAAGGTCAATACAATGTGGGCAGTTACGAAATTGAAGTTTCACCCGGCGCAAATGGACTCGAGGTGGTGATCCTCGATACCAGTACCGGTGATAAAACGGTTGTAACTGTTCCCTATTTCTAATCCCTGAATGCCTTTCGACCAAAGGAGAACCTGATCTGAAATCTCAAACTATGAGTATCTTCCCAGCTTTCTATATACACCGGCATCCCATAATGCTGTTTCTATTATCCATCCTGGTCCAAAGTTGTGCCAGCACTTTTAAACATCCTGTTTCTCCTTCTCCGGCCCGACTGGGAGAATATTCGGAAGTCCACAAAAAGGAAACCAGTCAGCTACCGGAACCTAAAGAGAAGGTCTATGCGGCCGTCTACAATTTCAGGGACCAGACCGGTCAGTACAAACTGCTCGAAAACTCGGCCAGTTGGTCCACGGTGGTCACCCAGGGCGCCACATCGGTGCTTATTCAGGCCCTCGAAGAATCCGATTGGTTCATTGCCATAGAAAGGGAAGGCCTTTCCAATTTATTAAATGAACGCAGGATTATTCGTCAAACGCAGGAGCAATTCCAGGGCAATAGCACCACACTCCCACCTCTGCTTTATGCGGGCATCATCATCGAAGGCGGCATCATTGCCTATGAATCAAACGTTCGGACAGGTGGCATGGGTGCCCGTTATTTTGGTACCGGCACTTCCGGCCAGTACCGGGAGGATCAGGTGACCATCTACCTGAGAGCAGTCAGCACCAGTACCGGGCGAATTTTAAAAACGGTTCATGCTTCAAAAACCATTTTGTCTCAGAAATTAGACATGGGGATATTTCGCTTTGTCTCTCTTAAGAAACTGCTGGAAGCGGAAGTTGGCTATACCTACAACGAGCCCTCATTTGTTGCGGTGCAGGCTGCCATTGATAAGGCGGTACTGGCATTGATCGTCGAAGGTTTGGGCGAGGGTCTCTGGGAACTGAACAATCCCAACGATATCAACACATCGGTTATCAAAAACTACTTTGAAGAGAAGGCCTTGAGTTTGGACATGGACCATCTGGGTAACCTGACGGTCCCCCATACCAAATCATTTAGTGCAGCCCTCAAAGGAAGTTTCACGCTATTAGATGGAGACTCAGGAAGCGGCCAGATAAAACCTGCCGGGAGCCTGACCCTTGGATTCTTTCAAAAACAGCCTGTTAATCTTTTGCTCGACATGGGGGTTGGCCAGGCCGCCGACGAAGTATCTTTTGAAACCAACTTTATCCAAACAACCGCCATAGCCCAGTTTCACTTTTTGCACAAACACAAAAACAACCCATTCATTCAGATGGGATATGGCGTCAGCTTTATAACAGACAACAACTGGTTCCACAACGACTTTGTATGGAATACCAACCTTTTACAATACCTGCACCTGGGCGCCGGTTATCAATGGCGCTTAAGCGACTGGCCATTGGACATCCAATTCTCTATCACGAATCAGCTTTATCTCAACGATCAATTCGATGGCGTTGTGTATGGAAAGTACAATGATCGTTTATGGATGGCCAACATTGGCCTTCAATACAGATTTAATATTTCAAAGTAATATAGGAGTCCCCGGACCAGCTATTAAACACTAAGCCATTATCCCATGAAACTGCACCACATAATACCGGCCATCCTTTTATCACTCGCATTGTTTGCCTGCGAGGAACATGTGGACAACCTGTTGACAGGAAGTCTGTCGGGCGTTGTTCTCTTACAAAGTGATTATAGCCCTTTATCGGAAGTCCGAATATCTACGCATCCATACACTGAGAACGTCACAACGGATGAGAACGGACGTTTCGTTATAGAAAAAATACCCACCGGTGAATACAATGTAATAGCTACCAAAGCGGGTTATAAATCGCAAAGCATAACCATCACCATAGCGCATAACAAGGAAACCGATGTAGAGATGGAGCTTATCCGCAGTCTGACAAGCGACAATGCTCCGGAATTCTCTGAAGCGTATGCGCCGCTTAACAACGCTACGCTACCAACCGTTCATGCCGAATTTCAATGGCAAACCACTAAAAGGAATGACTCGGTTTGGTATAAGCTATTGATTTACGAATCGGGTTCTTCCAACAACCCTTTGAGCTACGAAAATCTGACAGACACTTTTTTGGTGGTCAACAACCTGAAATTTAAAACCTGGTATTACTGGCAGGTTTATGCGGAAAATGATGCCGGACAAACGTTCTCTGAAATTCGTCAGTTCAGAACAATGGCTTTTCCTTCCAATAAAATTCTCTATGCGGCCCAGGCGGAGGAAAGCAACCAGCTATTTATTGCCGACTCAACCGGTGCAAATCCAGTGCAAATCACCAACAATCAGCATCATATATGGAATGCCCGCATCAATAAGCAAAAAACAAAGATTGCTTTTCAATCCAGCAGGGATATGACACCCTATTTGTATATAATGGATCTGGATGGCAGTAATGTGAAAAAATTGACCACCTTTCAAATCGGTGGTTATTTTCACCATAAAATAGAATACGATTGGGCGCCCAATGGTTCTTACATTATGTTTTCGAGTTTTAACAAGCTATACCGGATCGACCCAGATGGTACAGGCTTGATCGCCATTGCGTCTGCGCCGGAAGGCAAGCATTTCAGAGAGGTCATTTACCAGCCCAATGGTTCGGGCCTGGTGACTATTTTGACGGGAAATACAATGAAAGACCGGCAAATCTATACGCTCAACACCAATGGTAGTAATCTGCAATTGCTTTACGATAATAATCAGTATGCCATTCAAGGGTTGGCGATGCATCCCGATAACAACCGCCTGTTGTTTTCGATGGACATGAGCGGCAATGAGTCAGAAACCGGACGTATGCTGGATGCCAGAATCATGGAACTCGATATTAGCAGTGGCGTTGTGACCGACCGCTCTACGCTGAAAGACAATGGCACCAACGATCTGGAGGCCATGTATTCGCCGGATGGCGGAAAAATTATATTTACCAACGGCCTTAATACCGCAACAGCAACACCGGCCATATGGATCATGACTCAGGATGGCCGGTACCGGAATAATATTTTGCCTGGAGCATTTAATCCCTATTGGTTTGAGTAGTATTTGTCTCTATGGCGTAAAAAGAAAACAGTTATTGGTCTCAATTGCCTGCAAATTCATTACTTTTATTGTCAGGGATAGACAGCTATTTTCTGAACGAAATAGATTCAAATGAAGACCAAAGCGCTGGAATTAATCGACTTCGAAAAAGTAGACATCCTGCTCGAGGGTTTCTACAAAACCACCGGTTTTGTTTCGGCCATTTTAGACCTGGAAGGAAATGCTTTGACTAAGTCGGGTTGGAGACAAATATGCACCGCGTATGACCTTCTCCATCCTGAATCAGACAAAAGAAGAACCCTTAATGATAGTGAATTCTCGAATCAAACGACTGAGGAACAAAAATATCATGTCTATCAGTATCTGAACGGACTGATGGATGTGTCGGCACCAATCGTCATCAACGGCGAACATATTGCCAACCTCGTTTCCGGACCATTCTTTCTTGAGAAACCCGATCAGAGACTCTTTAAAAAGCAGGCTCAGGTTTTTGGATTCAATGAGAAAGAATATCTGACCGCACTCAATAAAGTGCTGGTGGTGTCAAAAGAAAAAGTTCAAACGGCCTTGGATTTTTTAATGAACATGACCCTGCTTATTGGTGAGATGTCCCTGACAAAACTTCAGCGCGTAGAAAAGGCCCTGCGCGAAAGCGAAGAAATGATGCGCAATTCGCAATCTGTGGCGCACATATGTTCTTATTCCACAGACCTGATTGAAAATGAGACAGCTAAAAGCCAATGGGTATGTTCACCCGAATTATATAAAATTTTTGGAATAGACAAAACCTATCCCCACACCATAGCGGGTTGGGCCGGTTTTATTCATCCGGACTACCGCGAAGAAGTGATTGCTTACCATGAATCAGTTATAAAAGAAATCGTTTAATTACGATTATAAAATCATCCGTATTAACGATGGGGAAGAACGTTGGGTTCATGGCACCGGGAAACTCGAATACGATAAACAAGGAAACCCCATTAGAATGCACGGGGCTATTCAGGACATAACCGAACGTAAACGCACAGAGGAAGCGCTGCGCGAAAGTGAAGAAAAATTTCGTAGTCTGGCAGAAAACACTTCAGACGTCATCGCCATCATGGATTTGCAGGGCACAATTACCTATATGAGTCGAAAGATTGAGGACGAGACAGGCTATAAAAAAGAAGAAATTGAAGGTGTTAACATTCAAAAGATTCTGACACCGGCGTCCTATAATATAGCCATGAACCGAATTCAAAAACGCTTGAGTGGGGAGAATATCACAATACCTTTTGAAGTTGCCATAAAAAACAAAACCGGTCACCTTACCCCCTTTGAACTCAACACATCTGCCGTCACTAAAGACGGAGAAATAACGGGCATTGAAATTGTTGCCCGCAACATTACGGAACGCAAAAAAGCAGAAGAAGCCCTTATAGAAAGTGAAAATCGCTTCCGGAGTTTGCTTCAGGATATCCCCTCCATATCGGTCCAGGGCTACCAGATGGATGGGACGGTGATATACTGGAATGAAGCTTCAGAGAAGCTTTATGGCTACACCTGTGAAGAAGCCCTTGGCCAAAACCTGCTTGATCTCATCATCCTCCTGAAATGCTGGAAAGGGTGAAAGAAGAAATAGGTAGTATGTCCGAGTCCCGAAAAGCCATCCCTCCGGCCGAACTCTCTCTTTTACGAAAAGACGGATCGCAGGTATCCGTCTTTTCAAGTCATACCATCCTGAACAGGGATGGAAATACTCCGGAATTATATTGCGTGGACCTGGACCTAACCAAAATTAAAAATGCAGAGCGCTTGAATCGCCTGCAATACAATCTGATTCAGGCTTCGATCAACACCAAAAACCTTGAAGATTTGTTTGAATCAGTCAAGAATGAACTCAATAGCCTCATTGATGTCAAAAACTTTTTGGTGGCATTCTATGACGAAGAATCCGGAAGCCTGAGCGCAAAAGTAGATAACGATGAAAAGGATCAAATACCGGAATGGCCCCTTGAAAAATCACTTTCAGGCTATGTTATCCGACAAAACAAACCGGTGCTTTTACGCAAGAATGAAATCAAACGCTTACATGAAGAGGGAATCATCGAGCTGTTCGGAACCACTCCAGAAGTCTGGCTGGGGGTTCCATTAAAAGTGGAAGGAAATATCCTGGGTACTATTGTGGTCCAAAATTATGACAACGCCGATGTTTATGATCAAACAAGCGTTGAAATCATGGAATTGGTCGCCCATGAATTGAGCATCTTTATTGACCGCCAAAGGAGTGAAGAGAAAACCAATAAACTTTCCAGAGCTGTTGAACAAAGCTCTGTATCAGTAGTCATAACCAACCGGGAAGGATGTATTGAATATGTCAATACATTTTTTACAAAATTAACAGGTTACCGGCTAGAGGAGGCAAAAGGTAAAAATCCCAACCTATTAAAAAGCGACCATCAATCCAAAGCATTTTACAAAGAACTTTGGGCCACCATCCTTTCGGGCAACGATTGGGAGGGAGAGATCCTGAATAAGAAAAAGAACGGAGAATTATACTGGGTGAAAACGGTTATCTCGCCCATCGTCAGCAACGAAGGAGTCATCACCCACTTTGTGAGTATTGAGCAAGACATTTCCGAAAGAAAAAAAATGCTCGAAGAGTTGGTCACAGCCAAAGAAAAAGCAGTTGAAAGCGACCGTCTGAAAACCAGATTCCTAAATAACATGTCGCACGAAATACGCACCCCGATGAATGGGATTATTGGCTTTTCGGATATGCTGGACGAGCCTGGCTTGTCAGAGGAAAGGAGAAAATATTACTCTAAAATCATCCAAAACAGCAGTCACCAATTATTGCGCATCATTGATGACATCCTTGAGATATCAACGCTGGAAACCAAACAGGAAAAAACGATTGAATCGGAATTTTGCCTGAACGACTTTCTAATGGAGATTTTTTCAATTTTCAATCTAAAATCAAAAGAGCGAAACATCCCCTTGTATCTTAAAAAAGGATGGCACGATGATCAAAGCTATATTATTTCAGACAAAACAAAACTGAATAAAATAGTCAGCAATCTGATGGAAAATGCCTTAAAATTCACCAATGAAGGATACATTGAATTGGGATACTATATTGAAAACGAGAACCTGAAACTATATGTTAAAGATACAGGAATTGGCATTTCTCCCAAAAATCATCGAAAAATATTTGACCGTTTCTCACAGGAAGACAGAGAGATTGCGAATAAGCATGGTGGTTTGGGGCTGGGACTATCAATTTCCAAAGAGAATGCACAGCTTTTAGGAGGAGACATTACCCTGCAATCAGAAAAAGGGCAGGGTTCCGTCTTTTTAATTACCCTACCTTATAAGCCGGCCGACAAAAGCCATACAAATAAGACTGGAGAAACTGTTGAGGATTCAGAAATGAACAAACCCTTTACAATTTTAATTGCAGAAGATGAGGAAGTTAACTATTTATTCCTGGAAGCCTTGTTCGAGGCAAATGGGGACAGAAACTACCAGTTAATCCATGCGATAAACGGTAAAGAAGCGGTGGATATTTGCATGGAAAACCAAAAAATAGATCTTGTTTTAATGGACATAAAAATGCCGGTGATGAATGGCCATGAAGCGGCTGATAAAATAAAATCGAAATGTCCAAAACTTCCCATCATAGCTCAAACAGCCTATTCAACAGAAACTGACAGGCAACTGGCCCTAAAGCATGGTTGCGATGACTTTATATCCAAACCCATTCATAAAGAAAAACTATTTAACACCATAGATAAATATTTAATGGGGAAATAGAAAGACCACCTCAAAAAATTCTCTGCCAATAAAATCAGGCACGGTTATGGAAGATCCTAAAAAATGAGACATCTGGCATCTTTGTCCCTTTCTGGTTGGAGTCGTTTTTTGTTCGCTTCAGTTACGGATATAAGCATATTGGTCATCGCTAAAGGGAAGGGTGGCTAAAAATCACTAATTTTGAGTCATATTGTGACGACTGAAAAGATGAGACCTAAAGAGAAGCCCGAATATGCGGATGAATTTCTGAAATTACATGAAGGCATCATGAATCCTGGGATTGTTGCATCCATTCGGCGTGTGGCCATTGTTTCCATGCTGGGCATCGTTTCCCTGCTTTTTTTGGGTGAAATACTGGATGTGAGAGATCTCTACCACCGCCCCATATCCATAATTTTGGCTGTAATTGGGATCAACCTGTTAAGTGAGGGCAATGTTCTGATAAACCGCACCCTTAACAAAAGAATACCCTGGTTCGGAAAACTCACGCAAAGGATTGCCATTCAACTGGGACTGAGTTTTACCTGGTTGGTATTAATAACCTTTCTTTTCTACACCCTGGCTCCCCGCACCCTCTCGAAAGAAGCCATCATGTCCTTTCTTTTCGGAACCCTGTTTATCCTGTTCTTCAACAGCATTCTGATTATGCGCAACTTTGCCTATAGCTGGCGACAATCCATAGTAGAAAACGAACAACTCAAACAGGCCAAGTTGCATGCCGACTATATGGCTCTTCAAAATCAGCTGAATCCCCACTTTTTATTCAACAGTTTTAGTGTTTTAATTTCTGAGATTCAATACAACCCGAAAAGCGCTGTTGAATTTGCCCAAAAAATGTCGGATGTTTACCGCTATGTTTTGCAACAACGCAATGCCACCACCACCACTTTAAAGGCCGAACTGGATTTTATGTCAGACTATCAGTTTTTACATAAAATACGCATGGGAGAGGCGCTTGACTTAAAAATGGATATCGACCCGACCCACCTGAATCTTGAGCTACCGCCCATTACCTTACAGGTATTGGTTGAAAATGCGATCAAACACAACAGAGCCACGAAGAAACAACCGCTCAACATACATATCTCAAGCAATGCCAACAATGAGATTATTGTTTGCAATAATCTCAATCCCAAAAGCACGACCTACTCCACCGGGGTCGGCCTCGAAAATATCCTGGAACGATACAAGCTACTCACCAATAAGCAGGTGCTGGTCCACAATGACCAAAAAAACTTTTCTGTAACCCTGCCTTTACTGGGAAAAAACGAGTTGCCCGAATCGATATAAAACGGAATATTAATACTGAAATACCATGGCTACAACAAATGATACGGTCTTGATTGTAGAAGACGAGCTGCCTACTCAGAGACTTCTGAGAAAAATGATTGAAGAACTCAGGCCTGACTGGCAGATTGTAGCTGCCACAAGTGGCGTGGAAGAAACAGTGGAATGGCTCGAAAATCATCCCCATCCCCATTTGGTATTTATGGATGTGCAGCTATCGGATGGACTAAGCTTTGAGATTTTTGACAAAATCAAGCTCAATTCCATCATTGTATTCACCACGGCCTATGATGAATACGCCATCAAAGCATTCAAAGTCAGCAGCATTGACTACCTTCTGAAGCCCATACGGACGGAGCAGTTGGAAAATGCCATCTCCAAATACGAAAGAATAAAAGCAGCGATATCGCCACAGATTGACATTTCAGAACTAAGAGACCTCAGTTCCCTCATCAAAGAAGGACGTCCCCCTTACAGAAACCGACTATTGGTGCCGGTGGCCGACGGCTTTCTCAAACTCAATATTGCCGATGTGGCCTATTTCCAGAGCTCACAAAAGGTAACAACAGCCATCACCAACAGCGGAAAACCACACATTATCGATATGACTCTTGAAAAGCTGGAAGATGAATTGGATCCGCACTGTTTTTTCAGAGCCAATCGACAATTCATCCTCCACATTGAGGCCATTCAGCGCATCGAGACCTGGTTCAACGGCAAACTGGTGGTAAAAACCAAGCCTGAAGCCCCGGAAAAAATCGTCATTAGTCGCGAAAAAGCCCGCAGCTTCAAAGAGTGGATTAACAGGTAATTAATACTCGCCCAAAATTTTCTTCACGTCTCCGGCCGCAACGCGGCCATAGACACGCTCCCCAATGGTCACCACCGGCGCCAGTCCGCAAGCCCCCACGCAACGCAGACAGCTCAAAGAGTATTTACCATCCGGGGTGGTTTCGCCCACCTTGACCTTGAGCAGTTTCTTAAATTCGTCCAGCACCTTTTCAGCACCCCGCACATAGCAAGCCGTTCCCATGCAAATGGAAATCGGGTGTTTGCCTTTGGGCAGCATGCTGAAAAACGAGTAGAAAGTCACCACGCCATAGACGTGTGCCAACGAAACATTCAGCTCATCTGCCACAATCTCCTGCACTTCAGGCGGCAAATAGCCAAACAACTCCTGAGCCCCATGCAATACATTGATTAATTCACTGCCATCATTACGGAACTTCTGGCAAATAGCCTTCAGTTCCTGAACCTTAGTATCCGGTATTTTTACACTAGCCATATCCTTATTTTTTAAAACTATTCACCTTAAACAAACCCCCTCAACCCTTTCCCTACCCCTATATACCCTTTCCACCCTATCGACCTATCACCCTCTCACCCCATCCACCCTATCTTCCCTTCTCACCCTCTCAACCTATCGATCCCGCTTCGCGGGACTACGCTTCGCTCCGCCTCCCGACCTAATAACCCCATCTACCCCCTCAACCCTTCTCACCCTATCAACCTATCGACCTATCATATCTCAATCTTCTTCTTCCTGTCAAAATAATGGGTATGCAACAACTCATGGGACAGATTGCTGAGTGGTGCACCCAGAAACTCGTCATACAACTTAATGATGAAGGGGTTCTCATGCGATTTTCGAAGGGCTTTACCGGCATCCTCCCTATAAAGGGCTTTTTGTCGCTTTTTAAGGATATCCACATTACCATGGTGGTAGGGCTGACCGCCGCCACCAATGCAACCGCCGGGACAAGCCATGATTTCGATGGCATGAAAAGTTGATTTACCTGCTTTGATATCTTCGAGGAGCTTACGGGCATTGCCCAGACCATGCGCAATACCGATATTGATGGGGAGTCCGTCAAAATCAACCCGTGGCCTGACGAATACCGTCCATGCCGCGTAGTTCCTCAAAATCGACTTTTTTCAATTCTTTCTTGGTGTACAACTCGTAAGCGGTGCGCACAGCAGCCTCAATAACACCCCCGGTAGTTCCAAAAATCACCGAAGCTCCGGTGGATTCTCCCATGGGATTGTCAAACTCCTCATCGGTCAGTTGCTTGAAATCAATGTTCGCATTGCGTATCAACTGCGCCAATTCCCGTGTAGAAATGGACATATTGACATCGGGATCGCCGTTGACAGAAAATTCCTCACGGGTACATTCGTATTTTTTGGCCAGACAGGGCATGACCGAAACCACCACCATGTCTTCCCGCTTAACGCCGAGTTTCTTGGCCAAATAGGACTTGGCAATGGCACCAAACATTTGCTGAGGCGACTTGGCTGTTGAAGGGACATCCTTCATGTCGGCAAAGTTATGCTCCAGAAAGCTGACCCAGCCCGGACAGCAACTGGTCAGTATGGGAAGTTTCACCTCTTTATCGCCACTCAGATGCTTCGATAGGCGATCCAGAATTTCTGCACCCTCTTCCATAATGGTGAGGTCGGCCGCAAAATCGGTATCAAACACATAGTCGAAGCCCAACTTGCGTAAAGCGGTGACCATTTTTCCGGTCACCAGAGTGCCGGGCTCCATGCCAAACGACTCGCCCAGTGCGGCACGCACGGCAGGGGCGGTTTGCACCACCACCGTTTTGGTAGGGTCCACCAAGGCTTCAATGACCTTCCAGGTATAATCGCGCTCGGTCAGGGCGCCTGTGGGACAAACAGCCACGCACTGGCCACAATACGTACAGGTAGAGTGGTCCAGATCCATTTCAAAGGCAGGGGCTACCACGGCTTCAAAGCCCCGGTTGATGGCAGATAAAACACCTACGGTTTGTACTTCGTTACAGACTGTTTCACATCGACGGCACATGATACACTTGTCCATATCCCGAATAATGGCCGGAGATTTATCGCCTTTGTAATGTGATTGCTCCCCCTGGTAGTGAATCTCACGAATGCCCAGCTTTTGAGCCACCGTCTGCAAGTCACATTCACCGGATTTCGCGCAAGTCAGGCATTCGGCCGGATGGTCCGACAGGATCAGTTCCATCACTGTGCGACGGGCATTCACCACGCGCACGGTATGCGTTTGCACCTTCATGCCTTCTTCGCAGACTGTTTTACAGGCCGGTGCCAGATTGCGGCGTCCCTCTACTTCTACCACGCAAACACGGCAGCCACCGGGTTTGTTTTCGAAGTTCAAGTCCTCCAACTTCATATAACAAAGTGAAGGAATATTGATCCCAATGGTCTTGGCCGCCTCCAGCAAAGTTGTTCCCTTTTCTACAACAAGGGTCTTATCATCTATTGTTAATTTTACGATATCCATTCTGTCAATTTTTTCAAAGATTTAACCCATTACTGCACACTGATGGCACCAAACTTACACTTATCCATACAGGCACCACATTTAATACAGATAGAACTATCAATGATGTGCGGCGTTTTTTTGTCGCCCGATATGGCATCCACCGGACAGACCCTGCTACACAGGGTACAGCCTACGCACAAATGTGAATCAATGATGTAGTGCATCAGGGCTTTACATTGACCGGCCGGACATTTACCGTCGTGCACATGAATGCCATACTCCTCGGGGAAATTATCCATGGTGGACAATACCGGATTGGGCGATGTTTGCCCCAAACCACACAAGGAGGTGTCTTTTATGACATTGGCCAGGTTTCGGAGTCGGGTGAGCTCTCCTTCATCCGCTTTGCCCAACGTAATTTTATCAAGCATCTCGTGCAGGCGCTTGTTGCCGATGCGACAAGGGGCACATTTTCCGCAACTTTCCTCAACGGTGAATTCCAGATAGAACTTGGCCATGGAAACCATACAGTCGTCCTCGTCCATGACAATCATGCCGCCGGATCCCATCATGGAACCACTGGCCAGAAGGTGCTCATAATCGATGGGCGTGTCCAGATGCTTCTCGGTCAGGCAGCCCCCCGAAGGTCCACCCGTCTGCACGGCCTTGAACTTTTTGCCGCCTTTGATACCTCCGCCAATATCAAAAATAACTTCGCGCAGGGTAACGCCCATGGGTACCTCAATAAGCCCCACATTGTTGACCTTCCCGGCCAGGGCAAAAACCTTGGTTCCTTTGCTCTTTTCATTACCGATCTGACTGAACACTCACTCCCTTTCAGGAGGATGGGGGCAATATTGGCCAGGGTCTCGACATTGTTAACGTTGGTCGGTTTATCCTTATAACCCCGTTCCGCAGGAAAGGGTGGCTTAACGGTCGGCTCTCCTCTGAGTCCCTCCATGGAATGGATCAGGGCAGTTTCTTCACCGCAGACAAAAGCGCCGGCACCGTAGCGAATCTCTACATCAAAATTAAAACCGGTGCCAAAAATATCGTTCCCTAACACACCATAATCGCGGGCCTGATCGATGGCCGTTTTCAAGCGCTGAATGGCCAGAGGATATTCGGCCCGGATGTAAATAAGGCCCGTATCGGCACCGATGCAATAACCGCAGATGGCCATGGCCTCAAGCACTGAGTGCGGATCACCCTCCAAAATGGAGCGGTCCATAAAAGCACCCGGATCGCCCTCATCGGCATTACAAACCACATATTTTTGGTCGGCGACCGACTTTCGGGTCAATTCCCACTTCAAGCCGGTGGGAAAGCCCCCGCCTCCCCTGCCGCGCAATCCGGAAGCCTTGATCATCTGAATCACGGCATCGGGCTGCATATCGACCAAGGCCTTGCCCAATGCGGCATAACCATCCCGGGCAATATACTCATCGATGTTTTCGGGGTTGATAAATCCGCAATTGCGCAAGGCAATGCGGTATTGTTTTTTATAGAAACCCATGTGCTTGGAGTCGCTGATGCGCTCCTTGGTCTCCGGATCCAGATAAAGCAGACGCTCCACTTTTCTGCCTTTGACCATATGCTCCAACACCAATTCAGATGCATCTTCGGGCTCAACATGCACATAAAAGGTATTGTCGGGCACCATTTTCACCACAGGGCCCTTCTCGCAGAAACCAAAACAACCAGTGCGCACCACTTGCACCTCTTTGTGAAGGCCGTTTTCCTGCAGTGCCGCTTGCAGGTTTTCCACAATCTCCTCGCCTCTGGAGGCACGGCATCCTGTGCCGCCGCAGACTAAAATATGACTTTTAAACTTTCCCATTTTGAATGAAGGGTTAACAGTTATTCAATTGTTTCGTAGCTATCAGGAATGATACCATCCACCAGTTCTCCTTCCTTGATATATTTTTCGATGATCTCCATGGCCTTGTCGGTGGTGACATTGCCAAACACCAGAGGCTTCTCGCCTGGCTTGGTGACTTCAATGGTGGGCTCTGCATAGCAATATCCCATGCAGCCGGTCTGGGTCACGACTGCGTCTAGGCCCTGATTGTCGAACTCATCCACAAAAAAACCCATGATTTCTTTAGCGCCCGAGGCGATGCCGCAGGTGGACATGGAAACTTTAATCTGAACCATGCTTTCAGGATTTTCGCCGTTCTCTCTCAGGGAGATTTTGCTTTTGAGCTGATCCTTCATTTTTCGAAGGTCGTCCAGTGTTTTTACTTTGGCCATATTATTACGTTTATCAATTATTTTCTAACAGACTAAAATCCAGCATTTCTTTTATAAACCGTGTAACTTTGGGGTGGTTAATGCTGACATCCCCCAGCACTTCTTTAATGTCGGCACTCTTCATTTCAAAAGTATCGGATCCCCTTTTAAGGGATAAAACAAAATCCACATTTGGATTTCCACTCATGATCAAGCTAGAGTGCCCTTTAAGTCACCCATGGGAACACAATCAATATGGTGGTAATAAAACCGCGCTTCCACCAGGGTTCCTTTCCCCTCTTCCGACTCGACCTTAATAGAACCGCCGGTCTGTTCAGCATTCATTTTTAAAAAGGGCAACCCCAATCCCACTTTTCGCGTGCTGCGGGAAGTGATAAAAGGGTCGGTCACTGTGGCGACCATTTCCGGACTCATGCCGCAACCATTGTCGCGAATACTTAAAACCAATGCTTCTTCTCTTTCCAGGATTTCCATACCAACTTCGATCAAAGAAGCTCCTGCCCGGAGGGAGTTGCCCACAATATCTAACAGGTGTTGGGATACATCCTTCATCTGCTCATGGGTTTGGCTTTGCGCCCCTTCTGGCCGCTAAGGGCCAGACGAATTTCACAAAAGGTTAAATCCTCCATCCAAAGCATGGTATAGCGTTGTCCAATTTGGTCCAGGGTATGGGCATCTGAGTTACTAATGATGGCAAACTTCTCTGACAAATCAGAATAATCGTCCTCCCACTCACTGCTGTACTGACAAACTTCCAAAGCATCGGCCTGCAATTGCTCCGGCACAAAGCCCAATTGACGCAAAAGACCATTCACGGGTCGGTCAATATGGGCCGGAAAAAAGAGGCCCCTTAGCTGTCTGACCTTTTCAGACACCTCTTCCAGATGCTGATCCAATGCGCTCCACAACAACCGCTGCTCCTCCCCCATAATTTCCTCATTTCGATTGACCCATACCTGATGCCCGAACAAATCCGGTTTGTTGAGAATACCGGGTAAATGGGCATCCAAATAATCCTGAAAATTGGCCAGTTGCACCAGCTCTTCAAACAGGGCCACACAATGCACTTCTTCTTGTGTGTTGATTTCAGCCCCACCCAACACCAGTAATCCTTTTTCGCGACCAAGGGCCATTACTTCGGGCGCCTGTTTGGTAGAGTTATGGTCGGTGATGGCGATTACGTCCAACTCATTTCGCAGGGCTTCTTCAACAATGCGTTCGGGCGACATCTCCAGGTCGCCGCAAGGCGACAGAACGGTGTGGATATGTAAATCAGCCCGGAACCACTGCATCACTTCAGGCATTTAATAAGTGATAAAGTTGGCCGGCTGTTTCAAAGGCCTCCTGATCCGTCCCCAGAATGGGCACCTGCTCTTCAATGCTGTGCGCCATGGTGTCCGTATCCGGTGCCTGACCTTTAACCAGAATCACCGCTGCCAAATCTTTCAGCGAAGCCACAGCCATAATGTTTTTATGACTTTGCAGGGTTATCCAGACCTGCCCCTCGGCGGCATTGCCCATCACATCGCTTAGCAGGTCGGAGACATAGCCTCCGCTAATTTCCTTATCGAGGCACAACTCTCCCGAAAAGAGGGTCAGCCCCATTTTGTCGATTAAATCACGAACCTTCATCTTTAGCGCCTATTTTAGTACAATCTTTATCAAGTCGATCTTTGCCCCAGGTTTTTTCAATGATGCGAATGGCATGGTCTCCGTGTAACTTCCGGTGCTTTTCCATGGTGCGCTGAATAAATACGCAACTCGAGAGCTGGGCTTCTCGTTGCACAATGTCTCTGGCCAGACTTAAACAGTTGGGTGAACCGCAGGCGCCACAATCAATCCCGGGTAAATAGCACATGAACTTGCGCACCTGTTCCATCTTCTGCAAGGCCACTCCTGTGTCTGTATCCAGCATCAGCATGGAACGGGGCTCCGGGGTTTCCACGGTCACTCTGCTTTTCATATAATCCCGGTACGGCACCAGATCATCGGGCATGCCGTGTATGTCCTTAAACAACTGGGCCCTTTTGCGCAACCTTTCTGCCGTCAAGAAGCGATTGCCCACCACGAGCACCCCTCCGGCACAACTCTCATCACAGGCCCGCAGTTCCAGAAAGTCCACATCCTGAATTTCATCATTCTCCACCCGTTCCAGGAAATCAATTACGTTGTGAATTTCATCGATGGCCAGACAACGGCCTTTCATATAGGGAGCCTCGCCGTTGGTCAGACTCCAGCTGATGTGCTTGGGACCCAGATTGGGCAGATTATCGCCTGGTGAACGGGTGCTGCTGCCACTGCGGTTTTTGATACCATGAAGCACCTTGTTGTATAGGAAATCCATATTAATAACGCCGTTGACCGGCGATGGCCGGTCTTTAACCGGACTCTTAACAATGGCAATTTTGGCCGCACAGGGGGTCACATAAAAAAGACCAATGTCTTCATCCGGAATCCCTTCGTCTTGAAGCTTCTTACGAAAGAAAATGGCGGAGGTGTCAATGGGCGGTTTCACATGCATGATCTGATCCACCAGGGATGGAAACTTCACCTGAATGAGGCGAACAACAGCCGGACAGAAGGAAGAAATGAGCGGCTTATCGGTGGCACTGCGTGCCTCCTCCAGCATTAGCTCGTGAATCACATCAACGGTATGTTCTGTTTGGAACACATGGGTAAATCCCAGTTCCCGCATGACCGAGAATATTTCAGATTCCGATATATTGGAAGGAAACTGACCGATCATAACGGCGGGCACCAAGGCTACCCGGTATTTAAAATGGTATATTTTATCGAAATCGTCTTGTTCAATGTAAAAGGCGTCTACCGGACAAGCTTTCATGCAATCGCCACAATCGATGCACCAGTTCTTACGGATGGAAGCTTTGCCGTCGCGTATGCGAATGGCGCCGGTTGGGCACACATTCATGCAATGCGTACATCCGAAGCACAAATCATTGTTAACCTTTAAAGCATGATAAAATTGCTGCTCAGCCATAAGCCTATCCAAAAATTACTGTCTGAACCAGGTAATCATTTCTACTTGTGTTCCCTTGCCAACCTCGCTTGTTACATGCATTTGGTCGGTATTTTTTTTCATATTGGGCAGTCCCATTCCCGCGCCAAATCCCATTTCTCTGACCGCTGCAGAGGCCGTAGAAAACCCGGCCTGCATGGCCAGGTCTATATCGGGAATACCCGGACCGCTATCTTCAATTCTAATTCGAATGCGCTGCTCATCAATATCGACCATCATACTGCCCTTTTCGGCATGTGCCACCACATTCACCTCTCCTTCATACAGCGCTACCACCACTCTTTTTATTACCTTGTTATCCACATTCAACTGTTTCAAAATCTTCTTAACAGCACTGCTGGCGTGTCCGGCTCTGGAAAAATTGCCCCCTTCTATTTCGTACCTGAACTCCATGAACTCCTTGTTAATAGACCGCATTAAGACCACCATCGTGCAGCACAGAAATCGCTCTGAACATGGAATATGGGGTTTCAATCAGCACGATTCTATTCTCCTCTGCCAGGTGGTGCATCTCCTTGGTCACCCTTTTGCCGCGAACAATCACGATGCAAAAAATATCGGCCATCTCTGCTGTCCGAATCACCTGCAAATTAGAAAGTCCCGTCAACAGCACCAGATGATCCGTATCCAGCGTCAACACATCACTCATTAAATCGCTTGCGAACCCATTTTTCACCTCGGATTCGAGTTGATCGACGCCACAAATAACCCGTGCCTGCAAGAGCTCTACAATGGTTTTTATCTTCATACAATCAAGCGCTCATCATCTAACATTTCCATATCTATAAGGTCACTATTTTAGTATCTACAAGAAACCCGCTGATTATTCCGTCTTTGGCTTTAATCTGGCTCAACCAACTTGGTCGTGAAGATACACGGAAAACGCGATTCCGGAAAAAAATCTTTATTATTTCAAGACCCTAAACACCAATATGTAAACAGTCTAAATTAACGTCTGTTAACTCTGATGAGTGCACTGCCCAAAAGCGTTTCCTGCCCGACCCTAAAATCATCTATAAATACTCAACGGTCACTTCTTTTAAAAACTTATCTTCCAATAGCTTAACGATGCGTTTTATGATGGAGCGCCTAATTTCCAACTCCACGGGCAGGTTAGGGTCCTGATGGGCCACGTTGATGCGGGTGCCATTCATGACATGGATGCGATCGCTTTCTAAAAAATACTTCACAATGAGATCGGCCGGGCCAGTACCCAGGCGACTGTCCTTCCGGAGGTTCTCCAATATTTTGGCCACCTTACTGAGCGTAAGAATGCCCTCGGTCACCAGATTGATGCCCTCCACATAAGAAACCGGCGGCAATTCAGGGTCCCCCTGTTCCATACCGGCATCAAACTTCAGGGCCAACTCCCGCGCCACGATTTCAGCAGTTGTACCGCCGGCAATAATTTTCTTTCCGGAAAAACGCTGTACTTTAATGGAAAAATCCAAATCCCGTCTTTCATCAAAGGGCGGACCCGAAACCAACAGCAACTTCCGGGGCTCCCGAAAATAAACCACCCCGCAGGAAGTGTCGTCTTTGGGTTGACCGCCATCATGCTGCGAAGCGATATTCACAATTTTCCGGGCCAGTTTTGAAGAGGAGGTGAAGGGATTATTGGTAAGAATTTTCAGTACCTGCGTTACCAGATTGTCCCGTCCCCATCCGAAAGGAAAGGCTTTGGAGCCCATGCCCGATTGTATGATGCCATCACTCCAAAACAAAAGGCGGTCTTCCTTCTCAGCCCTGAAACTACAGGTATTGATCACTTTGCCCTGATATTTCTCAGAGTCCAGTACGATTTTTTCCCACCCGGGATCAAAAATCTCATCTCCTCGCAGCAGCAGACACAGCGGATTGTCAAACTCAACAATGGTGGTAAACCCGTCGTCTTCAATATCAACAATGGTAAAGGTGGAATAACTGATTTTCCGGACGGAGCAAACCGGAAGGGTATCCATGATGATTTCAGCTGTTTTCTGCACTTCCCGATGCTCCATGGTAAAATTAACCGCCATCGAGGCGGTTAATGAAGCCAGAACATTGGCTTTAATACCAGAACCCATGCCATCTGAAAGGACTAAGATGGTGCGCCCTTCCTCCTTCACGCGTCGCGATAAAAAAACATCCCCACAAATCGATTCACCATGGTGATTCACTTGCTGACAAAAAATATCAATAAAAATATGACTTTCCGGTAATCGCATTTCTCTGACTATTTAGCGGTTGGGCCCATTAGCTATCCCTCTTCCTCCTTACTACCCAGCTTCTGCGCATCAATGATGGAGGTGAGTATTTTTTCAGTTTTGGAGGCACTTTCTCCCAGCAAAAAAGCAATTTGCTGCACCGTCTCTAGGTTTTCCTTGATCACCTCCCTGGCCCGGTTAATCACCTCTTCTTTACGCACGTCCGGCGAGGTTAAATCGCGAATAATGCCGCCCACTACCTTTTGTTTCTTAATGGTGAAGACAGAGATATTTAATATCGACTCACCATAGGGCGTGTCCCGGTTCAGCAGATCCTGTCCCGATTGCAAAACAGTGGCAAACAAACGATAGAATGGTACCAGAGAAGCCAGTTCGGCGCCTTTCAGACCAGGAATTAATTCATTGATGGTCTGGGCGTCCTCACCCACCATAGAGATGAAAGCCCGGTTGGATTCAATGACCCTTAAATTCTCATCCACCAAAACGACTCCGGCACTGATTTTATCCAGCATGGCCGTTGTTATCTCAGCCGCTTCGAGTGCGTGTGTTTCTCCGGTGCGGGCTTTCTCCTCGCTCTCCTTTAGCGCTTCTTTGGTGCGCTTTAGCTTGTCGTTGGCAGCATTCACCTTACTGATAAAAGTGTGCAATTTTTGAATGGTATAAGTATAGCACATTTCATAGTTGGTCAATCCCTGCAGATGTGCCACGGCAAATTCCCGACAGGAGGGATAGCCGCAGGCACCGCAGCCCAACTGGTCTTCCGTCTTACTTTTCCCCATATCGTTCAACACCCGCCGAATTTCATTTTCAGCAGGGTAGGGCATGCGCCGGTCCTGACTATTAAACTTACGACCAAAATCAAGGTGGCTGAAACGCTCAATCTGCTCGTGCCAATTAACCAGATCAATGCCCCTAAGGCGTTTATTTACGTAATGAATCACCTCTGAACGCCTGAGAAATTTCTTTCCGCCAGGACTCATCCCCGGTCCCATTGCGCAGCCTTCACAATAAAACAAATCGAGGTGCTGCTTCAGCCTGTTTCCCGCTTAAACTCTTCAATGGATTGAAGAAAATCGGTCTTGCCATTGGCACTGATGATATCGCCTGACAAAAGCTCCTGATTGATGTCTACAGCCTGCAACATGCCTCTGCGAATGGGGAACAATCCACCTTTTCGGCCAACAGGAGGATCAAAATCACTGAACTCCACAAAATTCTCAGAAATTCCGTTTTCCTCAAACATTTCCCGCAACTCGACAAAGGTAATGACGCCATCCACCCTTCCGCTTTCTTTATGCATGCGGGCATCATCCTTAGCTGCCACACAGGAAGTGATGTAAACCACCTGCGCATCATGACCATACATCTCGCGAACAACTTTGGCCATGGCCACGTAAGGAGGCACCAGGGGGGCTAAATTCTCCACCAGCTCAGGATGAAACTTCTCAACAAACCAGGGAACCGGGGGACAAACCGTGTGTATGTAATACTTTCCATGAAAGTCGTTCAACAAATCCTTGTACTTATAAGCAATTAAATCTACCCCAAAAGCGGTATCCAGCACATAATCGAAACCCAGTGCCCTTATCATGGCCACGAATTTTCGAAAATCGGAAATATCCACGAATTCGCCCGATATGGATGGATCGCAAATAGCGGCCGTTGGTTTGTCGGAGCCTATCAGGTCCCGTACCCGATCCTTCTCCTGACGGTAAGATATGGCATTCTGGGCACAAACGGTTACGCAATGACCGCAATCAACACAACGCTCAGCGACGACTTTGGCATGGTTATCTTCTATCTTGATGGCCTTAACAGGGCACACCCTGATGCAGGTAAAACTCAGATTACATTTATCAGGATCTACAACTACCAACTGACTCATAAAAAATATTTATTTTAAATTTGCTGGCCTGCTTTCTACAGGCATAGCTACTCCTCCACAAAAAAACGATTCAAAATCTCATACACATTTTCAGTTGTAACACCCTTAAAAACCGCATCATCAATTTTCAAAACAGGACCTTCTTCGCACAGTCCGGTACACAGCTCACCGCTAAAAAACACAGACGATTCAAGTTGGTGTTGCTTTAAATAATTCTTAACGATGTCAAGAATGGATTTATTCCCCCTTGAAAAGCAGCTGCTCCCCAGACAAATCGTTATGTTGTGTGCTGGTACCATATCGTTTAAATCTTTAGCAAGCCCCTTTTGCACGCTTAATAGCGTTCACGGGGCGTATAAGTTGTGTGCAGCAATTTATGCGACAGGTGTCCGAGTGGCTCAATGAGAAAATCCTTATAAATCTCAACACTTCCGGGTTTTCATGCGACTTCCGAATCATCTTATGGGCATCCTCACTATAAATGGCGGAAGTACGTTGACGACGAATTTCGGGCGAAGTAGGTATGGGTTGACCGCCTCCACCGAGACATCCACCCGGACAGGCCATGATTTCAATAAAATGATACGCAGCAGTGCCATCCTTTACCTTTTGCATCACGGTCTTGGCATTGGCCAAGCCATGCGCTACGCATGTTTTTACCTCCACTCCTTCCAGAAAATCATATTCAGGTAAGGGCTGTTCAATTTTAATGGCAGCTTCCCGTACCCCTTCCATACCTCTTACAGGGGTAATATTGAGCCCTTCAAACGGGACTTCCCTGCCGGTCACCACTTCATAAACCGTCCGCAAGGCCGCTTCCATAACCCCACCTGTGGCACCAAATATAACACCGGCACCTGAACTCTCACCCATAAAACTGTCGTAATTATCATCCGCCAGCGTTTTAAAATCAATTCCGGCTTGTTTTATCATCAGGGCCAGCTCACGGGTGGTTAAAACATAGTCCACATCCTGATAGCCACTGGCATACATTTCAGGTCGGTTGGCCTCAAATTTTTTGGCGGTACAAGGCATAATGGAAACGCTGACCATGGAGGCCGGATCAACCCCTGTCTTTTTGGCGTAATAGGTCTTGGCCAGCGCACCAAACATTTGCTGTGGTGATTTGGCGGTCGACAAATGGCTCAGGAACTCTGGAAAGAGATGTTCTATAAATTTTATCCAACCCGGCGAACAACTGGTGGTCATGGGTAATTTCACAGCCGGATCCTTGTCCTTCAAAGCCCGGGTCAATCTTTGCAGCAACTCATGTCCCTCTTCAATAATGGTGAGGTCGGCCGTAAAATCGGTATCTAAAACGGCGTCAAAGCCCATGCGCTTCAGGGCGGCCACCATCTTACCGGTGACAATCTCTCCCGGATCGATGCCCAGAGCCTCGCCCAGGGCGATGCGCACCGCCGGAGCTGTTTGCACCACCACGTATTTTTTGTCGTTATTGATGGCTCCCCACACCTCATCAATGTAGTGTTTCTCAACCAAAGCACCGGTGGGACAGCGGTTCACGCATTGTCCGCAGTTGGTGCACACCACCTGATACATCGACTTTTCAAAAAAGGTGGAGATCTTCATTTCACTGCCCTTTCCCGAAACCGTCAATGCCCCGATATTCTGCAATTCATCGCAGGTACGGACACACCTTTGGCACCGAATACATTTTGAATCATCCTTTATGATGGACGGGGAAAAATAATCTATCGTATAATCTTTAAAGGGTATCAGATTGATGTACCCGTTTTCACCAATAATATACTCATGCGACAGGCTTTGCAATTCACAATTCCCATTCTTATAACAGGTGGTACATTCAGCCGGTGTTCCGACACGAGCAACTCTATTATCTGCTTGCGGGCATTGCGGGCTTTCAGACTGTTGGTATGAATTTCCATACCATCGGCGGCCGGGATGGCACAGGCAGGTAAAAGCCGGTCGCTTCCCGACTGCTCCACCACACAAACCCGACAATTTCCGGCGACGCATAAATCTTCATGGTGACACAAGGTGGGAATCCGTACATTAATGGTACGGGCAGCCTCCAGTAAAGTCGTTCCCTGTTTAACACTGACCGATATGTTGTCTATTTTTAATGTTACCTGATTGTCCATGGTTCCCAAATTTTTGATTAGTAATCATCGAAGATCCATCCCTCCTAATAAATCATTTCCTCCTTAAAATTCTCAACAATAGAACTGAAGGAGTTGGCCACCGATTGCCCCAAACCACACTTGGCTGTCTGCCGCATAATCTCGGACAACTCAAGAAGCTTGTTTAAGTAATCGGAAGACTTATCGCCGCGCTTTACAGCCTCTACTCCCATTAACAATTGCTGGGTACCCACACGACAGGGGGTGCATTGCCCGCAACTCTCCTCTACAAAAAATTCCAGATAATTATGCAAAACATTGTACATCGAACGGGAGGAATTGAATATCATCATTGAACCTCCGGTGGGTAGCGATACGCCTGTCAATTTTCCCTGATACCCGATAATGGTCTTCTCAAACCTTTTCCGGGGCACGCAAAACCCGGCCGCACCTCCTACCTGAACAGCTTTGGCATCCCCATCCCCAAAATCATCCACAAACCTTTGCAGGGTCATGCCAAATTCCAATTCATAAATCCCCGGTATGGGCGTGTCTCCCGAAACAGAAAACACCTTGCTTCCCCGACTGTCCTTCACGCCCAAATCGCGGAATTTTTCAGCACCATATTTAAAAATGGAATAGGTATGTGCCAAGGTTTCTACATTGTTAATAACCGTGGGTTTACCATTGTAACCGTAATTGGTGGGATAGGGTGGCTTATTTCGCGGCTCGCCCCGTTTGCCCTCCATGCTTTCGAACAAAGCGCTTTCCTCTCCACAGATGTAGGCCCCGGATCCCATAAAAATATCGACCCTGAAATCGAGGTTTAACTTATCCATGATCAAATGGAAGTCGTCCAGAGCTGTGCGCAACTTGGGCACCAGAAATTTGTATTCGTTTCTCAGATAAATAAAACCCTTGGTAGCGCCTATTATCCGACCACAAACGGCCATGCCGGTCAACACTTTATGCGGCACGCTCGAAAGAATTTCCCGGTCTTTAAAAGTCCCGGGTTCCCCTTCGTCCGCATTACATATAACATATTTCTGATCGGCCTCTACTTCGCCAGTCAGGCGCCATTTTAAGCCCGTTGGAAAACCGGCCCCACCCCGTCCTTTTAAGCCGGAAGCAATCAAATCGCTGATAATATCTTCGTTGTTCCTCGACAAGGTTTTTTCCAGAATGGCTTCGGAGTCACCTTCATTTTTAAAAATCAGGTCGAGACGTTTCAATGTCTTTGTCATGGTTTCAGATTTAAGAAAATTCGAAAACGCAGCCCACCAGGATTATAATTTAAGCGCCTCCCGACGGTAACCATCAATAATATCACGGATTTTTTCGGGAGTCAGCTCGGTATGGGGAGTATCGTTCACCAGCATGGCGGGACCCTTATGGCATTGTCCCAAACAGTTGGCTTCTTTCAGGGTAAACAAACCATCGGGAGTTGTCTGCCCGGGTTTGATCTTAAGAATACGCTCCAACTCCTGAAGAATCAGATTCTTGCCATGCATCATGCAAGTGATGGTTTTACACAGACGAATAATGAATTGGCCGCTTTGCCGGGTTTCCAAAAAACTGTAAAAAGTGGCAGTTCCATAAACATGGGCGGCCGAAATATCCAATTCCCGCGCTACCTCCACCATATCTTCCTCGTCAATCACATGCTTATGCTCATAAATATCCTGTAGAATAGGCAACAGCGATTGACGCTTTCTGCCACGCTTTGTGGCAGCCTTGTGAACAATGCTTTGAGATTCTGGCATAACTTTGAATTTTAAGCACCTGGCATCCGTTCAAATTTTCCCTTCAGGCTATTTTCTGCTATCCGAAAACAAAAAATAAAAAGTGCCAAATCAATTGGAGATTTTTTTCTTTATTTAAATTACAACATTAAAAAAGAGGGTTTTTATGACTTTTGTCATAAAAACCCTCTTTTTTATCTGGCATCCTTAATTTGAAATCTATCTAAACAAAATGGAAATCGGTATTATGGTCCAGAAGTTGGCATTTGCCTCAGGCAAAAAACATCAACTATTTAAAAAATAGTATCCGGCATTCAGCACCGTCGCAAAAGTCACCCATAGAATGTAAGGAATATTGAGGTAAGCCGCCAGGGGCTTAACCCTGTAAAACCACAGCATCATAACCAATATACTGAGCCATAAAAGCAGGATCTCCATCAAGGCCAATTGGAGCATTTTAAAATAGAAGAAGATGAAGGTCCATGCAAAATTCAGCACCATTTGAACGCCAAAAATAAGCAGTGCTCTGTTTCTATTCTTACCAGGCGCTTCCTTCCAGACCAGAAAGAAAGATATCCCCAATAAGATATACAGGATCGTCCATACAGGCCCAAACAACCAGTTGGGGGGACTGAATGAGGGTCTATTAAGCGTCGCGTACCATTCCGGAATGGCCTCCGAAGTAACCATACCGGCCAAAGCGCCCAGTCCCAAAGGGATGACCAGGGCAACGATCAATTTTAGAATGTTGGTTATTCTATCAGACATAAGTCAAAATTTATTTAGGGGAAGGTGCCAACAGACCGGCCAAAGCACCGATGGCTGCAGAACCGATGGCTGTTAATACGGTGGGAACACCCTGATCGTTGGTTATCTGACCGCTGCCCATCAGCACCAAAACGCCAATAATAATGGCCAAAATGGTCAAGCCTAAAGCAATGACAATAATGCGATAAATCCATTTGTCGGTCTGCAAAGGGTTTTGCTGTTCAAACTGCTTAACGGCTTCCAGCGGATTCTCTTTAAACTGATTTGCAAATCCGGGTTGGAGACCAATTGGTTCTTAAACTCATCAAAGGACTTAATGTGTCTTGTTTCCATGGTGTTTGTTTTGGGTTAAAAAATTCAAATGCCTCCACGCCCATTCTGTCACAAATCAAAACAAAGTAAGAAAAAACTTCCTCATTTACCAACAATTACCTCCCATGCAAAAAACATACTTTTTATTGCAAATATTACAAATAACGTATAATTTTACTCCTGTAATATAATTTACAGACATGCGTAAACTAAACAAAAAACAAGCCAGCCTTCTGAATACAGGACGCCAACTGTTTTGGAAATATGGCTTTAAGCGGGTGACCATCGAAGAAATTTGCCGGGAAGCCAACACCAGCAAAATGACTTTTTATAAGTATTTCCCCAATAAGCTGGAGTTGGCCAAAGCTGTCTTCGACAGCGTTGTTGACGAGAGTCTGGCCCATTTTCAGAAAATTTTGCATGCCGATCTGCCCCCCTCAGATAAAATGAAGCAGTTGCTAATGGCGAAAATGGAAGGAACGCATGACATCAGTAAGGAATTCCTGGCCGATTTTTACGGTGATGCCGAGTTAGGGCTGAAGGACCATATAGAGCAAAAAACACAGGAAACCTGGTCGACCATGCGTAAAGATTTTGAGCGGGCACAGGAAAACGGACTCTTCCGCAAGGACCTAAACCTCGATTTCTACATTTACGTGAGTCAAAAAATGATCGAAATAATTAACGATCCCTATCTCAACAGCCTGTATTCTTCGGCCGACCAGCTGATAATGGAATTTACCAACTTACTGTTGTACGGGGTTTCACCTCATAAGTACCCCTTATGCGTAGCCTGATATCTATAATCATCCTATTGGCCTTTATCCCGGGCATTTCCGTTGACAGTCAAAACAGTCAATGGAGCGGACAGCTTTCTGCCTGGGGCATGGTCAACGACACCCATGAGCTGCCACTTTGGATGGGAGGCAGATGGTTGCCCCAATTCAACTACCAACTCAATCCGGAAAGTGAGCGACTCTGGGATTTTGAAGCTTCTGCCAACCTCAATGGTGCTGCAGGAGCAGCGCCGTTCGACCGGTACAGTGGAGACGGCCAGATAAAGGCGTACCGCTTATGGGCGCGCTACTCTACCCCGCAACTGGAAATACGGGGTGGACTGCAAAAAATTAATTTTGGTTCGGCGACGCTGTTGAGGCCCCTGATGTGGTTCGATCAGGTAGATGCCCGCGACCCTCTGCAACTTACGGATGGTGTATGGGCTTTGTTGGGGCGTTACTACTTTTTGAACAATGCCAACATCTGGCTCTGGGTTCTGTATGGCAATGAGCCACCCAAATCATGGGAAACAACCGGCACGGCTCTCCGCCGGCCTGAATGGGGCGGGCGACTGCAACTGCCGGTTCCCCGGGGAGAGGTGGCGCTTTCCTATCACCACAGATCCACCAAAGCGTGGGCGCTTGCTGATTCTCTGGTGGCAGACGCCACCATACCAGAAAACAGAATGGGCTGGGATGGTAAATGGGATGTAGGAGCGGGTGTCTGGCTAGAATCTGTCTATCTGTGGAAAAGTGAAACGACAGAACCATTTGGGCGGCAATTAATGCTAAACACTGGTCTGGATTATACGTTTGGAATAGGTAACGGGTTAACAACCCTTTATGAACATTTATTATTCGCCTACGGGACGAAAAGTCTGGATCTTAAAAATGCCCTGTCATTTTCAGCCCTTTCTCTGAACTATCCTTTGGCATTGGCCGACGGACTCAGCGCTACGATCTTTTATAACTGGAACAGTCAGATGCTCTACAATATGCTGACCTGGCAACATGATTTTTCAAGATGGTCACTATATGCCTTGGCTTACAGCAACCCCAAGACCTACCAACTGCCTTTTCAGGCTCAGGAACAAAATCTGTTTGCGGGGAATGGGGTGCAAGTTATGCTGGTTTATAATTATTAGATAGGTTATTAGGTCGAGAGGCAAGCGAAGCGCAGTCCCGCGAAGCGGGATGAGAGGTTTGGAAGGGAAGATAGGGTTGATTGGGTAGATTAGGTAGATGGGGTTGATTGGGTAGATGGGGTGAGAAGGGTTGCGAAGTGAAACGGAGTCCCGCGAAGCGGGAATGGGGTCAATAGGTTATTAGGTCTTATTTAAATGTTGGGGGAAGGAAATATTGTTCAGAAAAATAAAAAAAGCATGGAAAAATCTGTCATTTCGATCCGGCAACTCGTTAAAAAATTTCCTGCGGGGAAAGGCGAGTTCACTGCCCTGAAGGGCATTGATCTGGAATTTAATACCGGGGAGTTTGCCGGTCTCATTGGACCCAGTGGTTCGGGAAAAACAACGCTTCTGAACATCATTGGCTCGCTGGATGTACCCTCCACCGGAGAAGCGGTGGTTTTGGGCAGCTCCATAGGGGAGCTATCGGCCAGGGAAGCGGCCCGGCTGCGGAAACACAGTCTGGGATTCATTTTCCAAAGCTATAACCTGCTTGCAGTGCACACTGTTTTTGAAAATGTGGAATTTCCGTTGTTGCTGCTCGACTACAGCGCTTCAGAACGCAAAAAAATGGTACAGGAAGCGCTGGAATGGGTGGGGCTGACCGACAAGACCGACTCCAGACCACCGAAGTTGTCGGGTGGCGAATGCCAGCGGGTGGCCATTGCCCGCGCCATGGTCAAGAAGCCCTCCCTGGTGCTGGCCGATGAACCGACGGCCAATCTGGATGCGGATAACTCCCACCATATCTTAAAAACCATGGAGACCCTCAATCGGGAGCTGAACACCACGTTTCTGTTTGCCACGCACGACGAAAAAGTGATTGGCTATCTCCGGCGCAAGATTTTTCTGAAAGATGGTCGGGTAGACAAGGAAGAATGGGTCAAACAAACACCATAAGCTATGAAAACCGCAATAAAACTGGCCTACAGAAACCTTACGGGAGCAGGTTTGCGCACCTGGCTCAATGTCATTGTGCTCTCCTTCTCCTTTGTGGTCATTCTGTTTATGAAAGGGGTCATGTCGGGTTGGGATTTGCAGGCTAAAACCGACTTAACCCAATGGGAAATTGCTGGCGGAAAATATTGGCATCAGCAATACGACCCCTACGATCCCTTCACGCTGAGCGACAGTCACGCCCCCATCCCGCCGGAACTGGCCGACGAGATAGCGGCAGGCGACATGGTACCCCTTTTGATGACCCAAGGCAGCATCTACCCGCAGGGCCGCTTGCAGAGTGTCCTCATTAAAGGCATTCCCGCTGAACAGTCGCTGCTCAAACTACCGACCCACCAATTGGATACGGTCACCGAAGCTTTCCCGGCCATCATCGGAGCCATGATGGCCCGTAACCTGAAGCTGGAGATCGGCCAATATGTGACCATTCGCTGGCGGGATGTCAACGGCACTTTCGATGCCCATGATATTTTGATTACGGATATCTTTTCATCCAATGTCCCCTCGGCGGAAGCGGGACAAATTTACCTGCCGCTTGAAACCCTGCAGGAGATGCTTTCCATGCCCGGAGAGACTACCATATTGACCTTTCGGGATGAAGAAAGGGAACGAACATCGGTTGAGGGTTTTAGCCTCAAAACCAAAGAGACCCTCACGGCCTCCATTGATGAAATGCTGAAGACTAAGGAGGTGGGACAAGGCATTCTCTATTTTATACTGCTTCTCCTGGCCATGTTGGCGATTTTCGACACCCAGGTCTTGTCCATTTTTAAACGCCAGAAAGAAATCGGCACCTACATTGCTCTTGGCTATACCCGGGGCCAGGTCGTGGGACTGTTTACCGTGGAAGGAGCCATGCACTCAGTACTGGCCGCCCTGGTCGGCGCCCTCTATGGGACGCCTTTGCTTTGGTGGATGGCTAAAAACGGCTGGACCATGCCCGTCGATACCAGCGAATTTGGCGTGCCCATCGCCCAAACTCTCTATCCTGTATTCAGTCCGGGATTAATCGTCTCTACCACCCTTCTGGTGGTGCTTATAACGACCATCGTGAGCTACTGGCCATCACGTAAAATTGCTAAAATGAATCCAACCGAAGCTTTAAGGGGGAAAATACAATGATACCATTTCTACTAAAAGGACTGCTTCGCGATAAAAGCCGCAGTCGGCTACCCATCCTGGTGGTGGCCATCGGGGTTATGCTAACGGTCTTTATGCATGCCTACATCACCGGTTTTATGGGTGATACCATTGAAATGAATGCCAACTTCTCCAATGGCCATGTCAAAATCATGACCCGGGCCTATGCTGAGAACATGGACCAGATGCCCAATGATTTGGCACTGATGGAGACGGATCGACTGCTGGAAGCGCTCAAAACGCAATTTAGCTCTGTGGACTGGGCGCCACGCATCCGCTTTGGCGGACTGCTGGATGTGCCCAATGAGCAAGGGGAAACCCGGTCGCAGGGACCGGTATACGGACTGGGTCTCGATTTCCTCTCACCGGAAAGTGGGGAAGCCGGGCGACTAAACCTGGATAACGCGCTGGTGCGTGGACAAATAATCAGTCAAAGCGGAGAAGCCTCATCAGCGAACTCTTTTCTCAAAAAATGCACATCAACCCGGGTGATACGGTTACCTTAATCGGGTCAACCATGAACGGCAGCATGGCTTTCTATAACTTCACAGTGGTGGGAACCGTCACTTTTGGTTCTGAGGCATTAGACCGGGGCGCCCTTCTTATTGATTTGGAAGATGCCCGCTACGCCTTGGATATGCAGAATGCGGCTGGAGAGATTCTCGGATTTCAGCAGGAAGGCTATTACCATGATGCAGCCGCCCTTGAAATGGCCCACCGCTTCAACCAACAGCATTCGAGCACAGATGATGAATTTGCGCCCGTCATGAAAAGCCTCAGTCGGCAAGGCAACATGGGCCTGTATGTTTCGATGGCCCAATACTGGTCGGTTTACATCTCTTTGCTCTTTGTCCTCACCATGGGACTGGTTTTATGGAATGCGGGACTGCTGGGCAGTCTCCGGCGCTACGGTGAGTTTGGGGTACGACTGGCTATGGGAGAAGCGAAAGATCATGTCTTTGCTACCCTCATCTATGAAGCCATCGCTATAGGCATTATCGGCACGCTTATTGGTACGGCTTTCGGACTGCTTTTCGCGTGGTTGTTGCAGACCTACGGCTTAAACATTTCTGGCATGATGGAAGGAGCTCCATGATGATGCCGTCGACCATTCGGGCGAGAATTACGGCCGAAAGCTACTATCTGGGCTTCATCCCCGGACTGCTTTCGACCGTTGCCGGAACCATGCTGGCGGGCATTGGTATTTACCGCAGGCAAACGTCTCAGTTGTTTAAGGAACTTGAAACCTGAATTTTTATGATCTAACACGATTATCCGCTTAAAACTTTTGAATCATTCCATGTAGATGATGTTGACAGATAAAATAAATAATATTTGTTGCAGGATTTCCTTTCCACCTCAAGTTAATTTTTAGAAATTCCCCATACATTAATGAATAAAACTACAATAATGAAATACACGCTTCTGGCTTTTACCATGTTTGGCCTTGCTGCACTGGCCCAGGCAAAGCCCACCGCTGAAGAAATCATTCAAAAAGTGGACGACAACTTGTCGTCCGACAACCGCATCATGGAAACGTCGATCACCATTCACGGTCGTCGCTCCTCGCGCACACTCACGCTAAAACATACGCCGTAGGCACGCAAAAATCCTTCACCGAGTACCTGTCGCCGGCGCGCGACAAGGGGACCAAAATGCTGAAACTCGAGGATCAGCTATGGATCTATTCCCCATCGACCGACCGCACCATTCAGATTGCAGGGCACATGCTACGGCAATCGGTGATGGGGTCCGACCTGTCATACGAGGACATGATGGACGACCGACCGCTGACGGAAACCTACGAGGCGACGATTTTAGGGAAGGAAAAACTGGACAACCGCGATGTTTATCTCCTTGAGCTGAAAGCCAAAGTGAGCGATGTGGCCTACCATTCAAGCAAAATGTGGGTGGATGCGGAGCGCTTCATACCGCTTAAGCAAGAAATGCACGCCAAAAGCGGACAGTTACTGAAACGTATTGAGCTGCGGGATGTGGAAAAAACAGAAGGACGCTGGTTTCCCAAAACCATGATTTATAAGGATATGCTAAAGGATGGAGAGGGCACCGAATATAAAATCACCGATATTCGGTTCAACGCGGAAATACCTGAATACATCTTTTCAAAAGCCGCACTGAAGCGCTAGGCTTCAGTGCCTACTACGACTTTCTACGAAGATAACTAAGTACCCCATCCTCCTTTTGTAGGGATAGCACTGCAAAACCCTGCTCCTTGAGCATATCCAGCAAAGGGGCGGGGACAAAAGGCGACTTCAGTTCTAAAACTTCTCCCTCACCCAGTTGCCGGGCAGTACTCAGAACGGCGGCCATAGGACTCTCTCCGCGATTGATCACATCCGTGGCGTCAAAAGACCGGACCACCTGGCTGTCACCCAACCAATCCGGTAACTCCGTCACCACATCCTCCGTCTCCCCGCTGGCATGCACTTCCCCTGCTTGTCCCACAGCCTCTCGCAGGCGCAGCACCAGCTCATCCACTCTTATCTGGCCGATGGTGGCCGCCTGCTGCAGGGTGGCGACTTTCCCAATGGTTCTGCGCAAAATGGGGTTCTTCAACTTTTCGAAGGCCGGCGATATGTCAATCAACACGGATTCCAACTGAGGCCACTCTTCCAACAACTCACCAATCTTTGTCTTTGGCGTAATCTGCATATTTCCGGGTTATTTGGAATAGTTGAGCAGGCGCTGCTCTCCCTCTAACTGACGTAATTTGGTCAAATCCTGTGTAAACTCAACCGTTCCCAGATATTCATCTTCCTTACCACGCATGGCAAAATATTCGATGTAAATAAAGCGCTCCTTGAATTGTATCCAGAAAGCGGCACTGTTCTCCTTGCCTGATTTAAAATCATTCACAATCTGATCCACAATATGAACACTTCCGGGTGGATGACACATGCGCACATCACGCCCCAATATGGCCCGGTTACGGGCAAATACACGGTTGGGACCGTGCGAAAAGAATTTCACTTTATCATCCTTGTCCACAAAGGTCAGGTCAATCGGCAAAACCGTAAACAAGGCAGCCAGCTCGTCCACATTAAAGGCGCCGGTTGGCAGACGAATACTGTTATCCACACCATAGGTAACCGGATTGGTCTCCACGTTTTCAGGTGTCCACTCCACCTCCGGGTCGATCAGACAAAACCCGTACTCGGGTGTCTGCTGATCCACCTGGTACCACTCTTCATCGGTCAGGGTATCCATGCTCATGGGCAATAAAATCTCCTCCTCCTTCATAATCATATCCAGCACAGCCTTAACGGCTGGCTTCACAGCTCCTTCAACCACCAAAGGCAATTCATCCAGAGTGAGTGCCTCATGGTTACTAACGGCATCAATAGCAGCTTTCAGAAATTCGCGCGTCTCATCGTGCTTGCCCCACATGACTTTGGGGGGACCAGTAATCCCGTGGGTTTCTAAAAAGGGAAACAACAGATATTCCTTGCGCAGATAGTGCTTATCCACATCCATCAGATTGTTCAGTTTACCATGAACCCCTACCAGCCACTTCGGCAGATCCGCTTGTTTGAGTTCGGGTATTTGGTCGAAAAGGACTCCCAACTCCTTGGCTTCTGCTTCAAGCGCCCGGTTTTCCTGCATGAAAAGGTCAACCGGATGCCCCTCCGGCACCTTGGCTGCACCGCTTGTATCGATACGTCCTTCCAGCACATCTGTATGCACATCACAAAGTCTAAGCACCTCTTCCACCGGCAGCCCTTCGGCGATCAGCTCCTGCTCCACCTCCACCACATCATCATAGGGAATGTATTGCAAGAGTTCGGTCAAACGCTTTTTTACCTGTTCCGGTGCCTGCCCGCTGTGCAGTTCCAAAATCATGTGCTTAAGCATCTCTTTACGCTTCTCTGAATTATTGATTAGTTCACTCATATGGCTTTGTTTTAATGGTCATCGAATGATGAAACCCCACTCTGATCGAATAGGACCTATACAAATATAGCATATAAAGAGTAAAAACTCTTTATATGCTATGTCTTTTTTCTTCCTGATTATTTAAACAATCGTCAACCGTGGCTCCAGCGAAGTCAAACCCTTGATATCAACCGGGCCACCCGTCTCAATACTTTTACGGGCAGCAATACCGGTTAAGACAGACATCACACCATCTCTGAGACTGGCCTGCTGATTCAAGGGGTCAGGCATATCCGGATCTTTAAACAGCTTATCCATCATCAAGGTATCACCGCCCCAATGACCTTCGCGTACATAATCGATGCGGAAAATCCTGGGTTTTTCATTGGTATATCGGTCTATCGGCGTAAAGGTCATTTCCGCGAAACCCTTTCCCGGGTAACCTTCAATGCGGGCTTCGAGACGACCTTTGGTGCCGTTGAAGGCGATCCAATAACCATCATAGTCGGTATCCCCGGTCAACGAATAGTTCAACAGGGTACCATTCATATATTTCACCACCGCCGCGTGCTTTTCATAAATATCGATGTTCTCTCGGAACACACAATTATCCCTGATGTAGCCATCGTGATGCTCGTTATCCACATAGAGGGCTTTCAAAAATTCATTCTTATTAATATCCCAATAATAGGGACACTCACTGGTAAAGGCACAGTTGCGGCAATTCTCACCTCTGTAGGGTCCCTTTTTGCCAAAGCGGTCCAAAGAACCGTAGGCAAAGACCTGTCGCGGCTCCGAATTTAAAAACCAGTTAACCATATCAAAATGGTGCGTGGCTTTGTGTACCCACAGAGTTCCCCCTCTGTCCCTTTCACCATGCCAGCGTTGCATGTAATACATTAAGTGACTGTGATGAATGTTCCAATGAAAATCGACCGTATTAATATCCCCTACCAGTCCGGACATCAACAGCTCTTTCATCTTTGCCCGGTAGGGTGGATAACGGTAATTAAACGTAACGATGATATGACGTCCCGTCCGTTTTTCCGCATCCAATATGGCCTGTGCTTTCTCCTCATCAATGGTCAAGGGCTTTTCCGTAATGATGTCACATCCCATTTCCATCCCTTTAATAATCACTTCATGATGGTAGCGGTCTTCTGTGGTCACAATCAAAACCTCAGGTTTTGTTTGCTGAATCATCTTTTCCAAATCGGTGAAAGTGGGACACCCGGCTCCAATATAGCCATCTGCAAATTCTAAACGTCCCGGATTGGTGTCGCACAAGCCGACCAATTCGATGTACGCACCATAATCGCGCACCAAATTCTGGCCAAACATATTCACCCCTCTGATACCGGTTCCAACCAAAGCAAACTTTCGCTTCGGCCCCTTCGCAGATTGCGGGGCCGAAGGCATGGCCGCAGCAGAATTCACCAATAACGCACCAGCTGCTACCCCTGTGCTTGTAATAAACTTTCGTCGATCCATCTTGTTTATTTTAAAATGAGACATCAATGACCACTTGGAATGTATAAATTTATTAATTTTTGCCAAAAGAAACTAAGGCGAATCCCATCCAACATGGGTGACAATCTGTTGTAATTAGGGTTATAAAATGAGATTTTTTCCGAAATTTGTCTTCTAAACAAGCACAAAGTGAGCAAGACCTTAAAAGAGCTGATTGCCGAGGGGGAACACCAAACCCAGGATTTCAAATATGCCATAAACGACTCCAAAAAAATTGCGCGTTCTCTGGCGGCCTTTGCCAACACCAATGGCGGCAGATTGCTGGTGGGGGTAAAGGACAACGGACGCGTGGCTGGGGTTTCTTCCGATGAGGAATACTATATGATTGAGGCTGCAGCCAGTATGTATTGCCAGCCACCCGTCCCATTTGAAACCGCTTTGTGGGAGGAAGACGGCAAGACGGTGCTCGAAGTACTTGTGCCCAAAAGTGAAAACAAACCGCACAAAGCACCTACCAAAGAGGGCGACTATAAAGTCTATGTGCGGGTCAACGACCAGAACATCCTGGCCAATAGTGTGCTTTTGAAAGTTTGGTCGCGCCAAAAAAGGAAGCAAGGCACCTTTTTAAAACTGACGCAGGCAGAAAACATCCTGCTCGCTTATCTGTCTGATCATCCGCACATTTCCATGAGTGCCTTTCAGCGGTTGGCGGGTGTTAACCGGTGGACCGCCGAAAAAATCATCGTCAACCTGCTGGTCATTCAAGTACTGGAAATGGAACTCAGTGAAAAGCATTGCTTATACAAACTTAGGCCTGTCAAGAAGTCAGACCCAAAAAGCAGCCCTAAACCATGATGAAATTTTGGACAGGCACCCATTATTTCTCTGGCATACGGATATCGATGCGGGGTATATGCGCTCATGCAATTAATTTGATTAAATATTTTCAGACTATACTAAAAGCCGGACCGGCACAAAAGCTATATGACTTTCTCTTACCATTCCATATCCCTGCCCATCGTGGACGTCATTCCAGAGATCAAATCTTCTCTGGAAATCCATCCTTCGATCATCATCAGCGCTCCGCCGGGAGCCGGGAAAAGCACGCTCTTACCTTTGGCCCTGCTGGATGAGCTGGCTCGGGAATAAGAAAATTCTGATGCTGGAGCCGCGGCGACTGGCGGCACGAACCATAGCCATGCGCATGGCCGATTTACTGGGCGAGAAGGTGGGGGAAACGGTGGGATACCGCATTCGTTTCGACCATAAAGTCAGCGCCCGAACACGCATCGAGGTGGTCACCGAAGGTATTCTTACCCGCATGCTGCAAAGTGACAATGCGCTGGAAAAGGTGGGATTGGTGATTTTTGACGAGTACCATGAACGCAGTATTTATGCTGATATAGCCCTGGTGCTGTGTCGCGAAAGCCAGCAAATACTGCGGCCAGATATGCGATTGGTGGTGATGTCCGCCACGTTCAACATACCCCAGCTCTCGGACATACTAAAGGCACCGGTGGTCGAGAGCCAGGGCAGGCAATACCCGGTAGAGATAAGGCATACCGGTCAACGCGACCTGATGCTCTTGCCTGAAATGACGGCCCGCGTCATTTCACAAGCGGTAAACAATGACAAAGGAGACATCCTGGCCTTTCTTCCCGGGGAAGGAGAAATCCGTCAATGTGAGGCGATACTAAGGCAGCAACTTAAAAACATATCCATACATCCCTTGTATGGACAACTGCCGCCAGCCGCCCAAATGGCAGCCATTCTGCCCCACCGGCAGGGACTGCGAAAGGTGGTGCTGGCCACCTCCATAGCGGAGACGAGTCTGACCATCGAAGGCGTGTCCATCGTGGTGGACAGCGGCTATGGGCGTACCATGCGCTTTGATGCGGGGACGGGCTTGTCGCGACTGACGACCATTGAAATCTCGCGCGATATGGCCGACCAGCGGGCGGGACGTGCGGGGCGACTGGGTCCCGGCAAGTGCTACCGCATGTGGAGTCTGGCAGACGACAGCCGCCTGCAGGAACATCGACTTCCGGAAATAACGGAGTCGGACCTGGCACCCATGATGCTGGACATGGCCATATGGGGCATCACCGACATCCGGCAATTGCCATGGCCCACCGAACCTCCCCGGGGACACGTGGCTCAGGCCATCGACACTTTGCATCAATTGGGGGCATTGGAAAATGGAAAGATCACCCCGCATGGCAAAGAAATGGCCCAACTGCCTTGCCATCCCCGACTGGCACACATGCTCATCATGGCAAAACAATCCGGCCAACTTCAGCTGGCCACAGATTTGGCTGCCCTGTTGGAGGAGCGCGACCCCATGCCGCGGGACACCGGCATCGACGTCAACTTAAGAATTGAGATGCTGCGTAGGGTCCGCCAGCAAAAAAGGGAGGTCCGCGGCTGGAATCGGATCATTCAAGTGGCAGATTCCTACCGCCAAATATTCAAGAACCAGGTCGACAATGGGCCTTTCGACCCCTTTGAGACGGGCCTGCTGCTGGTGCATGCCTACCCCGAGCGGATTGCCTCGGCACGTCCCGGCAACAATGCCCAATTCCAGCTTTCCAATGGCAGCTATGTGATGGCTTCCCATACCGACGATCTCGCGCATGAACCCTGGCTGGCAGTGGCACACATGGATGCGCGGGAGGGTACGGGCAAAATATTTCTGGCAGCGCCCCTCAACCCCAAAGATCTGGCACCCATGGTCAAAAAAACAGACAATATTATTTGGGATGGCCGCAAAGGGGGATTAACCGCCAGCACCGACCTGCGCATCGGAAGCATTATCCTGCAATCACGCCCCCTGTCTCATCCCGACCCAGATCAGGTGACCCAAACCATCTGTAGGGTGATTGAGAAGGATGGCGGGCATTTGCTCGACTTCAATGAAAAAGTACAACAATGGCAAAACAGACTCCTCAGTCTAAGCCTTTGGAATGACGATTCCCAATGGCCGGATGTTTCCACCGCCACCTTATTAGAAAGTTGCAGTGATTGGCTGGCACCTTACCTCACACAGGTTAAAAAAAATGAAGATTTAAAGAAATTGGACTTGCTTAGCATTTTACACTACCATCTGGACCGACAGCAGCAAAAAGACCTGGACCATCTGGCACCAGCGGCCATCGAAGTGCCCAGCGGATCCAAGATTCAACTCAGCTATTCAGCGGATGGCTCTGCGCCTGTTCTGGCGGTCCGTTTGCAGGAAATGTTTGGTCTGGCCGACACCCCCACAGTCAACAACGGCCGCCAACCGGTATTGTTACACCTGCTATCGCCCGGTTTTAAACCTGTGCAGGTAACCTCTGATCTACGAAGTTTTTGGAACACCACCTATTTTGAAGTCCGTAAAGAACTGAGGAATCGCTATCCGCGACATGTATGGCCGGATGATCCGTGGACGGAGAAGGCCATTCGGGGTGTAAAACGAAAAAAATAAAAATCCCGCCGAAAACGATAAGGGTCCTGCAGCACTTGCCCACGTAAAAGTTTCCTGCATTTCCAAAATTGTTTCCCCGGCGGGATTTCACTCAATGTGCCATTCCTTCAAAATGGCTACAAAAGGTGTATTTGACTCAATAATTCCATCTCGTTTAACTTAACTTTTCATACGTCTTACACCCCTTTACTGTTCCAATTAATCTACCAACGTACCATTATAATTTACAAAAGGGCACAAAGCTTACACCAAGGAGAAAACATGTTCGGTTAAGCGAAATGGAGCAATGGCTCTTCGCCAAACGGAAAGAGCCCTTATCCAAAGTAAGGATGAACACTTTCACCCAACAGACCGGGTTATCATTCACTGACCACTATTCCGCTCCCGGCTTCAAACCAGTTTTTGACAGAAACCGGCAGGCGACCATTGGCCCCGATTTCTCCATTCAATAACTTCAGAACGGCTTGTTGGGCTTCCCTGCTGTTTTGATAGCTGATCACCAAACCCGACGCCTTTTCAAGGCCCCTCCAGGGAGACAAATGGTAAGCATTGCCCATAAATACCACTAAAGACGGATGCTGAGCAGCCAGCCGAATGAGCTGATTTCGACCTGAATGATTCACGGCACGCCTTCCCCACTGACTGTCTGCGATAACCACAACATAACCGGGATACGGCTCCATGCTCTGTAAAACACGATCAAAAGCTGCGGGATCGCTGGTCGATAACTGATATACCGGGAGCCCTTGCTGCTGCATTTGCAGTGCTATAACCGGGGCTTGTCCCACAACTATACAGGCATACTCCCCGGGAACACCCACCATGGGAAGCATATGGTCATTCACCAGGACAGTTAAGGCAGCATCAGACAGCTGTTGATTTAGATCCAAAGCAGAGGGCGCATTGAGCAGACTGTCGAGGTTTTGTTTATTCATTTTCGATGGGGACGGATGCCTGGTCAGCCAATACTTAAATGCCAGCGCACGCCGGCATTTATCTTCCAGGTTGGCCCGGGTCATCAGACTGTCGGCCAACGCTTTCTGAACGGCCGCAATGCCTCCGGCCAGGTCCTCCGTAAATTCCACAATATCGTTGCCGGCAGCCAGAGCAAGGACATCCACCTTTCCGGGCGGCCCCATCGTTTTGGCGCCTTGCATATTCACAGCATCGGTAATCACCAGTCCATTAAATCCCAGCTGTTGCCGCAATAAGCCAGTGACCACACTGTCCGAAAAGCTCGCAGGAAGCCCCCTTCTGTTGTCAAGCGAAGGCACCTCCACATGGGCCGTCATAATACCCCACAAGCCCGCATCTATCATGGCTTTGAAGGGCACTAAGTCCGTTGAATCCAGCAATTCTCTGGAGTGATGCACCACAGGCAGCGTCTTATGAGAATCTGTAGAAGTATCACCATGACCCGGGAAATGTTTTCCAACGGCCATTACACCGCCATCCTGTAAACCTTTCATGTAGGCGACCGACTTACGGGCCACATGGTCGGGTAGCTCACCGAAGGAGCGGTGTCCGATGACCGGGTTGTTGGGGTTGCTATTGACATCGGCCACTGGTGCCATGTTCACATGAATGCCTAAAACGCTGAACTGTCGGGCAATTTCCAATCCCATCCGATAAATCAGTGAATCATCCTGAATCGCCCCCAGGGTCATGGCATACGGAAAGGAGCGCACCTCAGGCATGCGCATGCCCAATCCCCACTCCCCATCAATGGAGACCAGCAACGGAAGCTTAGAGACGCTTTGAAGCGTTTCTATCACCCCCACTGCGCGTTGCGGACTCATTCTAAAGAGCAAAATACCTCCGGGCTGGTGTTTGGCCACCTGCCCTTTCAAGAGCTCAAAAGACGTCCCATTATCCGGCTGCTCAACTGCCAGCCAAAACAGCTGGGCGATTCTTTCCGATTCTGAAAGACCACTGTAAACTGAATCCACCCATTGAGCAGCGGAGTCATAGATCAATCCCACCGTCAGTGGCGGTTCCGGCTCATCCACGATTCCATTGGCCGGGGTCGGTTGACAATGGGCCAAAAACACCAATCCGGTCAGGAGCAAAAAAACAATAAAGAAATGTCGCATGTATATAACGGCTAAATTTTTTGTCAATCATCAGGGATACAACAAATAGCACTCCCGCATTCGCCGATAATTTTTCAGGTCTTCTTGCCAATCGGCACGAATGGCAGCCTCCGACCAGCCAGCTTCAATTTGCTGCGCCAGACGGTCAGTTCCGGCCAGCAAATTAAAAAAACGTCGACGGGAAATAAAATCGTCCGACCGGCCCGATCGTTCGTAAAACTCAAGGAAGTAACGTAAGGTAAAGCGGTGGGCGGCCTCTTCGTTCCGCAAATCCAGTCCGTAACAGCGCTGGCCCGACTGCAATGGATGCCGGGCACCCGGTCCCGGGGCAGGGGTAAAGGAAAAATCACCATAGGCCGGATCAGGGTATCCGATCACCTGAAAGGGAAATTCGGTCCCCCTTCCTACACTGACCTCCGTACCTTCGAAAAAGCAAAGCGAAGGATAGAGCCGGATGCTTAAATCGTTGGGCAAGTTGGGCGAAGGATTTACTGGCAGGCTATAGGCCAAATCATGGCGATAATTATTCATTTCAAGGACGATCAATTCACATGTTGTACCATTTTTTAGCCAACGCTCTCCGTTGATCATCAAAGCCAGTTCGCCCACTGTCAAACCATGAACCACAGGAATGGGATGCATCCCCACAAAGGAGGTGAAACCGGCCTTTAACACAGGTCCGTCTACATAATCACCATTGGGATTGGGTCGGTCAAAGACCACCATTGGCACGTCATTTTCAGCACAAGCCTCCATCATGTAATGCATGCTGGAGATATAAGTATAGAAACGAACGCCCACATCCTGAATATCAAAAACCACCACCTCCAGGCCTTTCATTTGGTCCTGATCCGGCTTTTTCGAGGCGCCATAAAGCGAGACAATAGGCAAACCCGATGGCACATCCACACCATCTTTGATCAATTCGCCGGCATCAGCTGTTCCCCTGAATCCGTGTTCGGGGACAAAAATTCGTTGCACATCCACCCCCAAAGCCAACATGGTATCCAGCAAATGCACGCCTTTGACCACTGAGGTATGGTTGACCAGCAGGCCTACCTTCTTGCCTTCCAGCATAGGAAACCAGCTGGCACTTTGCTCAGCCCCCAGCTCCAACCCACAGGGATCTTCAATTTCATGACCGGCCACATAGACCGGCAAAAAAAACAAAAGTACAAGCATCCATTTGACAGGCAACAGTTTAGTATATGTCATCACAGTGTCCGGTTTAGTTTTGTCATCCGTCATCCACATTCTGTTTAAGGGAATGATTAGAATTTAGTAACCCCCCTTTGGCCGGCGGACTTGTTCCCCTTAAGCTTGTCCTCCGGGCCCGCCAAAAACCATGGGATTAAACCCGGCTGGTCCTTCCTTAATATCCTTAACCGGTCCAAATTGCTTTTCAAATCGGGTAATGTTATCCTGCAAAGCGTGCAAAAGCCTTTTGGCATGTTCAGGCGTTAATACAATACGCGATTTCACCTGTGCTTTAGGAACACCAGGCATTACACGCACAAAATCCAAAACAAACTCGGAAGGAGAGTGACTAATAATGGCCAAATTGGAGTAAATACCCTGGCCGATTTCTTCATTCAATTCAATTTTCAATTGTTGCTTCTTATTAGGATCTTCCATGACAATTTATTGATTTATATTTTTACTCGTATAAAAAGTTATTAATTACTTCAAGCAATGGTGCTCTAAAGATATTCATTTTTAGCGACCCTGTCTACAAACCTACAAAAAAGGCCACCTGCTATTAGCAGATGGCCCCTTCTGATATTAATATAGAAAATTCCTATTCGTAAACTTCCC
>NZ_BAZW01000017.1 GCF_000974365.1 Geofilum rubicundum JCM 15548
TGGGGCCTCTAAGGGGTTTGACCGTTATAAGGGCGACCAGATGGGCATGTTGGCTACGGTGATCAACGGACTGGCACTGGCTTCGGCACTCAATGCATGGGGACTAAATCCAGGGTATTAACGGCCATTCGGATGGAGCCGGTGGGCGAGTACTACTCCAAGCCTGTCGCCATAGATGCGCTGAACCAAGGCGAGGTGGTTATTCTGGCTGCGGGGACCGGTAATCCTTATTTTACGACCGACACCGGTTCATCGTTGCGAGGTATTGAAATTGAAGCCGATGTGATGCTGAAAGGCACACGGTGGATGGCGTCTATACGGCCGATCCGGAAAAGGATCCCAAGGCGGTGAAGTACGACCGTATCTCGTTTGATGAAATCTACGACAAGGGACTCAAAGTGATGGATTTGACAGCCACGACCATGTGTAAAGAGAATAATCTGCCCGTATTGGTATTTAATATGGATGTGAAGGGCAATCTGAAAAAGGTGCTGTCGGGTGAGAAGATTGGAACCCTTGTGCATCCTTAATTGCGGATGGCAGGGAAGAAGGCAACTGTTAGGCGAACTGCTTGCTGCCTCTGATGATGTCCCGCACATCGGAGACGATCATGAGTGCTTCTTCCCGGATAGCGTTGGGCGGATTGATGTTGCGCAGCTGGAGGCTGCGTAACCATCCGGCGACCTCGTCATCGCGCATGGTATAAAGCACTTCCCGAAAGCTTTCAATTTGTTGCGGATTGTATCCGTTGGAAGGTGTACCCTGGAATTGATCCAACTCTTCATCCTGGTAATAGACGATTTCGTCGGAGGCCGACAATAAGGTCTCTTTATCACACACTTCATGTGCACCGCAACAATCGGCGTCTGCAATATTTTTCGTTTCGGCAAGGGCCTGTCCGTTGCTGTCTTTTTTGCTGCCAAAAAATTGGCTACCTATGTAAGTCAGAACCAAAGCAGCTACTATGCTTAAAAGTATTATCCACATGCTGCAAAGGTATAACAGATTATTGTCTTGCAGGGATTTGTCGCGTTAAAAATTCCAAATTGAAAGAGGCGCAGCGAAGCAGGAGTTGTAACGAAGTGGAATACCGAGGATCGGGATCATTAGGTCATTAGGTCGATAGGTCAAGAGGTCATTAGGTCGATAGGTCAAGATGCGAGGCGGGGTTGATGGGTCGTTAGGTGAAAATGATTTGGTCATTTTTAAATTTTTGTAATTGGTGGAGGTGGTAATTTTGGTCCGGAAACAGGGCATTCCTGATCCCTCTGGTCATATTGTTTGAGATCTACCAAAAACACCCTATTTTTGAACCTTGTTGAGGATGGTCTCGTTTAACGAAAGAATGATTGTTTCTAAGGCAAGGTTGGCCTTCCAAAATAGGTTTAACAGGTGATGGTTGTATGAGAAAAAGAATGAATCAGGAAGATCTGCATTTTTTTGGACTAAAGGTGGTCTATAAAGATTTGGTGGACAATGGGTTTGAAGTCCTGAATGTGCGCAGGGAGATGGATGTGAATCCTCAGATTTTGGCGCGGAAGGAGGATGTACTCTATTTTATTGTGGTGCGGACGGCCCCTTATCCCGAAATGGTATATTGCTTCCGGATGTGGCTGCAAAGGTGGCGCACCATGCCATGAAGCACAAAGCGGTGTGTCGTTTTGGCAGTGTTGGGGTGGCTAACGCGAAGGGGGATAGCGATGAAGAAATGGGACAACCGGAGATGGATGGCGAATATTTTATTAACTATAAAGGGCTGATGCCATTTCCTCAATAATAGACTATGGAGAAGTTGCTTGCATTTTGGCAAAGAAATAAAATGTTTATTATTTCGGTTTTTGGATTCCTGCTTTTGATGAATTGGTGCGGCCGGATCATGATGCCACCGACTTCGCCCAAGCCGGTGGAGACCGTTTCCCCATCGGTTGAATCGGCGGATGTCGATGACGGTCTGCCGCGTCTTAAATCCTATGAGGAGTTAATGACGGAACGGTCGAGGCGGCCGGAAAGTGACCCTGCATCGTTTTTCCTTTTCGTGATGATGTTGACAGCCCTGCTGCTAATGGGGTATTATGCCTACAAAAAGGGGTGGTTATCCACACTTTTTCCCCAATGGGTCCGGTTTAATATCCGCTTGTATTACGAAAGAAAAAGCGGGCGTCTGCTTTTGAAGTTGGATGTTTTCAACAATACCGCTGAAAGTAAAACCTTTATGAGGCCTTATTTGTTGTTTAAGAAATGGGGCAGCGGGCGTTCATTCGTGATCAAAAACGATCTTTTCCCGTTGACATTAACGCCCGGAACAGGGCACTCCATGGTGATTGATGTGGAACAATTCTGGGAGAAGGTGCCTGATTTGAAGGGGTTTAACAGGGTAGGCGCTTCCATTGACACCAGCTTTGGAAAGAGCTATCGTACCTGGGCTTATCCGCGTTGGTTTGTAGTAGGAAAAATATAGCCATATGATAAAAATTAGATTGAGAGAGCGTTGGGAGAAGTATAAGAGAACCAAGCGCTGGTGGAGTATTCTTCTGGATTTTCTGTTTCTGGTTTTAATTGTGGCCATGTTAATTCCGGAGGCCAGAAAATCGATGTCCGCCTTCGTGGTCCGGCACACCATGCTATCTCCCAGAGAATCCTCCAAAACCATTTTTCTGGATGAAGAGGATTGGCGTATGTCTTTGATGAGCTATAGCGGGGATTTGGTGGAGTTGTCTGAAATGAAAGGGAGGCCTGTTTTTATTAACTATTGGGCCACCTGGTGTCCGCCTTGTATCGCAGAAATGCCTTCTCTGCAGAACTTATACAACGAATACAAAGACGATGTTCATTTTGTTTTCATATCCAACGAAGATCCGGAAGTGGTGAGGAGATTTATGGAGAGCAGAGCGTATGATCTGCCTTTGTATACCGTGGTGGGGCGCGTGACAGAGCCTTTTGAAACATCTACTTTGCCAACTACCATATTAATTGGTTCCGGTGGCCGTATGGTGTTGTATAAAACGGGTGCTGCGCGCTGGGACTCTAAAAAAGTATTCAGTATGATGGATGAGCTAATTGCCCCTTGAACAGGAAATAAAGACATAAAAAAACGACCGTTCTTTTTTCGAACGGTCGTTTTTTGTCGTTTAAAATCGGTATCTGATCCCCAGGGCCAGACCAAACCAGCGATCGTCTCCATGGTTGATGAGTCCGAGTTCCGGCCTGGTGTCAATGGACAACTGAAGGGGTATTTCTGCAAAATTGTACTCAATCCCCGCGTTCAAGGCAAGAGAAAGAGACAGGCCAGCATCGTAACGGTCGTCAAAATCTCCTACGTAATTCCAGCTTCCCAGTGAAGGGCCAAGGCCTAAATACCAATAGAAACCACTTTCGATGGGCATCACCCATTGGTAAATACCTGCAATGTTCCAGTAGTTCCAGTTTGAGTTTCCTCCCCAACCAAGGTCCAGCTCGAGTCGTTCGCCGGCAAATGGGGTTTGGTAGGATATTTCAGCTCCAAGAAGATTGCCGCCTCCAAATCTAAGTCCAAGCGCTTTCTCCTGTCCAAATGAAGCCACAGAGAATAGCATAAACAAGCCAATAGTTAATAATGCAACTTTTTTCATGATAGTAGAGATTAATAATTTTGTTGTATAAGCAATTAAGCGAACAATTGTTCAAATCTCGTGCCAGATGTGGGCTTTGTCAGGTGCCGCCTTCGAATGACAGGTACTAAAAAGCCCGTTAAACCTAAAAAGTTTAACGGGCTTTTTCCCTTTTGTTGTCCCGCCAGGATTCGAACCCGGACTAGATGGACCAAAACCATCTGTGCTACCATTACACAACGGGACAAACTTGACTGCTTTCTGTTTTTAAAAGCGATGCAAATATAGAATGTTTTAGTGGTTCTTTCAAAGAATTGAGGCTAAAAAGTCAAAATTATTGTTGTTCTTTCTTTATCATCCACGTTATCAGAGATAAAAATGTCAAAGGAACTTTGAAATAATTCAGAGTGACCGGGCTTGCCTTCCTCCTTGTCTAAAATATTGGTGATATACGCTTCTGTTATCGTTCGTTTTTTAATAGAATATTGTATTTTTGGCATTCGAGTCGTCTGATTCGGTTTAAAATATTGAAAATTAATAGATATGCAAAATTATAGTCGTTTAAACAATGGATTGGGATGGTTGGCCTTTCTGATTTCTGCCATCGTATATACGCTTACCGTTGAACCAACTACCAGTTTTTGGGATGTGGGTGAGTTTATATCGTCCGCCTACAAATTGCTGGTGGGTCACCCCCCCGGGGCACCTTTCTTTATGATGGTGGGACGCTTCTTTACATTGTTTGCCGGTGGTCCGGAGAACGTCGCATTTTCGGTTAATTTTATGTCTGCCCTCTCCAGTGCCTTTACCATTGCCTTTCTATTCTGGACGATTACCCATTTGGCCAAAAAAATATTCATCAACGGTATTGAGAATCCCGAACCATGGCGCGTTTATGCCGTTATGGCTGCCGGTTTTATCGGCGCCATGTCCTATACTTTTTCCGACACTTTTTGGTTTTCTGCAGTGGAAGGAGAGGTGTATGCCATGTCGTCCCTTTTTACGGCCGTCGTTTTTTGGGCCATTCTTAAGTGGGAAAATGTGGCCGATGAGCCGCACTCCAACCGCTGGCTGATTCTCATTGCCTATCTCATGGGCTTATCCATTGGGGTTCACTTGCTGAACCTGCTGGCCATACCGGCCATCGTGATGGTTTATTACTTTAGGAAGTATGAGGTAACCCGCAATAACACACTCAAAGCATTGGGACTTTCGTTTCTGATCCTGGGCGCCATTCTTTACGGGATTATTCCCGGAGTCATTCGTCTGGCTTCACGTTTTGAACTGCTGTTTGTGAACAACTGGGGACTGCCCTTTAATTCAGGGATTGCTGTTTATGCCGTGCTGTTAATTGGCGGTATTATTTATGGTATTTACTATACCTATGTGAAGAATAAGCCGGTGATGAATACCATCCTGACGGGTGTGGCGGTTATTCTTTTGGGCTACTCCTCTTTTGCTATGATCGTGATTCGCTCGATGGCCAATCCAACCATGGATCAGAACTCTCCAGAAGATGTCTTTTCTTTAATGTCCTATCTTAACCGGGAGCAGTATGGCGACGACCGCTTTTTAGTGGTCAGTATTATAATTCGCCGCTGGACTGGGAGGCTATGGAGGGAGATGAAGGTCGTCCGGTCTATATTCCGAAGGATGACAAGTATGTGGTGGTGGACCACCGACCTTCCTACAAATTTGATGAGCGTACCACTACTTTATTTCCCCGAATGTACAGTCGGGAAGCCCGACACATTGAAGAGTATAAGCGATGGGCCAATATCAAGGGAAGACCCATGACGGTCAACGATGATTCCGGTCGTTCCCAAAACATACAGCTGCCCACATTTATAGAGAATGTAAGGTTCTTCTTTAACTATCAGGTACGTCACATGTATTTCCGTTACTTTATGTGGAATTTTGCCGGTCGGCAAAATGACATTCAGGGGCATGGTGAAATCCATAAGGGGAATTGGATATCCGGTATTCCATTTCTGGATAACATGATGTATGGCGATCAGGATAACCTGCCGGATACCTACAAAGAAAATCCGGCCCGCAACAAGTATTATTTGTTGCCCCTGCTCTTGGGTGTACTGGGACTGGCCTTTCAGTCGGGCTCCAATGTTAAGGGTAAGCGTGATTTCTGGGTGGTGATGTTGCTGTTCTTCTTCACGGGTCTGGCCATTGTGCTTTATCTGAATCAAACACCGCTGCAACCGAGGGAGCGGGATTATGCCTTTGCAGGTTCGTTTTATGCTTTTGCCATTTGGATTGGCCTGGGAATGCTGCCCTTGATTAGCGGACTAAAAAGATTAATGTCCGGTATGCCCGCTACAATTATTGCTTCAGGGGCTGCGCTGTTATTGGTTCCGGGCATTATGGCCAAAGAGAACTGGGATGATCATGACCGTTCACACAGGTCCATCGCCCGGGATATCGCCTTCAATTATCTAAATACGATTGGTGAAAATGGCATCATTTTTACCAATGGTGATAATGACACTTTCCCGCTTTGGTATGCCCAGGAAGTCGAAGGCATCCGGACGGATGTCCGGGTGACCAATCTGAGTTATCTGCAAACCGATTGGTACATCGATCAAATGAAACGTAAAGCTTACGAATCGGATCCATTGCCCATTTCCATGGACCATGATCAGTATGTTCTGGGCAAAAGGGATGTAGTTTATGTACTGGACCGGATTGAGGGAGATGTGGATTTGAAAGAAGCCATCCGCTTCCTGGCCAGTGATAATGAGCGGACCAAAAAGATCCCCCAATACAGAGGTCGTATAGAGCACTTGCCATCTACCTCGTTCAGAATCCCGGCAGACAGCGCCAAGATTATGGAAAAGGGAATTGTTAGTGAGAAATATGCGCATTTGGTTCGACCAGAGATGCTGATCGACCTTAACAAAGAGCGGATTTTGAAGAATGAGGTGATGGTGCTGGACTTGCTGGCCCACAATGACTGGGAACGTCCTATTTATTATGCCGTGACCGTGGGAAGTGAAAACTATGTCGGGTTGGAGAATTATTTTCAGCTGGAGGGTTTTGGTTACCAGATAGTACCCGTGCGCTCTGAGTCGGAAGACGGGCAATACGGTCGGGTAGATACCGAAAAAATGTATGACAATGTCATGAATACATTTATTTTCGACGGATGGAATGATCCGCGTGTCTATTTGGATGAAAATCACCAGCGCATGGGTATCAATATGCGAAATAACTTATCCCGACTGGCTACTGCTTTGATTGAGGAGGGGGATCATGAAAGGGCCGTAGAGGTGCTCGACAAAACCATGGAGGTGCTGCCGGCCGATCGTATTCCACACAATTACTTTTCCATGTTTATTGCGGAAGCTTATTATCAGGCCGGTGATGCCGAAAAAGGGGATGAAATGGCGTTGGGACTGGCCGATGAGAATTTTCAGGAGCTGAATTTCTTCACCAATCTGAAGCCTTCATTGCGCAATAACTCCATGAGTGACATCCAACGGTCCATGGCGATTTATGCAGAGGTATTAAGGGTTTTGAGAAATAATAACAGGGATGAGGTGATCAGTGAAGTAGAAGCCCGCTACGAGGGCTTGTTTCAACGATTGGGGTTCTTTGAGAACTAAGATGGATAAATGGAAAATTCAACCACCGGTTTTTTTAAGGTGGTTGTTTCCTGGGACCATCTGGCGCTTTTCAACAAGGGAGAAATGTGTCTATTTAACCTTTGATGATGGTCCGGTACCGGAAGTTACGCCAAAGGTGGTAGCGCTTCTGAACCGATATCAGGCCAAGGCCACTTTTTTCTGCGTAGCAGATAACATTCGTAGGTTTCCGGAGGTTTATCAAATGTTGCAGGAAAATGGCATGCAGGTAGGTAACCACACCTATTCGCACATGAAGGCGTGGAGCAATAGTGTCAGTGCCTATTTTTCGGATGTTGAAAAGGGACTTGAATGGAACCCGACAGAGCTTTTCAGGCCGCCACATGGTCAGTTGTACCCATGGTATGTGCCGCGATTAAAACGGACTTGTCGGAAAATTGTCATGTGGGATGTTTTATCGATGGATTACAGAGCCGACCTTTCAGATGGTGATGTTTTTGAGGCGGTAATAAAGCATGTGCGGCCGGGATCTGTTATTGTTTTTCATGATTCACTTAAAGCCTGGCCGCGACTGGAAAAAGCATTGCCCGATATTCTCGAATACTTGAGTCATGAGGGGTATAGAATGGATTTGATTGCAATGGAATAAAAATAAATATTAGAAAATGAATATATTAATCATTGGCTCGGGTGGGCGTGAACATGCCTTTGGATGGCGTATTAAGCAAAGTGCTTTGACCGATAAACTCTTTTTTGCGCCTGGTAATGCGGGTACAGCGGCTTTGGGGACCAACCTGATCATTAACCCCAACGATTTTGAAGCGGTGAAAGAGGCGGTGCTAAAGCACCGTGTTAAATTGGTGGTGGTTGGACCTGAGGAGCCTCTGGTCCGGGGAATTGTCGATTTCTTTAAGGACGATGAAGGGCTGGAGGGCGTTACCATCATTGGTCCATCCAAAATGGGGGCTACCTTGGAGGGCAGTAAGGATTTTGCCAAACAGTTTATGCTTAAGCACCAGATACCCACCGCACGCTACTTAACCGTGACGGCTCAAAGCAGTGAGGAGGGAAAAGCTTTTATGAAGGATTTAAAAGCCCCTTATGTGTTGAAGGCCGATGGCTTGGCTGCTGGTAAAGGGGTGGTCATTCTGGAGGATTATGAAGAGGCCTGTGCGGAGTTGGATCGGATGCTGGGCGGCAAGTTTGGTGCAGCTGGCAATAGTGTGGTGATTGAAGAGTTTTTGAGTGGTATTGAATTGTCTGTTTTTGTGCTGACCGATGGGGAAGAATACTTTATATTGCCGGAGGCCAAGGATTACAAACGAATTGGTGAAGGTGATAAAGGATTGAACACGGGTGGAATGGGAGCTGTTTCGCCGGTGCCCTTTGCAGATGAGGCTTTTATGCGCAAAGTGGAAGAGAAGATCATTGTTCCGACGGTCCATGGGATTCATAAAGACCAAATCGATTATAAAGGATTTATTTTCTTTGGTTTGATCAAAGTTGGAGACGAGCCCTTTGTCATTGAATACAATGTGCGTATGGGCGATCCTGAAACGGAAGCTGTTATCCCCCGATTGAAGAACGACTTGGTTGAATTACTAATGGCTACTGCCCGGGGGGATCTTAAGGCCCATAAAGCCATAGTTGATAAACGGACAGCGGTCACGCTGGTGCTGGTATCGGGCGGATATCCTGAACAGTATCAGAAGGGGTTAGCCGTAAGGGGCCTTGAGAAGGTGGATGCGAGTTTTGTTTTTCATGCCGGAACCGCTTTTCAGAGCAATCAGGTGGTTACGAATGGTGGCCGTGTCTTTGCGCTGACTTCTTTTGGCAATAGTATTGAGGAGGCCAGGTCGGTTTCATTAAAGAATGCCGAACGCGTTCAGTTTGAAGGGCGTCATTACAGAAAAGATATTGGATTTGATCTGATTTAATGTTGTATGTTATTTAAGTCGCTGCATAATAACACCATGTCTGCTCTTGTCCTGGGTCCACTCGTGGTTCTGGGCTTATGGATCAGGTATTTTGTGGTGGAGATCACACACATTACGGTACTGGATAATCCTTCTATGCCATTTTGGGATTTTTTGGTGGAACCGTATCTGGGGTATTCCGCCTTTACAGCAGCTTTGGGCTCTTATGTACTGGTGTTGATTACGGGCCTGTCTGTTAACCGAATGGTGGTGCGTTACGGGATGCTCAGACATCAAAGCACCATGGTGCTTATTATGTATGGTTTGCTGTCTTCAGCCTTTTTATCGGTTCAGAAGTTAAGCCCGGTCTGGTTTTTTGTTTTCTTTTTTGTTTTAGGGCTGGAGCGCCTATTCAGTGGGGTTCAGAAGCGCAATGCCACAGCGAATTGTTTCGATGCGGCCTTTCTTTTAGGTATCGGAAGTCTGTTTTATGCCAAGGGGGTCTTCTTTTTCCCCTTGATTTTAATTGCAATGGGCGTGTTGAGGTTAGCGAATTTAAGGTCTGTCGTGGCTTCTGTATTGGGACTGCTACTCCCGTTTATCCTGAGTTTTGCCTGGTATTTTTACTGGAATAAGGGTTTTGTATTTTTTGAAGTTTTGAGTGAGAATTTGGTGGCCAATCCCGGTCAGTATAACCATGGGATTTACTCAAGAATTTACATGGGGCTTATCATTCTGATAACAGGGCTGTCCATTTTGGCCACGGTTCGTCAAATGGGCTTGCAGAAGATCATTGTGCGCCGGTATCACCGCATATTTATTTGGGTTATTTTACTTGCCGCTACGGCCGTTTTAACCCCCTTCTTTTCGATGGAAATGCTCCCTTTGGCTGCGATAGGTGCAGCCGTAACTTTAACCGCCTGGCTGGAATCTGTTTCCCGTCGATCCATTCGGGAAACCATTTTTGTTTTAATAGTGATCGTTACTTTGGTCGGACAATTTTTGTTGTTTTAATTACGCCTTGTTGGGCGTAATCCATTTGTTGAGTGTGTTATCAAGGGTCTCCAATCTCACGGGCTTCCCGATGTAATCGTTCATGCCTGCTTCTATGCAAATTTCCCGGTCACCCTTCAGGACATTGGCCGTCATGGCTATAATGGGCAGATACAGGCCCTTGGCTCGCAGCGCTTTGGTGGCATCCAGACCATTTAAAACCGGCATTTGGACATCCATGAGTATCACATCAAAGTGATCTGGTTGGGCGGTTATTCGATCGATGGCTTCTTGTCCATTAGGGGCTATCACGACATCGAAACGGAGGCGTTGAAGCATTTTCTCGGCAATTTTCTGATTAATGGGATTGTCCTCCACCAAAAGAATTCTTCCTTTAGTTTCCTTAGAAGCGGGTTTTGCCGGACCATTTTCTTTTAGCGCGGATGCTCCCGGAACTTCTGTTTGAAATAAATCATAAATGGTGGAAAAAAGGGAAGAGTATTTGACCGGTTTATGAAGCATGCGATCAAAGCCTTTGTAATTGTTGCTAGTGATTGTTTTAGGGTCTGCCACCAACAGAAGGGCTTTAATATGGGGAACCATCTTTTTGGCTTCCTTGAGAAAGTTGTTGTTGGCATCTCTGAGCAAGTGATTATCGGCAATGATCAGGCCGATATTGGGTTGCTGGCGCAATAACTGCAGGGCTTCTTCAATGGACTTGGAGGTGCTCAATTCAATGCCCCAGTTATTGAGCGTTTTGGTCATCAGTAACAGATTGGTGTGATGGTCGTCGAGCAACAAGGTGTTGAGTCCTTTTAATTTGTCTTTGTATTGGTCGGTATTCGTTAAGGACTTGTCGGTTTCAAAGGGTAGAACAAAGTGGAATACGGTTCCGGGATTCTCTTTGGACCAGGCATAATCCGGGTTGGGACTTTCCAGCCATATTTTGCCACCCATTAATTCAACCAGCATTTTTGAAATGCTGGTACCCAGACCAGTTCCGCCGTATTTCCGGGTGGTTGATCCGTCCGCCTGCGTAAAGGACTCAAAGATGGATTCAACCTTTTCCGGAGGAATACCAATGCCGGAATCCTGAACCATAAAGTGCAGGGATATTTCTTTCCCTTTTCTCAATACGGTCTCAACTTTCAGAATCACTTCCCCTTTATCTGTAAACTTAACGGCATTGCCCATCAAATTGATAAGGATTTGCACCAGTCGGCCTTCGTCACCAATAAGGACTGCAGGAATATTTTCATCCAGCACGGTGTTGATTTCAAGCTGTTTGTCGTTGGCCTTAAAGGAAATCTGATCCAACAGATAATCGAGGGTTGAGCGGAGGTTGAACGGGAAAGTTTCGATCTTCATTTTTCCGGCTTCAATTTTTGAGAAGTCCAGAATGTCGTTGATGATGGTAATCAGGTTGTCACATGACTTGGAAATGACGGAGAGGATATTCTGTTGCTCCTTGCCCAATTTGGTTTGGGTCAATAATTCAGTGGCACCTACAATACCATTCATGGGGGTGCGTATTTCATGGCTCATATTGGCCAGGAATTCCGATTTGGCTTTGTTGGCCTCGGCTTCTTTTTGTTGTAAATGTTTTTGAGCGGTAATATCCATGAAGGCCTCCAGCTTAACCGATTCGTTGTTAAGCTTTATGGGGATAATGTTCTTCAAAATAATGCGTGAGATATTGTTTTCGGGTACCGTAAGGCGCTCTTCTAAAGTAAACACATTGAGACCCGAATTGACATCGTGGTATTGATCCTGAACAAGGGTTTCAAAAAATTGACTGTAGGACTGGCTGTTGATGAATTGCTGGGCTCCATCCATGCTGTCGAAGCCCATTGTTTTGGCCGCTGTTTGATTGATTTGGATGATCTTTTGGCGGTCATCTACTATCAGAATTCCTACGGGCAGATTTTCCGTGATGTTTTTGAGGTTTTCAACCGATTCATTGAGCGATTGTGTCAACTGTCGCTTTTCGGTTATGTCTTCCCTGATGATGATGAAGTTGGAAATGGTGTTAAGCTCATTAAAAACAGGCGATATTTGCACGCGTTCCCAATAGGTAACGCCCGATTTGTTGCGGGTTTCAATTTCTCCCGACCAGGTATTGCCTACCTGAATGGTGGCCATGACAATTTCTGAAAAATCGTAAATGCCGTTATTGCTAAAAAAATAGGGTCTGGTACCGGTTACTTCATCCTTGGTATAGCCGGTTTTAATCACGTAACTGTCATTGACATATTCCGTGATGCCTCTTGTGTTGGTTATCATGATGCTACCGGACTTTGTTCTACGGCCATTAAGAGTTTTTTGCTGTTTTGTTCTGCCTTTTTCCTGACGATGATGATCTTGGAAATTTGAATGATGACCAGATAAGTGATGGTACCGGCAAAAAGGGAAAACAACATGAGGTTGATGTACTTGAGTCGGTTGTACCGATTTAAAACATTGATGCTTGTGTTGTTGACAGAGACGACGTTTTTTTGAATATCGTAGGAAATCTTTCGTTCTATTTCAAATATGCGGGTAAAGATACTGTCTGCTTGCTTTAAGTAAAAGGCGACCGATTCGTCCACCGATGCCAGATCTGTCACCTCATTATCGACGGGTGTTTTAAGGGTGGCTACAATTCGGGAGGACAGTGATTGCAGATCGTTAATGGCCGGGTAAAGCTGTCGGACTTCATTGATGGTGCCGGTGTATTGATCTTTTTCGTAGGTGATGATTTCAATGATTTCTTCGCTGGAGGCCAAATTGACGGTGTTTCGGTAGGAATATTGCCCACCCTGATCCAAAATGCGCAGGATATCAATGCACTGGCTAATCTTTTCCTTGATGATGTCATGGTTGTTGGCCAGTTGTTGGGGGTGATTTATAGAAGGATAAGTTTTAAAGGCCAACTGAATGTTCATCAGCTGTTCTTTAAGAATGAAATCCAGTTTTTGTTTTTGTTCCTGGTTTCTGATGGTATGCTGATAGCGAAGTGTATAGTTTTGGTCAAAATAGTTTTCAATAAAGAGGATGATAAAAATAGTAAACAGAAAAATTCCCAGAAGCCAAAATAGCTTATTGATAACCGGCTCTTTAAAAGACTGGGAAATTCTTCGCCGTATTTTAGACGGCAACAATGTTTTACCTGATTCTATTATCTTCGTTAATAGTGTCATTCTGAGTGCTGGATAAAGATGTAATTATTAGACCCGACCTCTTTTTTTTAATTCCATGCGCTTTAAATATGTCGACGGCAACAGGAGAACTTAATACGGCCAGAAATGTTTGGGCCAAACCTGGTTTTTCTGAGGTGTTCAGCACTGAAGCGTAAATATCAGATTCCGGTATTGGCGGCAAGAAGTGGATGGTATCTACTCTTTCCCGATTGCTGTTATAATAGTAGCTGGATAACCAGTCAATGGCTAAGGTGGCTTCTCCGTTGTCAATACTGCGGATCAGCCCTCTGCTATCTACTGACAAGGTCATAATATTATTGATAACTTCAGCATAAATGGCTCTGTTTTTTAGTATTTCTTTGGTTTTTAGTCCCAATGAACTTGTTTCCGGATTGGCAATTATTACAGCAAACTGTCTTTGGCTGACAGATTCTATTTGACCATCAAATTTTTCCGGGTTGCTTTTGGGTACAATATACACCAATCGGTTGGTTCCGATATAGAGACTGTCCCTGATAATATCCGGTTGTAAATGGCGCAACAATGAAAAGCCATAATTGGTGTCCGGGATAAAGAGGTCGCCTTTGTTAGAGAGGTGGATCATGCTGGTCAGATTCCGGACATTTCCATTTTGGATGGTTACCTTGCAATTGTAACGGGCTTCAAAAAACTGACTGATTTCATAGATGGGGGCCACCACTCCGTTTTCACAGTAAATGATTAATTCGGGCTGATAGGCAGGCGCAGGATCTGCAGGTTCGCTTTGGCTGTCGACACAGGCAGCCAAAAGCATGGAAAGAACCAGCACGCATGGTATGATTTTTCGAATTGGTGTCATGTGTCTTATTCGAATTTTTTAGAAAATTAAGATCATAAATATATAACGCTGAAATAGCACCTATCGTATGGACAGGTGCTAATAGCTTAATCCGGGCTTATAATATTATGCAAAATAGGAAATGATGCGTTCTTTTGCTTGAGTTTCATCACTTAAAAGCCGGTCTTTGTCAAAATTATGGCTTCTTTCGGGTGGCGAAGTGTTTTTTTACCCATTTGGGAATCACAAAGGCACCAATGAAAAGGTAGGGGTAGTAGCTGATCAACCGCCAAAAAAAGGCCATGGCTACGCCGGTTCCCAAGGGGATGAAGGAGGCCAGAAATCCTTTAAAGACATATTCTGCAAAGCCGCTTCCGCCGGGGGTTGGACTAACCAGCATCATGATCCACATGACCAGTTGTTTGCCAAAAACCAGAATGTGGTCGTCCCAGTTGAGCCAGTGGATGCCAAAGAAGGTAATGATGAGGGCGTTCACGACCCAATAACGGGCGGTCCAACTGATGGCTGTTGCCAAAAATGCCTGCAACCATTTTTTTAATGGCCACTTTTTGAATTCGTGGGAGGTTTGTATGAGTTCTGATCCTGATTCGTTGGCATGAGGGCGCCATTTCCGGATAATAGGCAGTTTAAAAATCCATAACAATACCCACTTAAGTCCACGGGGATTTAAAAACAATCCGTAGGAAATAACCAGGGTATATAAAAACTTGAGCGAATAGCCGGTCAAGGCAAATATCAAATACTGGTTTTGGTACCAGGGTACGGCCATTTCTTCCGGATTAAAAGAAAATATGTCGGTGCGCCCAATGAGCAAAAGGATCAGGGGAAATGTGATAATGAAATAGAGCTCATCCAGAAAAGAGGTAACCATCACCACGGCCGTGCTCCGTCCAAGTCGGATGCCTTCCTTGTTGATGAAAAAAATGGCCACACTGGTCCCTCCTATGGAAGAGGGTGTTATTGCTGAGGTGAACTCCCACAGCATGACGATATTAAAAGTCTTTCGCCATGAAAGTTGATTCCCTGTTAAAATACGCAGACGAATAATGTAACCCAAATCGCGCACACCCATCAACAAAATGGCTACGAACAACCAAAAAAGAGACTGAAGTGTGAAACTCAGTTGCGATAAACTGCCGGGTTCATATTCCCGATACATAAGATAACCGGTAACAGCAATACCAATAATAATAGGTAATACTATTCGCGCCGGGTGAATGCTTTTGAGAATTTTCCCTGAGTTATCTGTCATGTTCTGCTGCGATGCTTTTTGCCAGAGGCATTAAGGTAACAAAATTAACGTATTCAATGCATAAGGGGAAATATTCCTCCCTTTTTTGAAGTTAAGAAAGCATAAAAACCGATGGGTCTGTCAAGGAAACGCCCGCACACCTGAATATAATTTAAACATTTGGATCATTGTGTCTTTTTTTTAATTAGTTTTGATTGTCCTTTGTCCTCATTTTTTGTAACCCTTTTTATGAAGCAGATAATTTTAGCCCTTTCATTTGTTTTACTGCCGTATTGTTGGATTGTTTTGAATGCTCAAAACAATACCATTATTCAACTTTCTAATAGCGATTCGAATATTTATAGTTTTGTTGCCTCTTCAGATGGGCAGATGATGTATTTTGCCAGCGAAACCAAGATCACCCTGCTCAACCTGGATCTTAATGAAGTGGTTAAAACCTGGGACATTCATCTGGATGCGCCCGTTCTCTCCATCATCGAACATTCCAACACCCTCTTATTAGGTACCAAATCAGGGCAAATAGTGACCGTCTTAAAGAAAACGGGAAAGAGTTCTTTTGAGAAAAATTATATGGGGGGAAGTGTTAATGCTCTGGCGCTTACCAGCGATGAACGATACGTTCTGGTAGGTTGTGAAAATGGCATGGTTTACAAGCAGTCATTAGAAGAAGAAAATGACGTCAGTGCGTTTTATCAACACGAAAAGACCATTACCTCAATAGCTGTCTCCAAAGAGAAGCAAATGATTGCCATTTCAAGTGGGGATGGCAGCATTTCTTTATTCAGAGAACCTACTTATGAATGGGTGGATAGGATAGTGGTAGGCAAGGATTGGATTCGAAAAGTGGCCATTAGCGATAAAAAGGATCGTTTACTTTGTGTGGGAGACGATGGGCGTCTGTTCGAATGGAGTATTGCGGCCATTTCTGAGGCCAGACTTCTTAAAGAGACCAGGGTGGCCAGAAATTGGCTGCTGAGTATCGATGTTGGCCCAGACGGAGAGGTGCTATGCTGGGGAGGCCTGGATCATTTCTTAAAAGTCAGGACGCATTTCGGCACCTATGAAAAGAAACTTAAAGGCCCGGTGTTAAAGGCAGAATTTGTCAGAACCGGCTCATCTCAGGTTTTTATAGCGGTTTGTATATTGGGTGTAGGTATTCAGATCGTGCCCCTTAAAGAAATGAAGTATAGATCCACCTAAATATAATTCCTTTATGCGTTCAATCTATTTTCTGGCCTTTTGGGCGATGGGCCTGTTAACGGTTTCTGCTCAAACGGATTTTCGCCCGGGTTTCATCATCACCCATTCCATGGACACCATTCACGGGCTGTTGGATTACAGGGGTGAAATCAGAAACATGAGAATTTGCACCTTTAAAAATTCTCCGGAGGAACCATCCAAAGAATTTTTACCCGGTGATATATATGGATACCGTTTTAACGCAGGTAAGTATTATGTATCAAAAGAAGTCGATACGGAAGCCTTAAAGGAGACTGTTTTCGTTGAGTTTTTATTGAAAGGGATTTCTAATCTTTACTATTACAACAGTCTCAATTACAGGGCTTATTTTCTGGAATCAGAGGACTCGGGACTGCTGGAATTAAGGAAAAATGAAATTGAAATTGAGAAAAATGGTAAAATTTTCACCGGAGAGGATAACCGGTATCTGGGGATACTTAGTTATGCCTTTTCTGATTGTCCTGAAATACGAAAGGATGTATTTCAAACCGGATTAACCCATAAATCACTGATTGATATTACCCATAAATACCACGATTATAAATGCAGTGATGAGGTTTGTGTGATTTATGAAAAGAAACTTCCCGTTTTAAGAATTGAATGGAAGCCCACCATTGGTTACGCCATAAATGGTATTGCTTTTAATAACAGTGAATATGAGCAAATCAATTCGGATATAGAGCAGGTGGATTTCCGGATGAGTTCCAGTCCGTTGGCCGGCCTGGGCATAAATTTTATTGTTCCCCGATGGAATGAAAAGCTCACGTTTTTGGTGAATGTTTCTTTTAATAAGGATTATTTCTATGGCACCCAATTTCAACGGCACCCCGGATACGCCATTAACTCTTACTATCATATTAACAATGATAACCTGTTGAGCAGTTTTTCGCTGAAATACACCTATCCCAAATATAAGTTCAGGCCTGAAGTATTTGCCGGTGTATATGGTCAATCGATACTCAACAGCCACATCAGGTTCTATTTGGAAAGGGCCTTTCTTAACAGTGTTTACACCAGTGAGGAAAATCCTGAATTATTTAAGAAATTCAGTGGCGGAATAACAGGCGGATTAGGGCTTGAATACGTATTGCTTAATAAGTTTCGGGCTTTTAGTAATTTTTCGATTTTATATGGGATGAGTCTTAATACTTATGAGATGGAGACCGTTTTCACCTCCTTTCGACTTTCAACAGGTTTAACTTTTTGACCCTCTGAGTGATGAAGAGAATTCTATTATTGCATGGCGTGCTGATTTTTGTTTTCTGTATGAGTTGCCAGAAAGACGTCGTAGAATCGCAGGAATACCCACGCCTTATCACCCTGGAAGTAGCTAACGTTACAGAGGAAGGCGCCACGTTTAATGCTGAAATATTGACTTTAGGCATCCATCCGATTGTCGAATATGGTTTTTCGTGGGATACTGTATCTACAGAGTATATGACCAGGTCTGAAAAGATAAGCCGTTATGGGGCCAGAAGTGCGGGAGTCTTTAGTTTCAGGTCAGAATCCGCCCTGATTAAAGACCAGGAATATTTTGTCAAGGCCTTTGTCAGAACCGAAAATCTTACGGTTGTCGGTACAACGGTTCGGTTTCACAGTAAGGGCAGTCTCCCACCAGAAATTAGTGCATTTGACCCCACAATCGCCAATTGGGGCGATACCCTAACCCTGAAAGGTGAAAGGTTCAGTGCCAGGGAAAATCAGGTCTTTTTGGGTGAAATTGAGGGGGAGGTGGTGAGCCAATCGGACTCTTTGCTAAAAGTCGTTGTGCCCTTTGAAAAGAATGAAGAGCGTGTGAAGCTTATGGTTAAGACCATAGGGCAGGAGGCCATTTCAAGGGATGATTTCATCTACAGAAAGCCGGTTGTTGATGCTTTTGATCCCGGGCATGGGGCTTTTGGAGATACGATCACCATCAGCGGTTCCCATTTTTTAAATACTGAAAGCCTGAAGGTCACTTTTAACGGACAGGAAGCAAAAATACTGGAGGCTTCCTGGCAGAAGTTAAGGGTTCAGGCTCCTGGTGAAGCCAACCAAAAGAACCTGCAGCTATGCGTTTCAGCCAATGGTCTGGCCGGATGTTCACAAGATCTTTTTATAGTTGATCCGCCGGTCATTGAGCGCTTGTCGCAGCAAGAGGTGAAGATCGGTGAAAACCTGGTCATTGACGGTCGGGGCTTTAATCCGCTGCCCAACAATAATGTGGTGCTTTTTGGCCAGCAAAGCATCACTCCCTGGAATGCTTCAAGCAGCAGGCTGGAAGTGGGAATACCAGATGGCGTCTATGATAGTCGGGATGTCACAGTCGGTTTACAGACTGCGGAGCAGGAACATATTTTTGGTTCCAGAATCCGAATCATGAATATATGGTTGAATAAAGGGAGTATTCCGGACCATGGCATATTCTCAGGGGTTGCATTTAGCTTTAGTCATGGGCAATATGGGTTTTGCGGCATCGCATCCGATAATCAAATAACGACTTACAGATATAATCCTGCAGCAAACAGGTGGTTGAAAACGGGTACTTTTCCCGGCACCTTCAGATTTGAAATGACTGCCTTTGTCATTGGCGATGATGCTTATGTGGGTGGTTTTAATGGTACTCAGGATTTTTGGAAATATGATATTTTAAATAATACATGGGAACAGGTTGCCGATTTTCCTTTGCCCAATATGGGAATGACATCCTTTGCTGTAAATGGGAATGGGTATGTTGTTTGCACCGTTTCAAAGAGTAGCAACTTTTGGGAATATGACGTAGAGGCCGACTCCTGGGTAAAGCTGAGTGATTTTGTCCAGAAAGATAGATTTCAAGGATCTGTTGATTTGGGTTTTTCATATGGCAGCAAGGGCTACCTTTTAGCCTCAAGCGGACCATCAAAGGCAGACGAATTCTGGGAATACGACCCTTCCATTCGCCGATGGAAACAACTGGCTTCCCAGATGAACCTACAGACCTATGGGAAAAGGAGCTTTTTTATTATAAAAAATGAATTCTATCTCATGCCGGATTCCTATAATGAATATCTCTGCAAATATAACTTCAGTGACAACAAATGGTTTATTGTTAGTCGAGTGGAGGGTCGAGAGGATGGTCTTTGTTTTACCGTTGAAGATGCGACATACATAGGCGGGGGACATAATTATGGCAAGGCTTTAAAAGATTTTTGGGAATATAATCCCCATCCGTAAGTTGTTAGTTATGAGAAAATACCTGTTTTGTTTTGGTCTGGGTTTGATGCTGTTTAATGCCTGCGAGGAAAAGGATCAAGCGTCTGACTTGATGGTTCTTTCGACCCATGAAGTGGAAATCAATGGCAGTACTGAAAATGGGATTCAATTCTCAGCCTCCATCTTGTTAGAGAGTGGCGAAGCTGTTGTGGAACAAGGGTTTGCCTATGGATTGATGGCTGAGCCGGATTTTCAGGATGTTGTTTTGAAAGTACCCCCTACGGGCAAGCGCCAATTTAAAATAGTGCTGGAGGACGCGCTGAGGTCTGACACGACCTACTATGTAAGAAGTTTTGTCAGGACGGAAAAGTTCTTAATATATGGCAATGAAGTATCGTTCTATTCCAATGGGACAGCGCCACCTCTGATCGAAACGATAGAGCCGGAAATGGCCTTATGGGGCGACACCATTCAAATTACCGGGCAAAACTTTGATCGTTCGGGGAAGCAAAATACGATCTGGTTCGGTGAATTTAAATCCACAAAAACGTGGGGGAGTTGCGATACTCTTTTCGCCATAGTGCCCGATGAACTGAATCGAAAAAGAAGTGACATTTCCGTAAAACTTTATGGTAAAGCCTCTGAAAACAAAAAAGTCTTTGAGATTCCTTCGCCAATAGTCACCAAAGTTAGCCATACCAATGGGCAATTTCCGGATACCATAATCATTTCCGGGAATCACTTTTCGGAAAAGCATGGATCCGTTGAATTTGGTGGCAGGGCGAGCCGGTCCTTCACGTCTGGCAGAGATTCGCTCATGTTTATTGTGCCATTTATAGGGGAGGAGGAAAGGGTATCCGTTCATTTGAAACAATTGGATGAGAAAGTGCTAATTACTGATGAGTTTCGTTACAATGAACAAAAAATTCTGGGCGTGTCGGGACTCAGTATCTATGTGATGGATCCTATCACCATTTATGCACAGAACATTGATTTTCGTCGGGTGGATCTGATGGTTGATATTGACAATGTCTCCTATGTTAATTCGCAAGTTTGGCAAGACAGTCTGCGGATTGAACCCCCTTATTATGGCCATGAGTATGTGGGGGCTGAATTTTCCATGACCTGCCAGATCTATAACTTTATTTCAGGAGAGTTTCAAACGATACATCAGCAAACCATTCCCCACAGGTAATGGCGCTTTTGCTAAGCTGAATCCCGCATCTGTTTCAAGAAAAACGGATCAGACGAGATTTTTTAAAGACATTAACGGGGATGTGTTTTATTTGGTTATTAATGTTATTTACAGATTTATTCCGGATGGAGATTTTTAAGAAAATAGTGTTGGTTTTTGTTCTCAGTATGTTGACCGTTGTTTGTTTTGGACAACTTTTAGAGACGCGTCAACTCCTTAGCATTAATGGGGGTTACGGCGTGTTGACCGGAAGTGAAAATCAGTTGTTTTTTCCTTCATCCGTTCATCAGTCCGGCTTGAAGGTTGAAGTTTCCTATGAGCACAAAATTAACCCCTGGCTGGCAGGAGGTGTGGCCATGGGCTATCATCATTTTTTAGGTCCGGATTCAGATCATGGATTTGCTGAAATCAGCACCAATGGGAGTGCTTTTTTAACGGTGGGGCCACGCCTTGTTTTGCATTCGGCTTATCAGTCCGGCGGACTATATAACCGCATAAGGTTTGGCCTGGCGCTTGCGCCTCAATTTCACTTTTATTCAGGGGAACGATTGTTGAATATCGATAACGAAATAGTCCCGGAAAATAGGGAAGGAACCTATCGGCCTGTTCTTGAGATGAATGAGACCAGTTCAGGACTTGGCGCCAAAATATCTCCGGAGATGAATTACCGCCTTACGCAGCGTCTCGGACTAAAACTGGTCTACCATTTTGAATTCCTAAGTGTCTATAGTGGGTTTGAACGTGAGCAAGTGGCCGCCAATTCCCTGATGGGCGGTTTGATATTTACTTTTGGTAATCGAAAATCCCTGTTCTGATCCATATTCTGGTGTTTTTTCGTCAGAGGAAGGAAAAAACAACAAGGCCTTACATGTTTGAACATGTAAGGCCTTGTTGTTTAAGAGTGGAGACAAGGGGAGTCGAACCCCTGACCTCTTGACTGCCAGTCAAACGCTCTAGCCAACTGAGCTATGCCCCCGTTTCTTTAGCGAGTGCAAATATAAATTATTTTAGCAATACCCTCCAAGTGATTTGAGAAAAATATTGCCTGAAGCCTGCATAATAGGTGTTTTATCCCGGACTTTCCAAAAGTCGGGTAAAAGCGCCCTGTTATTATGGTTAAAATTAACCACACAAAGTTAATAGGATACTGTGGTTTTCCTTAAACAGGGCTTGATCCGTGTATAAAATTAACAACAGAAGTTAAACAACGATAAGGAGTTTGTTCAACGGTAATATTAACGATAACTTAATATAAGCAAACCCATTAAACCTTGTATCATGGAAGTTAAAAAAGCACCTCGTTGCGACCTTGAAACCAAAAGGTCGGTATTTTTGCAAATCGGGTTGATTGTTTCTTTGGCATTATCCCTGGTTGCATTTGAATGGAGCTCGGCTGTTGAGGCCAGTACTTTAGATTTTTACGGTGTTGAAATGGATGTCCCTGTGGAGATCATTCCCATTACTACACACAAGGAGGTGGAAAAGCCCCCGATGCCCAAAAGTGTGGATCTCTTGTTAATTGAAGACAATTTTTCTGAATTGGAAGAGACCCTGGACCTGGGATCTTCTGAACTTGAACCTGATGCTGAATGGGATTGGGCCGCCCTGGAAGGACCAGCCGAGGAGCGGGAGGAGGTATTGCTGTTAGCTGATGAGATGCCTGAATTTCCGGGTGGCGAAAAGGCCCTTTTTCAATTTCTTTCTTCATCCGTGCGCTATCCCCGGGAGGCCATAAGCAATGAGATTGAAGGCCGTGTGTATGTAGAGTTTGTGGTTGACAGGCATGGGAAAATTACCAGGGTGAATGTGAAGCGGGGCGTGCATCCCTCTCTCGATCAGGAAGCACTGAGAGTCATTGAGAGCATGCCGGACTGGAAGCCGGGAGTGAAAGATGGTCAATTGGTGAATGTGCTTTTTACAGTGCCCATTAGCTTTCAAATTGCTCATAGATAAGCTATTGGTGTTTATCTAAGCCCATTGGCCAAAAGTTAGCGTGTGTTAATTTTATAAAAAATGAGGCCTGTTTCAGTAATAATAGGTAAAAAACCTTGTATTATGTCGCCATAAAAACTTATTTTTACCTCTCTGTTTTAATATGGAGATTTATTGCCTTTCTACTTGTCAAAATAGAGTTTTTGTCATAAATTTAAGTGTCTAATAATCAGTAACCATTTGTTATGGAAGTTAAAAAGTCACCCAAAGCGGATCTAGAAAACAAGAAGACGGTCTTTATGCAGATTGGACTTGTTGTGGTGCTTTCTTTGGTTTTGATTGCCTTTGAGTGGACTTCAACCGATGTAAACATCGATCAGAGTCTCATGGAAGAGGATATCGAGGTAGAGGAAGAGATTATTCCAATCACCCGTCAGGAAGAAGTGAAACCACCTCCACCACCTCCACCGCCAGCTGTCGCTGACATTTTGAACATCGTTGAAGATGATGTGGAGCTGGACGATGAGTTGGAAATCATGGATACGGAGATGAATCAGGATGATATGGTTGATTTCTCGAACATGGTTATGGAAGAAGAAACCAGAGATGCTGGTGAAATTTTTATGATTGTGGAAGAGATGCCTGAGTTTCCCGGTGGTCAGGAAGCCCTTCAGAAGTATTTGGCTTCTTCGGTGCGCTATCCTGTCATTGCCCAGGAAAATGGTATCCAGGGACGGGTTTATGTTCAGTTTGTAATTGATCAAACCGGCGCCGTAACCAACGCCACTATTTTAAGAGGGGTTGACCCAAGTCTTGATCGTGAAGCCTTACGTGTTGTTCAGGCCATGCCCAAGTGGAAGCCCGGAAAACAACGTAACCGAGCGGTAAGAGTTTCTTATACTGTGCCCATTAACTTTGTGCTTCAGTAGACAGATTCTTACAAAAAGAAATAGGTACGAAAAGCCCGGTTTTTAGAAACCGGGCTTTTTGTTTTTGCAGCGCTATGTTCGTGGCAAAATTTCCCTTATTTTTGTGGACTAAAACCGTAATGAATGAGTGATTTAATATCGACCGATACAGATCTTGAAAAAGTAATACTGGTGGCTGTTCGAACACCCGGCTTAAGTGAAAGTCTGGTGAATGAGTATTTGGATGAGTTGGCATTTTTGGCTGAGACAGCCGGTGCGGTCCCTGTTCGTCGTTTTGTACAGTCGCTCACCATGGCCGATAACCGGACTTATGTCGGCAGTGGTAAACTGCAGGAAATTCTGGAATATCTGAAGGTGCATGAGGATGTATCCGGTGTCATCTTTGACGATGAATTGTCCCCTTCCCAATTGAAAAACATTGAAGCTACCCTGAAAAGGAGAGTGTTGGACCGAACCAATCTGATTTTGGATATTTTTGCCAGACGCGCGCGTACGGCACACGCAAAAACGCAGGTAGAACTGGCACAATACCAATACCTTTTGCCACGCCTGACCCGCATGTGGACCCACCTGGAACGACAGCGTGGCGGTATTGGTATGCGGGGACCCGGTGAAAAGGAAATTGAAACCGACCGACGCATTATTCGGGATATTATTTCCAAGTTGAAGAATGACCTGGTGAAAATTGATCGCCAAATGGCCACGCAGCGAAAAAATCGCGGAAAATTGGTCCGGGTGGCTTTGGTGGGTTATACCAATGTGGGTAAATCCACCCTGATGAATGCCTTAAGTAAAAGTGAAGTTTTCGCCGAGAATAAACTGTTTGCCACTCTGGATACGACCGTTCGGAAAGTGGTTATCGGTAATTTGCCTTTTTTGCTGGCCGACACTGTTGGGTTCATCCGGAAATTGCCGCATCATTTGGTGGAGTCCTTCAAGTCTACCCTGGATGAGGTTCGGGAAGCTGATCTGTTGTTACACATTGTAGATATTTCTCACCCCGGTTTTGAACAGCAAATAGATGTGGTGAATGAGACGCTTCATGAAATCGATGACCGGGAAAAACCTTCGATTCTGGTCTTTAATAAAGTGGATGCCTTTTCCCACATCGAAAAGGAAGCAGATGATTTAACCCCTTCCACGCGTGCCAATGTCTCCCTGGAAGAATTGAAGCAGACCTGGATGGCCAGGGGAACGCCTTCCATTTTTATTTCCGCTCTGGAGAAGACCAATTTTGAGGAGTTTCGCGATACCTTGTACCATGAAGTGATGAAAATTCATGTAACGCGTTTTCCTTATAATGATTTCCTTTATCCGGATGCGGAGGACATGGATGATGCGGAGGATGACTTTTAAAAAAGACCTGTAATTTTCCCTTCCTCGTTAATGTCTATGTTCTCAGCCGCTGGTTTGGCAGGTAACCCCGGCATGCGCATAATGTTACCGGTGATGGGCACCACAAATCCGGCACCAGCCGCGATCTCAATTTCCCGTACTGTAACGATGAAATTCGCCGGACGTCCCAATAATTGGGGATTGTCTGACAGTGATTTTTGAGTCTTGGCGATACATACAGGCAAGTGTTCCAGTCCCAGGTCCTGAATCTTTTTCAGGTCGGCCCGGGCTTGCTGTGTGTAATCAATGGCCGAAGCCCCATAGATTTGGGTCGCAATGGTTTCTATTTTTTTCTCAATGCTCCAGTTCCAGTCGTAAAGTGGTGTCATATCTGATTGGCAAGCTTCTGCTACCTGACTGACGAGGGTGGCCAATTCCTCGGCGCCTTGTCCCCCATGGGCATGCACCCTGGCCACAGCGCATTTGACACCCATCGCACGGCATTTATCCGTGATGGCCTGTATTTCTTCCTCTGTGTCATCGGCAAAGTGGTTGATGGCGACCACCGGACAAATATTGAATTTGAGCATGTTTTCCAGATGCTTCTCCAGGTTTTCTGTGCCCCGGGCCACAGCTTCTGCATCCGGTTTTTGGATGTCGGCCAAAGGCACACCGCCATGGTATTTTAAAGCTCTCACGGTGGCCACCAAAACCGCCGCTTGCGGCTGCAGACCGGCAGAAACACACTTGATGTCCAGAAATTTTTCGGCCCCTAAATCAAAACCAAATCCGGCTTCGGTGACAACATAGTCCGATAAAGAAAGCCCCATTTTTGTGGCCAGCACCGAATTGGTTCCCTGAGCGATATTGGCAAAGGGGCCACCATGAATAATGGCCGGGTTGCCTTCCAGTGTCTGAACCAAATTGGGTTTAATGGCATCTTTGAGCAGAGCGGCCATCGCCCCCTGGGCATTCAGGTCGCGTGCAAAAACAGGTTTTTTGTCCAGCGTGAAACCAATAAATATATTCCCTATGCGTTCTTTCAGGTCATGAAAGTTCTCAGAGAGGCATAAAATGGCCATAATTTCTGAGGCTGCTGTAATGTCGAATCCCGTTTCCCTGGGAATGCCGGAAGCCGTTCCTCCCAATCCGATAATAATACGTCGCAATGCCCGGTCGTTCATGTCCATAACGCGCTTCCAGTGCACGGTTCGGGGGTCAATACCCAGAGAGGCCGGTTTGCTTTGAATGTTATTGTCAATCAGTGCCGCCAACAAATTGTTCGCTTTTTCAATGGCCGAGAAGTCACCCGTAAAATGGAGGTTGATGTCTTCCATGGGTACTACCTGTGCATGTCCGCCTCCGGTGCTCCGCCTTTAATGCCGAAAACCGGTCCCAGGCTCGGTTCCCGCAACACAACGGTGGTCTGCTTCCCTATGCGGTTCAAGCCCTCACTTAAGCCAATTGAAATGGTTGTTTTTCCCTCACCTGCAGGGGTGGGTGAAATAGCAGAAACCAGAATCAGTTTCTTGCCCCTCATCTTTTCCGGGTCAATCAGCGATAAGGGAAGTTTGGCTTTGTAATGTCCGTATGGTTCCAATTGGTCTTCCGGAATTCGCAGTCTGGATGCAATTTCTTTGATGGGTTTAAGTGCGGTACCTTGAGCTATTTCAATATCTGACAGCATAATCTGAATGGTTATATTTGGAATATCGAATATACGAAAAAAGGATGAAAGAACGATGCACGGGGCAAGGACAGGCAAAGAAAAAGGCTGCCTGAACAAAGTTCAGACAGCCTCTTGTCGGTCGATAATGATTTCCTATTTGATCAATCCTGCTTCAATCATATATTCTGCAATCTGCACGGCATTAAGCGCCGCACCCTTTTTTACCTGGTCAGAAACGGTCCAGAAAGTCAAGCCGTTGGGATTGGACAAGTCTTTCCGGATGCGACCGACAAACACTTCGTCTTTTCCGGCTACAAACAAAGGCATGGGGTAATCATTGGTCGTTGGGTTGTCTACTACCCGGATGCCTTTAGCGCTGTTGAAAGCGGCTTTGGCTTCTTCAACCGAGATGGGGCGCTCGGTTTCTACCCAGGTAGCTTCAGAGTGCGCCCGCATCACCGGTACACGCACACAAGTCGCACTCACCTGAACATCCGTTCCCATGATTTTGCGGGTTTCGTTGTACATCTTCATCTCCTCCTTGGTGTAGCCGTTTTCGGTAAACACATCCACATGCGGAATAATGTTCATGGCCAGCTGATGTTGAAACTTACTGACCGTGGGCATATCACCTTTGGCAATTTCCTGCACCTGGTTGTGCAATTCTTCCATTCCAGTGGCACCGGCACCCGAGGCTGCCTGATAGGTGGATACATGTACGCTTTTGATGTGCGACAGGTTTTCGATGGCCTTCAGGGCAACCACCAACTGAATGGTGGTGCAGTTAGGGTTGGCAATCACCTTGCGGGGAATGTGGGCACATGCCTGGGGGTTGACTTCCGGCACCACCAAAGGCACATCACTGTCCATACGGAAAGCACTGGAGTTGTCAATCATGATGGCACCATGTTTGGTGATGGTCTTTTCATATTCTTTAGAAGTGGAGGCGCCTGCAGACGTCAGCGCAATGTCCACACCTTTGAAGTCGTCATTGTGCTGAAGCTCTTTAACTGTGAGCTCTTCACCTTTAAAAACATATTTTTTTCCCGCACTTCGGGGCGAACCAAACAGAACCAGTTCGTCCATAGGGAAATTTCTTTCTTCTAATACGCTTAGGAACTCTTGTCCAACAGCTCCACTAACACCTACAATAGCTACTTTCATCCCTGGATAAAGTATTTAAGTTTTACAAAAAATAAAAAATGCGTAAATTGTAGCGTCTTTATGCTTACAATTTAATTAGTTAGCAATTACAAAGGTAGATAATTATAACATAACCTGTACCCACATGCGTTTGTTTTTTCTTGTTTTACTACTTCAGGGCTGCTCTCTGTATGCCCAATTTTCTGATAATTTTTCTGATGGTGATTTTGTTAAGAATCCGGAATGGCTGGGTCTTTCAGACTGGTTTATAGTGGATGAGGCTCCATCGTCTTTGCGGTTGAATGCTCCGGCTGAGGCCGGCACAGCCTTTCTGTTTACGGCCTCCCAAAGCATGGAAGCGGCCATTTGGCAGTTTTCCTTTCGCATGGGTTTTAATCCTTCTTCGGCCAATTATGCCCGGGTTTATTTAGCGGCGGACGGGACCGATCTCGCGCAGCTTCATGCCGCTTTTTATGTGGTGCTGGGAAGCAGCGATGACCACGTTTCGTTGTGGCAGGTGAAAAACGGGCAGCACGAACGGTTGATAAAGGGGGAGGCTGGGCGACTCAACAGTAGTCACCCTGAGGGTCGGGTCAGGGTGACCCGACACAGGGAGGGGAGATGATTCTGGAAACAAACAGGGACGGGGTTTGGCAGGAAGAGGGACGCGTGGTTGCTACAGAAGGCTTTTCGTCGGCATGGTTCGGATTGAGTTGCCACTATACCTCCACCCGTAGCACGCTGTTTTGGTTCATGGATTTTCTGACGGAGGGGGCCGCTTTCAGAGATACGGTTCCCTCCAGAGTGGAGACGTGGGAGGTGGTGGATGCCCGGACGGTACGCCTTGGCTTTAGCCGGGAAATACGTGTGGAGACCTTTGATAAAAACGCTTTCTATTGGCTGGACGGTGGTCCCGCCATTGATTCTGTTTCATGGATGGATCCCGTTCATGTGCACATTCATTTGGCAGAGGACTACCCCAACGGTCGGTTACTTGAAGCTGGCCTGCAGTCGGTTTTGGGTGCCAATGGTGGACCCGTTGAAGGAGCCGCTTTCACGCTCTATTTTTACAAAACACAGCGCTACGACTTGGTGTTTTCGGAGGTCATGGCCGATCCATCGCCTTCAATGGGACTGCCCGGAACTTCCTACCTGGAGATCTTTAACCGCAGCGAGCAGCCGATACCGGTGTCCGGTTTCACCCTGGAGGTCGGGTCCCGGCGGGCCATCTTAAAGGAGGGTGTCCTCTATCCCGGGGAGTATCTGCTGTTGGTGCCATCGGGGCAGGCCACCCTTTGGTCTTTTGTGGAGAATGTGCTGGAGCTGACGGATTGGTCCCAATTGCCGGTTTCCGGCGCTGAAATGGTGCTTCGCGATAATTTCGGGGATGTGGTGGCCGCTTGTCATTACCGGCGTGATATGGGACAGGAAGGTTTCAAACGCGATGGCGGCTGGTCGCTCGAGGTGAGGGATGTCCATAACTTGTCGGGCCACCCGACCAACTGGGATTATTCCATCGATAACGTGGGGGGAACACCCGGCCGGCCCAATTCTTTGTCGACCCAACTCCCGGATGAGACCGCACCGCGCATCGAAAGTGTGTATCTGAAGAGCGATTCATGTGTGGTATTTCAAATGACTGAACCCATGGGTTCTGACTTCTTATCGGACCTGGAGGATGCCTGGTTTTTGCCGGGCGGTTTATCCGTTCAGTCGGCCCGGCTGACCGAACCCTTTCATTCCGGACTGGAAGTCTGCTTTACCCATAAGCTCCCCCAAAACCGGGGTTGTGAGATGACCTTTAGGAAAATGCCGGCAGATTTGGCAGGTAATACTTTGGTGACGCATGGACCGGTTCGCTTTGCCCGTCCCCTGGTCGCGCAGCCCTTTGATGTAGTGATTAATGAACTCCTCTATGATCCGCCAGCAGGCGGATCCGATTTTGTGGAGTTGTACAATAGGTCTGACAAGCACATCGACTTGTCAGGGCTTTTCTTATCGCGCAGCAACGAAGCTGGTCTGCCCGAGACTTTGGTGCCCCTATCGACTGTGAAGCGGGCCTTGTTTCCGGGAGAATATCTGGTGCTGACAGGTGATAGGGAAGGGTTAATGGCAACTTACAATGTGCCGGAAGCACTTGGGATCGTTCTGACGGAGGGCATGCCCAACTATGTGGTGGCGGGAGGAACAGTTGTTTTAAGTGACAAGAAAGCGTCGGTCATCGACGCCTTTACCTACAGTGAGGCTTTACACTACCCGCTTTTGAGCACCACCAAGGGAGTGTCGCTGGAGCGCATGGATGCGGATGCACCCACCCAACAGGAGTTTAACTGGCATTCCGCATCGGCGGATGAGGGGTATGCAACACCCGGAAGAGAAAATTCTCAGTCGCTTCCTCCCAAGGGTTCCACGGCCCCTGATTTTATTTCCCTTGAGCCCGGGGTGTTCACGCCCAATCAGGATGGCATCGACGACCTTTTGCGCATCTCTTATGCCTTTGAAAAACCCGGATACAGCTGTTCCGTCACCATCTACAACCGGGCTGGTCAACCCGTCAGGTATCTGGTCAACAATGAGCTGGCCGGTACCAGTGGCTTTTTTTCGTGGGACGGACTCAATGAACAAAATGCCCGTTGTTCAACGGGCATTTATGTGTTACTGGTCCGCTGCTTTCACCCCTCCGGAGCGGTCAAAGAAGCCAAAAAAGTCACGGTACTGTCCACTCATTGACGCGATTTTTGTCCGCTAATTTCGCTCATTGACGCAGGCGTAATTCGTGGATTTTTTTTCTTTAAATAGTCGCGACCAGCTCCGCAATAACCCGGGTCATTTTGGGCTCTGCTGCTGCGGCCACTGCCTGCACTTCCTCATGGGAAATTTCAACAATTTGTCCGGGAACCCCTGAATCCGTGATAATGGAAACACCAAAGCAAGTCATTCCCCCGTGACGCGCCACAATCACTTCGGGAACGGTGGACATGCCAACGGTATCACCGCCAATGATGCGGAAATATTTGTATTCGGCCGGCGTTTCAAAGGTGGGACCGGCAACGCCAACGTAGACACCCTGCTTCAATTCGATGCCCTCTTTTTGGGCAATGGCATGGGCGCGGTCAATCAGCTCGTGGTTGTAGGGCTGACTCATATCCGGAAAACGGGGGCCGAGTTCGTTGATGTTTTTGCCCAGCAGGGGGTTGTCACCAAACATGTTGATGTGGTCATCGATGATCATGATGTCGCCCACCTTGAAATCGGGGTTCAGTCCCCCACTGGCATTGGAAACGACCAAATGGGTGATGCCCATTTGCTTCATGACGCGGACCGGAAAGGTCACCTCTTTCATATCATAACCTTCGTAGTAATGGAAGCGCCCCTGCATGGCCATGACGGGTTGCCCCTTGATGGTTCCGAAGATGAGTTGGCCCTGATGACCTTCTACGGTAGAAACCGGGAAATTCGGGATCTCTGCATAAGGAATGGTTTTCTCAATGGCGATTTCCTTTACCAGGCCGCCAAGTCCCGTTCCCAAAATAATCCCTATCCGTGGATGGGTGGTCTGTGCAGATTTTAAAAAGTCTGCTGTTTCACTTATTTTCTTTAGCATAATCAGTAATTATTTTATCAAAAGTGGCTTGTTCATTAAACAGAAATTTCAAGTGAATGGGGATGTACCAGATACTTGAAAGTAGTTCCGGGGTCATTCCAGGCGTGTTTCGCAGCCGAATAGCATCCTTTTCTGTGGTAATAATCGGGGTTCGCACTTCCGAGATGGACCATTGCAGCCGGCCATTAGTTCCAAATCATCCGAAGTATAAGCATGGTGGTCCTTAAAAGTTCTGGTTTTAAAAGGTACATGGAAGCGTTCTAAGCTTTCGAAAAAGGGGATAGGGTTGCCGATGCCCGCAATAGCTATAAAAGGAGACTTCGTCTGCTGCAAAATTTGTGTAAAAGAAAGTCCGGATGGACCGTTTGCCAAGGCTACAGGATCGTCATACTCAATACTAGTAAAGAACACCGGTTGTTTGTTTTTTAATCGGAGTCGCCTGCTTAGTTCATGGGCCGTCTCTCTTTTTAAGTGGGGCGGACACTTGTTGATGATGATAAGGTCTGCCCGGTTAATGCCGCTGGCACTTTCTCTGAGATTACCTGCCGGCAGGCAGGTGTCCTTCCATAAGGGGCGGTGATAATCCATGACCATGATCGATAATCCCGGTTTTACATAGCGGTGCTGAAAGGCGTCATCCAATAAAACGACATCCGGCGGAGACGATTGATTCAGCAGGGCTTCCATGCCATCCACCTTTTTTCTGCCACCGCAATGGTGGCATGTGGGAATTTCAGCTTCATTTGCATGGGCTCATCCCCAATGGTGGTGAAGTTGTCAGAAGCCCCTGAAATGATTACCCCATTGGTCTTCCGGCCATAGCCGCGCGACAAGGTGGCACAACGTTTGGCGGGTAACAGCAACTGAAGCAAGTGCTCGGTGACGGGCGTTTTACCGGTTCCGCCCACCGTTAAGTTGCCCACTGAGATGACCGGTAGCTGATACGATGTGGCAGACAGAATGCCGAAGTCGAACAGCTTGTTGCGCAAGGCCATAATGGTGGCGTAGAGCCAGGACAAGGGGAGTAACAAGCGACGAATCCGGAACATTTGGTCTGATTTTGAAGGAATAAAAAGGGAACATCCAGCTTCCGGGTGTTCCCTTTTTACGCAAATGAATGTTGAATTAATTCAGTTGGACATCGAAAGGCATGCGCGCCTGTACCGGATGTGCGGTCTTTAAGTCATTGATGGTCTTCAGGATCTGGTACTGTTCTCCCAGGAAGAGCTGACCAATTCTTGCAGACGCATTTTCGGACATGCTTTTCATGATTTGCTCGATGGGGGTTAAAATTTCGGGCAATTCCACCAAGCGGTAGTTTTCAAGTTCAGCCATGCCGGCCGCAATGGCAATGGCCTCGTCAATGCCGCCGAGCTTATCAATCAGGTCAATGGCCAGGGCATTTTCGCCGCTCCAAACGCGACCTTCGCCCACTTCGTCGATGGCCTCAACGGTGGTCTGTCGGCCATCGGCACAACGTTTCAGGAAGATGCCATAAAAGCGTTCAATGTAGCCTTGCATCAACTGCTTTTCATCCGCAGTAAATGGCCGGTCGAGCACCGGAAAGTCAGCAAACTGATTGGTTTTAACCCGGTCGGTGGTCACCCCGATTTTTTTAAGCAGGCCCTCTGTGTTGGGGATCATGCCAAATACACCTATACTTCCCGTGAGCGTTGTGGGGTGCGCCACTATAGAGTCGGCCGCACAGGCAATATAGTATCCGCCCGAAGCCGCCAGGTCACCCATAGAGACGATAACCGGCTTGATTTTTTTGGTCAGCTGCACTTCCCGCCAAATGATTTCAGAGCCCAGGCCCGAACCTCCGGGGGAGTTAATTCTTAGCACGACGGCCTTTATGGAGCTGTCGCGGCGGGCTTCCCGGATGGTACGGGAAAGGTCTTCAGATTGTATGCCATCCGAGGAACCGCCATCGATGGCACCTTCTGCGTAAATGACAGCGATCTTATTTTTTTCAAGGCCTTTCTTTTCGTCCGGCAGATAAACGGAGCTGTATTTGCTTATGTTCAAGGCATTAAGATCATCCTTTTCTTCGGTGTTGGTGAGGCTTTTCAGTTCATTGAGCACCTCATCCTTGTATTTGAAGCCGTCAATCAAACCGGATGCCAGCATCAATGAGTCCTCCATCAGTACGGGCGCCTGCGAAGCGGTTTGATTCAGGGCTTCCATGTTGAGTGAGCGACTGTCGGCCACCTTGGCCAAAACGTGGTCCCAGATGGAATTCAAATAGACTTCCGACTGGTGGCGGGCGGCATCACTTAATTTCTCTAAAATAAATGGCTCAACAGCCGATTTGAATTCGCCGTGCTTGAAAATCTGCATCTCAATGCCCAGCTTTTCCAGGGTTCCTTTGTAGAAAGTATAGGAGGCGCTTATTCCCTGAAAATCCAACATGCCGGTTGGATTAAGATAAATTTTATCCGCAGCCGATGCTAAATAGTAGGCACTTTGGGTATAGACCGGGGCATAGCTATGAACAAATTTTCCCGATTCCCGAAAATCGATCAGGGCGTTCCGAATTTCTTCGATGGTGGCATAACCGGCCATGACCATGCCCGATTCCATATAAATACCTTTGATGCGGTCGTCTTTTTTGGCTTTTTTAATGGAAGCCAGTATTTTGTTGAGACCGACAGGGGCCACCTGACCCGACAATTCAGAAATGATTTGCTCAAACGGGTCGTCGGAAGTACGCTCGACAATAGGGCCTTTCAGATCCAGAACCAAAATGGAGTTGTCGGCCACCTTAACTTCCTGACTGGAGGAGGAAGCCAGAATACTCACGAAAATGACGATGCCCATGAGAAAGAAAAAAGCCGATACCATTGAGCCTGCTATAACGGCTAAAAAATACTTTAAAAATTTACTCATAACTTGCAGTTTTTAGGAATAAGGAAAGTTCTGTTGTATGTTTGAAAAAATTATGGGCTAATTTACAAAAAATCAATTGAACAATGCTTGTTGTGGTGCAATTTTACCTGATTAATTCCTGAAATGACCTGATTGGATTTCACCTCTTTGATAATAGGACCCAAAGAGGTTTTTTGGAATCAAAGGGTTACTGTTTCTGGGAATAAAAGTTCTGAATAGGTACGGTTTTCAGGTTGTAGATTATTTTAGGTCATAACCGGGTAAGCCAGGTGGACGGTGACTGGTTTTTCAAATGGTTAAAGAATGGTATTGATAAAAAAAAATAATGGTGAAAGCTTTGATACTTTTGGGTGGAAATATAGGAGAGACGAAGCGTCTGATGCAGATGGCCAGGAATGAAATGGACCGCTTGGCGGGAAAGGTGACCCGAGAATCGGCGATGTATGAAAGCGCCGCCTGGGGCTTTGAGGCGGATCAAAATTTCTTAAACCAGGTGTTGGAAATGACCACCAAGCTAAAGCCGGTTGATTTGTTGCATCTTTTGCAGAAAATTGAAAAGGATTTGGGACGGACACGAAGCCCTGGTTCCGGCTATGCGTCACGGGGTATTGATATTGATATTTTGTTTTTGGATGATTTGGTCATGGAAACCAAAGAGTTGACCGTTCCGCATCCCCGCTTGCATCAGCGGCGGTTCACCCTGATGCCCCTTAACGAACAATGGCCGGATTGGGTGCATCCGACCATTGGTGTAACGGTTAAAGAGTTATTGGCGCGCTGTAGCGACCATGGTTTTGTTCAGCGGGTGGACTAAAGTTTGGCACCATAGGCCAAATCGCCAGCGTCACCCAGGCCGGGAATGATGTAAGATTTGGCATTGAGCTCTTCGTCCACGCCTGCCAGCCATAGGGTAACGGGCTCACCTGCCAGCATGTTTTCAACGTAATCCACACCGGCCTGACTGGCTATGATGCTCACCATGTGAATGTGGGCAGGCTGTCCATTGGCTTTTAGGGCGTTGAAAGCCAATTCGAGCGAAGACCCGGTGGCCAGCATGGGGTCGGCCAAAATGACGGTCTTATTGGTGAGGTCGGGAGCTGAAATGTATTCGATGTGAATTTCGAACTGACCGTCTTCGGTGTATTTGCGATAGGCCGAAACAAAGGCATTCTCACAGCGGTCGAAATAATTGAGCAGACCATTGTGAAGCGGAATACCAGCTCTTAAAATGGAGGCAATAACCAACTGTTCCTGAGGAAAAAACTCTTTGGCTGTACCCAGGGGTGTATTAACCTCCTTTTCCTGATAGGTGAGTGTTTTGCTTATTTCATAGGCAAAAATTTCACCGATTCTTTCCAGATTCCTGCGAAAGCGGAGCGGGTCGGTCTGGATGTTCTTATCACGAATTTCTGCAATGAATTGATTAAGAATAGAGGGTGGTTGATTGATATACTTAATTTCCATCGGTCGATTTTTTTTGACAAAAATAATGGATAATATTAAAAGTCAGCTGTTTTTTTGGCTGAATCGTTTTTTGATTTTTTGTAAATGGGTCAACCAGGGGCTTTGAAAGTATTGGCAGGTCTCAGTGATAGCGCCAAAACTCCTGTAAAAGCGAGCAATGCCTGGCACTTCAGACCCTTCAAAATCCAGTGTTAAATCAGAGGCCGCATGGCTTTGAATCACCTGATGCATGATCAGGAACATGCTTTGGTGCTGAAAACCTTCGGGTGAGGATTGTCCCGACAGGAAAGTCAGCCGCTGGTGCTTTTTGAGAAAAAAAGCCATGGCCAGTGGCGCTCCCTTTAAATCTGTCACCTGAAGCAAAAAACCGGTCTTTCGATGAAGGGCTTCTTCGATGATTTGTTGGAGTATGAGCAGGTGTTTTTCAGTCAGAAGGTAGTTTTTATGCTGTCGGGTAAATGCAATAAAAGCTGGCGGTGTCGGTGGATCGCCAAAAGTTTGGGCCTGGCTGAGGGCTTTTTTGATGTTTCGCTGACAGTTTTTGCTAAAAGTTTTTTTGAGTTCCGGATACGGTTTTTCAAGGCCCAGGATATAATTGCTTTTGGTTGAGGTCCGGCGCGTTTCCGGCCACGCTATTTTCGAATGGTTCTGCAGCGTGAAAACCGGATATTTATTGGTGTTAAAAATCCGGGTAAGGTCATTATCGTCTAAGTGCTGCGATGAAAACAAGCCCAGCTGTTGAGTGAACATGGGTTGCATAATCACCGGCCATTTGAGTTTTCGATTGATGGTTAGCGGCCACAGTGTGCCATAGTCGGTCGACACAATGGCCTCCCATTTCGGAGAGACGATGTCGAGATACCAACTTTCCGCATAGATCAACGGATGGAAAGAGCGCGCAATGCCCGCGTCCCATTTCGCTTTGTCGATTTCATCGTGCCGAAGTTGTATCAGGTCGTTTTTTTTCATACAGATAAAACTGTTTACAGCATGCCTTCATCGGCGAAGCTAAAATAACCATTATCTGTTATAATCACATGATCCAGCACCGGGATATCCATAAGGGCTCCTGCATCTTTTAATTTGTGGGTGATTTTTGTATCTGCATTACTCGGTTGTTTGTTGCCGGAGGGATGGTTGTGGCTAAGAATGATGGAGGCGGCTCTGGTTTCGAGCGCTTTTTTCAAAATCATTCGGACATCTATCACCGTGCCGGTCATTCCGCCCTTGCTGACATTGTATCGGAAAAGTACTTTGTTGGCCCTGTTGAGCATCAGCACCCAGAATTCTTCATGGGGCAGGTCGCCGATCAAAGGTGTCAGGAGGTTGTAGACATCCTGACTGCTTTTGATGACGGGCATTATTAATGATTCATGCTGGAGTCGTCTTCTGCCCAGTTCCATGGCGGCAACAATGGTGATGGCTTTGGCTTCGCCAACCCCATGAAAATTGCTTTTGAGATGGTCAATTTCGGCTTTTCCCAGTTCGTTGAGATTGTTGCGGTAGCCGGCCATAATTTTTCGTGCCAGGTCAACGGCCGACTCTTTGGAACTGCCCGATCCAATGAGGATGGCCAGCAATTCGGCATCTGATAAGGTGGAGATGCCCTTTTGAAGCAGCTTTTCCCGTGGTCGGTCTTCCACAGCCAACTGCTTGATGGAAAGTTTGGTGTATGGGGTCATGGTTAAGATTTTGACCCACAATTTACAAAAAGTCCTGAATAATAAAAATAAAAAAAGCCACACCGTTCAGGTGAGGCTTCAGTAGTCCCTAGGGGAATCGAACCCCTGTTTCCAGGATGAAAACCTGGCGTCCTAACCCCTAGACGAAGGGACCGTGACTCTTGGCGCTTATGCCAGAGTGTTGATATGCTTGGCTAAACTGGCTTTTAAGTTAGAAGCTTTATTTTTGTGAATAAGGTTCTTCTTAGCCAATTTATCAATCATAGAAACCACTTTTGGGTACAAAGTAGATGCCGCTTCTTTGTCGGTGGTGTCACGTAATGATTTAACAGCGTTGCGTGCCGTTTTTGCATAATATTTATTGGTCACCTTGCGGGCTTCGCCTTGTCTCGCTCTTTTCTTTGCTGATTGATGATTTGCCATCGTAATTAAATATAAAGTTCAAATGTTTTTATTGTAGTCCCTAGGGGAATCGAACCCCTGTTTCCAGGATGAAAACCTGGCGTCCTAACCCCTAGACGAAGGGACCTTAAAATATTCTCAAAGGAGAATCGCTTTTCAATTGCGGATGCAAAGATATAGCAAATTTAGATTCTTCCAAATATCTGGTTCAAAAAAAATGTGAAAAATGAGGAAAGGGTTTTATTACCTGATCTTTTTTGATGGGATTGTGGTTAGTGCGCTTTCAATTTGTAATTTTGGGTCTTTTATGGATTGAAATAGTATTATTTCAAAAAACAATCATTCTCTTTTGTTATTTTTTTACAAAAGTCTTGGATCATTAAAAAAAAATGGTGTACTTTACCATGTCGTTCATTTATTATAAGCTTAAGCTGTTATGAAATCTTATTTTCTGGAAAACCAGCTCATCGATAAGTTATCCGGCTTTGAGCCCAAAAAGTTGGCTTTGGCCATAAAGGCATTGAAGGGCTTTTATTATAGTCGCGGGTCATCTGTGACGGATATGTGTAAGTTGTTGAAGATAAGCGCTCCAAATGGGGTGGCGTTATTGTCGGAACTGATAGATCGGCAGATAATTGAGAAAAAGGGGTTGGGAAATCTAAAGGAGGTCGAAAACCTGAATTGTATGGATTATGCGAAGATGCTTTTCATGTTTTATCTATTGACATGGATATCTATCAGACCCGCATAAATGTTTTTAATGCTGCCAACCAATCCTGTTCAGAAACACGGACTTATGAAATTGCGCTAAACAACACGGTTGAGACTTTGGAGTTATTGGTAAGTAGTATCGAGAGCTTTATTAAGGAGGCTGGTGTTGACCGAAAATTATTGGTTGGAATTGGCGTGAGTATGCCAGGCCTTGTGGATTCACGTAAGGGTGTCAACCGAACCTATCTTCAATTCGATGGCCCATCGCTTAAGGATGTTTTGGAAGATAGAATAAAGCTTCCGGTTTTTATTGAAAATGATGCAAAAGCCATAGCATTGTCGGTTTGGCGGGATGGTGTTGCTAAAGGAAAAAAGGATGTCCTTGTATTGTTTTTAGATTGGGGCATCGGTTTAGGGATGATCCTGGATGGAAAGTTATATAGAGGAGCCTCTGGCTTTGCCGGGGAGTTTAGCCATATTCCCATTGTAGAGAATGGAGAACTTTGTATTTGTGGAAAGTTGGGTTGTTTACAAACACTGGGTGCAGGAACGGCGTTGGTGAAGAAGGCCAAAGAAGGATTAAAGGAGGGGAAAAGTTCCTTGTTGGCAAAAGAAGAATTGGGTACCCTTAGTTTGCATGCCATTGTTGATGCAGCGCTTAGGGGCGATCAGTTTGCCATTAATTTGTTTGCTGAAATAGGAAAAAATCTGGGTAAAGGAATTTCTATTTTGATTCAACTGTTTAATCCTGAGCAAATTGTCATAGGTGGAAAGATGGCCGAAGTGGGGCAGTATTTAACCATGCCTATACAACAAGCCATTAATACATATAGTATGTCACAGATAAGTGGCAGGGTCACCATTGAATTATCGAGGTTTGGAAAGGATATTGGCCTAAATGGCGCATTAGCTGTAGTTATGTCTGAGGTTTTTGACTATATGCAAAAGCATCATCACTAGCTTTCAGAAGTTATAGTTTTAGTAAAAATAAGATTTCTGGCAAGTTAAGCATTGAACGACAAAATGTTTAAGTTAGAAAAATAGATTTTTACTTTTTAGAACTATGATTATCAGAGAATTTATTGGAGTGGATGTTGGAGGCACAAAGATTCATGTAGGCTCATCAGGGATGGAGAGGTTCTTAAAGAGTTGAGGCTTCCTACAGCGGCTCATAGACCCCGTGAAGAGATTGTTGCCGATTTGGAAGCAGGCATTTCTGAATTGATGACAGATAGGGTTGCAGGGATAGGTTTGGGTGTTCCCGGATTGGTGGATATTAAGGCCGGTGTGATATGCAATGTTTCTAACATTCCTGCCTGGAAGGATTTTCCGGTAAAAGAACTCCTTGAGTCACGTTTCAATATTCCTGTTTACATCGGTAACGATGCCAATTGTTTTGCCCTTGGCGAATATTATTTTGGGAAAGGAAAAGGCTACAAACACCTGGTGGCTTTAGCGCTTGGAACTGGTGTTGGCGCTGGTGTAATCATCAACAAGCAGCTTCTTATTGGTAATGGATCCTTAGCAGGCGAGTTTGGTGGTATCAAACATCTCGACAGTAGCTATGAAGAATACTGCAGTGGTAAGTTCTTCAGAAACCAGCACCATATAGAGGCTGTTGATTTAGCTCAACAAGCTGCCTCAGGAGACGTTTCGGCACTCAATATTTTCCATGAATTTGGCATTCATGTTGGTCATCTTATAGAGACAATATTATACTCTGTTGGACCCGAAGCGATTATTCTTGGGGGTTCCCTTTCAAATGCCTTTCCATATTTTAAGTCCGGTTTGAAGGAGTTTTTATCCAACTTTGCCCATCAGGAGGCATTGGCACACACCCTTATTGAAGTGTCGGGTAATCCCAGAATTCCCTTGTTGGGAGCCGGGGCACTGGTATTATCAGCTGAGCAGCAGGAAGTGCCGGCCTATTAATCAGCAACTGTAGGATAGCCTATTATAAGGTTTTAAAGAACTTATTTATGAAGAATTGGATCTCTTTTTTTATCGTGATCTTTATCGGGTCCGGATTTGGATGGGCCTCGGGTCGTTCGGATGCCACAGTGACAACCCATGAAGGCGTAACCATCCATACCAATGTGGCAGAGGGTATGAATTACTTCCCTTCTTGGGGCGTTTTTCCTTCCATTGAGGAGGACATTCGCCAAATAACCATGAAGGTGACTTTAGGGCACCCTGATACCATGGCCATAGCCCATTGGGACTACCTTGATTTCATCTACTTGCGTCGGAAAGGTGGGGTCAATAAACCTTCAAGGGACATTGAAATTGGCCGGATGCTGACGCCCTATGGAAGTAGTTTTAAGGATGACTGGCAATTTACCTGGGAGGTAGATGTGACTGATTTTTCCATGTTGTTGCGCGATAGTGTGGAGATTGAATATATGCACTCCGGATGGGAACCAGAAACATTGGGATGGGCATTGACGGTGGATTTTGAGATTGTTTTAGGACCTCCTGCTGCCAAACCTATATCCATCACTGAAATTTACAATGGTCGTTACCCTTATGGGAATGCGGAAGACCCCATTGAAAACCATCTGACGCCCTTCTCTTTTGAGTTTGAGGAAAAAGCGGATTTTGGAAGAATCAGGATTCAGCATACCGGTCACGGAGCAGACAGCCCACGTTATTGCAGTGAGTTTTGTTCGCGTTGGCGGGAAGTGTTGTTTAATGGGGCGCTGATAGATCACCGGGCCTTATGGAAAGATTGTGGGGCCAATCCGCTGTATCCGCAAGGTGGTACCTGGATTCATGATAGGGCATACTGGTGTCCGGGCGATCTGCAGCAGCCTGATTTGTTTGATGTGGCCGCCGATGCCGGCGTCAACACCATCCAGTTTGTTATGGAGCCTTATATAGCGACCGCAAATGTGCAAGCTGAAGAAATTATCAGCGCCTACCTGATTCAGTATGAGAAGCCCGCAAATAAGCATGATGTGGCTTTGGTGGATGTTATCGTACCCAGTAAAAAACAGCTTTATTCGAGACAAAATCCTGCGGTTTTCAACCCAATAGTAGTGATTAAAAATTTGGGCAGCGAACCGCTTGAAAAGATCGAAATTTTATATAGAACAACCGGATTCAAACAAAAGAAATTTATCTGGAAGGGATACTTGGATTTTAATGAAACAGAGCAGGTGACACTTCCCGGTGAAATTGATTTTAAGCAGGGGGGGAATCAGTTTGAAGTAAGCCTTGAGCGGCCGAACGGTCAGAAAGATGCTTGGGAAAAGGACAATTTTTTGATTCAGGATTTCGAAGGTCCCAAAGTGCTGCCTTTACAATTCAAGGTTCAGTACAAATCCAATAACAAGCCAGAAGAGAACCATTTGTTTATGGTCAACAGCAAGGGTGATACCATTTATCAGCGAATGCCTGAGCAATGCAGACCCAATGAAATCTATGTGGATACGGTCACTTTAAAATCCGGCAACTATGAATTTCATCTGACAGATTCAGCCGGTGATGGCCTTGAATTCTGGGCGAGACCTCAAAGTGGCTATGGCTATTTGCGCTTATTGGACATGGAGGATAACATCATTCATCCCTTTATAAGCGATTGTGGCAATGGTCAGTTTTTGGCCTTTAAAGCTGAACTAAATGCCGTGAGGGACACCAGTATTTCACAAAGTGCTTTCTTTCTTTATCCACGCAGGACTAAAAAGAACATTGAATTGGATGCCTTTTTGCCAACGCCTTCGACCTTGCGTGTGCAGTTTATGACAGAAGGGGTTGTTTTAGCCGTGCATGAGTACTACGACTTCAAAGGCGGCTCCATTGGTTTTGATATTGGGCATTTAAGTCCCGCCCGTTACATTGTGGAGATTTATGTCAATGATGAGCTCATGCACCGCAATCGCATCAACAGAGATTAGGTTTAGTTAGTAATAGGAAAAAAGGCTGTCCAAATGGTATGGACAGCCTTTTTGTTGCCAGGTGTAAAATAGCAAAGCTTTGGTATTGTAGATCAGTTTGAAAATCGCTTAATTGCTTTCAATGACTTGTCCCTCCTCTGAATAGAGCGCAACCGGGCCATCCAGCAGCACGGCAATAACCGTCACAGAAGGGTCCAGCGCTTGTTCAGGTAAATCAATGTAAGCAATTCCGGGAACGTGACTCCAATATAATTGGCCATTGATGTTGTGATCCAGCTTGGTGCCGTTGCCCACTACCCAGATGCGGTTAATTTTGTTTTTCAGCCCCTTGATCATGAGCGGTCCGTTGGGTTGACCATCTACCAAAAGATACAGAATGTCCTTTCCCATAGAAAGCAAAGAGTGGCCTGCATAGTGGAGAGACGAAATGCCTTTGGTGCTGTTTTCCAATACCGGTGCATGCTTTTCGTACCAGCGGCTGTCTGCCTCGAGCTTTTCTAGGAATTCAGCCGTTAACATCTCTTGGGGTGTGGATAACGTCAGCGGACTTTTCAGATCGATGGCGATCACCGTGATGGCCGGATCAAGCACCTTGCCCGGCAAGGTGATTTGCAGACTGCCCGTTTTTTTCGTGTAGTTGTAATCGATGGCTTGATGGGTACCTACCACCCGAACATTGGAGACTTCCGACAGCAGGCCTTTTACCTGTAGCGGATGGTTGGGGGCGTTGTCAATATAGAGAAACAAGGTGCGGTGGTCTTTGCTCAGTGCCGTCATACCCGGGAAGTGCACTTCATCAATTCCCGCCCGGGTGCCATAAATGGCCTCTGCATGTTTGCCCGTCCATCTGGCAAATTCTTCCAGCACCTCTACCTGAGGTGGCGGAATGCTGCCATCTTCTTTCGGACCAATGTTTAAAAGCAGGTTGCCCCCTTTGCTGATGCAGTCGGCAAAAATGCGTACCAACTGGAAGGGCGTTTTGTAATTGTGATCGTTGTATTGATATCCCCAGGAATCGTTGATGGTGAGACAAAGCTCCCAGTAGGGGTTGGAGGGCGTTCTGACGGGGACGCCCTGTTCCGGTGTTTCATAATCGCCACCTTCTTTTACCCGACTGTTCACAATCACATGGGGGTTATGACTTCTGAGTTGCCGCTTTAAGCGGTCCGTGTCCCACGCCTCGGCCGAATGCTCCCAGTCGCCATCGAACCAGTAAAGATCCGGGTTAAATTGCGTGGAGAGCTCATTGAGTTGTCCCAGATAGAATTCTTTAAAGGCTGCCCATTTAACCGGGTCATCTTCATAGCGGTTTTGTTCTCTGGTAAAGCCGGGGTAATCGGGGTGAGACCAGTCGATGAGCGAATAATACAGTCCCACCTTCAGGCCCTTATTGCGCAAGGCCTTTGTAAATGGATCCACCAGGTCCTTGCCGGCAGGCGTGTGTTTCACGGTCGTGTAATGGTCGTATTGGCTATCCCAGAGCGCCACGCCGTCGTGGTGCTTGCTGGTGAGTACCGCATATTTGGCACCTGCCCGGGTAAAGAGCTCTGCCCATTCGTCGGGTCGGTAATTGGCGGCCGTAAAGCCGTCCAATTGCTTCATGTAATCTTTGTGAGAGATGTAGCCGTTAAAAAAGGACCACGACTCATCTATGCCATTGACGGCATAGATGCCGTAATGGATGAAGATACCCAGTTTGGCATCTTTAAACCATTCCATCCGTTGGGCTTTCTCTTTAGGCGTCTCTTGTGAAAGTCCGCTATGGATCATGCCAAAGAGCAAAGCGATTATCATTGATCGTCTTATCATGAGTGTTATTTTTTTGGGGTATTGCCCAGGTGAAATTTGAAATGTTGCTTGGTGACCAGCTCTTCATGAGAGATGAAGTATTTATTCAGCGGCTGCCCATCCATTTCCATTTTCTGAATGTAGATATTCTCCGAAGTGTTGTTGATGGTCTCAATGATGATTTGGTCGTTGTCATAATGGCTGTTGTCAAGGTGAATGGTCACCTTGTCGAATACGGGCGAAGACAGCGTGTAAACAGGATCGCCGGGCGCAATGGGGTAGAAGCCCATCATGCTGTAAATCAGCCAGGCACTCATGGTTCCGGTGTCGTCGTTGCCGGGCAAGCCGGCCGGTCCGGTGTGGAAATAAGTGTTGATACAATCACGGACGGTTCTCTGACTGCGCCATTCCTCGCCCTTCACATAGTTAAACAGGAAGGGGTAGCCCATATCCGGTTCGTTGCCCATATCGAAAAGATCCTCGTTAAAGCAGGTTTCCAGTTGCTGGATGAATTTTTTTTGGCCCCCCATTAAACGGATGAGGCCCGGCATATCGTGCGGAATGGCAAAAGAATATTGCCAGGAAGAGCCTTCATGAAAACCGTGGACAGGTTCAAAATTCTCACCCTGAACGGGATCAAAGCCTGGCATAAATGAGCCATCCGGCAAAACCGGACGCAACAGGCCATAGTTTTTGTCAAAGTACTTTTTATAGCCCAAAGCGCGCTGCCGGAGCGCCTTATGATCCTCCTTTTTGCCCAGCGCTTTGGCCAGTTGCGACAGGCTGTAATCGGCCACATAAAACTCCAAAGCTTCAGAAACAGAATTGTCGTAGTCCTTAGTAAAGGGAATGTAGTGGTGTTTTAAGTAGAAATCGTTAAAGGGTCTGATTTTGTTTTCTGCGGAGGGAGTGGTGGCCGACTTCATCATGGCTGCATAAGCCGTTTCAATGTCGAAATCCGTCAAGCCGCGCAGATAGGTGTCCGCCAAGACAATGAGGGCCGGGTCGCCGTTCATGACGTTGGTTTCTCTGCTGTATAGTTCCCATTTGGGCAGCCATCCACCTTCTTTGTACATGTCGAGCATCGACTGCACCATGCCGAGTTGCTGTTCGGGGTAAAGCAGTGAGAGCAGTGGGTGAACACTGCGATAAGTGTCCCAAAGCGAAAAGACCGTGTAGCGGTTGCGGTCGGTCACCTGATGAATATCGGGCGACTCCATGGCCGGATACTGGCCGTTCACATCCTGCAGGACGTTGGGATGGATTAGCAGGTGGTAAAGCGCGGTGTAAAACTTGGTTTTGTCTGCGTCGCTGCCGCCTTCTACCTCGATGGTTGATAACTGTTTATTCCATTCACGCCAGGCGCTTTGAGCGGTTTCGTCAAAGGCAAAGCCGGATTGTTCGGCTCGGAGGTTCTCACGGGCATTGTCAATGCTGACGTAGGACACGCCTATTTTTACTTCTATTTGTTCCCCTTCTTCGGTGTTGAAGGAATACCATGCGCCGATGTTCTCACCGGCCATGTCTTTGAAGTAGTTGTTGTAAATTTTATAGGTGCCGCTGGTAGCATCCCAGCTGTGGCGGTGACCGGGCAGTTTTTGTTGTTTTTTCCAGTAGCCGCGGTTCAGGGCCGGCTGGCTAAACTCTGCCACAAAATAGACCGGGAATACCGCATCTGGGTTGTAGCAAAAAGTCCCCATGAGCTTGTAACCTTCTATTTCTGTATCCGATACCATGCGCATAAAAGCGCCGGATTCGTTGGTCAGTCCGTGACCCAAATTCAGTAAAATATGCGCTTCCCCCTTTGGGAAAGTGTAGCGGCTGATGCCTGTACGCAGGGTGGTGGTGGCTTCTGCTTTAATGGCATAACGGTCCAGAAAAGACGTGTAGTAGCCCGGTCTGGCCTCCTCCTGGCTGTAAGTCGTGCCATATTGCGCATGGTCCACTTGCAGCTCACCGGTCAGCGGCATCAGCAGGATGCTCCCCAAATCGGGACAGCCAACTCCGCTGAGGTTCACGTGCGAAAAACCCGTCATCACCTTGTTGGGATGCACGTAGGGGTTAGAGCACCAGTTATCGGTGTTGCTGTATTCATTGCCCTGAGCAGGGGTCACGTTGAATGGCACCACCGAGACCATGCCCCAGGGCATGACGGGGCCTGGGAAAGTCGCCCCGTAGTTGGAGGTGCCAATAAAAGGGTCCACCCACGCAGCTGGTTCTTTGGCAGTTGCCCGGCCCATACCCAGAACGGCCATGGTCAGGATGACGAAGAGCGACTTGTTGAGGTGGGTTTTAAAAATTCGGCTATTGTTGGAATATTGCATCGTACAATCATTTTAAAAGGTTCATTAAAACGCATCTGCCAGAGAAGTGATCTTTAGTCGGGCCTCGAAATCGTCGACCGCCGCACTGGTCTCGAAAGTGACCGTGACTGGCTCGCCGGGAAGCAAATCGAAATAGTTGTTGCTCCACCAGCCCTTCACGCCATCCATTTTCAGGTAGACGTGCTTGGCCAGATAGTCGGCCGATAGACTGACTTCGTAACCTTTCTCAGATGGTTGGACTTCAGCGTGGATATCGACCGCCTTAAGTGAGAGGTTTTTCGGTAAATCGAAATAGTGCAGGTTGTCGGCCAGCAACCGCCCATTTTGCCACAGCTCCATTTTAAGTACGCTGTTGTTGGCGGCATGGCCCTTGAGCAGCTTGTTGACAGGGGCTTGCACCACTACCTGACTGTTGGGTTTAATCTCAACAGCATGCTTGTCCTGGCTCAGCTGCTTTCCTTCAAAATCCAGCAGGGTAAGTACCACTTCTGCCTGAGAAGTTTCCTGCAAGTCAGAGACCAGGAAGAGGCTGAAGATACCGTCTTCCTGCATGGGGGATAAAAAGAGATTTTCGTAGGCTTTGCGCACCGTGTAGTGCATGGCTTTCCAGTTGCCGTAGTAGTCGCGGCTCGACCAGGAAGCCACCGGCCAGCAGTCGTTAAACTGCCAGTAGAGCGTTCCCATGCTAAAGGGCATGGCCTGGCGGTGGGCGGCGATGCCCATCATCATGCCTTCTGATTGCAGTATTTGGCTGACATAGACGTAGGATTCAAAGTCCTTAGGCGCCGGATACCAGCGCTTCATGTATTCATCGATGGTTTCATTGCCAATGGGATGCTTCTGATGGGTGCGCATGACCGGCGACCAAAGGTCGCGGTCTTCCGGCAGTGTAAAGGATTCAACCGTGCTCCAGTCGGGAAACGATTGAAAGCCAAATTCACTCATAAAGCGGCTCACCTTTTGGCGGTACATCTCAAAAGGTTCCTTGCCCCACCAAACACCCCAGTAGTGGTTGTCGCCCATCACCGTGGCCTCTTGATGCCCCCATCCGTAAGAGGGGGAAGAGGGCCAGTATGGGCGGGTAGGATCTTCAGCGGCCAGAACCTCCGGGATAATGTCGTGAAACACCTTTTGGTAGTGACCCCAGACTTCCAGACTGTCGGCAGTGGAGTAGCCCAGACTGCGTTGCCAGCCCCAGTCGAACCAGCCATTTTGAATTTCGTTGTTGCCACACCAAAGGGCAATGGAAGTATGGTTTCTGATTCTGCGAACATTGTCAATGGCCTCCTGGCGCACGTTCTCCAAGAAGGGCTCATCACCGGGGTACATGGCGCAGGCAAACATGAAATCCTGCCAGACCAGGATGCCTTTTTCATCGCAGAGATCATAGAACAGCTTGTCCTCATAAATACCGCCACCCCATACCCGCAGCATGTTGTAATTGGCTTTAACCGCATCCTCAATGGCCTTTTCATAATCGCTGGCGGTGAGTCGCGGCAGAAAACTCTCCAGAGGAATATAGTTGGCCCCTTTGGCGAAGAAGGCTTGTCCGTTGACATGGAATTCAAAGGAGCTGCCATGCGCATCCGGCTCCTGCACCAGTTCAATGGTCCGCACCCCAATACGCTGTGAACGGGTAACAATGCCCTGAGCTGTTTCCAGGGTAACATCCACCTTGTAAAGGTGCGCTTCGCCCATGCCGTTGGGCCACCACAGTTGCGGATCGTCGATGGTGAAGTCAAGGTCGACAGGGTTGATGCCTTTTTTCAAATGGATTTTGGTTGTTTGGGTCTTGAATTGACCATCCGGACTACTCACCCTGATGTCTGCCTCTTCTTCCTGATCGGCCAAAATTTCTATTTGTGCGCGATAGTCTGCCTGGTTCTCAGAAATGTTTTGGGCGTAAAGAAATACATCTTGGATGTTGGCCGTGTTCCAGAATTTAAGATAGACCGGTCGCCAAACCCCCGAAGTAATCAGTCGTGGCCCCCAGTCCCACCCAAACTGGTAGGGCGCCTTGCGGGAGTGCACACGTTCGTCTTCGGGTAAAACATAGGGCAGCTTAGCTGCCTGGGCTTTGTTGTAGGTCTCGGGCGACAGAAAATAGATCTCCATAGTGTTGAGGCCGGCAGTGAGGTGCTCCCGGGCATCGATGGTCCATGTGCGGAACATGTTATTCGCCTTGAGTACCTCCACATTGTTAAGTTTAACAGTCGCATGGGTATCGAGTCCCTCAAAGACCAGCTGGATATTATGGTTGGCCATCTCTTCCTCAGAAACCGTGAAGGTCGTTCTGTAAATCCAGTCTTTGGTGCTGATCCATTGCACCGAGTCTTCGTTGGAGCGGTAAAAAGGATCGTCAATGATGCCAGCTTCCAGCAGATCGGTATGCACCACTCCCGGCACTGAGGCCGGCGTCCAGACCTCCTCATCGGCACTGCGAAATTCCCAGTCCTGATGCAGTGCTCTTTGGTTCACCAGGTCATTTTTGGGTTGACAAGCAACGAGGAGTAATACTCCTAAAGTCGATAATGTAAAGAAATAACGGCTCATAATAGTGGTCGTTTGTTTGGTCTGAAAAAAACTATGGCAGGTTCATCAGTTCAAGGTAAGGAATTTCTGTCACCTCATGCCACAATGAAAGATTGGGGGTGGGCGACATTTTAAAAGTAAGTGTGCCTCCGTTGGTAATTTCCGAATGGGTGATCCATGGACGCGTCAATGCTTCCCCATTGAGGAAGGCCTCTTGAATGTAAAGATGGGTATCATCTACCTCCGGCGCTTCTACGGTGAACTGTTTTCCGCCCGGCAGTTGGATGGTGGCATGCTTCCACAAGGGACTGCCGATGAGGTAAATGCCAGTGGAGGGATTGACCGGATAAAAGCCCAGTGAGCTGAAGGTGTACCAGGCCGACATCTGGCCGCAGTCTTCGTTGCCACAATGCCCGTAATGTTCAGGGGCATACATCGTGGTTAAGATTTGTCGGACCCTCTCCTGCGTTTTCCAGGCCTGCCCTGTGTAATGGTACAAGTAGGCCACATGGTGGCTTGGTTCATTGCCATGCACATACTGCCCGATCATACCGGTGCTGAAAATGGGCAGCTCATCACTGGGATAAGGATCGTAGGTGAACATGCTGTCGAGGCGGGCACTGAAACGCTCCTTGCCCAAAGCGCTCTGCAGGCCTTCGATATTTTGCGGCACAAACCAAAAGTAATGCCAGGCATTGCTTTCGCAATAGTGATCGGTGTAATCGCGTGCCACAAAATCTTTAAGAAACTGGCCCTTGGCATCCTTGGGACGCAGAAAGCCCGATTCAGCATCAAAATGGTGGCGCCAGTTTTCAGAGCGCTTAAGGAAGTATGCGTAGTCGTCCATTTTTCCCAATGCCTTGGCAAAAGTAGCGATGCACCAGTCGTTGTAAGCATACTCCAGCGTTTTGGAAACCGACCAGTTTTCATGATCGAAGGAAATGGGCACATAGCCCAGTTCCCGGTATTCCTGAATGCCGTGGTCGCTCGACAAGGCATTGGATTTACAAGCTGCGTAAGCCTCCTCCACATCGAAACCGCCAATGCCTTTAAAGTAGGCATCCACAATAACTGGGACGGCGTGGTAGCCAATCATCATATTGGTCTCGTTGCCCTGCATGGACCAGACGGGCAGCAGGCCTGTCTCACGGTAATGACTAAGCATGGATTGGATCATATCCGGCACACGCTCGGGATGCATCAACGTGTAGAGCGGATGGGCTGCTCTGAAGGTATCCCACAGCGAAAAAGTGTCGTACTTATCGTAGCCAGTGGCCGTATGATAGTGGCCATCGGCGCCTTTGTATGCACCCTGGGCATCGCTGTAAAGGGTTGGTGCCAGCATGCTTTGGTAAAGTGTGGTATAGAAGGTGCGTTTCCAGGTTTCATTGTCCGATTGCACCCTGATCTTTTGCAGCTGGTTTTCCCAGGTGTCGGAGGCTGCCGTTTTAATGGCGTTGAAGTCCCACTCCGGGGCCTCATTCTCTATGGCTTTGGCGGCACCTTCAATGCTGGCACTGGAGATCCCTACCTTAACCATAACCTTTTCGTTGTCAGAGGTGGCAAAGCGCAGGTCTACTTTGGTGTGCGTGTCCTTGACCGACGGTCCATCAACGGCCGTCTCTTTTTTAAAAAGTTGGATGGAGGTAGCCGGTTTTGAGAAGCGGGCCACAAAATAGACCCGTTGATCGGCCGCCCAGCCGGAAGAGTAGCGATACCCTGAAATGGTTTGGGCATCCTCAATTTGCAGAAAAGTTTCGGTCGGCCAGTCCCAGTTGAGGGCGTAGCCCAAATCAATGATGAAGCCCGAGTTGTCGTCTTGCGGAAAAGTATATTGATGAATGCCGGTGCGTCGGGTGGCTGTCAGTTCCGCGTTGATGCCGTAGTCCTGTAAAAATACCTGGTAATAACCAGGCTCTGCATGCTCTTGGTCGTGACTAAAGAGCGAATAGGGCCGGTGGCCATTTTCCGGTGTTGTTTTAACCGATTGGCTGTTGACCGGCGTCAGCAGTATGTCGTACAAATCGCCCGCCCCGGTACCTGAAAGATGCAGGTGACTAAAACCGGTGATGATGCTGTCGGCCCATGCGTAGCCGGCAATTCTGTCCCAGCCTGAGTAGCCGATATCCGGACTGAGCTGGACCATGCCAAAGGGGACGGTCGCTCCGGGATAGGTGTTTCCCGGGCCATCGCTGCCCATGAAGGGGTTGACCAGTGACGTCAGTCTTTCCTTAGCCGGCTGTTCGGAATGTGAACAGCCGTTAAGGAGCAGCACTAAAGTGAAAGTTATGATTGAAGCGTATTTCATCAGGGGAATTTGAGTTGGTTTAATATTCAAAAATGATCTCATCGGCAAATATCCAGGGGCGGTTGCCGGCACCCGGATGCCAGTCGGGCAACAACGGAAGCGCTTCCGCGGATATTTTAAAATACTGGAAGCTGGCGTTCACCGGAAAGTGGAATTCACTGATGATGCCCTCGTGCTCCTGGGGCAGGGTTGTTGTGGTAATGGCGCCCAGTTTGGTGAACGATTGGTTGTTATTGGACCCGTAAACGGTCATCGTCCGGGGCAAAAGAATCCACGAACCCACATTTCTCATGAAGGAGAGTCGCACTTGTTCTACTTTTTTTGGCGCTCCCAGATTCACGATCGCTTCCATGTTACGGTTGAAACCCAGCCACTGACCATCATGGAAATCCATGGAGGCACGGTAACCATCGATGAGGGCTTTTTCTCCGGCTTTATCATAGGGTCGGGAAGGCGCCAGGTTGTATTGAATCGACGGATAGGTTTCGCCGCTGTTGAAATGTGCCCGGATGAATTCCCGGCTGAGCAACTCGCTGGGCTTCATGCCTTCTTTGAACGCCCGGGCCATCACTTTTTTCGTCTCGCTGATTTTGAATGGGCCGGTATAAACAGGGTCATTTTCTGAGACATTGGTACCATTTAGATTGTAATGAATGCTTACCCCAGGCGTGTTGCAATGAATGGCAATTTCCTTTTGTTGCGTAAACAGGGCCGTTGTTTCATGGATATATGGCGCAAAGACCATTCGCTCCTCAATGGGTGCCAAGCGGTACTCTTCGGGTATCGTTGTTACAGGGCGGGCTTCGGGTTGGCTGGCCCACGTTTTATTGGGTGATGTGCCCATGGTGAACTCCAATACACCGCCGGCCATAATCTCCTGGTGTTGGATGTAAGAGCGGTTGAAGGGTTCTCCGTTCAGGCTGGCCGATTGAATGTAGAGCGCTTCTTTGCTTCTGCCTTTGGCCTTGACCGTAAACTGCTGGCCATTGTCCAGATTAAAGGACAATTGTTCAAAAAGTGGGGTGCCTATTATGTAGTCGCCACTTCCGGGGGTGACAGGATAAAAACCGGCTGCCGAAAAAACGTACCAGGCCGATAATTGTCCGCAATCTTCATTGCCACTGATGCCATCGGGTTGGTCGGTGTAAAGCGAATCCAGTATCAGGGCCACCTTTTCCTGCGTCTTCCATGGCTGACCGGCAAAGTTGTAGAGGTAAGCCACGTGGTGGCTTGGCTCGTTACCTTGGGCATACTGACCAATGAGACCCGAAATGTCATGGGCATTTTGGTTGGTGACGATGGCTTCCTGATTAAACATTTCATCAATTTTAGCCGCAAAGGCTACATCTCCGCCCATCAGATCCATGAGTCCTGTTACGTCATGCGGGGCAAAGAAGGTATAGTGCCAGGAGTTGCCTTCGGTAAAATCACCAGACCCCAGGATGGAGCTTTCAATGGGGTCGAAGGGGGTACGCCAGCTGCCATCGGCCCGGCGTCCTCTTAAAAATCCAACAGACGTGTCGAATACATTGCGGTAATTTTGAGCCCGGTGTATATAGTTCTGGTAGTCTTCCTCCTGTCCCAAAGCCTTTGCCATTTGCGCTATGCACCAGTCGTCATAGGCATACTCCACCTGTTTGGAAACGCTGTTGCCTTCCCTTTCCATGGGAATAAAACCGAGCTCTTTGTAGTCCTTTAAGCCAATGTGGTCCTTCATGGCCGATGTTTTCATGGCCTTAAAAGCCAGCTCTGCGTCAAAGTCGCGCTGTCCCTTGACAAAAGCATCCCAGATGACGGGTGCCGAGTGGTAGCCGATCATGGTGCCTGTTTCGTTGGCCATGAGTTCCCAAACGGGTAGCGTTCCATGTTGCTGGTACTGGGTGAGCATGGTATTGATGAACTCGTTATTTCGCTCAGGCTCAATAATGGTAAACAGCGGATGGGTGGCTCTGAAAGTATCCCACAGTGAGAAGATGGTGTACATGTTATGGGAGGGCGTCACTGAATGAATGGCTTTGTCCATGCCACGGTACCTGCCATCTGCATCGGTATACAAGTTGGGAGCAATTTGTGCGTGATACAATGAAGTATAAAAAGTACGTTTCTGCGCTTCTGAAGCCCCTTCAATATTTATTTTATGCAGGTGCTCGTTCCAGATGTCGGTAGCCTGATCCTTGTAGTCGTCAAAAACCCAGTGCGGGGCTTCAGCTTCCATGTTTTTAATGGCTCCCTCCACATCTACGGCTGAAATGGCCACTTTCACCATCAGCTCATTTTTATCCAGTGCGTCAAAATCAAGGATGAGTTTTACTTCTTTACCTTCAGCAGCGTTCGCATGGTCAACGATTTCACCATCCACCATAATGGTGTGAGCAGTGAAAGGCGCTGAGAAGCGGGCCACGAAATAGACGTATTGATCAGCTGCCCAGCCCTGCGAGCGACGAAGGCCAACCACCTCGTTGTCGCCATTGATGCGAATGAAGCTTCGCGCGGCTGGTTAGAGATCCCATGTTTAAGATCGATGATGAGGGAGGAAGGTTCGCTTTGGGCATAGCGGTAGCGGTGAATACCGGTGCGGGGGGTAGCCGTTAATTCGGCTGCAATGTTATAATCATCGAGCATGACCGAGTAGTAACCCGCTTGGGCAAATTCGCGCTGATGCGAGAAGCGTGATCGGTAGCCCAGGTCGGGATTTTCTTTGGTTCCGGGTTCCCATTTGTGGTCACCCAAAAAAGGCATCACCAGGATGTCGCCCAGATCGGCGCCGCCGGTCCCGCTCAAATGGGTATGTGAAAAGCCCATGATAGAACTGTCGGAGTAATGATAGCCGCTGCACCAGTCCCAGCCTTCAATGCCGGTGTCGGGACTCAGCTGTACCATTCCGAAAGGGGTTGTGGCGCCGGGAAAAGTATGCCCGTGTGCATCGGTTCCTATCATTGGATCCACAAAAATGGTTAAATCCTCTAATGGTTGTTTGCACGACATTAGGGTGGTCAAAAGCAGTAAAATCAACCAGTGTTTCTTCATGTTGCTATGTTTATGTGTTTTTTAGGCACGATTATATAAATTTTCGAGGATAAAGATAATCTTTTATAAAAAAATAATAAAAGAATGAGGGAATAATTTTAAAAAATATAAAAAAAATGCTTTTTTTGTAATGTGAATTTTTAATGGGGTTATTAAGGTCAAAAAGCAGTTGGCAAGTTGGTCCGAAAGAATTCCGAGTTAATAGATAAAACAAAACTATCAGATGGTATATATAAAATACAGTTGGATATTTGCAGTTGCCCTTATCGTCCTAATGCCTTTTAATGGTATTCAGGCACAGTTGCTCGACTGGGAGGATCCCCAAATAATAGAGCGAAACAAAGAACCGGGAAGGGCTGTTTTTTTTAGTTACCCGGATGTATCTAAGGCCATTCGGGGCCACCTGACAGATGCTTACAGGGTGAACCTTGATGGCCAATGGTTTTTTAATTTAGCTGCTAACCCCGACGAGCGTCCTGTTGATTTTTTCAGGCCCGAATTTGATGTGAGCGGTTGGGATTTGATCGATGTCCCTGGCAATTGGGAGGTTCAAGGCTATGATGTCCCCATTTATGTTAATATCCCTTATGAGTTCGCGGATACGCGAACGCCCATTACAGAACTGACCAACGGCCCCGATTTGAACCGGGTCCCTAAGACCTACAACCCGGTTGGTTCTTTTCGGCGTACTTTTGAAGTGCCGGCGGACTGGCACAGCCGTGAAGTGTTTATACACTTTGGGTCGGTAAAGTCGGCCTTCTACCTATGGGTCAATGGCGAAATGGTGGGCTATAGTCAGGGCAGCAAATTACCATCTGAATTTAATATTAGCCTTATATTAAGATGGGGGAGTCCAATACCCTGGCTGTGGAAGTCTATCGCTGGAGTGATGCCAGCTATTTGGAGTGTCAGGATTTTTGGCGATTGAGTGGTATTTCCCGGTCTGTTTTTTTATACAGTCAGCCCAAGGTGCGCATGGCCGACTATGAAGTCGTCACCACCTTAGATAAAGGATGTGAAAACGGTGAATTCTCCCTCTTTGTGGATGTTCAAAACCATTTGGCTAAGTCGGAACGGATGGAGGCAGAGTATACAATACTGGACGGGGTCAAAGAGTTGGCCAAAGGCTCTGAGCGCCTTATTGTAGCTGGGAATTCCAAAACCACCATGCATCTATCGGCCAACATTCCACAGGTCAGACCATGGAGTGCCGAAGCGCCCCATTTATATACGCTGTTGATTACATTGAGGGACAAAAAGGGAAAAGTATTGGAGAGTACTTCCTCCCGCATCGGGTTCAGGCGTGTAGAGATCGTACGGGGTCAGTTGCTGGTCAACGGCGTGCCCATTACCATTAAAGGCGTTAATATTCATGAGCACAGTCCTCAAACCGGTCAATACCTCACAGAGGAGCAGATGCTCGAGGATATCCAACGCATGAAAGAATACAATATCAATGCGGTGCGTCTGAGTCATTACCCTTTTCCGGAGCGATGGTATGAACTGTGCGATGAGCACGGTTTATATGTGTTGGATGAAGCCAATATTGAATCCCATGGTTTTGGTTATGGTGCGGCTTCCCCATCCTTCAATGAAAACTGGGAGCTGGCCCATGTCGATCGCATTGAAAGGATGGTTAAAAGAAGTCGTAACCATGCTTCCGTGATCTTCTGGTCATTGGGTAATGAAGCCGGAAATGGTCCGATTTTCTATGCCGGTTACCATGCCGCCAAGGCGGCTGACCGGACCAAGCGTCCGGTTCAGTATGAACGGACGGAGATCGGCGGGCGCCTGGCGCTGGAGTTCGACTGGAATACAGATATCATCGTTCCACAGTATCCCGATCCTTATACCTTTAGCTGGTTTGGACAACAGGTGCTCGACCGTCCCTTCATTGCCTCTGAATATGCCCATGCGATGGGCAATAGTATGGGCAATTTTCAGGATTACTGGGATGAAATCAATAAATACCGTCAGTTGCAGGGAGGTTTTATCTGGGATTGGGTAGACCAGGGCTTGTATAAGACCAATGAGGCTGGTCAACAGATCTTCGCCTATGGGGGGAACTTTGGAGATAATATGCCCAGTGATGGCAATTTTTTACTAAATGGCATTGTGTTTCCCGACCGAAGCGTTAAACCTGCTACCCATGAAGTGAAGAAGGCCCACGAGTCGGTACGCTTTAAACTGCTGAAGACGACCCGGGGATCATTGCGCTTGCTGGTGGAGAATCTGTACGACTTTACCACGTTGGAAGCATTTGATTTTAAGGGCTATGTTAAGGCAGACGGGCAGGTAGTTCTGACCCTGGACCTGCCGTCACTAAAGGCCCAACCGCATGTGGGGCAAATCGTTGAGGTAGATTTTACCCCTCTCCAGCTCCTGCCCGGCACCGAATATTTTTTGCACCTGGAAGCCACCACCAGGGCGGCCTCTTCGATGCTCAAAGCGGGCCACATGGTGGCCCATGAGCAAATCAAGTTGAACTGGCAGTCAGCGCCAGAATATGCTTCGCCCCAGGTGGCGGATTTGAATGTGAAGGTCGGTGAAGGAACACTCACTTTAAGCAACGCTCAGGTAAGGGTTGTTTTTGACACAGCAAAGGGGCAGATGGTCACTTACCAGGTGGGCCAGACAGACTATTTACACGCGGGTAACGGACCACAGCCGGATCTATGGCGGGCCGTGACCGATAATGATTTTGGCAATGGCATGCACGTCAACAGCATCGATTGGAAAAAGGCCATGCACCAGGCTACTTGTGATCTCTTTGAGCATCAACGCATAAGCAAAGATGTCGTTGAAGTCCGCGCAAATTATCATCTGAAGGAGACTGCCAATGCCTATACCATTACCTATATGGTTTATGGCGATGGCCGGATAGGCGTGATGAATCATCTAAGCGCATCTGCCGCTGAGACGGCAGATATTCCACGTGTAGGAATGAATTTCTTGCTGAAAAAAGAATTTCAAAATCTGACATGGTTTGGGCGTGGCCCATGGGAGAACTACATGGACCGGAAGGCTTCCTCCTTCATCGATTTGTATCAGGGTAAGGTCATCGATCAAATGGTGCCTTATATCCGTCCCCAGGAAAATGGCAACAAGACCGATGTACGCTGGGCCGTTTTGTCGAATGACCAAGGCAAGGGCTTGATGGTTGTGAACCGGCAATCGGACCGTGAAGGCTTTGAAATGACGGCCATGCCATACCTGACGGCAGATTTTGATGCCCGCGAAGGGTATGACTATGGACCAGTGCATTTAGAGCAGAAGAATATGGCCGATGTGCAGCCACGCGACTTTGTCAGGTGGAACATTGACTATGGCCAGCGCGGTGTGGCAGGTGTTAATAGTTGGGGGGCCGGACCGCTGAATAAAAATTTGCTAAAACCCGACCGGGATTACCGTTATGGGTTTATGTTGGTGCCGGTTCAGACAAACGACATCGGCCAATGGATTGATTTAGCTAAGCGTTATTTGTATTTTTAGCATGAGTGAGAAACCAATAAATTATTTACAGATGAAATTTAACAACCTGATAATTGGTGTTGCCCTTTTCTTGCTAACTGCCTGCCATAAGCGGGAGGAGGTTTATGTGCAAACGGTTCAGATACCCGAAGGTTATACGCTGGAACAAAAGGTGGCGCTTTCGGCCAAAGTGGTGCCCCATCCCCGTCAAATGAAATGGTTCGAGGACGAGTTTTTTGGCTTTATTCATTATGGGCCCAATACCTATTCAGGCAGAGAATGGGGGACCGGATTTGAAGATGCAGCGCTTTTCCATCCAGGAGATTTGGATACGGACCAATGGTGCGAGCTGATGGCGTCCGCTGGCATTAAAAGAGTGGTTATGGTAGCCAAGCACCATGATGGTTATTGCTTATGGCCATCCCGATACACCAATCACTCTGTGGCTGCGTCTCCATGGAAGGAGGGGCAGGGCGATGTCATGAAAGAATTGGCCAATTCTTGCGAGAAGTACGGATTGAGGTTGGGGATCTACCTGTCTCCGGCAGATCTTTATCAAATAGAAAATCCTGCAGGGGTGTATGGCAACGGCAGTGCTTTTACACAACGGACCATTCCGACAGAGATAGCGGGACGTTCTTTCGCTGATACGCGCACATTTAGCTATGTTGTGGATGATTACAATGCCTATTTCCTCAACCAGTTATTTGAGTTACTGACCGAATATGGTCCTGTATATGAAGTGTGGTTTGATGGCGCCCATCCTAAGCGTGGAACGGGTCAGACCTACAATTATGAGGCATGGTTTGACATGATTAGAATATTGGCACCCGATGCGGTTATTTTTGGTAAAGGTCCGGATGTCAGATGGTGTGGCAATGAAGGTGGAGCTACCCGTGACGCTGAATACAACACCATTCCTTTGGACCAATCTCCCGAAACCTATCACTGGCCCGATAAAATGGATAACGATGTGGCAGGCCGGGACCAAATTACGGAGGAGACCAAATATTTTCACTATTATCCGGCAGAGACGAACACATCTATTCGCCACGGTTGGTTTTGGCGCAACGATGACGAACAGCAAGTGCGCCACGTAGATGACGTTTTTGACATGTATGAGCGCTCCGTCGGGGGAAACAGCGTGTTTCATTTGAATATTCCACCCAATAAACTAGGACAATTTTCTCAAAGAGATGCTGAGGTATTGGTAGAAGTGGGAAAAAGAATCAGAGCGGTATATGGCACGGATCTGTTGGAAGGCGGTTCGGCTACTTCACAGAAGGTGTTGGACAATGATCCCGAAACTTTTTGGGTAGCATCGGATAAAACCTCCGTATTTGAAGTTCAGTTACCTCAAGTTTTAAAGGTTAACCGCTTTGTGCTGCAGGAGGCCATTGCCCATATGGGCGAACGGGTGGAAGCCCATCGTCTTGAAGCCTGGCTGAATGGAAAATGGGAGCTTGTAACAGAAGCCAAAACAATTGGATACAAGCGGATTTTGCGTTTTCCTGCGCTAGAAACGGACCGGTTTAGGGTGGTCATTACCGAGGCCAGATTGGCGCCTTCATTGATGAAGGTTTCTGCCCATTATTATGATGAACCCCCAAAACCGGTTGTTCTCAAAAGCAGTGAAAAGGGACATGTCGTGCTTGGCGTAGGCACCAGTTTTGACTGGCACAATCACGGAATGACCGATTTGTCGCAGACCATTTATTACACCCTTGATGGCAGCGAACCCAGCAACTTATCTGCCATGTACAGTGAACCCCTAATGTTGCCATTGGGTGGGTACTTAAAAGCCCGGGCCATTGTTGGCGACCGTCAAGGGGTGGTCACAGAAATGCGTGTAGGCCTGTTAAAAGAAGGGTGGACGGCGGTTGATCAGGATGGCGAAAGCGAAACAGCCAACCTAACTGTAGATGGGAACCTGCATACCAGTTGGATTTCTTCAGAAATCACTGCCGGAAAGCCCTCTTTGACCATCGATATGAAAAAGGACTTTAGCTTATCCGGGTTGGCTTATAGCCCAGCTGTGAATGGTGGCTATATCGAAGCCTATGATGTGGAAGTCAGTCGGGATGGCCAGACCTGGAAAAAAATCCATTCCGGCGAGTTTGGCAATATCCGCAATGATCCGGGGCGGAGAATTGTTATGTTTGACAAGGTGACTGCTGCACGTTTTGTGCGGTTGTCGCATTTAATACCACCGGGCGGTTTTTCCCGGGTGGGTGCTGCTGAAATTGACCTGTTATCGGAATAGCAGGCCTGCAGTCGGAAAGAATCGTAAGAAGGCATTTTAATCAAGTAATTTAATACATTGGACATGAGTAAAAAAGCATTGTTGTTGGGTTCGGTTCTTCGGAAGCTTACCAATTATTTTATGGCGGCATTTTTCTTGATGCTGCTTGCCTGTAGTTCACCAGAGGTGAGGTTCTACAATGAAGGCATTCGTATTGTTCCTCAACCCAATGACCTGGTAGCAGGAGAGGGTTCATTCACTTTGAATCAGAAAACTGTTTTTGTGGCTGACGATGCGGCTGAAGTCCGGTCTGTCATTGGCTTTTTCCATGGAAAGATAGAAGCCGCGACCGGTTTTAATCTGACTATTCAATCAGATGAGGTATCCGCCAATTTTATTTCCGTTAAAATAGCGCCGGAGCGTGAAATGGGAGATGAAGCCTATGCTTTAACGGTATCAGAGGCCGGGGTAGCGATTGAAGCTAAAACCGCACGCGGTGCTTTTTATGGCCTGCAGACCATGTTGCAGCTTTTACCGGCCGAAATTGAAAGTCCGGTAAAGGTCACAGATGTACCTGGGAGATGCCGGCGGTAAGCATTAACGATGCGCCGCAGTTCCCCTACCGGGGAATGCACCTGGATGTTTGTCGCCACTTTATTCCGGTTGAGGATGTTAAGAAGCACCTGGACATGATGGCATTGTTCAAGCTCAATAAATTTCACTGGCATCTGACAGAGGACCAGGCCTGGCGCATTGAAATCAAGAAATATCCTTTGCTGACTGAGTTGGGTGCCACCCGTGTGGAAGGTGAGGGTTTTGTTCACGAAGGTTATTATTCTCAGGATGAGGTGCGTGAGATTGTGGCTTATGCGGCCGAACGCTACATCGATGTCATTCCTGAGATTGAATTGCCCGGTCATGCCCTGGCAGCCTTAGTGGGTTATCCGCAGTTCTCATGTACCGGAGGTCCATTTGAAGTGCGCATCGTGTGGGGTGTTGAGGAGGATGTTTACTGCGCAGGAAAAGAAGAGACTTTTGCATTTTTGGAGGACATTATTGACGAAGTGGTTGAGTTGTTTCCTTATGAATACTTCCACATAGGCGGAGATGAGTGTCCCAAGGACAGGTGGAAAGAGTGTGCTGACTGTCAGGCCCGCATTAAAGCCGAAGGTTTGAAGGATGAGTACGAACTACAAAGTTATTTTGTTCAGCGCATTGAGAAAGTCTTGCTGACGCACGATCGTAAAATGATTGGATGGGATGAGATACTTGAGGGCGGACTGGCAGCAACGGCTACAGTGATGTCGTGGCGCGGCGAAGATGGCGGAATTGCAGCAGCCGAGATGGGACACGATGTGATCATGACCCCGGGAGGTTGGTGCTACCTCGATCATTTCCAGGGTAGTAGCAAAGTTGAGCCTGTGGCCATTCATGGTTTTACCACCCTTGAGAAAAGTTATAGCTATCATCCTGTTCCCGAAGTTCTGAGTCCTGAAAAGGCCAAACATGTATTGGGTACTCAGGGCAATGTATGGACCGAGTATATGTACACTCCGGAGTTGGTCGAGTATTTCGTTTATCCCCGGATTATTGCCTTGGCTGAAGTGGGGTGGACCAAGCGGGAGCTCAAAGATTTTGATTCCTTTTTGGAGAGAATGCACAAGCAGTTTGTGCGCATGGATATGCACGACATTAATTACCATATTCCCCTGCCTGAAGGTGTCAAAAACCAGGAGGCCTTTACGGAGTCTATTGCGCTGGAGTTTACGACTACCCGTCCGGTTAAGCTGGTTTACACACTGGATGGTAGCGAGCCCCATGCTAATTCTCCGGTTTATACCGCGCCTTTGGAATTCACCGAAAGTGCCACGATAAAGATGGCTTCTTTATTGGAAACAGGAAGGATGAGTATGGTCAGAACCATTGATGTTAATAAAGAAACTTTAGCGGAGCCGGTTCAAGTGAGCGATGATCAGCCGGAATGAAAATGCGTGTTGCCGAGGGGCTATATCAAACCATTGGGGAACTGGATCAGGTGTCGGATTGGAAGGAAATGACCGTTGCTGGCAATGCAGGTTCTATCAACCGGCATTTTTCTTACAAGCAACCTTCTGCCGCTATTCTTACAGGTTACCTGAATATTGAAGAAGACGGCGTGTATGAGTTTTCTACCGACATTGACCACCTTTATATTGGTGACCGGCTTTTGATCAACAACGAAGGACAGGTTAGGAAGCATTCGCGAGAGGATGCCTCTATTGCTTTGTCCAAAGGCAAACATCCGGTAAAGATGATTTTTCTGAACAATGTTTCGGGAGGCTGGCCACTAATGTGGAGTGGTGCAGTGGTGCGTTACAAGAAGATTGGTGAGGAGAAATTCAGAGAATTTTCAGAAGTTGTATTGAGTTATTAAGTTTGGGTTTATAAGGCTCTGAAATTGTCTTAGGACGATTTCAGAGCCTTTTTTATGGCATGTCAGGCTTCTGCGGCGCTTGTGTCAAAGATTGGATGAAGATTTTTTTTTCATCAGGCTTTCATAGGCCGCTTCCATTATCAAAAAAAACGCTTGTCCCTCGGTGGATGTTCCTGCTATCGAGTAGGAAGGAGGTCCGGGAACGCCGGTGATGAAACCGAATTCATCGATGCTGGAATAAATGGCCTTGCGCATGTTGAGTGCAGTGGTTAGGTGTTGCTGATTCAACCAGCCTTGCTCTATTCCTTTGAATAGGGTATAGGCCAATCTTTCAGCCAGACTGGTTTCTATGAATGTATGGGGGTCATTTAGGGCATCATGAAAGAGATAATCGTCCCTCATTACGTTTAAACAGCCATTGAGGTGTTGTTTTACGTTGGAGATTAGAAGTGCTCTTTCCTGTTCCATACTTGCAGGTAGATATTCTATCAATTTTGTCATTCCGTGAATGGCGTGCCCGTTTGCTAAGCCCCATATTTTATCATTTGAGATAGTCTGGCTTTCATCGTTCCAGCGGTAGGCAAAGAGCGAAAGATCTTCAATCCATAAGTGTTCCCGAATGCCATTCAGCTGCTTAAGAGCCTCTTTTGGGAAGCCTGCGTAGGCCAGAAAGGGCGGAAGCATGTACATGGAGTCGGCCCAGACTTCAGGTCCGTGGTGAGAGTGATGTACCAACCCTTCTTTGGTCTTTGGGGCTTGGGAGAAAAAATAATTAAGCATCCGGTCAGCCGCCTCTTTTAATCTTTCATCTTTTAGAAGGACAGATGTCCGTAATACCGCTTCTCCGGGTGTGGCTGAATCCGTTATGCCGTTGGCAATCCCTAAAACGGCCAGGCGTCCGTCGCTGTCCTGGCGTAATACTGCTTCTTTAGCCATTAAAGTCATCATTGGAACATCTCCGATTTCAACAAAGGCCTGTGTGGCAATGCCGTGTTCCCAGTTCTGTTTTTGGGTGCTTAACATGGCCATCATCACTTTTTGACGAATGGGCGTATAAAAACTGCTTAAGTTTTCAGCATGTGCGTGCTTGTTTTTGGTTGCGGATAGTAGTGAGGGCAATAGGAGGGCACTGCTACTCAATCCGGATCTGATCAGGAAGTCGCGTCGTTTCATTTGTTTTTGAGCTTATTGCAAACATGCTCCGGGAACATCGTGCTAGGATGATCCTCGGAGCATGGTGCTGAGTGAATGTCAGGTGTGAATTATTGTGCTTGTTTCTCCAGGAACAGGGCTGCCGCTCCCAGTATGGCAACATCGTTTATGGCTGAAGGCATTATTTTTATGCGTTCAATGGTTTTAGAGTAGGGAAAAGAGCCCAGCTCCTGCTTCATTGCCTGCTCATAAAAAGGATAGGATTGTGAAACCGAACCGCCAATGATTATGGCAGCAGGATCTATGGTGAATAGAATGCACTTGATGGCATTGGCCAGATGACGACCATAGACTTCAAATATTTTGAGCGCATCCTCATCTCCTTTTGCAGCCATATTATATAAACCATTACCTCCCAGGCTGTTGTAAGTGTTAAAGAATTGTCCGCTGCAGTAATGTTCATAATTGCTGTCCAGGTAGGGTATCATCCCAAACTCTCCGGATCCACAATTTTGGTCCTGCAACAAACGTCCCCATTTGACAATACCGGCACCCAATCCCGTGCCGGTAATAAGCCCCACGAAATCGTCGAAGGCTTGTCCGGCGCCGAAAAACCTTTCGCCTGCAGCAAAGCAATTGGCATCGTTGTTGACATACACCGGTACCTTGAAATGGTCTGATAAAATACTTCCCACTGGGACTTCCTTCCAGGACGGGATGTTTTGAATGTCGTAAACCATGCCATCATGCGCATCTACAACCCCCGGAACGCCAATGCCAATGCCCTGAACTTTGGGTGTCCACACTTTTTCAACAGAGCTAATCAGCTTATCCATCACCTCCTGCCAGTTCTCCGTTTTGGGCACTTGAGTCGACTCAATGGCTATGGTATGGCTATCTAAGACTCTGCCGGCACGCATATTGGTTCCCCCTAAATCCACGCCGATTATTTCGGTTTTCTTCATTTTAATGATTTTTATAATTACTCCAGGTTACTTCCTTGTACCACTATCTCTAAACTGCTGGCATCTATGTTTTTGGCCTCAGCATGGCCGTTAATAGTGCGTCGCTCTCCGGGCAAAAGGCTGATGTAGTTATCATCCCAGAACACGGGTGTTATCGGCTCTTTAGTGTCCTTATCTGCGAGTGTAAGTTCAATAAAAAACGCTATTTTCTCAGTGGGATTGTGAACTTCAATTGAAAACATTAAGTCGTCTTGTACGGAGTAGTTGAATTCCACCCTTGCTTTTGACAGGTCGTTTAATGCTGTGAAATCGGCATGCTGCTTGTTGGGCGTCCAATACCAGGTGGTTTGGTCAAAATCAGGTATGTCGGCTACGGTCGACAGCCAGTAAAAATTGTTTTCAATTACATCACCGTTGCCATTCTTTAGTCGTAAGTTCAGGAAATAACTGGTGCTTAAATGGTCTAACTCCGGAAGCTTCAATATTTCCTGGGCACTATTGGCATCTATATCCACCGATTGATCATTGGAGAATAAAAGGTTGGAGTGGATGTCATACACCCGCGTTTGCAGCACGAGTCCATGATAGGCATTTAAATGGTCGTTGTTGATGTAAATGCTTTTGTCCCCATAATTATAAATGGGCACCAAAGGTGCTGCTGCCTTTTTGGTGCCATAAAAGGCGCCATTGGGCATGAGATAGTAATCAAACAGTTGCCAGTAAAAGGTGGGCCATGCCGAGTTAAACATCCATTGCACCACGCCGGTACTGTGAAATTTATTCACGGCAAAGGCTTCAAACATGGGGCGAATGGCTTCATAGCTACTCATCTGATTTTTCAAAAGAAAGGTCTCCAGATCCTGAGATTCCCCGTAGCGCGTGTTGAAGGCATTGAGGAAGCGATCCAGGTTTTCAAACTGATTTCGTCCGCTGTAATAGAGCCATATGCTGTCGATGGGCCAAAGATGGTCTTCCGGCAACATTTTTTTGATGGTAGATAAGGGGGGAATTTGTGGCCCGGGGCCTACCTCGGTGTTGAAGCCAAATGCGCCGCCATATCTTTTGTCGATGTACCAGTAAACTGGGGGCACCCAATCGTAGGGACCTTCCATTTTCACGCCGGTTGGACCGCTTATCTCACTCTGGCGGGGATCGCTGGCGCCCATCAGCATGGTGCCTCCGCAATAGCTAAGAATGGGGCGGGTCGTATCCGCTTTGGCCATTCGCTCGTTGAGCATGATTTCGAGACTTGGACGGGGTAGCTTGTCGCTCCCATAAGTCCATATGGCCACGCTTGGGTGCCGGCGGTGCCAAAGCACCTGGTCGCGGTAGTTGTTGGCATGCAGTGTTTTAGCTTCGGTTCCGCGGATGGAGACATAATCATCATGCGGAAAACCCAAATAGCTATCCCATTCCCAGTGGGCTGTCCATCCCAGCATCAGTAATAAGCCGTATTCATCGGCTTTATTCATGATGGTCCGGTTACGGCCCCAGAAGCTTTCCAATCGTATGGAATTGAGATTCATGTGTTGGGCATATTTCATTTGCGCCTCCACTTTTTCGTCCGGATCGGCCAAAAATATGTTGTCCACCCATCCGGCGCTTCTGATCATGACCTTTTGACCGTTGACCATAAAACCGCGATAGCCCGATTCGTTCCAAAAATCTTCTACCTCCCGGATGCCAAACCTAAAGCTCTCTTCGTCACTTGGCCGGGCGTCCACTTCCACATTCAGCGTTAAATCGTACAGGTATTGCTCCCCCATGTTGTTGGGCCACCATAGTCGGGCAGCATCCAATTGCAGTTCCGGGTATTCATTGGGTCTGAAAAATATTTCGCGATGTTCATTGGGTTGCAGTTCAACCTGCTGTTGGATGACAACATCATCAAAGGCGGCAGTCACCAGTGCGCGTTGAACTTCATGGCTGTGGTTGGTGAGTTCGGTTGACAGGGTCAGTTCAGCCGATTTAAGGGTTTCCTTATCGACTTTAGAAACTACATTGGCGTGACGCATGGAAACCGGACCGGTATGGCTCAGCAATACGCCCCGCCATATACCCATCAAGCGATCGGCCGGGGTGGGGTTCCAATCCACAAAGCCCTTGTGCACATCTTTTCCAAATACGGGCGGTATAATTTCTACGGCAAGGATGTTCCTACCCATTTTTAGGTAAGGCGTAATATCGAAGTTCCATACTCCATAAGAACCCTGAACGGAATCTTCACGGGCAATACGTGTCCCGTTTAGCCAGATATTGGCTTTGAAGTTGATGCCTTCAAAAGTGAGTTGGTAGAAATCTTTGTCGGACAAAGATTTAATCTCTATTTCCTTTCTGTACCACCAAGGCACTTCGTATGGCGTTTTATCCATGTTTTCGAGCACGTAGGGCTCAAAGATGTCCGGAAACATATCGTTCTGCATCAATCCATGCATCGCCGTGGCAGGTACTTCAATGGGGTATCCAAAGCTTTTATCAAAATGGCTGTTGGATATTTCTTCGCCATCTGCATCTGTGGATGCAGATGAAAAGAGTTGCCAGCCTGCTTCAAGGTAGGTCTTATGTTCTGTTACAGGGGCGTGAGCATGGCATGAGCCCATGCCTATAACGCCCAATAGCAGGGTTAGAATTGTGTTTAGCTTAGTCGTCATATC
>NZ_BAZW01000016.1 GCF_000974365.1 Geofilum rubicundum JCM 15548
CTAAATCATAATTCAATTCAAAATGCACGGAACAATCATCTACATTAAACTTAACAACGGTACGCTTGAGTACCGCGACTCAGAAGGACACCACGGTGATACCATCACCACCCACGCCAAGCACAACGGCAAAATCGTCTGGAAACTGGACCAATGCTCAGGCATCTCCGAAATCACAGGCATCAAACTCCAGGGCGATCTCAACATTCTCAACGGAAAACCTCGCAAGGTGGACTTCAACCAGTGGGAAGTACGCGCTGCGGACGAAAGCGAGGGCGAAGTGTCCTACACTGTGGAAGTGGTCAAGTGTGAAAGGGTTATAGGTGCGGGAGTGGAAATTCAGGGGTTGAAGGGGCCGAATCCACCAACACTAAGAATTCCTTAAACAAGACAGAACACACAAAATAATCACTAACATTTTTAGAAAATGAAAAAACTAACACTACCCAAATTAGGCCCCTTACTATTATTCTGCGCCCTCTCGTTAGGCGTATTTTTTGCCTGCGAAAAAACCGAGTTGGAAATGATCGAAGCCATAGAATTGGAAGATGCTGCCACAACTCAGGATTATGAGGATATTTCAATTGAGACAGAGGACCTTCGTTCGGATCCCAAGCCTCCATATATAAGAATTCCATAAACAATCATAAGTGAAATGTAAAAAAACACACTTCACTTCACAACATTAGAAAACCAAAAAGGAAGCACCACCCACCATCAGGGTGGCTTCCTTTAACCCAGCCATCCACATCAATGTGAAGTAAATGTTCATTCTTAATCTTCAGCTATGCGGCGGCTCCTTTTTCTAACGATCGGACTGTTTCTTTTAAGCAGCGCCATTATTGCCCGCTCACGATCTGTGGCCGATAGTTGCTTACATATCCTCAACAGCGACCCTAAACTTTCTTCTCTCGAAAAATGCGAGCTTCTCTTAACCAGCATTCACAACCTCAACTACGAAGACAACTTCCTCAGCCTCACCAACCTTCTAATTCAAGAATCCGGAAAATGCCAGTCTAATTATCACCTATTCTACGGCTATTACGAAAAAGGACAATGCCATATTCTCTATACTGGTAAAACCAAAGAAGGGCTTAGCCTTCTTTTAAAAAGTTTAGAAATTGCAAAATCCAATCAACTAACGTTAGAAGAGGGCTTCGCATCATATATGCTTAGCAAGGCATACTTTCAGGTTAAGAATTATTCAAATACGAAAAACTTTCTTTCCAATGCTATTGATAAGTTTTCTATCATTGCAAACCAACAATACATCGCCAGTTCACGCATGGAACTTGGCAACTTGTATCTTATTCAGAACAATCTTGATTCTGCCAAACGTATCTATCAGACTGCGCAAAACTATTATTTAACAATTAACAATACCCAAGCTATTGCTTATCTGAAAGGAAACATTGGAAATATCCAAATGCAAGAAAATCAAATAGATTCAGCGAGATTTAATCTTAACCAAGCCATCGAAATCCTAGAGGCAATACAAGACCTTCAGGCTCTAATCCCTAACTATATTATTGCTTCTAAGAATGAAATTTTGGCAAATAATTTTACTAAGGCCCTTTCGTTCGCTATAAAAGCCCACAAAACAGCCGTAAAAGAAAACAACCCGGAGAGAAAGCAACACGCTTTTGAACAACTAATGAAAGTCCACGAAGCCATGGGCAACTACCAACAGGCTTTCGACTATCAAAACAAATACCTTCATCTGCGCGACAGCCTCATCAACATTGAAACGGTGACCCAGATGGCCAATATGCGGGCAGATTTTGAGATTGAGCAGAAGGAGTTGGAAGTGACGCAGATGGCTGAGGCTAAAACGTTGATGACCCGCATTGCGATCCTTGCAGGTATCAGTCTTTTCATGGTTGGTCTTTTGTTGATAATTGTTTACCGCGATGCACGTCGTAAAAAAACCTTGAACAAGGCGCTTCTTGAAAATCAGGCGGCCCTCAGCGAAAGCAAAAAGGCGCTGGAGAAAGCCAGTGCATCCAAGGATCGCTTGTTCTCCATTATCTCCCATGATTTACGGGGGCCCATGGGAACGCTTTCCGGCTTGTCGCAGCTGCTTACCGAAATGTTGAAGAACAATCAGGTGGAAGAGGCGGGTGAACTCAACGATTCCATAAGTGATACCATCCGGCAGATTGAGTTTTTGTTGAACAATCTCCTGCATTGGAGCATTAACCAACAAAACATCTATGAGCCGCGCAACGAGACTTTCGACTTGATAAAGCTGACCCGCAGTATATTAAAAATGTACGACCAAACGGCCAAGGCCAAGCAGATCAATCTGGCTTTGGAGTCGCCTTTTGAGCGGCTCAAGGTGCAATCGGACAGCAATAGCTGGGGCACCATTATCCGCAACCTCATCAACAACGCCCTCAAATTTACCCACCCCAATGGCTTTGTCATTGTTAAATTCGCACTGTCAAAGAATCAGGTGGTGCTCGAAGTAGTGGACAATGGCGTTGGCATGTCGCCCGAGCAAATCGATTGCCTCTTCAGCTTCACGGGCAACCAGCCGGATGGGGTACCAACAATGAAAAGGGTCAGGGCTTGGGACTGTCACTGGTGCACGACTTTGTGACCATCAGCAAAGGCCGGATTGCGGTGACCAGCGAGCCCGGCAAAGGGTCGCTCTTTAGAGTGACCATCCCCGTTCAAATAATGGAAAAAGAGGTGATGGCTAAAGCTTTTTGACCATTACACGTACCCCAAAACCAACTACTAACAACACCACTCCTGTAAGTATGACATTCAGCGGCAGTGCTACGGACATTAGCAGACAACCTGCTAATCCCAGCACCGGCACTGCCTTGCCATAAATCTGCTGACGCGACGGTTGCCGGAGAGCCGACAAGTTGGCTATACTGTAATAAAGCAATATGGTGAAGGTGGCGGAGCGAACAATAAATTCAAAAGAGCCGAAAACGGTCAGCAACAAAATTATTAGGCCGGTTATGATTATGCCCACATTGGGCACACGCGTCTTTGAATGCACGGTCTGCAAAAAGGCCGGCAAATCTTTTCGCCGACCCATGGCCAGCATCATGCGACTGATGCCAATAACCTGACTGAGCAACACGCCCAACATAGCGGTGGAGGCGCCAATGGTGACGACCAACTGAACGCCCGGCGCCGTGAGTGAGGCAGCCACCGTCTGCAAGGGTGAGGTGCCGGCAGCCATGGCTTCAGTGCCAACTACACCGATGGCCACTACGGAGACCGCCGCATAGAGCAGGATGGCGGTGACAATAGTTATGATGACTGCCCGCGGAATGGTGGTCGCCGGGTCCCGCACCTCCTCCGCCAGCGTGGCTATCCGCGCGTATCCGGTGAAGGCAAAGAAAAGCAGCGCGGCCGACTCAGCCACGCCTGCCAGTCCGAAAGGCGCAAAGGGCTCAAAATGGCCCGCATCCATGGCCGGAATTCCTGAAAACACAAGGTATAGCAGGGACAAGAGGGTAACGGCCACAATGGCCAGATTGATGCGCCCCACTTTTTGAATGCCGAACAAATTGGCGATGGTGAGCAAAACCACGGCCCCCACCGAAAAAGCAAGGGGCGAAGCTATAGGTAACAACTGAGAAAAATAACTGCCAAAACCGATGGCCACTACTCCGGCAGCCGACAATTTACTCAACAAAAACATCCATCCCGCAGCAAAGCCAAATCCGGGCGTCAACAACTGGTAGCCGTATTCATAGGTGCCGCCCGACTGTGGATAAACCGCCGCCAACTGCGCCGAACTGAGTCCGTTAAAAGTCGCAATAACCCCGGCTATCAACAACCCCACCAAAAAAGCCGGTCCCGACACCCCTGCCGCCACACCCGTTACCACAAAAATCCCCGCTCCAATAATAGCACCCAATCCCACACCCACCGCATCCTTCAACGTCAATGCCCGAACCAATCCATGTTCCCTCATAAAACTGAACTTTTTATGTATTTGCTTAAATCCGAAGATGAAAATTCAAGGCCAAAATATTACTTTTTTTAATCAGCGTTCGTGGACCATTATTCCTCCTTGTAATTGCCATCTCCTTTAATCCGCTTTACCTCTTTATCAAAGTCTGAAATGTAATTTTTATCTTGAACAATTCTGTATTTATCAAACTCTTGTTCCGCTTTAATCTTTGCTTCCAAGGCACTTATTTGGCCTTTATCCCGTAATATAGGGTAATTTGATAATTCAAGGAATTGGTTAAGGAAAGTGGTCCAATCTTCCATTGAAGTAGGGATTTGTCTTTCTGCACGGTTTTCTGCTAAGTCAAGGTAGGCCGCTACAATTCGATTCAATTCTTTGATATGTTGTTGATTCAGATAGTTTTTAGCTACAATGACATCCGATTTAAGAATTTTCCCATCAGGTGCATGCTTCCAATTAGTTAAACCCATATAGAGTTTAGTTGCATCAGCGGCTGTATATATTATTTCTGCGGCTGTTTTGCCAGATATTGCCCAATGCAATTTGTTTTGGACCGTGGCAAAAAACGCTTTAGTGAGATGATCTGACTTACTATAATCAATCGAAAGTGCATATATATCAGTCACTTTTTGATAAAATCGTCTTTCGCTGGCTCGAATTTCTCGGATCCGCTCAAGCAGTTCATCAAAATAATCTTTCCCAAAGTGTTTTCCTTGCTTGAGCCTTTCATCATCAATTACAAATCCTTTTATAATGAATTCTTTGAGTGTCTTTGTTGCCCAAATTCTAAATTGCGTGGCTCTATTGGAGTTTACTCTGTAGCCAACTGCGATTATCGCATCTAAACTATAAAAGGTCGTCTTGTAATTTTTTCCGTCTTCGGCAGTATGTTCCATAATGGAACTAACTGCATTTTCGACTAATTCGCCACTATCAAAAATATTCTTTAAGTGTTTGGTTATGGCAGGTCTTTGCACACCAAATAATTCAGCGATTTTCTTTTGGGGCATCCAAAATGTTTCATCCCTAAAAAGGACTTCTATTTTAATGTTTCCGTCTTCTCCCTGATAGAATATTATGTCTGATTCTTTAGTCATTATTGTTTTTTATGAACCAAAGATATAATTTATTCTTCTTTTGTGCATAACAGCCACCATTGCCTCAATTTCAATCTACCGGCGCCAGCTCGCCACAACGATACTCCCTTTCTCCTCATCATTCTCAATCCTCAAATGCACATCAATTTCTTGCTGCATCTCTTCCACATGGGAAATCACACCCACTATCCGGTTTTCTTGTCGCAGCGACTTTAAGGTATCAAAGACAACGGACAGGGAGTCCTTGTCGAGCGAGCCAAAACCCTCATCCAAAAAGAAGAAGTTCTGATTGGACTGGGTAATCTTCTGAATGTTATCGGCCAGGGCCAGGGCCAGCGACAAGGCGGCCTGAAAGGTTTGTCCCCCCGAAAGGGTTTTGACGCTGCGTACTTTGCCCCCATTCATATAGTCGCGCACCTGAAAACTGTTGTCGGGGGTAATTTCCAGACTGAGCTTTTGTCGCGTCAGCTGAAAGAAGCGGTCGTTGGCAGCGTTGCACAAATTCTGAAGATAGACGGACGAGATATAATTGACAAAGCCACTGCCCTTGAAGAGGCCTTTCATGGTCTTGATATTCTCGGCCCGCAGGTTCAATGCATCCAAAACTTTCTTTAATTCTGCCTGCCGCGCCAAATCTTTCTGTAGCTTTTTGAGCATTTCAGATATCTTCCCGACCTCCTGGTTCTTTTGGGGCAATTGCGCTTTCAGGCTCACCATATCGCGCGTCAGTTGCTGGTGCTTGGCGGCATCATAGACCTGACTGCCCATCTCCTTTTGTAACTGGTTGTAAAGCGACTGCTGCTGCAACAACTGCTCATTAAAGCGTGCCAGTTTTTTCTTTTCCGCTTCTACATCGAGTGGCTCTGCGAGAACCTGCAGCACCTCATCAATGGAGAAGAAGGCGGACTTCTCGAGCTGCTCATCGATCTGATTTTGGAGCTTTTCGAGGGCTTTCTTTTCCTGCTCCAGCTCTCGACGGTTGACAGTCAGGGTACCCATCAGGGTGTCTTTCGCCTTGTTTCGTTCCTGAAGCTGTGCCGACTGCTCGGTGTAGGCTTTCTCAATGCGCTGGTACTCGGCCAGCAAACGGGCTTGCTCGACTTCAATAACCGCCACACCAGTTTCCTTATAAAGCGCTGCATCCACCAATTTTAACTGACCAGCAATGGTTTTTAGTTCTGTTTGATGCACGGTGAGGGCATTGCGTATTTTCTCCACTTCGCCCTGGTAGCGCTCTTTGTTTTTTTCGGCCTGGCCCACTTGCTGGTTCATAAGTTCCTGCGCTGCTTGCTGCTTTTCTATATCGGCCTTCAACAATTCTGCTTCCTGAAAAGCCTTGGTCAGTTCGTTGGCATCGCGGTATTTGTCCCACACAAATAACCCCGCATGTGTCTCTATCCTTTTTAGCTGAGCGGACTTTCGCGCTTCCAGCTCCTTCTGACGCTGCATGGTGAATTCGCGTTGTTGGTGCAGGGTATTGAGTTGCTCGCGCAGTGCGCTTATCTTTTCCTGTTCGGCCTCCATTAACCCACGCTCTTTGGTCAATTGCGCCTGGGCCTCCTTAAAATCTGCTGCATTGAACAGTTCGGGATGGTGCTCGGAGCCGCAGAGGGGACAAGGAGCACCATTCTCCAGTTGGTCGGCATAGTCTTTCAACTGCGCCTTTACCCGCAGGTGGTTGCCCTGCTCGTCCAATTGCTTGATTTTGTCTTTTAGGGTGCCCGTTCTTTCCTGCAAGCATTGGAGGCAGGCAGCATGGTCTGACTCCGACGGCAACTGGTTCAAAAGGGGATCTTTTAATACTTCAAGCAAGGCTTTCTGGCCAGCCATCACATCCTGCTGGCATTTCTCCCCATCCTTATCCATCTCCTTAAGCTGCTCGTCCAACTGCTTTTTCTCCGAATGCCAGGTTTTCACATTCGAGAGCAGCGACCAGTCCGGCTGCTTTTGCCGCAAAGTTTTAAGGAGGGTTTCCTGTTTGGACTGGTCCTTTTTTAAATCTTCAAGTTTTTGGGTGGTCTGTGCGCAGACTTCCGCGCCTTTTTTGAGTCGCTCTGCTTCGGTGGCGACCTCCTTTTCAAGGGCTTTGATGCGGAGCAGCAGGTCCATTTCAGCGGCCCTTTGTTTCAGTTCTTCCCGCTTATCATAGGCCGGCTTTAGCTCCGCCAAAGCCTTGTCCAGCTGAGCAATGGCTGCCTCCTCCTTTTTGAGTTGTAGGGCGTCCTTGTCAATTTGCTGCTCCCGCTCTGTCAGTTTGCTGCGGGCGGACTTCACAGCCTCCAACAAATGCTTAAACTGGTGGACGCACTGCTCAAAGCGAAGCATCTTTTTTTCCATCTCGCGAACGGCCGGTACCTGAGCCTGAAGCGCCTGAAAGGCCTTTCCGGCCTCAGCCAGCTTGAGAGTCAGTGCTTGTAGCTGACGGTATTGCTCTTCTTCCTTTTGCTGTGCCTCCAACTTTTTATTTTGCTCCTCCAGCTCCTTTTTGAGTTCTTCCAGTCGCGTCCCATAACCCTTTAGAAGCTCGGGATCAACGGCGCCCAACTGCTGCAATTGTCCCTCAGTGTTTTGCCGCTGGCCATTGTTTTCCGATTCAAGGGCCGCTACTTTGTAATAAAAATCATACTTCCCGAGGTTGAAAAGCTCCTTCATCATTTGGGTCCGGTCCTTATTCCCCAGCTGTAAAAACTCCTGAAACTGTCCCTGGGGAATGATGATGGTCCGCTTAAAGTTATCGTAGCTGAGTCCGATCACCTCATCCATGGAATCGGCCGCAATGGGCAGCCATTCCCCGTTGACCTTTTGGTAGGCTGCACGGTCGAGGGCCTTGACGTCTTCAAACTTTTTGCTGTTCCGCCGCCCCTTTACTGTCACCCGATAGGCGGTCTGTTCCTTGCCGGTTTCAAAAATGAAATCAATGAGCAGCTCATGGCTTTTCAAATTCATCATGTTGTAATTCCGGTTGTCGCCTGAAAGGTTTAGCCGGTCGGTCCGCCCATAAATGGCAAAGGTAATGGCCTCCAGAATGGAGGACTTGCCGCTGCCCACAGACCCGAAAATGCCAAATAGCTTAGCCGAGGTCAGCTGGGTAAAATCAATGGTCTGCTTTTCCTGATAGGAATATAAGCCTTGTATGGTGAGTTGTATGGGTATCATTCTTCCTCCTGGGCCAATATCTCGGTGAATAATTGCATGATGTCGTCGTTGGGCGCCTGGCCCTTCTCGTGCTGGAAATAATCCCGAAAAAGATCTTCCATGCTCTGCGTCAGGTCGATCTGCTTTGAGTGGGTGGACAAGCGGTCGGCATGGGTTACTTCAGGAATAATGGCCACGATTCCGGCATGGGCAGCATTCAACTGCCGGCGCTCCAGGGCGGTCAGGAAGGTGTCGGTCACCAGCGTCAGCTCCACCAATGCATTGGGGTTGTCCGACAGCCATGCCAAAGCTTCTTCCATGCCCTGAGCCCGCTTTCGCAACAGTCGCTTGCCCTTGGTCAGTTCCATTTCCCGCACCTCAGCGGCATTTCCGGGCTGGACATCAACCAACAGTACATATTTTTTTTGGTTGGCCTCGCCGAAGCTGTAAGAGAGGGGACTGCCGCTGTAGTAAACAGGACCGGGATGGTCGCCTACCCGGTGCATGCGGTGCAGATGGCCCAAAGCGGTGTATTGAATTTGAGGGGGAATGTTATCGGTGTAAATAGCTTGCGCCCCGCCCACATGCAAGATGGGCTTTTCATCGGCCGGTTCTTCGGGGAGCTCAGCGCCACGGGGGACCATGAACTGGTGGCTGGCCAGGATGTTGACGCCCGCACTGTCGCAGAACTGATCGGCCAGGGCCTTCCATTTTTGCTCAAGGACATCCCGCAGCTTCTTCGCTGTTTTCTGCGCCGAGGCAGGCTTTTAGTCGGTACTCATTGGCATAAGGGGTGAGAAGGAGCCGCAAGGCGACTTCGGCACCCGGAAGCTTGAGCTCCAGAAAGCCTTCACTGCTTTGCACGACTTTCAATCCGGATTCCAGCTCAAAAGGCACTACACTGGAGTTGGGGTATCCTGCAAAAACAATCCCGCACTCACGTGCCAGGGGATCCGGGGCTTCTATGCGATCGGGGGAATCGTGGTTGCCGGCAATAACAATCACCGGTCGCCGACCATTATCAGAGAGCCGTTTCAAGCTGCGGTAAAAAATCTCGACGGCCTCGGTGGGTGGATTAAAGGTGTCGAAAAGGTCACCTGCCACCAAAACGGCATCGACCTGCTCCTGCTCGGCTATCTCAACTATTTCCTGTAATACGGCCTGCTGCTCTTCCAGGCGCGAAAAATCATCCAGCCGCTTTCCCAGGTGCCAGTCAGAGGTATGAAGTAATCTCATTCAACGATGGGGTCTTTTTCGTAAAAGCCGGGCTTTTACGCATTATTCTTTAAGAAATCATTAATGATGGGTTCGGCTGCCGCCAAATCTCCTTCCTGTATATAAAGGTCCAGCGCAGAAGGCACGCCATTCACAAAACCGGCAGATATACTGGCCTGAAACTCATCCCTTACCATGGAAGTAATGCCGGCCTCTTCCAAAACGCCTTTCAAAATACCCACCTGCACCTCCCGGCCGGTATAAACTCTTACAACACCTTTATCTTCATCCATAAGGCTCTGTTTTATGTCCAATTAATTAATCTATCCCAAACTATGCTACTCCAAGATACAACTTTATTGAAACTCTGTTTGGGCAAAAGTCCAAATTTAAATAAAATCTAAATAATCGGTCAGGCAATTAGAATAGATCCTATTGTACGCAATCAACCACGGGCCTATTTGTAAAAAGCTTTTTGTATTTTTGCAGCCATGAAAATAAAACTGGTGATTTTTGATTTGGACGGCACCTTGCTGGACTCGGTGGAGGACATGGCGGCAAGCACCAATTTCGCTTTGCAGCAAATGGGTCACCCCACCACCTGTAAGCAGCTACAATTGGTTTGTGGGAAATGGCATTGCCAGACTCTTTGAGCGGGCCTTGCCCGAAGGGGAAGCCTCTGCCGAGAACATTGCCCGTATGCGGGCCTGCTTCACGGCCCGGTACAAGGATCACATGACAGATGCTACCCGACCCTATGCGGGTGTGCCAGAGTTGCTGTCAGAGCTGCACCAAAAAGGCCTAAAACTGGCCGTCGCCTCCAACAAATACCACGCAGCCACTGAACAGCTGGTGGCTCATTATTTTCCCGATTTGCCCTTTGTGGCAGTCATAGGGCACCAAAAAGGTAAAGCGACCAAACCCGATCCTTCCATTGTTCAGGAGATACTCGACAAGAGCGGAATTCCGGCAGAGAACACGGTGTTCGTTGGCGACTCAGGAGTGGACATGCAAACGGCCATCAATAGCCAAACCATCGCCTGTGGCATAAGCTGGGGCTTGCGGCCCCGCAGCGAACTCGAAAGCTATAAGCCGGACTTTCTGGTGGATAATACCGCGGAACTTCGAAAGGTTTTGTTGCAGACAAAGTAAAATTCTAGAATCACCTATATTGCAAAAATAAGAAGGGAAAATCCCATAATGATCCCTAAAACTTCGTGTGTAAAAACTTCCCCAAAATTCTTCCATTTTCCACAATGACCGCTGGCTTTTCTTATTAAAAGAGCCCCCTGGAAGGCTACAAACACCTATTAATCAAGGACTCCATTTTGTTTTAAAACTTCAGGCTTTGATCAAGCACAGCCTTTGCCAATTAGGGTATATAATCCTGATAAACTAAAACGAACAATATGGAAAATTATCACGAGCCACCGGAGGAACTATCATCACAAACACGCGATTATGTACGTGCATTGGTCAGTTTAAAAGAAGAGATTGAAGCCATTGACTGGTATCAACAACGCTTAAGTGTTACCTCTGATCAGCAGTTGAAAAAGATACTTCATCATAATCAGGTGGAAGAAATGGAACATGCCTGTATGACGCTGGAGTGGCTGCGCAGAAACATGGATGGTTGGGATGAAAAGATGAGGCAGTATTTTTTTACAGAAAAGGATATAGTAAAAATAGAAGATGAATAAATCAAAAAAATAAAAACATGAGTATTCTAAGAAAACCACTTGCTCCGATAACGGAGCAAGCATGGAAGGAAATAACGGATAGAACGAAAGAACTTTTTGGAAACTACCTGACAGCCCGCAAATTTGTTGACATCAACGGTCCTAACGGATTGGAAATGGGTGGAATTTCAACCGGCAGGCTTGACATTCCGGACAACCAGCCCCCGGAGGGAATAAATTACGGAGTGAGAGAATTTTTACCTCTGATAGAAATACGAAAACCCTTTGAGCTCGACCTGTGGGAACTGGATAACGTTGAAAGAGGGGCAAAAGATATTGACCTGGCCCCCTTGGAAACAGCGGCACGGGAGGTCGCAGCTTTTGAAGAGAATGCCATTTATGAGGGATTTAAATCTGCCAAAATAGTGGGTCTGGAGGAAGCAGCCGAAGCTGGTTCCGTGGCTATGCCGACCGATGCCAATGCCTTCTTAAAAGAAATTGGGAACCAGATTTTTCAGCTCGACCGAAAAGCCGTCCAAGGCCCCTATACTTTAGTGATCAGCGAAAATGAATGGCTTGAGTTAATAAAACTATCTGAAGGATACCCCATTCAGAAACAACTAAAAACACTCCTTGACGGAGGAAAAGTTTTGATAAACCATTACAATAAAAACTCTTTTCTGCTCTCCCAAAGGGAGGTGATTATGAACTGGTGGTTGGTCAGGACTATTCAGTGGGTTACGACAGTCATACCTCATCAAAAGTGAAAATGTTCATCACGGGTTCCTATACCTTTAGGGTATTAAGTCCGGAAGCCATTGTGGTTTTCACCCGCAGCACCTCCTCCTAAAAGATTCAGCAACTTTTAAGAAAAAAACAGGCAGTCCTTATTAAAGGCTGCCTGTTTTTTTTGCAATATTTTTTTGATTAAAAGCTTCCAGATCTCCGGAATTTCTGGAAGTAATGAGATTACCATCTTCCACAACAGCTTCATCTATCCAATGAGCTCCGGCATTTTTGCAAATCTTTTTTGATTGAGAAAAAGGAGGTCAAGACACTCTAACTGCTATCATCAACAATAAAATAAAAAAGAGACCATCGCTATGATGATCTCTCTTGAGTGGTGACTCAGCTGGGGTTCGAACCCAGGACCCCATCCTTAAAAGGGATGTGCTCTACCAACTGAGCTACTGAGTCAACATGTGTTTTGATTGGTGTGTGTTCCTCTCAAATGCGCTGCAAAAATAGGGGCTTATTTTGGAACCTGCAACAAAACAAAACAAAAAAAATGATATTTTTTCCTTCATCTCTCCCCTCACCTTTCCTAAGTTTATAGTTTTTAGAAAATTGGCTCAGCCATTTTTTTTTAGCCATGACGGCATTTTTTTTGTACCTTTAAGAGAAACCACCCAAAAATACAGCAAAATGGATACCATTAGACAACCAGCCGTTGCCGGAATGTTCTACGAATCGGATCCGGAGATGCTCCGTCAACAAATAAAAGCACTTTTTGATGGGGCCAAAAACCCACTGATCTCAAGCTCCCGAAAAGCCAGAGCCCTCCTGTTACCACATGCAGGCTATCCTTATTCGGGTAAAGTGGCCGCATCAGGTGTTAATCAGCTTAACCCCAATGCCGACTATGCCACCATTTTCATCATTGGCTCCAGTCATCGGGCCAACTTCGATGGGGCATCCGTGTATAGGGGAAGGGCCTTTGAAACCCCTCTGGGTCTGGTTTCGGTAGATGTCGAAACAGCAGAGAGACTGACGCTGGCTTCGCCCTACTTCGCTTTTAGTCAACAACCGCACAACAAGGAACACGCTTTGGAAGTCCACCTGCCACTGTTGCAATACCACCTGCAAAGGCCGTTTAAAATAGTCCCCATCCTCATCGGCACCCACAACGCTGAAACCACCAAGGACATTGCTGAAATATTGCAAGCCTGGTTCACCGATGAAAACCTTTTTATCATCAGTACTGATTTTTCGCACTATCCGGACTATCAAGCAGCCAAAACGGTGGATAATGCCACCATACAAGCCATCCTGAAAAACAGTCCGGCCAAACTTATGGAGACCCTCCATGGCAACGAACACAAAGACATTCCCAACCTAGCGACCTCCCTCTGTGGCTGGTCGGCCACCTTAACCCTTCTAAATATAACGGAACACGACAGCGACTTACAGTTTCATCAAATTCTTTACGAGAATTCCGGGGATTCACCGTTGGGGGATAAAGAGCGGGTGGTAGGTTATGATGCCATGGTTATTTCTTCACCAAAGACCAAATGTTTCAATCTATCAGAGGCTGAAAAATTCCTCTTGATAAAGCGAGCCAGAGAGAGCATTGGCTCCATCTTCACCAAAAAAGTCATCACCACCAAAACATCTGCCTTGCCGCTGGCCCTTAAAACGCGCACCGGCGCTTTTGTCTCTATTTACCGGGACAACCACCTGGCTGGTTGCATAGGTCATATAGGCGAGGATGAGCCCCTTTGGCAGGTGGTCGACCGAGTGGCCAAATCTGCTGCCATCGAGGACACGCGCTTTAAGCCGCTGGAACGTGAGGAGTATCACGACATACAAATTGAAATTTCGGTCCTGACGCCGACCCGGAAAATTAAAGACATCGGAGAGATCATCCCCGGAAAGCATGGCATATTGATCAAAAAAGACCAGCATCAGGCACCTTCCTGCCTCAGGTAGCCGCCCGTATGAATTGGAGCACTCTGGAAATGCTGGAACATTGCGCACGCGATAAAGCTAAAATCGGCGCAGATGGATGGAAGGAGGCCGATATATATATCTATGAAGCCATTGTCTTCAGTGATAAAACCGCTTAAGAAAACCGCTTAAGATATGACACACCCTGCCACTTGGTGGAAAACCGAAGCGTCAGGCGTCCGCTGCCTGCTATGCCCTCATTTCTGCCTTCTCCAACCCAATGAGACAGGCATCTGTCGCACGCGCCAAAATCTTAATAACGAATTGGTGACGCATGCCTACCACCAGGTAGCGGCATGGCACATCGATCCCGTGGAAAAAAAGCCCCTCTTCCATTTTTTACCTGGGAGTCAAACCCTTTCCATAGCCACCAGAGGATGTAATCTAAGATGTCTGAACTGTCAGAATGCAGACCTTTCGCAAGTGGCTCCCTCCGGCTTCAGGCCGGAGCAAACCATGACACCTGCTCAAATAGTTGAGATGGCTCAAAAAATCGGCTGTTCATCTATTTCCTACACCTACACCGAGCCCACCGTATATTACGAGTTGATGCTCGACACAGCCCGCCTGGCGCGCAAAGCTGGACTTAAAAACATCATGGTATCATCGGGCTACATCAATCCCCAACCCCTCAAAGAACTAATCCCCTATCTGGATGCCGCCAATATCGATTTGAAGAGCTTTGTCGCCGACACCTACGAAAAACTTTGTTCTGCCAGACTCCAACCTGTATTAAAGACCCTGCAACTTTTGTTAAAAGAAAAAGTCTGGCTCGAAATAACGAACCTCATCATACCGGGGTGGACCGATGATTTAGACGCCATCAAAAAAATGTGTGCCTGGTTGGCAGACAATGGCTTTAGTCATACGCCTCTCCATTTTAGCCGCTTCTTTCCCACCCATCAACTATTAGGCGTTCCGCCAACCGCCGTAAAAGCAGTCGAAGAGGCTGCTCAGACGGCAAAGGATGCCAACATCCACTATGTTTATACTGGTAACCTTCCCATCCATCACCGGGAAATAACCCTGTGTCACCACTGCGGCGAACCACTGATCAACCGCATGGGAAACCGATTAATCACCTGCAGATTGACCACCAATATTTGTCCCGATTGCCAACAATTCATCCCCGGGGTTTTTAATTAAACCCCCAATATTCCTTATCTTTGATTCAAAACAGCACAGCACTTGAAGAAAATACTTATTCTCAAAATACTTTTGTCCATACTTTGGGTTCTGCCCTGTCCAACGGCAGGGCAAAACGGACTTGCCATTTTCTCAACAGAAGGCCATTCCCAACAAATTCGAAAACTTAAATTCAAAGGCAACCAGGAATTTTCCGACAAAGATCTGGAAGAGGCCATTTCCTTTTCTGCGAACAAATGGCTGGGTCAAAAGATCTTTGGAAAAGACCCCTCCTATTATTCAGAAGAGGCTGCCCGCATGAACATCAGAGAGCTCACCCATTTTTACCAATCAGAAGGATTCTTAAATGTTCAAATAGAGGAGCCCCTTGTTAAAACCAAAAAGCGGAATTCTAAAGTTGAACTGACTTTTGTGGTGAAAGAAAACGAACCCATCACCATTGATTCAGTTATTTTTTCGGGACAGGATTCCGTGTTTAATGGCCAGTTAATAAAAATGGCCTATGAAGGTAAAAAAGTACTGGAAGCCTTACCAGGAAAAAGATTCCGTGATGAATTGGTCTGGAACGATCGCGATCACATTGTTCGCCTGATGGTGGACCAGGCTACGCCTACGCTGAAACGGAACCGCTGATCCAAACAGACACCGCTGCCAACCAGGCCACCATTATCTGGAATACCGATGCCGGACCGCTCAGCTATTTCGGAAACATTTCCCTCACCGGCCAGGAAAGGACACCGGAGAAATTAATCCGCCAGCAACTATCCTTTAAACAAGGAGATGTGTATAGCCGGGATAAGCTGAATCGCTCCCAGCAGCAGATTTATCAATTGGGAACTTTCCGCATTGCCTCTATGAAGGCGCAACTTTCACGCGACAAAAAAGATACCATCCCGGTAAAAATTGACATTACGGAGGCGCCGGCCACGACTACCCGATTGGGTGTTGGATTTGGTCGGGAGGATCGCTTCCGGACTTTCGTCAATTTTCGGGTACTGAACTTTCCCGGGGGCGCCAGAAGACTAAATTTTTATGCCAAACATTCTGCTTTGGAACCCTATCGTTTTGAAGTCAAACTGACACAGCCGGCGGTTTTTAGTCCCAATTCCTCTCTGGCCCTCGCCCCTACGGTGAAGAAACTTAAAGAATCGGGATATGAGCTGTTTTCCTATTCGGCCACACTGACCTTGCTGCAACGTCTAACCGATGCGCTCAACAGCTCTTTCAGCCTTTATTACGAAAAGGTGGATCTCGACACCACTTCAATTGCCAAAGTCAGTGATGGCGGTATCTTATTGGACAATTACTCAAAGGGAGGTGTTACAGCCGGTGTGCTATTCGATAATGCCAGTCCGCGTTTCAATCCATCCGATGGCTTCACGGTGGCCTTTAATGCCAAATCGAACAGCATGATTTTACCGGGCAGATACCCCTTTATTAAATTTCAGCTAGAGGCTAAAAATTATCAAGAGATGGGAGATGACCTTATTTTGGCTTCACGCATAAAGTTTGGTATCATTCATCCCGGTTCAGGTAGCAATAATGTCATACCGGTTGAAGAGCGCTTCTTTGCCGGTGGCAGTCGCTCTGTCAGGGGCTGGGCCCGACAACAGCTGGGGCCAAAGGATGATAAAAATACGCCAACTGGTGGATTTAGCACTGTGGAGGCCAGCATTGAGCCCAGGATCCGCCTTTTTGGCCCCTTAAGCATGGTGGTTTTTATGGACGTGGGTAATGTTTGGCAAAAGACAGAGGACCTTTCAATCGATGAAATACGTTTCTCAGCCGGCGGGGGGCTGAGGTTTACGACACCTATCGGACCAGTAGGTATTGATGCGGCCCGGCCGGTGTGGGACACCGACAACCAGTGGCAAATTCATTTTAATATTGGTCATGCATTCTGAGAAAGCACTTATGAAGAAAACACTCAACATATTATTATGGATTCTCTTTGCGCTATTCTTTATAGTGATGGGCTTGCTGGTGGCTACGCAGACCCCCTGGTTCAGGTCGACCGTTAAAAACAAGGCCCTCGAATTGGCCAACAAAAACATCCACGGCACCCTGTCGGTAGGCGAATTGAATGGCAATTTCTTCACCCACCTTCAGCTATTGGACGTCACCCTCCTTGAGGAAAATTCAGACACCCTGATAACCATCGAAGAAATAAGTCTGAAATACGCCCCTTTGCGCCTGCTCAGCCAGCAGATAAAAGTCCGTTCTGTTTTGCTGGACCACCCCGATATCAGATTGAGCCGCGACCAGGACAGCATCTGGAACTTCAGCCAGATATGGCCGAAAAAAGAGGCGAAGGAACCGAAAACCACAAAACCCTTTGGTTTTGTGGTCATACTGGACCAACTCCTTCTCCGGGAGGGACAAATAGCTGTCCACTCAAGCGATTCCCTTATTCCTGAAAGGTTGAAGCCTTAAATATAGATATCAAGGGCCGATATGCTACCGAGGAGCTCTCTGCCCAGCTCGACGATCTTTCCTTTACCAGTCACCAACCCGACTTTAACCTGAAATCGCTGCAGGTCAAATTGCAATCCGACTTTAAAGAATGGACGGTTCGGGATTTTAAAATGGTCACCCGACTCAATGAGCTGTCTATTGAAGGTGAATATGCCGGTTTAAAGGATTTTAAGGCCGATCTGGAATGGCCGGCCGTTCATACGGAAGAGTTTGTTTTTGTGCTGCCCGACATCAAAATACCGGCACATCCTGAGCTGCTTTTAAATGTCGCCTCCAAGGATGGCCAGCTGGATCTAAACATTCAACTGGCTCATAACCAGGAATCCATAAACCTTTCGGGCAACATTGAAAATTTTGAAGGGTTACTCAGCGACAGCTTGCGGCATACCGTTCCGGTGGATCTTATCCTGGATGTCAAAAACTTCAACCCGAACAATTGGTTGGAAACAGACACGCTGCCCCTGCTGTTGAATGCCCGTCTGGCCATTTCAGGAAATGGCTTAAAGGCTTCCTCCCCGAAGTTGATCGTCAAAGGATCCATTCATGACTCGAAATGGGAAAACTACCTGATTCAAAAGGGGGACATCGACGCCAGTTATTTGGCCGGAAAAACAGTGGCGAATATTGGGCTGAATGGAGAATTCGGCCAATTGACCACTTCTGCGGAGTTGAACCTGAACACCCCCAATGGTCCCTTCCGGGCCCATGTCACCACCAAGAATCTGGCCGTCCACCAAATTTTGCCCGAAGTTTTAGACAGCAGTGTGGTCAATTTATCCATTCAGGTGGATGGACGCGGTCTGGGTACCGATCACCCGCAAGCCAGGTTCTCAGGAAGTTTTTGGGAATCCGTTGCAGAATACATTCCCATGGATACACTTTGGCTGGCCGGAAGCTATGCCGACAAGCACCTCCAACTGGATACACTGAACCTGTCCAACGAATCGCTTCAAACGGGCCTGAAAGGTGATTACCAACTATCCGGTGAGTTATCTTTGCATCTCCGGGGTGACGTATTCAACACCGGGGCCTTTAAACATTATTTTTCACAGCCTGCCGAATGGGAGCACCTCTCTTTTAACGCTGAGGCAGAAGGCGCTACAGACTCTTTGTCCATTGATTTCTCAATGGAGACCGACAGTCTGCGCTTAGACACCACTCTGGCAGTCAATACCATGCTGCTGTCGGCGCGGGGACTGATCCAAAACAACCGCCCGGAAGTGGATGTCCATTTACAGGCCGGGATGATTGAGGCGGCCGACCAGCCAGTGGATTCTCTGCTTGTGGATGGCACCCTTAAGGACGCACTTTGGCGGGTAGATATAGATGCCTACCTGCCGGAGGAACTGGAACTTCTTTTGACGGCATCCGGCGACTTTAGCGCTGGCCTGGCCGCCCAACTGAGCCGATTTGATTTCAATTCCCCCCATGCCAACCTAAAACTAAATACCGATACGGCTTATATCACCTACAGTGATTCCCTGATTTCGATGAAAGACTTCGGGTTGTCAGACCAGCGCGATTCCCTGTTTGTTTTTAATACGGAGGCGCTCCTTCAAATGCCCGACACTATAAGACTGCAGGCGGATATCCAAAATTTTAATCTTGAATTATTGTCTCACTTTGGTCTAACCGACCAGCCGCTAAAAGGCCGGGCCTCCTTGTCGCTGAACATGGATGGTCATCAAGATAACTTTGTCATGGATGGCAACGCCGCCCTCAGCGAAATGGAGATGGCACCCTTCGCCCTGTCCACCATTTCTGCCAGCTTTAACTACCCCGGCGATACCGCCTCCTTTGATGTGGCCATCCATAACATAGAAGGCGATTCTATTACTATCAACGGCATCACGCCGCTCCGGATGCAACTGGCGGACAGTCTGCTCATCCACTGGCCGCAAACCTTCAGGGGCCATATTGAAACCAGAAAAACAAGACTGGGGGGCTTTTTCCTGGAAAAAGAGGATCTGGATCTGCCAAAAGCACTGCTAACCATCAATATGGATATAGAGGGTGGCGTCAGCAATCCGCACTTCAAAGGATCTCTGGACATCGAAAAAGGAGAACTGCCACTGCCCGAATATGGGGTTAACTATAAAGATATCCGATTAAAACTATCGGTGGACGACACGGACGTTAAACTGGATTCGTTATTTATTCGCCATTTAAAGGGCACGTTTTTAGCTCAGGGGGCATTGGCCATGGATACGTCGCTGCTAAAGGGCAAAATAACCTCCACCAACATGACCGTAAAAGCCAGAGAGTTTTTTGTGACCCGTCACCGCGACTACGAAGTACAGATAGATGCGGATGCCTTTTTTAAAGATGAGGACAACGATCCCACCTTTGGCGGAAAAGTCAAAGTGCTGCGTTCCAGTTTTAACCTCCCGGCCCTGCTGAAAATGACGGAGGATCGGGGTAAGCTGAACGACCCGCTGTTGGTGCAATCCCTAAAAGACGGAGAAAGAAAAAAACAAGACGAAGCTTTAGATACTACACAGAATGTCCAGGAATTGCCTCAGAAGCCTACTGTTTTGATGGACCAACTCACCGGAACCATTCGCCTGGATGTACCCCGCAACACATGGATCCACTCGCCCGATATGCAAATGGAATTGTACGGAAACCTAGATGTGGTCAAGAACAGCAGGGTGTTTGAGTTATTCGGTTCTCTGGGGATTCATCGTGGCTTTTATACGCTGTATGGAAAAAAACTGGTGATTCAGGAAGGAGAACTGACCTTCACCGGAGGCGAAACACTAAATCCTTCGGTGGACCTTGAGGCCGATTATACCTTTAGAGACAAGGAGCGACTCAAGAGGGTGTTGACGCTTTCGGTTGGAGGTACGGCCAAAGACCCGCAAATCAGCTTTGTATTGGACGATGTCCCCCTTCCTGAAGCGGATGCCATGGCCTATCTGCTCTTTGGCCAACCCTTTGATGACCTCAACTATGGCAACCAGGAAGGCGTCTCCAACGCCATGCCTTCCCGCATACTGACCGGATTGCTGTCCTCCCAGTTGAGCAAAACCATTGGGTCTACCTTTAACCTGGATATGATAGAAATTGATGCCGGAGATAACTGGCAAAACACTACCTTTATGGTGGGTAAATATATTACCAACGACCTGTTTGTGACTTACCAAAGAAGCTTTGGTCAAGCAGAAAATGAATCCATTACACCTGAGACCATTACCCTTGAATACGAAATCAGTCGCCGATTATCCATCCGGTTGATACAAGGGGAGGTAAAAGAATCAGGTGTTGATGTTATTTTGAAATTTGAAAAGTAAAACAATGAACCATTCTTCAATACGCCAGGAACAAACCAAAATCAATGGCCTGCTTAACAACAAAAGATTAAAAGAGGCTCTGGATGGTTTGCAGGAACTGGTTAAGGAAACGCACAAGGGCGATTTAATCGACACCCTCTATAATATTGAAATCACCTACAAAAGCATGCTCCGCTATACGGTGGAAGGTTTTGCCGACCCCGAAAGACAAAAGATTTACAACCACTTGGTTACAGATATCTTATCCGTAGCGGACGAAATTTTCCTGTCACTTTATAGCCGACTGGGAGAAGGCCTGTTTTTTGAAGTGCTGCGCAAGCATCAGGGAAGCTCTGATACAGCCTTGGAAGAAAACATGGAAAAATGTCGTCAGGAAATGGATCGCTCACTCTTGATGCAGGATAAGGAAGTCGGTCCCTCTGAGGTTTTTAATGAAGGGGTTCGTGAAATATTTGAACGTCTCTTAACCCAAAGCCATTTATACAAAACACAAAACACAGTCATCACCCATATCTTTACCGAAGGAAGTCTGCCCTGGCCACAACAATCCGTCTTGGTAAGTGCTGCCACGGTGCATCTTTTGCACCATTTTAACGAGGAGGCCTTTCTGCTTTTGTTCAAACTGGTGGCCCATCCACATCAGGAAGTATCGCAAAGAGCACTGGTGGGACTGCTGCTCAATCTGTACAAATATGATCAACGGTTGGCGCTCTATCCTGAAATTGGCCATCAATTAAACCGACTGAAAGAAAAGTCCGCGCACAAAGATGCTTTGCGAAACATGGTTATTCAAATCATGCGTACCAGTGAAACAGAAAAACTGGCCCGGAAATTAACGGATGAAATATTGCCTGAGGTGGCCCGTATCCATCCCAACTTAAGGGATCGGCTGGACCTGGACAACATAATCGGAGATGGTTTTAAGGAGGGCAAGAACCCCGACTGGGAGGATATTTTTTCCGATTCACCTGAATTGATGGGTAAGCTGGAGGAGTTCTCTCGTTTGCAGATGGAGGGAGCCGACTTGTTTTTATCTACTTTCAGAATGTTGAAGCATTTTCCGTTTTTCAACAACACGGAAAACTGGTTTATGCCCTTTCCCTGGCCCAATCCCATTGTGGACGATGTCCTTAAGAATGAATCCGGGCCTTTCAGGAATCCGGATCTGATTAAAGGCATGGCCCAATCAGGCATCCTCTGCAACTCGGATAAGTACTCGCTTATTTTGAGCATCCCGCAGATGCCGGCTGCACAAAAGGAAATGATGGGCCAAATGTTTATGGCTGAATTGGGAGCGATTCGGGAAGTTGAAAAGAGCGACGAACTCATTGATGCGGATAAAAAAGCACTGGCCATCTCCAATCAATACATACAGGATTTATACCGGTTTTTCAAGGTTCATCCCAGACGGAGCAGCTTCCAGGACCCCTTTTCCACACCTTTGGATTTTCACAATTGCCATTTTATTGAGACCCTGTTTCCCGATGAAGACTTTCTGAGAAAGTTGGGGGCCTATCTTTTTGAAAAAGATCGCTTCAAAGAGGCCCTCGAGGCCTTTGGCAAACTGTCTGAAAAGACCCAACCCTCCATGCAAATACTGCAAAAGCAAGCCTTTTGTCAGCAACAATTGAACCGTTATGATCTGGCTTTGGATTTGTATCTGCAGGCAGATCTATTTGACCATGGTCAGGTTTGGAATCTCAAGAAAATAGCCCTGTGCTATCGCTATCTGAAAAACCCTGAGAAGGCCCTGGAATACTATATGGAAGCCGAGAAATCAGCACCGGACAATCTCCACACACAGGTGAGTATTGGGCACTGCCTGTTGGAATTAAAGAATTTTGAGCAGGCCCTGAAATACTATTTCAAAGTTGAATATCTGGATCCGGGCAACCAAAAAGTATGGCGACCCATTGCCTGGTGTGCCCTGGCTCTGGGCAAATTTGATCAGGCGCAAAAATACAGCCAGAAAATTTTAGCGGAAAAACCAACCCAGCACGATTATTTCAACATGGGACACATCATGTGGTGCCAGGGACATCGACAATTGGCTTTGGAATGGTACCAAAAATGCGTCACTTTTCCCGGTCACTCTTTTAATGCCTTTCTCGAGTCGTTCAACAACGACAAAGAAATGCTGGTGAACCATGAAGTTGAAGAAACAGACATTCCGATCATGTTGGACCAATTAAGATACCATCTGCAGTAAAATGCCTAAAAGACGTCCCGAAATAGAACTCTACAGCCATGGCATTTACGAGCCATGGAACCGGACCTCCAAAAATCTCCCAAAGCTAAGGCAGATTACCACGCAAATTCCGGTAGAACAGGATATCGAATTTGGCTATGTGCTCAAACTAAAAAAGGCCAAAGGCAGCATCCTGACCTTCGTCATTCACCACCCACCGTTTTTAAATGACGCGGGAGAACCAGCACCTCCCTTTGAAGGTGAGGAGACGGTACCCGCTAACGACTGGTCCTTTTTTCTTGGAGACACCGTGTGGCCCCCCTATGAAGATAAAGCAGGGACCTGGGAACTCATTACATGGTTGGACGGAAAGGAAATTGCCCGGAAACAATTTGAGCTGTTTCTGGCGTAAAAGAAAAGACAAAAAAAAGACATGTAATGACCGCATTTCATCAATACGTATTACATGCCTAACTATTATTAATAGTAGAAGCTTAATTCCTAAGTTCCTGTATGCTTATGAAAGGGTGATACTAAACAGGAAAGTACCAAACGCGATCAAAACGAGCACGATAATGACCTCCACCACAGAATAGATAAAAATCTTTCTCTTCAACTTGCAATGGCTTCGGTCTCCTTCTCCTCTGTTCTTAATACATTAAATCTCACTTTCTTTTTCTTTTTAGTGGTCAATTGTACTTTTTTTATTATTAAACGTTGATACAAAGAAAACCATTAATTTTCATACCACCAACGTATGAACTTGGCCCTTAGGATTATTTAACTATTTTTTCATTAGATATGTACTTACTGGTACTATCTAATCAAAACCAAATACTATCTTTAACTGACAACTTAAAATTAAAAGTGGGAATAACTTCAAAAAACAACATCACACATTGAATCTAAAATGCATGATATCTCCATCGCAAACAACGTATTCCTTGCCTTCCACACTCATTTTTCCGGCCTCTTTGCAGGCCTGCTCTGAGCCAAATTTCAGGAAATTATCATATTTGATGACCTCCGCCCGGATGAATCCTTTTTCAAAATCGGTATGTATGACACCCGCTGCCTGAGGAGCCACTGCACCTTTGGGAAAGGTCCATGCACGCACCTCTTTTTCTCCTGCCGTGAAAAAGGTTTGCAGTTCCAATAGCTTATAGGACGTCCGGATCAACTTGGCCACGCCCGACTCTTTTAAGCCCAAATCTTCCAAAAACATCTGGCGTTCTTCGAAGGATTCCAACTCGGCTATTTCTGCCTCCGTCTGAGCAGCAATCACCAGAACTTCGGCCTTCTCATCCTTCACTGCGTCTTTCACGGCTTCAACAAAGTGGTTGCCCTGGACAACGGACGGCTCATCCACATTGCAAACATACATCACCGGTTTATTGGTCAGCAAGAACAAGTCACGTGCTACCTTTGCTTCCGGATCGGTCAGTTCTACGGTCCGGGCAGACTTGCCGGATAGCAGGGCCTCCCTATATTTAACCAGAACTTCATAGAGTTTCTTAGAATCCTGGTCCTTGGAGGTTTTAGCTATTTTCTCCACTTTGGGAAGACGGGCTTCGACGGTCTCCAGATCTTTCAATTGCAACTCAATATCTATCACTTCTTTATCACGGACAGGATTCACCGACCCATCCACATGTGTGACATTCTCGTCCTCAAAACAGCGCAGCACATGGATAATGGCATCGGTCTCCCGGATATTGGCCAAAAACTTATTGCCCAGGCCCTCCCCTTTACTGGCACCCTTCACCAGTCCGGCAATATCCACAATCTCAACAGTTGTTGGCTGAACGCGCTGTGGTTTAACCAAACGCTCCAACTCCACCAGTCGGTCATCAGGCACCGTAATGACCCCCACATTGGGTTCAATTGTACAAAAAGGGAAGTTAGCCGATTGCGCTCTGGCATTTGACAAACAATTGAACAGGGTAGATTTACCAACATTGGGTAAACCCACAATACCGCATTTTAAGGCCATTTCTATTTTACTATTTTATGGAACATATCAAAACATTTGGAACATCACATTTAGACGGAGGTTCAATTTCCCCTAATTTTCAATGTCCAAATTGAGGGTGCAAAAGTAATCCTTTTTTTTATACCTTCACAACCAGAAAAATCAATCATGCACTTATCCGATCAAGAGATACTGTCAATGGCTCGTTTTCCGAAAGAAAAAGAACGGGCATTTGCGATGCTGATAAAAAAATATCAACAACGTTTGTATTGGCATTTGCGGAAAATGGTAATCGTGCACGAAGATGCAGATGATTTACTTCAGAACACCTTTATTAAAGTTTGGCAAAATCTGGAAAATTTCAGAGGAGACTCCTCCTTTTACACCTGGCTTTATCGCATCGCCACCAACGAGGCACTCAACCACCTGAATAAAAAAAGAGCAGAATTGATTAATTCTCCGGACGACCTGGAATACTTACTCTCCGACAAGCTGGACATGGATCCGTTGTTTTCAGGCGATGAAATACAAAGCAGACTGCAAAAAAGCATTCTTTCTTTACCGGATAAGCAACGACTGGTTTTCAACATGAAATACTTTGACGATATAAAATATGAAGAAATGGCTGAAATATTAGACACCTCTGTGGGAGCACTTAAAGCCTCCTATTTTCATGCGGTACGAAAAATTGAATCCCTTATAAAACAAGAATTGTTCTAATGATAACAATCATCCATAACCCAATTAAACCTTTAACACTCAACCTTGTCTAAAAACAAAAATCTCCACAAAAACTGCTACATATGGCAAAAGCGCATAAAAACACCTACGGCAAAATGACTTCAGAGTACCTGATGGCTATTTTGATCATTTTGAATCGCGGATGATGCAAAAGATTCAAAATGAAAACACACCCTTTCGATCGATCAAAAGATCCAAAGTGGTGGCCCCCTGGATTGGCCTGGCTGCCGCCTTTTTAATCATTGCCCTTATCTATCAGCTTCTTCCTCAAAAAATGATGACCAATCAAATGGTCGGCCAAAGTGAAGCAGCGCTGATTTATGAATTTTCAACGGCCGACGACCTGGATGAATTCGAATTGATGAAGTTGCTGACCAATGAAGCCCACAGCAACTTCGAGCTCTACCCTGACAGCCTGCTTTTCATAGGCATTGATGAAGAAGATATCGTCATGCTGACGTCTATTCGGTAAATCATAAACAACTAAACCAACCACACTATGAACCGATTTATAACCATACTGCTCCTATCCGTTCTTACGCAACTGATGATTGCGCAGGATGATCGCTCCAAACACGATAAAATTGAACAACTAAAAGCTCAGAAAGTGGCCTTTTTAACAGAAAAGATTGGACTTTCCAGTGCCGATGCCCAAATATTCTGGCCGGTGTATAATCAATATGCAGAAAAGAAAGACAGCCTGGGCGAAGCGCGCTGGAGGGAAAGGAATCAACTCAAGGAAGACTTCGACCAACTTTCGGCCGTCGAAAAAGAAAAGTCTATTGACAAGCAAATACAATTAAAATGGGAAGAAGAAAAGATGGAATATGATTACCATAAAAAGTTTAAGAAAATACTGTCCATCGACCAGGTCATCAAACTCTACGATGCCGAACATGAATTTAAAATGAGACTCATTCGTCAAATAAGGGAAATAAAAGCGGAGCATTCAGGGGATAAAGGCCACAACAGGACATCCTGATAGCTTCATCCTCAAAGCGAACTATCTTCCCACAACGTCGGCCACCTCATCCAAACCAAAGGCGGATTGCTCACCCGTTTGCATATTTTTCAGGGTGATGAGTCCTTTTGTCATTTCATCTTCCCCAACCATGGCTACAAAACGGATCCCCTTTTTGTCGGCGTAGCTCATCTGCTTTTTCATTTTGGCCGCATCCGGATAAATCTCGGTGCGGATACCTTTTTGGCGCAACCCGGCCGCCAGACGGAGGCAGTGCGCTGCCTCTTTCTCACCAAAGTTGACAAACAACAATTGGGTAGCGGCGGTAACATCATCCGGATACAGATCCATCTGATTCATCACATCAAAAATACGATCGGCGCCAAAGGAAATACCTACCCCCGAAACACCCTTCATGCCAAATATACCGGTTAAGTCATCGTACCGTCCGCCTCCTGTAATACTTCCAATTTCCACATCCAAAGCCTTTACCTCAAAGATGGCTCCCGTGTAATAATTCAGTCCACGCGCCAGGGTTAAGTCCACCTCAACATCAGTCGGCAAATCCAGGCCGTTCACCAAATCCAATACCTTGTTCAGCTCTTCCACCCCCTTGCTGCCGACTTCCGAAGACGCGAGTATTCCAGCCAAAGCGGACAACTTTTCGGCATTGTTACCGGATAAAGCGAGAATGGGCTGTAGTTTTTCAATGGCCTCTGCGCTTAGCCCCCGCTCACGGAGTTCTGCATTGACCTTTTCCAGCCCTATTTTCTCCAGTTTATCAATGGCCACCGTAATATCTACCATCCGGTCAGATTCGCCGATGATTTCAGCTATTCCGGCCAGCACTTTGCGATTATTTAACTTGATAACTACCCGGATATTTAACCGGCGGAATACCTCATCCACAATCTGGATGAGTTCCACCTCATTCAGCAGGCTGTCACTGCCCACCACATCCACATCGCACTGAAAAAATTCACGATAACGGCCCTTTTGGGGCCGGTCGGCCCGCCAAACCGGTTGTATCTGAAACCGTTTAAAGGGGAAGGTTATTTCATTTTGATGCTGCACCACAAAACGCGCAAAGGGAACAGTTAAATCATAGCGCAGGCCCTTTTCACTGATCTGCCCGGTGACCCGGTTAGAATCTCCGGCAGCGAGCAAACTTTTATCAGCCTTGGCCAAAAAGTCGCCTGAGTTAAGGATCTTAAACAGAAGCTTATCTCCCTCTTCACCATACTTGCCTAAAAGGGTATCCAGATTTTCCATGGCGGGTGTTTCAATGGGCATAAAGCCGTACAATTGAAAAACGTCCTTAATGGTATCGAATATATAATTGCGCCGAACCATTTCAGCAGGTGAAAAGTCGCGTGTTCCTTTTGGAATGGATGGTTTCTGAGCCATGTATAGAAATATTTGTTAGCCGAAGGCTATCTGTTAACTTGTTTACAAGCTGCAAAGGTAAAAAAGAATCGGAAAAAATGAGCACAACTCATTTTTTAAGGCCCCAGCCGCCCATTCCATCAATTAACAAAAATCTGCTTTTTATTTAGAATCATTCTAATTAACTTTGCCCCTAGAAAATACAGCCCTCGGATGCCCAATCAGGAATCATTAAAGCAAAACCATGAAAATTTACAAACTTCTATCTGTCAGTATTTTGATACTCCTGTTTACGACGGCTTGCCAGGACAACGCAGACATCGTTAACGTTTATTCCAGTCGTCACTACCGTGCCGATGAAGCGGTTTTCAAACGCTTCACCGAGGAAACCGGCATTGAAGTAAACCTGGTAAAAGCCAACTCTGATCAATTGATCAACCGATTAGAAATGGAAGGCCCGCTCAGTCCGGCCGACGTACTGATCACGGCCGATGCCGGACGCCTGATTCACGCCCAAAACAAAGGCCTGCTCCAGCCCATGCCATCCCCAAATGTGGAAAACATCGTACCATCCCATCTTCGCGATAAAGATGGCCACTGGACGGGTTTTACCCAAAGGGCCCGCATTGTGGTGTATCACAGGGACAGAGTCAACCCGGCGGAGTTGTCTACTTATGAAGATCTGGCCCATCCCAAATGGGAGGGGCGCCTGCTGGTTCGATCTTCCCAAAGCCATTACAATCAAACTTTAATGGCCTCAATGGTAGCGGCATTGGGTGAAGAAGAGGCCACCGCGTGGGCGGCTCAATTGGTGCAAAACATGGCGCGCCAACCCACCGGCAACGATCGGGATCAGGTGAAGGCTATTTCTGCAGGGCTGGGCGATATCGCCATTATCAATACTTATTATATGGGACTTTTACTCCATTCCGCCAATCAGGAAGAAAGAGCTGTGGCCCGTGAAATGGGCCTGTTTTTTCCCAATCAGCAGGACCGCGGAACGCATGTTAATATAAGCGGTATTGGGATAACCGCCCATGCTGCCCATTATGACAACGCCGTACGCCTGATAGAATTCATGCTCACCGAAGAATCCCAAAGGACCTTTACAGCACTCAATTATGAATATCCGGTTCATCCGGAAGTTAAATGGCCCAAACTTTTACAAAGCTGGGGAACGTTCAAAAGCGATACTTTACCGCTTTTTCAATTGGGCGAAAGTCTGAATAAGGGACTCCTGATATTTAACAAAGTGGGATGGGAGTGAGACCCGGTCGTTTCAGGATGTCACCGACTTTCCGACGCCGGCACTTCAACGGCTGGGTAGCTGGCAGTCTTCTATTGGCTGCAACGGTGGCCCTTCCGCTGATTTCCATTTTTTCCGGCTTTTTGTCGGCAGGCGATTTGGCCTGGCAGCACATAACAGAAGAATTGCTTCCGGGATATCTTTATAACACCTTATTGTTAATGCTGGGAGTGTCATTGCTGGTGCTCATCATCGGGGTTGGCTCAGCCTGGGTCCTGAGTGTTTTTGATTTCCCCGGGCGAAACATCCTGCAATGGGCGCTTATTCTCCCCATTGCCATGCCTGCCTACATACTGGGGTTTACCTGGGCAGGCCTGCTTGATTACACCTCCCCTGTTTCTATTTTCGTCAGAAACACATGGGGGGTGGAAACGGGTCCCTATTTGTTCTTCAACATCCTTTCGCTGCCGGGAGCCATCGTTATTCTGGCACTTTCCTTATACCCCTACGTCTATCTATCCGCCTATGTCTGGTTCTCCAATCAATCGGCCACTGTATTTGAGGCAGCTGCCTCTCTGGGCCACAGTCGCCTGAGTCAATTTTGGCGATTGGCCATTCCTATGGCCCGTCCGGCCATGGTGGCCGGTGTTTCCCTGGTGTTGATGGAAGTGCTTAACGATTATGGCGTTGTCAGCTACTTTGGTGTAGATACCTTTACCACCGGAATCTTCACGGCCTGGTTTTCATTTGGCAGTAAAATTTCTGCCATAAAGCTCAGCGGATACCTGATGATACTTGTTTTTGCCCTTTTAATCGTTGAACGCATGCAACGGGGAAACAAAAGATATGACACACTTAAAGGTCAATACCGGCCCTACCAAAAAACCAAACTAAAAGGTTTCCGGGCCTATGCCACCAGCCTATTAATCGCCTTACCAGTTCTTTTAGGATTCGCCATCCCTGCTGCCATGCTCATTTACTGGGCCATCCTGACCCTCCCGTTGGTCATGGATTATTCTTTCCTGCCCTTGATCATCAACAGCTTTATGCTGGCTGCTTCTGCCGCCGGCATTGTGGTTCTGGCCACCATCCTGACCAGTTACACACTTCGGTCCTTTCCCTCCAAATGGATCCAGGTTTTGGTGCGCTTTAGCAACATGGGTTATGCCATTCCCGGAGCAGTATTAGCTATAGGCATCATGGTTCCCTTTTTATGGATGGACACGCAACTCAACCTGTTGACCCAAAATGGCCGTCAATTGATTTTAACCGGCACCTGGTTAACCCTCCTCTTTGCCTATCTGGTAAGATTCATGGCAGTAGGTTTCAATAACATCGAAAGCAGTCTCACAAAAACCTCCACCTCTCTGGATGAAGCCGCCCGGTCGCTGGGGCATTCCTACCGAACCACGCTTGTACGGATCATAATACCATTGATTCGCCCCGGAGTTTTGGCGGCCGGATTACTGGTTTTCATTGATGTGCTCAAAGAGTTACCCTTGACGCTTATATTGCGCCCCTTCAATTTTGACACCCTGGCCATCCGTTCCTATGAATATGCCACGGACGAGCGCGTGCCGGAGGCTGCGCCCTCCGCACTCATTATCATATTCATGGGATTGCTCGCTGTTTACCTGCTCAGTAAAATCACTAAAAACCCAGTCCGATGACCATTTTAAGTGCCCGCCATATTTCCAAAACCTACCCCGGATCGCGCTTTCCCGCCTTGAGTCAATTCTCGCTGGACATTCAAGCGGGAGAAATTGTTGGCTTATTGGGAGAAAGTGGCTGCGGAAAAACCACCGCCTTGCGAATTCTTGCCGGCTTTGAGACAGCCGACCATGGAACGCTGACCATTCAGAACAAGATCGCTTTTAACAACAAGCAATTTACAGATCCTACCCAAAGGGATATCGGCATCATTTTTCAGGATTATGCCCTTTTTCCGCACCTGACGGTGTGGAAAAACATCACTTTCGGACTGAATAAAAAAAGTGGGAAAAACCAAAGGAAACTGGCTTCTGAGATGATGGATCTGGTGGGCTTAGCAGGCTATGACAACCGCTACCCCCATCAGTTGTCCGGAGGTCAGCAACAACGGGTGGCTTTGGCCCGCGCAATGGCGCCCCGACCAAAAATTCTGTTAATGGATGAGCCTTTTTCCAATATTGACACGGTGAAAAAGAACCAAATTCGGCAGGAACTACACAGTCTGTTAAAGAAAACCGGTTCCACCGTTATTTTTGTCACACATGATACCCGGGATGTGATGGCCATGGCCGACCAAGTGATTGTCATGAAAGAGGGACAGGTATTGCAACAGGGGACACCGCAAGCCGTCTTTAAATCACCCCGAAACGCTTATCTGGCGGGCTTCTTTGGCAACACCAACTTCATTGAAGGGCGCATGGTCAACGGACAAATACGAACCGATCTTGGCCCATTGGCCATGGACGCCCCGGTGGGCCTGACCGAGGACCAGCCAGTTCTGTTCTCCCTTCGTCCGGGAGACATATCACTCACCAATGAAAAGGATGGGCAGTCCATTCCCGTTCAAATAGAGCGACAGCGCTTTATGGGAGAGTTCACTGAAGTAGAATGCAGGCTGGTCGCTTCCGGAACCCGCCTCCTTTTTCATGTGCCCCCCAACCAGCCCGTTCCAAACAAAACCACCTATATCCAAATATCAGAGAAGGACCTTCATCTCCTTCCGGAATCGCCTACACATGGCCATCCGCGCCTAAAAGACTAAGCAGCTTTTGCAGATAAACGGACGCCTCAGCGCTCCCCTCCCGGGGGGCCCATGGCGCAAAATGCTTATCATCCTCAGGGTGGTAGGGACCATCCTTTATTTCATAAACGATGGTGCCTGATTCTAGTGCGACTATGGTATGCCAGGTGCCTGCCGGAATTTCAACGCCATAATTGCCCTCATCAGAACCCAACACCACCTGGTCCGTTACCGCTCCGGCATCATCGAAATAAAAGACCGCCAGTCGCCCTTTTAAGCGAATAAAGACCTCGCGTTTATCAGGCCCTTCGTGCTTATGCGGGCAAACGTAACTTTCCGGTTCCAGTGCATTCAGCATCCGGTTAATGGGGTCGGCCAAAGAGGTGTGAAAGTTATGATTCCTGCGCTTCCGTGGATGGTCCTTTGCCTCCTGAGAAAGACTGTCCAATAAATCATCGTGAATCAACATCATTTGATCAAACGCAGATTAAAAGGATAGGTATAGGAACGCCCCTTGCTGACTTCCAAAGAGGCCAGCACAATAAATACCAGATCGGCAATGCCAATCAGGACCAATAAGGGGATGCCAATAAGAATAAAACTCAGCAGTCCCGCCACAAACGCAAAAATGGTTATGGTTATCTGAAAATTGAGGGATTCCTTGCCTTCCCGATCCACCACGGGCATTTCATCTTTTTTAAGTAACCAAACAACCAATGGACCAACCACGTTTCCCAAGGGGAAAACAAACATGGCCAAAGCTGACAAATGGCATAACAATGCCCAATTATTATCACTCATGACAAATACTTTTAGATATTAAAGGCTAAATTTAAAACAAAACAGCCATTTTTTAAGTATAAGATTGAGAGATATTGTAATAAAAACATAAAAAACACTAATTTTGCCTGCCTTAGAAAATTAGATGAACGCACCAAAAATACTAATAGCAGATGATGTCGATTATCTGGTGGAGTACATGATCAGCCATCTGGATAAGATGTTGACCGACGCCACCTATTTCAGGGCCCGCAATGGCTATGAAGTATTTACTCTGGCCATGCTAAGCAACCCGATCTCATTTTACTGGATTGGGAAATGCCCGAGTTTTCAGGTATGGATGCGCTCCAGACTTTGCAGGCACACCAGGCGACCAAAGACATCCCGGTGATCATGGTCTCCGGCTTTACGCAGCCCGATCACGTCAGAGTGGCTTTGGAAGCAGGGGCCATTGACTATCTTAAAAAGCCCATTGAACCGGATGAATTGCTGGCCCGTGTGCGCACGGCCATCACCTTGGCCAACACACTCCACCAGCTTCGTCAACAAAAAAAAGAGCTGGAAAACGAACAGCTCAAAAGCAACGACCTCTTAAAGGGGTTACTGCCCAATGAAATTCTCCAAACCATGAAATCTACCGGCGAGATCGCGCCCCGTCGCTTTCGCAATGTAACGGTTATCATGACCGATTTGGTGGATTTTACCATTAAATCGCAAAAAATGTCGCCGAAAAGACTGCTCCATGAATTGCAAACCATTTTTTCGGCCTTCGATCAAATCACCCAAAAATACAATTGTACCCGCATCAAAACCATTGGCGATGCTTATCTGGCTGTGAGTGGCATGTGGAATAACACCAGCAACCATGCATTGATGGCCGCCAAAATGGCCGAACGCATGCGCCAATACATCATTGAACATAACCACCGTCACAAAATCGACTGGGAAATAAGAATAGGCATTAATTCCGGGGACATTGTTGCCGGCATTGTTAGTGACAGTAATCTGTCATTTGACATCTTTGGTGATACGGTTAACACAGCCTCCCGCATGCAGAGCTACTCCAACCCCATGCAAATCAATGTATCGCAAAACACCTATGATTTAATACGGGACCATTACTACATGATCAAGCGTATTTCCCGGAAAGTGAAGGGAAAAGGGGCCTTGAATATGTATTATCTGCACCGGCCAGTTTTGTCCCGCCTCAGTCGCGTAAAGGAACTACAACCCCTGTCGGAAATTTAAACGATTAACGTTAATAGGAACAAAAAGCCCGAAGAACATGTCCTCCGGGCTTTCCTGGGAATGTATGGGTGATGGACTAGCTGTCTTTGACCAGTTTGCGGTATTTGATTCTTTGGGGACCGGCATTTCCCAGTCGCTTTTTGCGGTTCTCTTCATAATCAGAATATCCACCTTCAAAATAATAAACGGTAGAATTACCTTCAAAGGCCAGAATATGGGTGGCCACACGATCCAGAAACCAACGGTCGTGAGACACAATAACGGCACAACCGGCAAAATCATCCAGACCTTCCTCCAGTGCACGCAAAGTATTCACATCTATATCATTGGTTGGCTCATCCAACAGCAATACATTGGCCTCCTCTTTCAAAGTCATGGCCAAATGAAGTCGGTTTCGCTCTCCTCCCGAAAGCATACCACATTTTTTCTCCTGGTCGGCACCGGCAAAGTTGAAACGGGACAAGAAAGCTCTTGCATTAATTTCCCGGCCGCCCAAGCGAATGGTTTCCTGTCCACCCGAAATCACTTCATAAACGCTCTTGTTATTATCTATGCCGGCATGGGATTGATCGACATAGCCAATCTTGACCGTCTCTCCCACTTCAAAGGTTCCCTTATCAATTCCTTCCTGTCCCATAATCATGCGGAACAAAGTTGTTTTACCAGCCCCGTTGGGGCCAATCACCCCCACAATTCCGTTGGGTGGAAGGGTGAATTCCAAACCTTCAAACAACAGCCGGTCTCCAAAGGCTTTGGAGACGCCATGTGCTTCTATGACCTTATCACCAAGGCGTGGTCCGTTAGGAATAAATATCTCCAGCTTCTCTTCCTTCTGCTTCACATCCTCTTTGAGCAGACTTTCGTAAGCGGCCAATCTGGCTTTCGATTTGGCCTGACGGGCTTTGGGAGCCATACGGACCCATTCCAACTCCCGCTCAAGGGTGAGTCGTCGTTTAGAAGCCTGCTTCTCTTCCTGCTGAAGGCGTTTGGATTTTTGATCCAGCCAGGAGGAATAATTGCCCTTCCAGGGAATCCCCTCTCCCCTGTCCAGTTCAAGTATCCATCCCGCAACGTTATCTAAAAAGTAACGGTCGTGGGTGATACCAATAACGGTTCCTTTGTATTGTTGCAAGTGCATCTCTAACCACTGAACAGATTCAGCATCCAGATGGTTGGTGGGCTCATCCAACAGCAAAATGTCGGGTTCCTGAAGCAATAAGCGGCACAAGGCTACCCGACGGCGCTCACCACCCGAGAGCTCTGCAATAATCTGATCTTCTGGCGGGCAGCGTAAGGCATCCATGGCGCGTTCGAGCCTTGAATCAAGATTCCAGGCATCGAACTGATCGATTTTTTCCTGCAACTGGGCCTGTTCATCCATCAACGCCTGCATTTTATCAGGATTCTCCAAGACTTCGGGGTCACCAAAGCGTTCGTTAACAGCTTCGTAGGCGCTCAGCACATTCACTACTTCCTGAACGCCTTCCTCAACTACCTGACGCACCGTTTTGCTTTCATCCAAATGCGGTTCCTGCTCCAGATAACCGACGGAATAACCGGGTGAGAAGGCCACTTCTCCCTGATAGTTCTTCTCCAATCCGGCAATAATTTTCAACAAGGTTGATTTACCGGAGCCATTGAGACCAATAACGCCAATCTTTGCCCCGTAGAAAAAGGACAAGTAAATATTGTTAAGCACTTTTTTTTGTGGTGGATACACCTTACTGACCCCCACCATGCTAAAAATAATCTTTTTATCGTCTGCCATGCTTTTCCAAATTAAATTTGTGCAAATTTATCAAAAAGCACCGGAAACTAAAAAGATATAGAGACGACAAAGCCATTGGGACGACGAAAAGGAATGAAGCTAAATGGCTCAGATCTATTTCAATTTTTTCAAATCCTTTTCCTGAAAAGCATCGTCACTGACATGCTTAATCATGCCATAGTCCCAATAATACAGTTTGGAATCTGCAGCCCCCACCAGCAGTTTGTAAACGCGCGCACGAATGCGGGTGCCTTCCGGACCGACTTTATGTAAAAAGACGACATCCGGATCCTGTCTTTTGATGGCATCGGCAATGTCTTCCCGGGAAACAATTTCAAAATCGTAAGGATAGATGGCCTTAACGGCTTGCGGAGTTTGCAGATCTTTGGCCAGATCCTCCTTGGTCAATAAGAGTTTTTTTCCTTGCAGCGATCCCTGGTCCTTATTGTAATGTCGAAACCCCCGTTCCCCAATTAACTTATCATTTTCAAGTACGTTTTTAACGTGGTTTTGAATAAAAAGCACAAAAGCTTCCAGTTTATAGTGGTAACTGGCTTCTTCCACACGGGTGTAGGAAAGTGGCAGAGAACACAAATCAGGCATGGTACGGACATCTGCCTTGGGCTCGCCCATCAAGAGACTGATAAAATTGTATCTTGCCTTGGTTTTATCCTTGGCAAAGGAGACAATGGTGGTCATCAAAAAGGACAAATCGGGATTGTCCTTGACTTCATCAAACTCTTTAGAGGAAATGATTTCATAAGGTGTAATGGTCCATGACCGCTTCATCACTTCCTGAATGATCATATTGTACTCGCTCATCAGAGCATCATCCATCACCACCATGTTTTTGATTTCAAAAACCGATGGTAATCATCCATTTCCGGAATGTGTTGCTGAGCAGCTACCAATAATGGCAGACAGAAAATCCATGTTATTAAACGAAATTTTTTCATCAGTTGTATCCTTTAGGTCCAAAATATAAGTCTTTTCTACGTTCAAGAGTTATACCCTTTTTTTAAAAGATTGTTGCGTTAAGCCTCCCATAAAAACCCGAAAAATTAAACGGTAGTAATTTCTGGCCAACACATGCCTCATTTTTATTAAATTAGCAAAGACTTACGAACATCTAATTTTCAATTAAAATCCCCCTCTAATGTTTACCATTTATTTGAACCGATTCACCCGCCGTTTGGGAACGCTAAAATGGCTTAAACCCTTCTTTCTTGTCCTCCTTTTCAATGGAACAGTTGATTCTATGGCACAAAAGGATGTCATGCTTCAGGCCTTCTATTGGGACGTTCCGGTTGATACGGAAATGAAAAATGGCTTTTGGTGGGACAATCTGACCAGTAAAGCACAGGAATTAAAAAACATGGGCATTACGGCCATCTGGGTGCCTTCTCCCGCAAAAGGAAATTGGGGAATTACAGATATGGGCTATGGCATATACGACCATTTTGATTTGGGGGATTACGATCAAAAGGGAAGCGTTGAAACGCGTTTTGGCAGCCGTTCTGAGCTGGAAATCATGATCGCCGGCATGCAGGACACCACCAACCATCAAGCCCCCATTGAAGTGTATGCCGACATAATACTGAACCACATTTACGGATCAGATGAAAACGCCGAAGCGAATCCCGCCGTCAAACAGTATGTGTTTGATGAAGCTTTTCGAAATGGGTCCCAGTTCACGCCCTATCCCAGCAACGAAATAACCTGGGTTTTACCCAATGCAAGGGCGGGCGATTATTTCATAAAAATCAAAGGTTACTGTCTCAACTTTGATACAGCCGCTGACAACAGGGGCTATGACCTTCAAATCGATTATCAGAATTCTGGTTTTAACGAAATATTTTCATGGGAAAAAGAACCCAATAACGGAGACGGACAATTCAATGCATTTCCCGCTTCCGGGGCATCGATCCGGGCTTTCATGGATAATAAAAGCGATGTCGATGAATTCAAAGTGACCGCGCCCGGAGACCAAAATATTATTATAAAATTGACTTCCCGGGAACAATCTAACGGTGATTGGAACTGGGGCGACCAAACCAAAGGTTATTACCCCGTTGAAATTTGGCACAACGGTGTCAACCTGACCGTCTCTATACTGGAGGCGCACACCAACACTTCCCTGACATTCCCTGTCCATACCGGCCCGTCTGAACAAAACTGGAAGTGGAATTATTCCCATTTTCATCCGGTTGACCACAACGATTGGTTGGGCAATTGGGGCAATGGGGACGAGATCATTTCTAACACCAAAGGCTATGGGAATGATTTAAATACTTTTTCAGAGGAAGTGCAGCAGCGCATGAACACCTGGGGCGTCTGGCTGGTGGAGCGGATGAAATTTGATGGTTTTCGTCTGGATTTTGTCCGGGGCTTTCAGGAAAGTTACGCCGCCGACTGGATCAACAGTCTTCCGCCAAAAAATTCGCAGCAACGATTTATTGTTGGTGAGTATTGGGGATCTGCTCAAAGCATCCAAGATTGGGTGCATACTCTGGATGCCCACGGCGCCAGGGCGAGCGCCTTCGACTTTCCCCTAAAGAGCGTCCTCACAGAACTTTGTAACAAGGGCGAAGATTTTGATATGCGCCAACTGAACCATGCTGGATTGGTCCGTAACAATGAGGGCCTGCATATACTATCCTCTGCAGTGGTTACTTTTCTGGAAAACCATGACACGGGCAAAGAACACGACAAATGGGTGACCAAAGACTGGCATTTGGGCTATGCCTACATACTGACGCATGAGGGGCGTCCATGCTTGTTTTATCCGCACCTTTATGGTGTCCAACTTCAGGATAATCAAAATTCCGCCCACCATGTTGCCATTCCGCCTTCCCTGCAAAAAGAGCTGCTTGATCTTCTGTTTATTCGATCCACCTATCTCGACGGGGCACTCACCGTTCTAAGTCAGGTTGGTCGCCCGTACCCCGCAGAAGAGGCATCTGACGTATACGTGGCACGCCGGAAGGCAATGAGACCAAGCAAGGGGCCATCGTCGTTATCAACAACAGCCACTCAACAAAAGGACTCTGGGTGGATGCGTCCCCGGATGGATGGACCTCCTGGTCGGGTAAGAAACTGGTCAATGCCCTGAACCCCACACATACCACCAAAGTCCATGAAGATGGTCGCGTCTGGCTGGATTCGCCACCCAGAAGCTATTCTGTTTATGTCCTTCAAGAAGAATTTGAACCTGCGAAGCGTTAACAGGCTTTTGACCGCGCTCTCAACATCTAAATAAAAAACTTAGGTTCTTTTATTTAAACAACATTTTTAACTATTTTGCACTTTAATTCTCTGAACTTATTAACCTATCATATGTTAACCGACTTTTTAAATCGCCTAATGGCGCTCTTCATATCTGAACAGGATGAAAAAGCAGATATGGATACCAGAGTAAAGTCCCTGTTGGTAAACCTGGCCAGCCTTTCTTTCACTTTAATCGTTCTGGCTGAAGGCATTTGGTCTTTAGCGGTTGAACGCGTGGAACTGGCCATCCCCTTTTTGTCCCTGAGTTTTATTCTGGCCATCAGTCATCTCTATCTAAGAAAATTCACGACCATTCTGCACCAGAACTATCTGCTAAGCGCCCTTTTCATCACCTGTGCCTTTTTTATTATGTTTGGAGGCAATACCGGATTAGGCATGGTCTGGACCTTTGTTTTCCCCTTTTACGCCACGGCCCTAAGGGGCCGTAACACCGGCACATACTGGTCCCTGGCACTGGCTATTGTTATCGTTATCCATCTGTACCTATTTCAGGATTTAAAACCATTTTTTCAAAGTTACAATTCCAATCAGGGCGTTTATCTTTTGGTGATTTATCTGGTTTCCATCCTCGTGGCCTATGCATTTCAATTCATCCGATCGGAAGTATTTCTCGAAAAAGAACGAATCATTCTTGACACGCAGAATAAAAACAAAGCTCAGGAGGATTTACTATCGCGCCTTTCTCACCAGATAAGAACCCCGCTGAGCAACATTACGGGCATCCTTGACATACTGGAAGCAACCCCCTTGAACGAAGAACAAAAGGACTACATCAACACCATACATGCCTCTGCCAATAATTTGGTCAGTGTCGTCAACAATCTGGTGATGGCTTCCAAAAGTGGCATGCATGAGAATCAGGACATCTCCAACTTTAATCTGTACAACACGCTGAACAATGTTCTTCGGCTTTTCCCTTACGAACACAGTCAGGTGAGATTTAACTTATCACTGGCACCTGACATTCCCGGCCAAATCACCGGCAACAGTATTAAGATTAAACAAATACTGCTGAACCTTATCAACAGCATTGTTCGCCAGAATCAACTGGATCATAAACACATCACCATAGAAGTCCAGAAGCTTGAATCCATGCCTGGAAAAATAGAATTGATCTTTCGCATTATCAGCGATTTTATTTATAAAAATTCTAAGAGCGACCCGCATTCCAGGGAAGGATTTTTTAACTATCAGGATCTGGTAAAACTCAACGCCGGAAAAATAATCAGCTTTTTAGATCTGGGGATTACCCAAAAAATGATTGAGATAGATGGCCACACCCTCAACATCATAGCACATCCGAACCATACGATATTTGAATTCGGGGCTTCCTATACGACCGCATCCTCTAGTTTCATTGCGACATCTGACACCCAAAAAACAAAACGGTCCGAGAACATCTTCAAAAGCAATATTGATCTAAAAGATGCTTCCATTCTACTGGTGGAAGATAATTTCAGCAATCAACAAATCATCAATCTCTATATTAAAAATGATGTAAGAAAAATTGATGTGGCCTTTAATGGTAAGGAGGCGCTTGAGAAATTTGGGATGGCCAAGTACGACCTCATTCTAATGGATGTTCAAATGCCCGTTATGGATGGTTTTAAGGCCACCCAAAAAATTAGAGAATTAGAGAAAAGCACCAACACAAGAGTTCCAATTATTGCTGTAACAGCCAACGCTTTCCCTGAAGATAAGGACCGTTGTCTGGCTTCGGGCATGGACGACTATATAAGTAAGCCTTTTCAACCCGATGAGTTGCTCGAAAAAATAAGACAGCACCTTAATAGTTAAGCACTTTAAAACCAAGGACTAAAATATCATCAACCTGCTCTTCTTCTCCCCGCCACTCTTCCATCTTTTGATGAAGGATGGCTTTTTGATCGTCCGGATGCAACTTGTGAATATTCAATAACAGGTGCCTGAATCGTCTGTATTTAAACTTCTTGTGATCTGGCCCCCCAAATTGGTCCACATAACCGTCTGTAAAGAGATACAGCATATCATCCTCCCCTATCGGAATCATATTTTTGGTATATTCCGGAATTTTCCCACCAGTAATTCGCCCAATTGAAAAACGATCTCCTTTAAAACTATGTAGTTCATTGTCTTTTACAAGATAAATACCATTAACGGCACCGGAAAATCCCAATGTATGGTTCTCCTTATCAATCACGCATATAGCCATATCCATGCCATCCTTGATGGACTCTGCATCCAAAAAGGTCTGGTCATTTTTCCGTAAGGTCTGGTCAAGCTCCTGACTCAGTTTTTCCAATATCCGGGCTGGGTCATCTTCCATTTGTCCCGCCACAATATTTTTCAGCAAATCCATGCCAATAATTGACATAAACGCACCCGGAACACCATGTCCGGTACAGTCAACTGCGGCGACAAAAATTTTGTTATCACGCTCATGCATCCAATAAAAATCGCCACTTACCAAATCACGGGGCCTGAAGTACACAAAAGAATGGGGCAACACCTTCCTAAAAACGGTTTCTGTAGGAATCATGGCAGACTGTATGCGAGTGGCATAGTTAATACTATCGGTCAGGTTTTGATTAATACGGGTCAATATTTCTCTTTGTTCCTGAAGTTTTTGCTTATCTACATTTTTTTCAGTCAGCGAACGGTTCGCTTTTTTATAATGGCGAATGCGGTAATTGATCAATAATTGCATGGTGAAGATAATCAACAACAAATAAAAGGCATAGGCATATTTGGTCATCCATAAAGGCGGAGTTATTACTATTGGCAACTCCAATGGCTTATTATTCCAAGTAAAGTCGTTGTTGGATGCCATTATGCGCAATTTGTATTTACCAGGCATTAAATTAGAGAAACCAATACTATTGTCATTGGTGACTGCTCTCCAATCATCGTCATACCCCTCCAACATGACTTTGTAGCTATTCTTGCTGGGCTGGGTAAATTCAAGTGCCGCATAATTAATTTCAAGCATGATACCTGGCTTATACTTAAAAGTAAGTTCGTTAAGCGCACTCTGCATCACATCCTCGCAGTCGCCACGATGGCAAAGAGAGATGCCTGTTATGGCAATTCTGGGCTGATAAAGGTTATAGCTGATGGAATCCGGATGTATCCAGCACAGGCCACTGACGCTTCCAAAATACAAGGTGCCATCATCGGCCCGAAAAGCACTTCCGGGATTAAACAACTGTCCGGGCAATCCATCCAACTCATCAAAACTTCTAATGGTTCCCTCCGGAGAATACATGGATATGCCCTTGCTGGAACTGACCCAAATTCTCCTTTTTTCATCTGGCAGTATGGCTGTAATCATTTCACCTTCCAGCCCTTTAACGCGCTCCGAAACGAGGGAGTCTTGAGATTCACGGGTAATGACATACAGGCCCGATCGCGTGCCCACCCATAACTTCCCGACTGCATCTATGGCCATAGACAAGACCTGTTTATCCACCTGCCCGGTTAGTCCGATTTCTTCGATGGCGCTTATTTGGCCCTCAGCTCTGTTATAATAACTAATACCACTGGTCGTACCAATCCACAGATTATCCTTCCTATCGGTACACAAAGCTGTGATTTCATCCGAAACCAAGCCCTTGTCATCTGCTCCTTTAAAAAAGCTAAATAGCTTTCCCCCGGAAAAACGATACAACCCAAACCGGGTACCGAACCAGATACCATCAGCACTATCGCCTGTTATGCAGGTGATCCTGTTTTTCCGTAAAAGGGTGGTATACTTTGTATCATAGGTGTAATGGAACTCTCTGATTGTTTGTCTGTTGATATCCAAAAAGTAAATGCCGCTATTCGAGCCAATCCATAAATTCCCATTGGGGTCCTCAAACAATGCCTCAACGGCATCATCGCCGTTTCGATAGTTTTCCTGATTAAGAATAAAATGTCGGATGGTATTGTTGAATCGGTTTATTCTGTATAAACCACTAGTCAAAGTTCCCAGCCAGATATTGTGATTACGATCTGCAAAAACGGAACTTATATTGTAGGAACGCATGGGCCATTCCTCCTGTTTACTTTCACCAATAAAAGAAAATTTTGAAGGGTCCAGATTGACTTTAAAAAGACCATTGAACCGGGTGCCTACCCAAAATAATCCGGAAGCATCTTCAAACATAACTGTTATCTCATGGGGGATAATCGATTCTAATCCACTATCAGTCCAACTGTAAACACTATGGGTGACAGTGGAGAGATCAAATTTCTCGAATCCCCGATTGGTCCCAATCCAAATATTTCCGTCCCTGTCTTCACTAATGGCATTGGCAGCAATGGTCGCTCCAAAATTCAAATTGGCCCTCACCTTCATAATGCTCTTTCCAGGTTCAAACAGAAAAAGGCCTCCTTGGGTGGCCACTAAAAAATGATTTTTTATCACTTCCTGAATTTGATTGACGTCTTCCTGAAAAACCACCCCCTGCTCCTCATAAATATGCAAACGTTCATAAACCCCATTTGCCATATAAAACCGATTAAGTCCATCCTTAGTTCCCACCAGAAAAGTGCTGTCAGTCTCCTGAACGATGGGGTTACCCTTATAATCAGATGGTTTAAAGACGTTCGAAAAATGACCAAAGGATTGAAAACTATCGGAGTCTTCCATATAACGGGATAAATGATTCCCCAATTTAACCCACATTTCACCTGAAGCGGTCAGATAAAATCCATAGACAGCGTTTTCTGGCAAAGACCTCAGGTTTCCCGATTCATGCCGGTAGTGAATAAACTTTCCGGTATCATACTGCAACACACTAATTCCATTTTCTCTTGTGCCAATCCATATGTTTCCATTGCGATCTTCAGCTAAGGCGGTAATCCTATTGCCACTCACATTTTGTGGACCATTTTCGCCACATTTAAATACTTCAAAGGAATAGCCATCGTATCTGTTTAGACCATCCTCAGTTCCTATCCACAAAAAACCGCGACTATCCTGAAACACGACATTAATCGAATGATTAGACAAGCCCTGAGAAATGGTAAAATGCTGCACAGAAGAGACTTCCCCCAAGAGATCACCCTTGCTACCAAACACAAAAAAGAATATTAAAATCGCTATTATATGCTGCTTGTACACGACAACTAATGTTTAAAATGTGCGGAGAAAAGTAAATGATGAGCAGTTATACGTAATCTATTCAAAAACGTTTTAAATATCTCCCTTATAATGCATCTTTGTTCATGAAATATAAAGATAAGAGAAAGCCTTAAATTCTCATCATAAAAAAACCTCTGCACGTAAAATAAACGGCAGAGGTCCATATAAGTTACTCTAAAACGGGATAACTTACTCCTTAAATCCAACTTTCTCTTTAAACCATTCCAACGTGTGTGAGGTCGGCCGCTCAAGCGGCTGTCCATAAATCCGATCCCATATGAGCGAAGAAAGCACCCCAAGTGCTCTGGAAACACCAAAAAGCACGGTATATATTCGATACTCTTTTATCCCATAACTGGACAATAAGCTACCGGATATGGCATCAACGTTCGGCCAGGGATTTTTAACCTTACCCGTGGCCAGCAAAATCTCAGGTACAACTTCATAAATATTCCTAATAAGCTCAATAAGAGGCGCATCCGGAATATACTTGTTCGCAAAATTCAACTGCTCTGTAAATCTAGGATCCGTTTTCCTCAAAACGGCATGTCCGTAACCGGGAATAACACGACCATTGGCCAAAGTATTCCTGGCATATTCCCGAATTTGATCCTTACTGGGCCTATCGGAACCAATTTCTTGTATCATGGTCTCCAGCCAACTCATAACTTCCTGATTAGCCATACCATGCAACGGGCCAGCCAGCCCATTCATGCCGGCAGCAAAACTGTAATAAGGATTTGAAAGAGCTGTTCCTACGAGATGTGTAGTGTGAGCGGAAACATTACCTCCTTCATGATCGGCATGCAGCACCATATACAAGCGCATCAAACGCTTGACCTCGACACTTTCAAAACCCATCATATGGGCCATATTTCCCGCCCAATCCAACGATGGATCAATGTCTATATACTTTTCATCGTGAAAAACACGTCGGTAAATATAGGCGGCAATGACAGGAAGACGACTAATCAAGTCCATAACACCTTCATACATGGGATCCCAATAATCTTTTTTGTCCATCCCCTCCATATAGGCCTTTCGAAAGTGCGACTCCGTACTCATAGCCAGGATAGCGGTATTAAATTGAATCATTGGATGGGCACTTTTGGGTAAGCCGTTGATAACGTCAAAAACATGCTCAGGAATTCCCTGAGCCCGTCTGCTCCAGTCTTTCGATATAAACTCTACGTCTGACTGAGAAGGGAGTTCTCCAATTAACATCAAATAAAACAGACCTTCCGGCAAAGGTTCCCCATCTTCATTCATTTTTGGCAATTTCTCCCGCAGCTCTGGTATGGAATGACCCCTAAACCGAATACCCTCCTCAGGATCGAGCTTGGAAGTGTCGGTTAACAAGGCGACAATACCTTTCATTCCGGTAATAACCTGCTCAAGGGTTACTTCCTGAATCACTTTATCGCCATGCTCGCGAACAAGTTTTTTCAACACATTGGCTCTTTTTTCGCCAACTTCCTTTAATCTCTGTTTTACTTGATCCATAATTTTATCCTGATTATACATTTTACTTAACATTTCATAACATCGAGGGCATATTTTAAACAGTAAAGTGGCTTATTTGTTCTACAAGCCACATAGCATACCATGAACAAAGTCACTTATCAGCGGTCAACACCAATCAATTTCGGAAATTTTAAATACAACTACTAATTTTAAAGCAAAAAAAGCCACCCAATCGGGTGGCTTTATAAAAACTTGAAAGTGATCTAAAAATTATTTCTTAATAACTTTCTGATAGCCATAAATAGCAGCTGCTCCTAGCTCCTCTTCAATCCGAAGCAATTGATTGTACTTAGCCATACGATCTGAACGACTCAATGAACCAGTTTTAATCTGACCACTGTTGGTTGCCACAGCAATATCAGCAATGGTAGCATCTTCCGTTTCACCTGAACGGTGAGAAGTCACGGAAGTATAACCGGCACGGTGGGCCATTTCAATGGCATCCAAAGTTTCGGTGAGCGTACCAATTTGGTTCACTTTAATAAGAATCGAATTGGCAGCGTCCAACTCGATACCCTTTTTAAGATACTCCACATTGGTTACGAACAAATCGTCACCGACTAACTGACACTTGTCGCCAATAGCCTTGTTCAAAAGAACCCAGCCATCCCAGTCGCCTTCGTCACAACCATCTTCAATACTGTCAATGGGGAATTTCTCAACCAATTCAGTCAGGTAAGCTACCTGCTCAGCACCATTTCTCTTGATGCCTTTCTCACCTTCAAACAATGAATAGTCATAAATTCCATTCTTGAAGAATTCTGAAGCAGCACAGTCAAGCGCGATGGAAACCTGACCACCTTCAGCCAGACGGCCCGGCTTATAGCCAGCAGCTCAATGGCTTTAATAATGCTGTTCAAGGCATCCTCAGTGCCATCCAACGCTGGGGCAAAACCGCCTTCATCACCAACAGCAGTGCTCAGGTTGCGGTCGTGTAACACTTTCTTAAGCGCATGGAAAATTTCAGCACCCATACGCAAACCTTCACGGAAGCTGGAAGCACCTACCGGACGAATCATAAACTCCTGAAACGCAATAGGGGCATCAGAATGAGATCCTCCGTTAATAATATTCATCATGGGTACAGGTAAAGTCTTGGCATTTGTACCTCCAATGTAGCGATATAGCGGCATGCCAGAGTATTCCGCAGCAGCTTTGGCCACAGCCAGAGAAACCCCCAACATGGCGTTGGCACCCAACTTACTTTTGGTTTTAGTACCGTCCATCTCCAGCATTTTATGGTCGATGCTTACCTGATCCAATGAATTAAAACCAATCAAAGCCGGAGCGATAACATTGTTGATGTTATCGACAGCTTTCAAAACACCTTTTCCCAGGTATCTGCTTTTATCACCATCACGAAGCTCAAGCGCCTCGTTTTCGCCGGTTGAAGCGCCAGAAGGCACAGCAGCGCGACCCATAATTCCACTTTCTAATGTTACCTCAACCTCAATGGTTGGGTTACCGCGTGAGTCTAGAATCTCACGTCCATGGATGTTAGCAATTAATCCCATAATGATAATTGTTTATAGTAATATGAATAAAATCAGCAAAAAAAAAGGATAAAGCCATAACGTCTTTATCCCCTTTTTCAAGAACATTATCTAAAAAACAGTTTTAATCTGCTTCTAGTCTATTCTTCAGTTTTCTCTGCTTCAGGGGCCTGATCCTCTTCTTTAGGTTCAGCCTTAGCAGCAGCTGGTTTTGCAGTTTCAGCGGCAGCAACAGTCTCCTCAGCAGTTTTCTTTCCGCCACGACGACTACGACGTGTGGTTTTCTTTTTCTCGCCAGTGGCAGCTTCACCAGAAGCGGCTAACATGTTCTCATTATAGTCCACCAATTCGATGTAGCACATTTCAGCGGCATCTCCCAAACGGTTTCCTAATTTCAGGATACGTGTATAACCTCCGGGACGCGTAGCTACTTTTTGAGCAACTTCACGGAAAAGCTCAGATACCGCATCCTTATTCTGCAGGTAACTGAATACAACACGACGTGAATGCGTGGTATCTTCCTTTGAACGATTGATCAAAGGCTCTACATACATTCGCAACGCTTTGGCTTTGGCAACGGTCGTTTTAATTCTTTTGTGCACGATTAGTGAAGAAGCCATGTTAGAAAGCATCGCTTTTCTATGTGAACTGGTTCTGCCCAGGTGGTTGAATTTCTTTCTATGTCTCATCGTTACTTATTCCTTGTCTAATTTATACTTCTGAATATCCATACCGAAATTTAGGCTCAGATTAACCAGTAAATCATCTAGCTCAGTGAGCGACTTTTTACCAAAATTCCTGAACTTTAATAGATCGTTCCGGTTGTACTGCACCAATTCGCCCAATGTTTCTACATCAGCAGCCTTGAGACAGTTGAGTGCTCTAACTGACAGATCCAAATCAACGAGTTTAGTTTTCAACAACTGACGCATGTGAAGCACTTCTTCATCAAATTCTTCATTACCAAACTTTTCGTCAGAATCCAGAGTGATTTTTTCATCCGAAAACAACATAAAGTGATAGATAAGAATCTTTGAAGCCTCTTTCAATGCATCCTTGGGATGAATTGAACCATCGGTGGAGATTTCAAACAACAACTTCTCATAATCGGTTTTTTGCTCTACACGAAAATTTTCAATTTCGTATTTCACATTTCGAATGGGCGTAAAAATGGAATCTATAGCAATAGTCCCAAATTCCAGCTCTGTAGTCCGATTCTCTTCGGCGTGTACATAACCTCTGCCCTTACCAATTGTAAGTGTCATTTGCAGGTTAACCTCAGGATTCATGCGAGCTATGACTAAATCAGGATTCAACACCTTGAAATTAGACATGACACTGTTAAAATCACTTGCGGTTAAGGTCTCCTTACCGGAAATATTAACAGTGATTTTTTCGCTGTCAGCTTCGTCCACGATTTTTTTCAACCGTACCTGCTTCAGGTTCAAAATTATTTCTGTAACATCATCTACCACACCGGGTATGCTGGAAAACTCGTGATCGACACCTTCAATCTTAACAGTAGTTATTGCAAAGCCCTCTAAAGAAGAGAGCAAGATTCTTCTTAAGGCATTTCCAACAGTAATACCATATCCTGGCTCAAGAGGACGAAATTCGAAACGACCGAACTTGTCATCAGCATCAAGCATGATAACTTTATCAGGTTTTTGGAACGCTAATATTGCCATAAGAATAAATTATTTAGAGTACAATTCTACAATCAACTGTTCTTTGATGTTCTCAGGAATTTCAGACCTTTCAGGCGCATTTAGGAATTTACCGACCATGCTCTGCTGATCCCATTCCAACCAGGAAAACTTATGAACACTTGAACTTGATAATGAAGCATTTATCGACTCCAGCGATTTGGATTTTTCTCTAACACCTACCAACTGACCAGCCTTTAAGCTGTAAGAAGGAATGTTAACAATTGATCCATCAACAGTAATATGACGGTGAGAAACCAATTGACGGGCACCAGCTCTGGTAGGAGCCAATCCCATACGGTAAACCACGTTATCTAAACGCGATTCGAGAAGAATCAATAATACCTCACCGGTAATACCATGATGGCTGTTGGCCTTTTCAAACAAATTGCGAAATTGCTTTTCCAAAACGCCGTAAGTATATTTTACTTTCTGCTTTTCTTTAAGCTGAACGCCGTATTCGCTTGTTTTTCTCCTACGGTTGTTACCATGCTGGCCGGGAGGATAATTCTTCTTTTCAAAATATTTATCGGGGCCATAAATGGGCTCACCGAATTTACGAGAAATTTTAGTCTTTGGACCTATGTATCTAGCCATTCTACTAAATTTTTGATTTTAAATTTTTGATTTTAAAGATTGAATATGACAGCCGCAAGATTATAGAAGGAAGGTTGGTGTTATAACCTACCATTATTCAAAATTAAAACCAAAAACTTATGGTTAATAACTAGTTATAATATTTTAAACCCTACGTCTTTTGGGAGGGCGACAACCGTTGTGAGGCATTGGTGTTACATCAACAATTTCGCTGACTTCAATGCCGGTGGCATGAATGGAACGAATAGCTGATTCCCGACCATTACCCGGTCCTTTTACATATGCTTTCACTTTCCTCAAGCCTAAGTCATAAGCCACTTTAGCACAATCGGCTGCAGCTGTCTGAGCGGCATAGGGGGTGTTCTTTTTAGAACCTCTGAACCCCATTTTGCCGGCACTTGACCAGGAAATCACCTGTCCGTTTGAATTGGTCAGGCTAACGATGATGTTATTGAATGATGAATGGATGTGGGCTTGCCCCAAGGCATCCACTTTCACAACTCTTTTCTTTTGTGATCCTGCCTTTTTTGCCATGTTTCAATGATTATTTAGTAGCTTTCTTTTTGTTCGCAACCGTCTTTTTCTTTCCTTTACGGGTACGGGCATTGTTCTTGGTTGATTGACCGCGAACCGGTAAACCAATACGGTGACGAATACCTCTGTAACAACCGATGTCCATTAATCGCTTAATGTTCAATTGTACTTCAGAACGCAATTCACCTTCGGTTTTGATGGTTGAACCAATTAACTCACGAACGGCAGTTATCTGGTCATCGTTCCATTCTTTTACTTTCAAACTGACATCAATACCAGCCTCTTGTAGCAGTGAAGTTGCTTTGCTACGGCCGATGCCATAGATATACGTTAAAGCAATTTCGCCTCTTTTGTTAGCCGGGATGTCTACTCCTGCAATTCTTGCCATATTCTATAATTTATCCTTGACGTTGTTTAAACTTGGGATTTTTCTTGTTGATTACATACAAGCGTCCCTTGCGCCGTACGATTTTGCAGTCGGCACTTCGCTTTTTAATTGATGCTCTTACCTTCATTGTCTTAAGTATTGAGTATGTTATTTATACCTGTAACTAATTCTGCCTTTGGTCAAATCATAAGGTGACATTTCCACCTTAACCTTGTCTCCCGGAAGAATTTTAATATAATGCATACGCATTTTACCGGAGATATGTGCGGTGATCACATGTCCGTTTTCCAACTCCACGCGAAACATGGCGTTGGATAGTGCTTCGATAATTGTACCGTCTTGTTCTATAGAGCTTGTTTAGCCATAACTCTATCACTTTAATTTTTTTAAGACTGCAAAGTTAACACTTCTTCTACAAATTTAAAACTGGAAAGTATATCAGATTTACTTTTCCCCACAGCAATTGTGTGTTCAAAGTGAGCTGAAACACTTCTATCAACAGTTCTAATGGTCCATTGGTCATCTTCCAAAATAATTTGGCGCTTCCCAAGATTAATCATTGGTTCAATGGCAATAACCATACCTTTACGCAGTTTTACGCCATTGCCCTTACGTCCATAGTTCGGAACCTCCGGCGCTTCGTGCAGTTGCCTGCCCACTCCGTGCCCCACCATTTCACGTACCACAGAATAACCTCTTGACTCACAATAATTCTGAACGGCATAGCCAATATCCCCTATTCTATTGCCCTCCACTGCGGCTTCAATGCCTGCATACAAGGAGGCTTTGGTGGCTTCCAATAAAGCTTTCACTTCAGGATTAACCTGCCCGACTTCAAAAGTATAGGCACTATCCCCGAAAAAACCATTCAATAAAACCCCGCAATCAATAGAGACAATATCCCCTTCTTTAAGGGGTGTTTTGTTGGGTATGCCATGTACCACATGTTCGTTAACAGAAGTACACAATGAATTGGGAAATCCCTGATAGTTCAAAAAACCCGGTACACCCTTATGATCTCTGATAAATTCCTCAGCTATCTTATCCAGGTCAAGTGTAGTCACACCAGGTTTCACAGCCTTAGCCACTTCACCCAGTGTTTTTCCTACCAGAAGATTACTCTCCCTTAACAACTCTATTTCTTCGTCAGTCTTTAAATAAACCATGCCAGTGTAAAAATCATTTAAAAGGCAGCTGCACCACCACCGGTCCGGCCTTTGATTCTTCCTGATTTCAACAGACCATCATAATGTCTCATCAGCAAATGGCTCTCAATCTGTTGCAAAGTATCCAAAACAACACCCACTAAAATCAACAGTGAGGTTCCGCCATAAAACTGAGCAAAATTCTGATCAATTCCTGCTAACATGGCAAAAGCTGGTAAAATAGCCACAAAAGCAAGGAAGAAAGACCCGGGTAATGTAATTTTAGACATCACAGAATCTAAAAACTCTGCCGTTTTCTTTCCAGGTTTAACGCCGGGAATAAAACCACCGTTACGCTTCATGTCATCCGCCATTTGCGTCGGATTAATAGTGATAGCGGTATAGAAATAGGTGAATAAAATAATCAGGAAAGCGAAAGAGAAGTTATACCAAAACCCTGTAAAGTTAGAAAAAACAGCGGCAAATCCTGTAGCAGCTTCGCTGTCTACAAAACCGGCCAAAGTAATTGGAATAAACATAATCGCCTGAGCAAAAATGATAGGCATAACTCCAGCTGCATTCACCTTCAAAGGAATATACTGGCGAACACCACCATACTGCTTATTACCAACAATTCTCTTGGCATACTGAACAGGCACTCTGCGTGTTCCCTGCACCAGCAAAATAGCACCTTCAAACACAAAGAACAGAACAACAAATTCAATCAGCAGCATCACCAAACCACCTCCTTCTTCCAGTCTGGAAACAAATTCTGCGAAAAGGGAGAAGGGCAGCATGGCAATAATTCCAATCATGATGATCAAAGAAATACCATTACCAATACCTTTGTCCGTAATTCTTTCGCCTAGCCACATCACAAACATACTTCCTGCTGTGAGAATGATGGTTGACATGACAGTGAAACTCCATCCGGCATTAACAAAGGCAGATTCGGGCAATTGGGCGTGAAGGTTTGCGATGTAGCCCGGGGCTTGAAACAACAGAATAACCACAGTTAAATACCTGGTTATCTGATTGATTTTACGACGGCCACTTTCTCCTTCACGTTGTAAACGCTGAAAATAAGGAACGGCGATACCCAATAACTGGATAACAATAGAAGCCGAGATATAAGGCATAATACCTAATGCCATAATAGAAGCATTGGCAAATGCTCCCCCTGAAAACATGTTAAGCAATCCCAAAACTCCCTGATCGGTTTGGGCGGCAAGGTTTGCTAACTGAGTTGGATCAATACCCGGTAAAACGACTTTAGAACCCAGACGATAAATCAGAATTAATCCCAAAGTGGTCATAATCCTGCTTCTGAGGTCGTCGATCTTCCAGATATTACGGATGGTTTCGAAAAGTTTCATATCTTAAATTAGATTTATAAGGTCATTTGATCCTGCCCGCCAGAGCGGACAGGATTCAAATTACAGTTTCACAACAGTTCCCTGAGCCGCTTCAATAGCTGCTTCAGCAGATTTTGAGAAAGCATGAGCCTTAACTTCAACTTTCGAGCTGATTGCACCATTTCCCAGTATTTTTACCAGGTCATTCTTATTGACATATCCTGCCTCAATAAGATTCTCGGGGGCAATAACACTCCATCCGTTCTTCTCAGCCAAAATCTGAAGAACATTGAGGTTGATTGACTTATACTCCTTACGGTTGACATTCTTAAAACCAAACTTTGGAACCCGTCTTTGAAGTGGCATTTGACCACCTTCAAATCCGATTTTTCTTGAATAACCTGATCGGGACTTTGCACCCTTATGACCACGTGTAGAAGTTCCGCCATGTCCGGAACCTTGTCCCCGGCCGATCCTCTTTTCGTGATGCGTTGCGCCTTCACCAGGTTTTAACTCATTAAGTTTCATATCTTATCGTGATAAACTTCGTTAAAACAATTATTTTGAGACACTCACAAGGTGTCTTACTTTGTCCACCATTCCCATAATCACAGGATTTTCCTCATGTTCAACGGTGGCGTTTAGCTTTCTCAAACCAAGTGATTCCAAAGTCTTCTTCTGACGACTGGTACACCTGATTTTACTGCGAACCTGAGTTACTTTTATTTTAGCCATAACTTTATTGCTTAACCATTAAACACTTTGTCCAGAGTTACTCCCCGGTGCTGAGCTACTGTATGAGCATCACGCATTTCGCACAATCCTTCAATCGTAGCCTTAACCAGGTTGTGCGGGTTAGCTGAGCCTTTCGACTTCGCCAATACATCCACCACACCAGCACTTTCAAGTACGGCACGCATCGCACCACCTGCTACAAGACCGGTACCATGAGAAGCGGGCTTCATAAAAACACGGGCTCCGCCAAACTTGGCAATCTGCTCATGTGGAATGGTACCATTGACAATAGGAACTTTCACCAAATTTTTCTTAGCGGCTTCTACTCCTTTGGCAATAGCGGTGGTCACTTCATTGGCTTTTCCCAGGCCCCAGCCCACGATACCATTCTCATTACCTACAACAACAATGGCCGAGAAGCTGAAAGTTCTACCACCCTTGGTAACTTTGGTAACGCGATTAATGGCTACCAATCTGTCCTTCAATTCGAGGTCATTTGTTGTACGGACTCTATTTGTATTTCCTGCCATAATTATTTAGAATTTAAGACCTGCCTCACGAGCAGCGTCCGCTAATTGTTTTACTCTACCATGATACAAATAACCATTTCTGTCGAAAACCACTCCAGAAATACCGGCCGCTTGGGCCTTTTCTGCAATGAGTTTACCAACTTTGGCTGCTTGTTCTGTTTTGGTAACTTTCTCAGCAGCGATATCTTTCAACAACGAAGATACGGAAACCAGTGTTTTTCCTGATTTATCATCAATCAATTGAACAGATATCTGCTTATTGCTTCTATAAACGGTCATCCGTGGTCGTTCGGCTGTGCCCTCGACTTTGCTACGGATGCGTCTTTTTATTTTAAATCGCCTATCTAATTTCGAAAAAGCCATAACACTTACTAATTAATCAAATTAAACTTTTGCACTCTTACCGGCCTTACGCCTTACTACTTCGCCTTTAAAGCGAACACCTTTACCTTTATATGGCTCTGGTTTACGCAATTCGCGAATTTTGGCACAAACCTGCCCCAAGAGTTGCTTGTCAATGGATTCAAGTGTTATGATCGGATTACTTTTCCGGTCTGTAACTGCTTCCACCTTAATTTCTTTAGGCAACTGCATATGTATAGCGTGTGAATACCCCAGAGACAATTCCAAAATCTGACCAGTAGATGTGGCACGATAACCGACACCAACCAATTCCATTTTTTTCTGGTAGCCTTCTGACACACCAATCACCATATTATTGATCAGTGATCGATACAAACCATGCATAGCGCGGTGGTTCTTCTCATCAGTTGGTCTTGTCAACTGAACTTCACCATCTTTAACTTCAACTTTAATATCAGGGTGGATGGCTTGTTCCAATTCTCCTTTGGCACCCTTTACGGTGACCAAACTATCTTTAACCGTTACGCTTACGCCGGCTGGTATGTTTACGGGTGATTTTCCTATCCTAGACATGACTTACCTCCTTTTTAATAAACGTAACACAATACTTCGCCACCCACTTTCTCGTTCCTGGCTTCCTTGTCGGTCATGACGCCTTTGGAAGTCGAAAGAATTGCCACACCAAGACCATTTAAAACCCTGGGGACATTTCTGTAACCGGTATATCTACGCAATCCTGGAGAAGATATACGGCTCAAGCTATTGATAGCGGGAACTTTGGTAACGGGATCATATTTCAAGGCAATCTTAATGATGCCTTGCTTACCGTCATCCATAAATTTATAATTAAGGATATAACCTTTTTCCAAAAGGATCTTGGTCATTTCCCTCTTAAGGTTGGAGGCTGGTATCTCAACAACCTTGTGTCGTGCCATGATGGCATTCCTGATACGCGTCAGGAAATCCGAAATAGGATCTGTCATATTACTATAGTTTAAATTGATTCCGACAAGTCGGAACAATATTTAAATACTACCAGTTGGTCTCTACCAACTGGCCTTTCTAACTCCTGGTATTAAACCTGCTGCAGCCATTTCTCTGAATGAAATACGGCTTATACCGAATTGGCGCATGTAACCTTTAGGCCTTCCGGTTAATTTGCATCGGTTGTGCATACGCACAGGAGAAGCATTCTTGGGAAGCTTTTGTAAACCTTCATAGTCACCTTCAGCTTTAAGCTTGGCGCGTTTTTCAGCATATTTGGCAACAAGCCTGGCCCGTTTTACTTCGCGGGCTTTCATTGATTCTTTTGCCATATAACTAGTTCTTTTTTAAGTTCTTAAACGGTAATCCAAACTCACGCAGAAGGGCAAACGCCTCCTCATCAGTTTTTCCTGAGGTCACAAAGGTAATATTCATACCCATAATCTTGCTTACATTATCGATATTTATTTCAGGAAAAATGATTTGCTCGGTCACACCCAGAGTGTAATTTCCACGTCCGTCCAATTTGCTTTCAATACCTTTAAAGTCACGGATACGTGGCAAAGCCACACGCACAAGTCTTTCGAGGAACTCATACATCTTCTCCTGACGTAGGGTAACCTTCACTCCAATAGGCATTTTCTTCCTTAACTTAAAGTTAGAAATATCCTTTTTTGAATAACAAGCTACCGCCTGCTGTCCGGTGATTCCTGTCAGCTCCTTAACGGATGTTTCGATCAGTTTTTTATCGGCCACAGCTGCACCAACTCCTTGGTTGATAACAATCTTTTCTAAGCGTGGCACCTGCATGACACTTTTGTAACTAAACTCCTTTTTGAGGTTAGCTACAATCTCGTCATTGTACTTGCTTTTTAAACTTGGTGTATAGCTCATTACTTAATCTCCTCTCCTGACTTTTTAGAATAACGAACCAATTTTCCATTATCACTTGTTCTGCGTCCTATACGTGAAGCCTTCCCGGTGGAAGGATCTTTCAGGTTCAGATTCGAAATATGGATGCCGGCTTCCTTCTTAAGAATACCACCTTGTGGATTCTCGGCGTTAGGTTTGGTGTGTTTACTCACCAAATTAACACCCTCTACGATAGCGCGTTGTTTTTCAGGGAATACTTCAAGCACTTTGCCTTCCTGGCCTTTACTTGTTCCTGCATTCACAATCACTATATCGCCTTTTTTAATATGTAATTTTCCCATTGCTGTTTGAATCATTATAGATTAAAGCACTTCAGGCGCCAGAGATACGATTTTCATATATCCTTCACGCATTTCACGGGGAATGGGCCCGAAAATACGGGTTCCACGCATTTCTCCTACGTTGTTCAGTAACACACAAGCATTGTCATCGAAGCGGATATATGAACCATCTCCTCTGCGAATTTCCTTTTTTGTGCGAACCACAACGGCTTTACTTACTGTTCCTTTCTTCATATCTGAAGATGGAACAGCGCTCTTTATTGTTACCACAATGCGGTCACCAACGGAAGCATATCTGCGTCCGGTACCGCCTAGTACGCGGATACAAAGTACTTCTTTGGCTCCACTGTTATCGGCAACGTTTAGTCTGGATTCTTGCTGTATCATGTTTACTTAGCTCTTTCTAAGATTTCAACTAATCTCCAACGTTTCATCTTGCTAAGAGGGCGCGATTCCATAATTTTTACGGTATCTCCCTCATGGCTGTTGCTTGTTTCGTCGTGCGCATAAAACTTCTTGGTCTTTTTCATAAACTTCCCATAAATGGGGTGTTTTTCACGAACAACAACACTCACGACAATGGTTTTATCCATTTTTTCGCTCACCACAACGCCTACACGTTCTTTTCTCAAATTTCTTGTTTCCATCTGCTTAATTTTTATCATTAAGTTGCTTCTGACGCAGAATGGTCAGCATACGTGCAATGTTCCTACGTATTTCTCTGATCTTCATTGGGTTCTCCAATGGAGAAATGTGGTGGTTGAGATTGGTACGAACAAGATCTTGCTTTTCAGCATCTAAACGCTCCTCTATCTCATTAATGGTCATCTCTCTTATTTCGGAAGTTTTCATCGCTTACGCATTTGTAGATTCAACAAAATCCCTTCTCACAATAAACTTAGTGGTGACTGGTAATTTTTGAGCTGCCAGGCGCAAGGCCTCCTTAGCTATCTCAAAAGATACACCATCACACTCAATAAGTATGCGTCCGGGCGTAACTGGCGCAACAAACCCTTCCGGGCTACCTTTACCTTTACCCATCCTAACTTCGGCTGGCTTCTTAGTAATTGGTTTGTCCGGGAAAATACGAATCCATATCTGTCCCTGACGTTGCATATAACGGGTAACGGCAACCCTTGCCGCTTCTATTTGACGGCCTGTGATCCACTTGGTCTGCAGGGACTTGATGCCGAAGGAACCGAAGGCCAGTTCATGACCTCGCTGAGCATTCCCCTTCATCCGTCCCTTTTGCTGCCGTCTGAATTTTACTTTTTTTGGTTGTAACATCTTTCCTGAGTCTATTAAAGGTTAACAGATGATTACTTTCTTCTCTTTTTGAAACCGCCTCCACCTTGCTGGCCACCTTTTCTGTTGCCGGCTCCGGTTTCCTTGGCACTAAAGTTGGGGGAAAGATCCGGCTTACCGTAAATCTCACCTTTACAAATCCAAACCTTAATCCCAATTAAACCTGTTTTGGTTAAAGCTTCACTTTGAGAATAATCAATATCTGCACGGAATGTGTGAAGTGGTGTACGTCCTTCCTTGTACATTTCTGAACGGGCCATTTCAGCACCATTCAAACGACCGGAAATCTGAACTTTGATACCTTCTGCTCCCATACGCATGGTAGAAGCGATGGCCATTTTTATCGCACGGCGGTAGGCGATACGGCCTTCCAGCTGACGTGCAATATTATTGCCCACAATCATGGCATCTAATTCAGGACGTTTCACCTCAAAGATATTGATTTGAACTTCCTTGTCAGTAATCTTCTTAAGCTCTTCCTTCAGCTTATCAACCTCCTGACCACCTTTACCGATAATGATACCGGGACGGGCAGTATAAACTGTTATGGTAATTAACTTAAGTGTTCGTTCAATAATGATACGCGAAATACTGGCTTTAGCCAAACGCGCATTCAAGTACTTGCGGATTTTGGAATCTTCCAGCAGTTTGTCGCCGTAATTCTTTCCGCCAAACCAATTGGAATCCCATCCGCGGATGATTCCCAATCTGTTGCTTATTGGATTTACTTTTTGTCCCATCTGCCTATTAGTTTTCCTGGTTTTCGATTGATACTTTGCTATCCACGAGAATCGTCACGTGGTTGGATCTTTTGCGAATTCTGTGCGCACGTCCCTGCGGTGCAGGTCTGAGTCTTTTCAAAATTCTGCCTGAATCCACATAAGCTTCTTTCACAAAAAGGTTGGCATCTTCTAAACGCTGACCTTCATTTTTCTCCTTCCAGTTGGCAACTGCGGACAATAAGAGCTTTTCTACACTTCTTGAAGCCTCCTTGGTAGAAAATTTGAGGATATCGAGGGCCAGATTGATCTCTTTGCCGCGAATGAGGTCCACCACCAGCCGCATTTTACGGGGCGAGGTGGGCACATTGCGCAGCTTGGCATAAGCCTGGCTCTTTCTGGCTTCTTTAAGTTGTTCTGCTTTTATTCTTTTTCTTGCACCCATTTTTTTTGCATTAAAGGTATTAACACTATCAGGCTAATTATCGTTTCTTATTGCCTGAGTGACCGCGATAGGTTCGCGTCGGGGCAAATTCACCTAATTTATGACCCACCATATTTTCAGTGACATAAACAGGAATGAATTTGTTACCGTTGTGTACAGCTATGGTATGCCCCACAAAATCAGGGGAAATCATAGATGCCCTGGCCCATGTCTTAATCACTGTCTTCTTACCGGAATCGTTCATGGCGAACACTTTTCTTTCCAGCTTGTAGTTGATATAAGGCCCTTTTTTTAATGATCTGCTCATAATGTCAAATAATTAACCGGTTACTTTTTTTTCTTTTCAAGAATGTACTTACTAGAAGCTTTTTTAGGCGAACGGGTTTTGAAACCTTTGGCCAGTAATCCTTTTCTTGAACGTGGATGTCCTCCTGAAGAACGACCTTCTCCACCACCCATCGGGTGATCAACCGGGTTCATTACAACTCCACGTACTCTTGGACGACGACCAAGCCATCTGCTTCTACCTGCTTTACCAGACCTTTCCAGTGCATGGTCGGAATTACCGACAGCACCGATGGTGGCACGACAAGTTGTCAGAATCATTCTGGATTCACCGGATGGCAAACGTATTACTACGTACTTACCTTCACGAGCAGCCAATTGGGCAAATGTGCCGGCACTACGAGCCATAGCTCCTCCTTTGCCGGGTTGCAGTTCAATATTATGAACGATGGTACCCAATGGAATTTCTCCTAATGGAAGCGCATTGCCAATTTCAGGCGCGCTGCCGGTTCCCGAAGAAAGTTCCATGCCTACCTGCAAACCATTAGGTGCAAGGATGTAGCGTTTTTCTCCATCTGCATAAACCAACAAAGCAATCCTGGCACTCCTGTTAGGATCGTACTGTATGGATTCAACATTTGCTGGAACACCGTCTTTATTTCGCTTGAAATCGACTACCCGATACTTCCTTTTGTGTCCGCCTCCGACATAACGCATGGTCATTTTACCGGTGTTGTTACGACCGCCGGTTTTTTTCAAAGGCTTCAGCAAGGATTTCTCTGGTACACTTGAGGTAATCGAATCAAATGCACCAATAATTTTGTGTCTCTGCCCCGGTGTTGTGGGCTTTAGCTTTCTTACTGCCATTTTACTTAGATATTGCTATAAAAATCAATTTTATCTCCATCTACCAATGTTACAATAGCTTTTTTGTAAGCTGCAGAGTGACCACTGATAATACCTGCCTTGGTATAACGGGTCTTACTTTTACCAGCATAACGCATGGTATTAACTTCTGCTACAGCAACATTGTACATCTCTTCAATGGCTTTCTTAATCTGAAGTTTGTTAACATCCTTCTTCACAATAAAGCCATATGCATTCAGGGTTTCACCCTGATGGGTCATCTTTTCAGTGACTATAGGTTTTAATATTACGTTCATGACTTACCTCCTTATTCGTTATAAAGTTTTCCGATTTGCTCAACAGAGCTTTCAGTAAGCAGCAAATACTGAGCCTTCATGATACTGTAGGTATTAAGCCCTGAGGCCACAGAAACTTCCGTTCTTGGAATATTTCGGGCCGACAGATAAACATTCCGATCAATCTCTTTCAATACCAACAAAGATCGTTTGTCATCTACCTTCAGACTTTTCCGGATGGCATCAAAAGCTTTCGATTTTGGCGCATCAAATGAAAAATCTTCAACAACCATAATCTCATTGTTTTTAGCTTTGTAAGCCAAAGCTGACAAACGAGCCAGTTGTTTAACCTTCTTATTCAATTTGAAGTTATAATCTCTTGGACGAGGACCGAAAACCCGGCCTCCACCACGAAATATAGGGCTCTTAATGCTACCTGCACGAGCGGTACCAGTTCCCTTCTGCTTCTTAATTTTTCTTGTGCTACCGGCTATTTCACTCCGCTCCTTGGCTTTGTGTGTCCCCTGACGATTGTTGGCCAAATACTGCTTTACATCCAGATAAATGGCGTGATCGTTGGGCTCAACCGCAAAAATTGAATCAGTCAACTCAATTTTGCGTCCGGTATCTTCTCCTTTTATATTTACTATGTTCAGTTCCATTACATTTCAATAATTAGGTATGAACCATTTGCGCCCGGTACCGATCCTTTAACTAAAACAAGGTTACTTTCCGGAATCACTTTTAACACTCTCAAGTTTTCAACCTTAGACCGATCTCCTCCGGTACGTCCGGCCATTCTCATGCCTTTAAACACCCTTGAAGGGAAGGATGATGCTCCTAATGAACCGGGAGCACGTCCACGGTTATGCTGACCATGGGTTTGTCCGCCAACACCTGCAAATCCGTGACGCTTTACAACCCCTTGGAAGCCCTTGCCTTTTGAAAAGCCGGTTACGTCCACAAAAGTGTCTTCAGATAAGATGTCCACAGTGACCACGTCACCTAATTTGAACTCATTCTCGAAATCTTTGAATTCAACCAGTTTGGCCTTTGGAGTGGTACCTGCTTTTTGAAAATGCCCCTTTTGAGGGTTGGTGGTACTCTTCTCACGTTTTTCATCGAACGCCAGCTGAACAGCTTCATAACCATCTGTTTCTAAACTCTTCACCTGGGTCACGACGCAAGGACCAGCTTCGATAACAGTGCATGGTACATTTTTACCCTCGGCACTGAAAACGGAAGTCATTCCGATTTTTTTTCCAATTAATCCTGGCATTGCTTTGTGATTTTAATTAATTATCAAACTTTAATTTCGACTTCCACACCGCTGGGAAGTTCAAGTTTCATCAGAGCGTCAATAGTCTTGGCAGTTGAGCTGTAAATATCAATTAACCGCTTGTAGGAGGATAATTGAAACTGCTCTCTGGATTTCTTATTAACGAAAGTAGCACGCAATACAGTGAAAACTCTTTTATGAGTAGGCAACGGAATAGGACCACTTACTACAGCCCCTGTGCTCTTCACTGTCTTTACAATCTTCTCGGCAGACTTGTCCACCAAATTATGATCGTATGATTTCAGCTTAATTCTTATTTTTTGATTCATAGTTATTTATGCGAACAAGTTCTTACAATAATTCGACTTTTCCTTTGGCTTCTTTAACAACCTCGGTAGCAATGGATTTTGAAACCTCTTCGTAATGAGCAAATTCCATTGAAGAAGTAGCACGTCCGGATGAAATGGTACGCAACGCAGTCACATAACCGAACATCTCAGCCAACGGAACACGGGCCTTAACGACGCGAGCCCCAGCTTTAGATTCCATACCTTCTACCTGACCTCTACGCTTATTAAAGTCACCGATAATATCTCCCATATACTCTTCCGGAGTCACAACCTCTACCTTCATAATAGGCTCCAAAAGTCTCGGTTGGGCTTTGGCACAAGCTGCCTTGAAGGCCTGACGTGCACAAATCTCAAAAGACAATTGATCCGAGTCAACAGGGTGGAAAGATCCATCCATTAACTCAACCTTTAGGTTTTCAACCGTAAAGCCGGCCAAAACACCATTTTGCATGGCATTCTTAAATCCTTTCTCTACGGAAGGGATAAACTCTTTAGGAATATTTCCTCCTTTGATCAGGTCCACAAACTGCAGTCCTTCTTTGCCTTCATCAACAGGTCCAACTTTCACGGAAATATCAGCGAACTTACCACGACCACCCGTCTGTTTTTTGAAAACCTCACGGTGATCCACCTTTTGACTAATGGCTTCCTTGTAGTTAACCTGAGGACGTCCCTGGTTACATTCCACCTTAAACTCACGTCTTAAACGGTCGATAATGATCTCCAGGTGAAGTTCACCCATACCACTAATAACCGTTTGACCGCTGTCTTCATCGGTATGCACACGAAAAGTTGGGTCCTCTTCTGCCAGCTTGGCCAGTCCGGTACCCAGCTTATCCATATCCTTCTGACTCTTGGGCTCGACGGATATACCAATAACGGGTTCAGGAAAAACCATAGATTCCAAAGCAATGGGATGCTTTTCGTCACACAAGGTATCTCCGGTACGAATGTCTTTGAATCCTACACCGGCACAAATATCTCCGGCTGAGATGCTTTCGATGGGCATCTGCTTATTGGATTTCATTTGATACAGACGGGAAATACGCTCTTTTTTATCGCTTCGTGTGTTGTGCACGTAAGAACCTGCCTCCAGTGTTCCGGCATATACACGCATAAAAGCCAGACGACCAACAAAGGGATCCGTAGCAATCTTAAACGCCAATGCCGTAAAAGGCGCATCGGCCGTTTGATGACGAACTTCTTCCTTGTCTGTATTGGGATTGATTCCCGTAACAGCAGCCACATCTGTTGGCGCAGGTAAAAAGCGAACAATTCCGTCAATCAAGCGTTGTACACCCTTATTTTTAAAGGCTGATCCGCACATCATGGGCACAATCTTCATGTCAATTGTTGCCTTACGAATCACTTCAATTAATTTGTCAGCTGTAATCGAATCAGGATCATCAAAGAATTTCTCCATCAATTCATCATCATACTCGGCAACAGCTTCCACCATTTTTCCGCGCCATTCAGCCACTTCTTCAACCATATCAGCCGGAATGTCTTCCAACTCATAACGCTGGCCCATGACATCATCATCGTACCAAACAACAGCTTTATTCTCAATGAGGTCAACGACACCCCTAAAGGTCTCTTCTGCACCAATAGGAACCTGAATAGGTACAGGATTGGCACCTAATACTTCACGAACCTGACGAACAACATCAAAGAAATTAGCTCCGGATCGGTCCATTTTATTAACAAAGCCCATACGAGGAACTTCATACTTATTGGCCTGACGCCATACGGTTTCCGACTGGGGCTCAACACCACCAACCGCACAAAACAGAGCTACAGCTCCGTCCAAAACACGCAATGAGCGCTCTACCTCAACGGTAAAGTCAACGTGACCCGGGGTGTCAATGATGTTAATTTTATATTCTTGATCTCTATAGTTCCACTGGGTACTAATGGCGGCAGAGGTAATGGTAATACCTCTCTCCTGCTCTTGCTCCATCCAGTCCATAGTGGCAGAACCCTCATGGGTTTCACCAATCTTATGGGTAATACCGGTATAAAACAAGATACGCTCGGTAGCTGTTGTTTTACCGGCGTCAATGTGAGCCATAATCAATGTTCCTTGTATATTTTAAGTCTTTTGCCATTATATTACTAAAATCAAAGGATTAAAATCTGAAATGGGCAAAGGCACGGTTGGCTTCAGCCATTCTGTGCATATCTTCTTTCTTCTTATATGCCCCGCCCTCCTGGTTATATGCAGCAACTATTTCAGCGGACAATTTTTCAGCCATAGATTTTCCGCTTCTTTTACGCGCGAAAAGTATCAGGTTCTTCATACTGTAAGAAACCTTGCGCTCAGATCTGATTTCGGTAGGAACCTGGAAAGTTGCACCACCTACGCGACGGCTCTTCACCTCAACGTTAGGGGTAATGTTTTCCAATGCTTTTTTCCACATTTCCAATGCAGGTTTGCCTTCTTTCTCAGCTTTGTCTTTCATCAAATCAAGCGCCGTATAAAAAATCGAGTAAGAAATCGATTTTTTTCCGTCATACATCAGATTGTTGACAAATTGTGTTACCAAAGTATCGTTAAACTTTGGATCGGGTAGAATTACCCGCTTTTTTGGTTTACTCTTCCTCATTCTTTTTTTGTTTATTAGTTCAAAAAATTTACTGGCTGTATTTGACTCTTCAACAGTGACTTACACTATTTACTCAACCTAACACCAACCAATAAACAAAACTACCGTCAATTAATTACTTCTTCTTGGGACGCTTGGTTCCGTATTTAGAACGACGCTGCGTACGACCTTCAACACCCGATGCATCCAATGCTCCACGCACTAAGTGATAACGAACACCTGGCAAATCTTTAACTCTGCCACCACGTACTAACACAATGGAGTGTTCCTGAAGGTTATGACCTTCTCCCGGGATGTAGGCATTCACCTCTTTCCCATTGGTCAAACGCACCCTGGCCACTTTACGCATGGCTGAGTTTGGCTTCTTAGGAGTAGTGGTATATACACGCACACAAACCCCACGGCGCTGTGGACATGAATCCAACGCAGGAGACTTACTTTTGTCTACCAGCGAGGTACGTCCTTTTCTTACTAATTGCTGAATTGTTGGCATATAAACTTTGATTTTAACTTTAAAATACTATCGATAAACGGGTTGCAAAGGTATTCTTTTTCAATTAAAAATCCCATTGATTTTCAAATAAATTCACACCTTCGCACAAAAAAGCGGTGCAAAAGTAATAAAATAGAACTTAAATAAAAACAGTTAATTGTCTTTTTAATAGTTAATTATTCCTTCATCAATAAATTACGACACCGAAAGGAGGGTTCACCAAGGTAACCAACCAGCCTTTTTTATGTCATAAAAAATTTATTTAATTGTCAACTTACCTGCATCTATATTATATTTGCACTTCTTTTTTATCTCATTTGACAATCAGATGATAAACAGATTGCCTTTATATACGCAATCAAAAAAAACTACATCATGACTAAAGCTTATGTTTTTCCCGGTCAGGAGCTCAATTTGTGGGCATGGGAAAAGATTTGTACGAACAATCCCCCATGGCCAAAGAGTTGTTTGAAAAGGCCAATGACATTTTAGGATTCAGAATTACAGATCTGATGTTTGAAGGCACAGAGGAAGATCTCAGACAAACAAAAGTGACGCAGCCAGCCATCTTTCTTCACTCGGTCATATTGGCCAAAACGCTGGGCGATGGGTTTAAGCCCAACATGACGGCCGGTCATTCTCTGGGTGAATTCTCGGCCCTCGTGACGGCCGGAGCCCTTTCTTTTGAGGATGGCCTAAAATTGGTTTCCCAGCGCGCCCAGGCCATGCAAAAAGCGTGTGAAATGGAACCTTCGACCATGGCTGCCATTGTGGGACTGGACGATCAGGTGGTGGAAGAAGCCTGCAAAAACATTGATGCTGTAGTCGTACCTGCCAATTACAATTGTCCCGGCCAGCTGGTCATTTCCGGCTCTTTTGAGGGCATCGATCAGGCTTGCGAGAAGTTAACCGAACTGGGTGCCAAACGCGCCTTAAAACTCTCGGTTGGTGGCGCCTTTCACTCTCCTTTAATGGAGCCAGCTCGTGCAGAACTCGCTGCTGCTATTGAAAACACCGCCATCAACACACCTGTATGCCCGGTCTACCAAAATGTAAGCGGAAGGCCTTTTACCAATCCTGCTGAAATCAAGGAAAATCTCATAGCACAATTAACAGCCCCGGTCAAATGGACTCAGACCGTACAAAACATGCTGGCCGATGGTGCCAATCATTTCACTGAAATAGGTCCCGGAAAAGTCCTGACTGGTCTGATCAAGAAAATCAACCGCCAGGCTGAATGTGAAAATATCAGCGCCTTTCAGGGATAAGGCTAGAATAACTTCAACACACAGAACGAGGGCCTCACGATTAGTGAAGCCCTCACTTTGTTTATATCAACAAATGAAACAAATCCGGAGAGTCGTTCACTGATTTATAATTAATATGCTTGTCCTCCATACGCTGCAACATGGCTTGATAATCCGCCATAGAGCGGGTCTCTATGCCCACAAGTGCAGGACCACTGTCGCGACTGTTCTTTTTGGTATATTCGAAATGGGTGATGTCATCATCCGGCCCCAGAACTTCATTCACAAATTCACGCAAGGCTCCGGAACGCTGCGGGAAGCGAATAATCAGATAATGCTTTAAGCCTTCGTATAAAAGAGAGCGTTCCTTTATTTCCTCTGTCCGGGTGATGTCATTGTTTCCGCCACTCACAATACACACCACGTTTTTCCCTTTAATTTTGTCCGCCATTAAATCCAATGCAGCAATACTTAAGGCGCCTGCGGGTTCTGCAACAATGGCCTCTTCATTATATAACCTAAGGATAGTCGTACAGACCTTTCCTTCCGGAACCAGGATCATACCATCAATGACCTCTCTGGCGATTTCAAAATTCAGCTCACCTACCAATGAAACAGCGGCGCCATCGACAAACTTCTCAAAATTTTCCAGAATGACCCGTTTACCCTGATCAAGTGATTCCTTCATAGCAGCTGCACCTGCAGGTTCCACTCCGATAATCCGGGTAGCCGGACTCTTCACCCGTAACCACGATCCAGTCCGCTAATCAGGCCACCACCACCAATGGGCACCAGAGCATAATCAATGGAAAAGTCAACTTGCTGCATTATTTCAAGGCCTACCGTACCCTGACCGGCAGCGACCTGTAGGTCATCAAAAGGGTGAATAAAAACAGACTTATTCGTTGCGCAATCTTTTTTAGCGGCTTCATAAGCCTGATCATAAGTATCGCCCGTTAAGATAATCTCTACATTGTCCCGCCCAAACATCCGAACCTGCTTAATCTTCTGCTTAGGTGTAGTTGCAGGCATAAAAATCCGACCCTGAATATTTAATTTCAGACAAGAAAACGCTACCCCCTGGGCATGATTCCCGGCACTGGCACAAACAATCCCACGTTTCCGCTCTTCCTGACTAAGAGAGGCCATTTTATTGTAAGCGCCACGGATTTTATAGGAACGAACCACCTGCAAGTCCTCCCTCTTTAGGTAGATGTTGGCCGCATACTTCTCTGAAAGTATCTCATCCTTCATGAGGGGCGTTTGAGTAACAACATCTCTGATACAGCTATAAGCTGCCTCTATATCTTTAACATCAATCATAACTTACGATTTTATAAGCTTAAAATTTACTTGCACGACAAGAAAACAAATTGTTATCATTTCATTTTCATCACTTTAAAAACACAAAACAACTACCAATGAAAGCAAACAGACCTTAGAATCAAAACTTCCATTAAAATTTGATACAACAAAAGCCAAAATTGTTCGCTAACGAACACCAAATATCCGTATTCGCACAAACACCACGCACCCATATACTTTTTAACTTCTTGTTTTTAAGTATTTTATAATAATTGGCACACCAATTGATAAAATGAAAGCAACAAACAAAACTAAAAACAAAATCAATAACAATTAAAATTAGATAACTATGAAACGAGTAAACTTATTTTCAGGAATTGCTTTAACATTAATGCTATTTGTAGGATTGGGAACTGTCACAGCCAACAGTGCACCTGAGGCAGTTACAGGCAATTCACAAACACTATTGGGCAACTACCAAATTACAGAACTGGAACCGGAAACCATCAAAAAAGAAACCTTAAGAAAATTCCAGTTAACCTATGAGAACGGGAATGCCCCCATTACCATCTATTTAAATGAACGTGCCAAATGCAACGATTACATCGTAAGAAGCAATGTCATGGAAGTTCAGTATGTTTGCAACAAGCAAGGATTCGGTGCCACTAGGGTCAACAGCAAATTCAGCCTGTATCCTGAACAAACCAACAACATGTTCCTTTCAACTGAGGCCCTTGGCTACCAATCCAGAATAACTGGTGGTGAAATTTCCGTTGAAAAAGCGCTGGGACTCATTGCCTGCTACTATCCCTCTTTACTTAAAAACATGCAAAACATAGCTGCCGTCAACTAAGCTAAGCAAAATTAACAAATAAACCTGCTGATTTCAATTCAGCAGGTTTTTTTGTGCTTTGAAATTAGGGGAGGGATGGGTAGATGGGGCTGGAAGGGTAGGATGGGTGGATTGGGTCAAAAAAATTGATAGATCGGTAGGTCAATAGGGAGAGAGGGGAGGCAAGCGAAGCGAAGTCCCGCAGAGCGGGAAAGGGTGGATTGGGTAAGTAGGGTTTTATGGGGTTGATTGGGTTGGTGGGGTTATAACGCAGAAAAGCCGACTCATTGCTGAATCGGCTTTT
>NZ_BAZW01000015.1 GCF_000974365.1 Geofilum rubicundum JCM 15548
TTCCTTTTTCATCCACCATGGGATTGATGCTGCTCACCCGGCCCTCAAACTTTTCGCCCTGCAGGGCAAAAGGCCGCAGCTCCACCAGCTGTCCCTGCTCAACCCCCGCCAGTTCCGTCTCCAGCAAATAAAACACCAGGTGCATACTGCTCAAATCCAGAATGTCACAAAACTTTTGAAAAGCCGTAGAAGGATTGTGCACCCGGGCCTCCAGATTGGTAACCACCCCTGTGATGGGCGCCTTGATCGAGGTTGTCTCAAAATTGCGGCGCGCCTCCTCCAGGGAAATCTCCGCCGAATTAAATCCGCTGCGCAGTTTTGCCATCCGCAGCTGGTCTTCCGGAATTTTTAAAGAATCCTGAATCCGATACCCAAAACCCAAAAGCCGGTCCTCCAAATCAATCATGGACTGCTGGTACTTGTTCTGTGCCTCATCCAGCCGCTTTTGATAGGTAAAAGGCTCCACCGAGCCCAATACTTGTCCGGCACTCACCCGCTCGCCCTCCCGGACATGCACCGCCTTAATTTGCTCCTGCACCACAAAAGGCACCACCGCCTTGCGTTGCGCCTCCAACTGGCCGTTGCTCACCAGCTCCAGCTCAAAAGCACCCCGTTCCACCGGCGTAACCGCCACCCGGGTTTCCGGAGGCTCCACATACGACAAGCGGGCCGCATCAGCGGCATCCGCGGCAGCATCCTCACCGCCTTTGGAAGAAGAACAGGCATAAAAAGCGCTGGTAATAACTAAAAGAACAAGAGATTTCGTCAACATAGCAGGTCTTTGGTATAAGGGATTAAAGACTATTTAAGATTTAAAGATAATAATTCTTATAAGCGGTCAACCTTCTGCCACCAGAAATATGCTTTAAAGGTTGCCCTTAGGACCTGAATCAAAAAAAGATTATCGATGAAGACAACCCTATCATTCAAACTTTGGTCGGTAAAACACCAGTGCCGAATTAGAGTCATAACTAAGATCGTCCGGAATAGAAAAGCTTATTTCTTCTTTGTTGTCAACCAGGCCTGTCACGTCTAACCAAGTAATATTGCTGTTTTGGTGATGACCAATGGATGACCTCAAATAGGTCCATTGGAATAAATCATTTTCCAAACTGTTGTTAAAAATATTTTTAATATTTTTCTCCGGATTGTAAAAACAAAAATGTCCACTTCTTTTGAATTCGAATTCAAAAGAGATGTACTCTTCGTTATAAATGAATGAAGAGACATTGTACATCTTTTGCGGCCTAGGATGATTAAATGAATTGTATGCATTTTGTTTTAGGCGTTCTTCAATTTCATTATCTGTCATTGGTTTTTCAAAATTAATAATGTATTCAGGTGTCATCAGGTTTTGGCTTACTGTATAAATAGTGTCATTATAAAAGCGGGATAGAAACATTTTTCCAGACGTGTTTTTTGTTAAATTTCTATGGTTTGAAACGTCCAATGTTCCCAATCTCGTAATATGAGAAGAAATAAAAGCCTGTTTGCTTAAGTTATACAGATGATAATGATAGTGTGCCGAAGGATGATAGAATAGAATTGTTTCACTATTGATCACGCTGAAGTATGGATAATCTGGATCAAGTGGGATATCATCGGTCCAATTTATGTCAATCGACTTTTCAAGTTTTAAGTTCTTATCTAAAACGAAGAATTGGTTGGGCTCTGCAAAAACATACATTTTATCTCGGAAAAATGATGCATCAAAAATTTCAAGATATTCCTGGGGACCTCTACCAATAGCATTGTATGAATTTATAAAATTTCCCTTCCTGTCAAAGCAAAAAATGCTTTTGGCTGAATGTCTGTCAACTACAAAGATTCGATCCTCGGATACCAGGACTTTGTCGATTTTTCCAATAATCGATTCATCTGTGTATTCCAAAAAGACCAGAGAATCGATTGAAATAACATCTGACAGTTTCCCACTATCAATGATGTCACTCTCCTTTACCTCAATGGTTAGGATGTCTTGTGAAGATGGTTTGGACTCTTGCGTTGTTCTATTGCACGCACCAAAAATTAAAATGGCAATAAGCAAATAGGTTGTTTTCATACAATTCGGTTTATTGTTTCTTAATTTTTTTAGTGAGCTGCAAACCGTTCTGCCATTTTTAGATAACAATCGCAAACAAAACCAATCCCAAGGGATTTCTTCTTCAAATAGCTTATCAACATATGTTATCAAATTGGTCTTCTGAAGACAGAGTGATGATGGATGTTTATTTACAATTAACCCAATCTATTGGATTTGAACCAAAAAGGGATTATCCTCAATGGTAATATCAATGGGGTGGCCTCCAATAGTAACCGTTTTTGTGCTTTCAAATTCATCCTTCCCAAACAAGTCCGTTGGATTACAAGCAAATACTAGAGTATTATCCTGGCTGCCCATCGGATATTTAAATGAATTTATATCGGGGAGGTTAAAAAAGTAGGAAATATTTGGGTGGCAATAGACTTTATCAGGATAGTTAGTATCAAAAACATAGCAGCTACGTTGATTATCATCCAACCCAATTAGAAAATAATCTTTGTGATGGGCTACATAAAGAAGGTTGGGCGCGTAATTCTTAAGTTTTGCTTTTGCCCTAAAGGAGCTTCTTTCTTCAGCAAATAATTTTTTGATAAGGGCATCCGGCACCTTTTTATCTCCGATTTCATAACTGTATAGGAGTTTGAAATCATCGCCATCATATTTGAACAATCCAAATATGTCGGGCGTGAAAAAATATAGCTCATTGCTCTTTTCAAAAAAAGAATACGTAGGTATAAAATTAGTTGATAAAGGATAAGGACTAAAATCATTCGGAACATACCGTTGGGTGATTTTTTCTTCTTTGAAATTGTATTGCCCGACATAGCTTTTCTCGGATTTACCCACATAATTTGAAATAAGAAACAGCATATCTTGTTCGGAATAAAGATGCATGCTGTAGAATTCATCTAATTGTGATTTACGTATAAAGTTTCCGTCAAAATCATACTCCAGAATAAATCGGCAGTCGTCTAAAACAAATACTGTTTGCCTGGTTCTATTGATATCAAAAGATATGGCTTGTAATACCTCTCCGGGACCTCTTCCTTTGGGTAGTTTTGTTAGGAACTTTCCTTCACCATCAAAGAAATGAAGATTAAAATCTGACAAAACAAAAATTCTGTCAGATGTCATCTCAATATAAGCTTTCTGGATGCCGCTTAATAGTGATTCTTCCGTTTCTTCGAGTCTTATTATATTTATGTCTGCTTCTTGAAGAATTAAATCAGTATTGCTTGCTGCCTCGTCTAGTTCTATGACACCCAACGCAGGTGAAAAGCTGCTTTTCTTGCTGCATGAATTCAGGAGAAGGAGGATTAGGACGAAAAATAATAACGGGTTTTTCATATTCATGGATAAGAATAGGTTTTTCATTTAGTAGAAGCAATAGAAAACTGGTGGAGCTTGGAGAATTGGTATATTATATTTCCCATATCATTCAAACTTTGGTCGGTAAAACACCAGTGCCGGATTAGAGTCATAACTAAGATCGTCCGGTATAGAAAAGCTTATTTCTTCTTTGTTGTCAACCAAGCCTGTCACTTCTAACCAAGTAATATTGCTGTTTTGGTGATGACCAATTGACGACCTCAAATAGGTTCCTTGGAATAAATCATTTTCCAAACTGTTATTAAATATTTTCATAATATTTTTCTCCGGATTGTAAAAACAAAAATGTCCACTTCTTTTGAATTCGAATTCAAAAGAGATGTACTCTTCATTATAAATGAATGAAGAGACATTGTACATCTTTTGCGGCCTAGGATGATTAAATGAATTGTATGCATTTAGTTTTAGGCGTTCTTCAATTTCATTATCTGTCATTGGTTTTTCAAAATTAATAATGTATTCAGGTGTCATCAGGTTTTCGCTTACTGTATAAATAGTGTCATTATAAAAGCGGGATAGAAACATTTTTCCAGACGTGTTTTTTGTTAAATTTCTCTGGCTTGAAACGTCCAATGTTCCCAATCTCTTAATATGAGAAGAAATAAAAGCCTGTTTGCTTAAGTTATACAGATGATAATGATAGTGTGCCGAAGGATGACAGAATAGAATTGTTTCACTATTGATCACGCTGAAGTATGGATAATCTGGATCAAGTGGGATATCAACGGTCCAATTTATGTCAATCGACTTTTCAAATTTTAAGTTCTCATCTAAAACGAAGAATTGGTTGGGGGCTGCAAAAACATACATTTTATCTCGGAAAAATGATGTATCAAATATTTCAAGATATTCCTGGGGACCTCTACCAATAGCATTGTATGAATTTATAAAATTTCCCTTCCTGTCAAAACAAAAAATGCTTTTGGCTGAATGTCTGTCAACTACATAGATTCGATCTTCGGATACCAGGACTTTGTCGATTTCTCCAATAATCGATTCATCAGTGTATTCCAAAAAGACCAGAGAATCGATTGAAATAACATCTGACAGTTTCCCATTAACAATGAAGTCACTCTCCTTAACATCAATGGTTACTATGTCTGGGGACAATGTTTTTGAATCTTGCGTTGTTCTATTGCAGGAGGCCAGAAATAAAACGGCCATTACCAAAAAGGTCAGATTCAAATTATTTGGAATGGCTTTAAAAGTTTGAGGGGCTGCAATAAAGGGGCAGAAAGAAAACTTTGCTTTTGCAAAGGAATGGAACCGGAAGAAGGGTGTCCGCATGGATAGGTCTTAAGGATTAAATAATGAAAATTGAACGATTCACCAATAATAAGGTTAACACAAATTTGCAAAAAATAGCTTTTGGTTTCAAATATTTCATCTGCAATAATGAGGTAATTGAATTTTGTGATAGCCTTTGTTGAAAACGTCGTAACTCCATAGGGCGTTTATTCGTTGAATCTTAACATTTAGGTTATTTATCCGACTTAGGTGTTGTTTGTTAAAAAAGAGACAGCAGATTTTAATTATGTGACACAGGAGTTGTTAAAAAAAGGCAAATTTTGAAGTCGCTTAGAAACCGTTTAAATATTACTCAAATGATGACTACCAGATTTTTATGGGCTTTTGTGGCAGTGTTGCTAACAGCAATGACCGCATGTCAAAACGAAGAAGGTTTGCGCCTGCACTATGATTTTAGCAGGACAACTGATGCGGGAACCACCGTTAAAGATGCAAGCGGGAATGGATATTCCGGAAAAGTACACAATGAGGCCTCTTTTGAGACCCTTGGAAACATTGGCGTTCTGAATCTGGGTGAAAATAACGGCTATCTGGATATGGGTCTTAAGGCTGGTGAACTGATTAACCAATTGGAAGATTTCACCATCGCCCTTTATCTCTTTGTCGATGAAGATACCGATCTGAACGCCCATGGTAATTTTGTCTGGAATTTTGGCAACTCCGACAACATGGCTACGGACCAAAATGGCTCCATGTTCTTTTCTGCCCGAACCACCGGTTACACCATATCCCGCAGACATTGGTCCGGCGAAGAGGTGGTCAGCCGCTCCCGGACTTTCCCTAAAGGACAATGGCACCATATTGCTTACGTGCAATCCGGCGGCACCGGAACCATTTACTTTGACGGATCCCGCACGGCTCAGGGGGCTTTGTCGCTTCTTCCTTCCGTACTTGGTGAAACCACCCATAATTATATCGGAAAATCCTCTTACAGAGGAGATGCCTACCTGAAAAATGCCAAATTGGCCGAGTTTAAAATTTATGACAGGGCATTGAAGGATGAGGAGATGGATCGTTTTATTGAGCTTACGAAAAAGCTTCAGGAAGCTACCATCGAGCAACAGTTAAAGGCAACTGCTGAAAATGTATTCTCAGGTGAGTTGAAAAATGTCGTGGCCGATATCGATTTGCCCACTTCTGCTGCCTCTGAAATAACCATTACCTGGCGTTCATCCAACCCCGATGCTTTGTCTGCCATAGGGGCCATCAAACGTCCTGAAACAGGGGCAAAGCCGGCCAATGTGACGCTAACCGGTGAGTTTACGAAAAACGGCCAGTCCTATTCAAAGGATTACAATGTAATGATTAGCCCATGGTTAAGTGATCAGGCAGCCGTTGAAAAAGATGCAGAAAATTTGGAGATTTCCGGAAATCTCAATAATCTTCGCTCCGACCTTGATTTGCCCTCGATAGGCATTGAAGGCGCCAGCATTCAATGGCAATCTTCACAGCCCGATTTTCTGTCAAATAGTGGCGAATTGCTTAGCTTATCTCCCACAGGAAAGGGCCAACAGAAGGTTTTATTGACCGCAGAAGTTTCAAAAGGCAGTGAATCGGTCACCAGAGATTTTGAAGTACATGTGGCCGAAGACGAAGGCCATGTGGCCTATCTCTTTTCCTACTTTATTGGTAACGGTCCGGGCGAAGAGGCCATTTTTTATTCCATCAGTCAAGATGGCTACAACTTTAAAGCTTTAAACAACAATCGCCCCATAATTGCCGCCGATACCATCAGTTCCCGTGGCGGCGTGCGTGACCCTCACATCTTAAGGGCTCCCGATGGCTATTTTTACATGGTGGTCACCGACTTGTATGTCCCCAATGATGGCTGGTCGGGCAACGAAGCCATGGTGTTTCTGAAGTCCGATGATTTGGTCAACTGGACCCACTCTGTCGTTAACATTGCAGAGAACTTCTCTGAATTCGAAGATGTTCTGAGGGTTTGGGCGCCCCAAAGCTATTATGATGAGGAAGAAGGCAAAATCATGGTCTATTGGTCCATGCTTCAGCCGGGAGGTTATGACATCATTTACTATGCCTACGCCAATGAAGATTTTACCGGACTCGAAACGGTGCCCCAACAATTGCTGTATCATCCCGATGAGGTCGCCTGCATCGATGGTGATATCGTTTATAAAGATGGCATTTACAACTTGTTCTTTAAAACCGAGGGCGCCGGTAACGGCATTAAAAGAGCCGTTTCAGACCGGCTCACTGAAGGCTATGAAGTGCAGGAACCCTTCCTTCAGAAGACCAATGATGCGGTAGAAGGCTCCTGTGTTTTCCGACTCATCAACACCGACACCTACATTCTGATGTATGATGTGTATTCACGGGGAACCTATCAGTTTACAAAATCCACAGACCTTGAAAGCTTTGAAATCATTGATGAAAGTATATCCATGGACTTCCACCCGCGTCACGGAACCGTTATCCCAATCACTCAGGATGAGCTAAACGCCATCACCAAAAAATGGGGCAGGCCATAACCTGACTTAGAATTATCATTAAGAAAGGGTAGGCGCTTGTCCTACCCTTTTTTGGCTTATAGACCTGGCTTGTTAATGAGCACATCTTTGATAGGATGGGGATAGGTGGCCCCGGCAGTGCCTGCGGGCACTAAAAATCCCTAAAAGTAAAAAGGCAAATAATGGAGTTGTCGGTATCCGTAATATTTTCAAATCCTTTAATCTTCTGATAAAAAAATGGATTGTTGGTTTCCAGGTCAGAGGGATTATCATCTTTTATCATCTTAACCCGGTCCACGTCGTCTGACGCAATGATCCCGATGGCACCGTTATCGGTCAATTGAATGTCTTGAGGATACAGAGTACTCCAATGAGGGGGTGAACTCCTAAGAATCTTAATTTCCTGCGTTTTCAATGAATAAAGGACGTTCTTTAATGTCATTCCGTAAGGTACATTTAGCAACAAAAAATCGTCAGATATACTCATGCTTGTCAATCCATACATGACTATATCCTGATTATCTCTAAAGAATGACCAGGTATCATCTAAGGGCTTACTGAATAGCTGTTCTCTTATATGGGGTAATAGTGCACTTTTACCATAGTCTAAAACAAATGCAGGCTGTAAAAAGGAATCGGTTATAAGGTAAATAGTATCAGAACCAAAGTAGTTGAAATAGTTTTCTGCTTTATTTGAAGAAAAATACTTGCTTTCCTGCATTTCAAATTTAAGCAAGCTGTTAGAGCTTGGGTGGTCACTATATATGACCTTACCCTCAGAATCGTATTGAAAAAATACTTTTGATTGCTTTCTGGCAAACCGTTCCAAAGATACGCCATTAAACCTGCCAGCATTATAACTTATCTCGCTTGGGCCATGTCCGGAAAACTTCACCTGCCCAATATAACGACCATTGAAATCATACTTCTGAACCCTACCAAAGTCTAAAATTCCAATATGCGAGTCAACTGTATCCACATAAAAATCGGTAGCTTCTGTATATTCACCCGGTCCACGACCTTCAGCACTGATTTTAAATAAGAATTCTCCTTCCCTGTTAAATGCGAAAACTGCTTTTTGCTGATGTCTGTCCAGGATGTAAATAGTATCATTTATTAACAGAATTTTATCATAGGAACCTATTAAGCAATTCTCACTGCTTTCAAGTGGTATAAACTCAATGTCCTTAATCACCGTATCTGGATCAACATAGGTAAGATTTTTCAAGTCTAAATCAATGTGGACAAGGTTTTCAGAAGCTCCTCTCGGCCGGAATTCATCCACCTTGTTACGGTTCCTACAAGCGAAACAACATAAAAACACCAAAGAGAATAGAATTGCTTTTTTCATGATATTACTAAAATACAACAAGATTGAACAGACAAAAAAGTTATGAAGGTCTATAGGCCCCACGTTGTCATATCGTATTCATAGAGTACAAGTTCTTCTTCATAGGGTGCATATCCATACATCCTTTTATTTTCATGATCAAATGCAACTGCACCAATAGCCCTATCCAACAATAACTTTTTCACAGGTACGCCATCCCAATCAAAAATAAGTAACTCAACTTTCTCCATCGTTTCTCCATCCACCTCGCTTGCATTTAAGGCAAAAATGTGCTTGTCGTCAGCATGCATATTCCCAATGTAAATTTTAGGAGTTCCTGATTTATGAAGGAGAAAGGATTCCAGGTCTTCCATATAATCCGGATCATATGAAATTGTGTTTAGATGCGTTCCGGTGGTATCAAAAAAACTCAGGTAACCAACTGAATAGGATGATACTGCGAATTTGCCCAATGCTGCATTATAGCAAATTTCAGGATTAAATAAATAGTAATTCATATTCTCATCCGGTAATGGAAAATCCAGTTTAGGAAACTCAATATCCGTAAAAGAATGATTTTCTTTGTTGTATAAGGAAAACCAGGACCCTTCTAATTCTACACAATTGAGATTTGCTGTTTCAAAAAAGACCCTTATGGGCCGGTTTTCCTTCAAGGTGTCATTAATTGGTGTGCTTGAATAGATGTACCGGTTTTCTTTTATGCTGTGTGCCAGATCCACTCTTGTCATAAGGCCTAAACTTCCATCATAAATATTTAGGTGAGAGTTAAACAAGTCAATATGTTCGAAAATTATTGGAGATTCAAATTCCGGGCCCCTGCCAACAGAAGAAAAATTGCCCAAAAGCTCATGGATTTTCTGCGCTATAAACAAATATTGGTTTTTCTTTTTTCATATCTAAAATCACCACGAACGAATCAATTACTTTCATTCCGTCTACCACGAAATGTTTCATGGATTCAACCGGGTTCCCAGAGATTCTAACAGCCTCAGGGAATTCCTCTGGAACAGTGACAGGCAGATGGGAGCTCGCACGCTTACAGCCCATTAAGACCCCGAGTATAAGCACCAAATGAATTATTTTTATTCTAATCATTTTGTTGTAAATTATTTTTTAAAAAAACGGAGGGTTGTGTTTTTAAGTATTTAATGCTTTGGCTTGCTAGCTTATCTCCGACCTTAATTCTTTAATTGATCCGGTAAAGAAATTTCACCTACACCCAGAAAAAGGTTGTCTTCCTCATTGGTTTCAATGACTTGACCTTTGTTTTTGAACCAGCTTGAAATAAAAGTCGCGTGGTTCTGATTCATTGGGTACAATGGAAAAAACAACTTTTCTGCTGGAGAATTGCCTAATGCATAAACGTTGTTGTACTCTTTAAACTTAAATGTTTGAAATTCTTGATCGGAAACATTATAGATCAGTGTAAACCAGACTTTATTGTAGGTGGTTCTTAAGATTAAATGATTGTTTGAATAGTTAACTTGATAAATTCCAGAAACCCAGTTTTTTGAGTGGATTGTTTCAGCATTGTCAGTTATGGAAGCATCCTCCTTTAGTCCATCCAAATTGATAAACTCAATTGGGGAAAAATCAAAGGTAACTAATGGTGATATGCCCGAAGAGCTTAATTTATATATGGTTTGGTCGAAAATCTCGTAATACCCGATGCCATCCTCCATTTGGAAGAATGGAGATGGACCAATATTTAATGGGGTGTTGCTCATTACCCATTGCGGAATTTTTTTCCCTTGTTCAATGATCTCATCATTTTTCGTATCATAAATTAATAAACGATGCTCTTCGCTATTACTGTATAGGGCAATGACCCCCTTATCCAGAACTTCAAAGCGATGAAACATTCTTTGGGGTAAATGGTCGATTTTTTGAGTTGAAAGGTGTTCGTTGGACCAGGAGTACTCAAGAATCCTTCCATTAAGGTTATCAAGAACAAGATATCCGGTTTGGTCAACATTCAGACAGATGTCTGAAATTTGATTATATTCCCCTGGTCCCCGACCTTCCTTGGATAGTTTAGTAATAAAACGTCCGTCATCACTGAAGTGTAAAACAACATTTTCCTTAATGTCGAGTATGAGCAATCTTTCACCAGTCTGAAGAACTTTAGATGCGCGGTTAAGTATTGATCCCGAGACATTTTCTAATTGAATCAATTCCCTAACAGGAAAGAGGATACTATCACTGGTTTCAATTTCAGCAGCGGTTTGCAAATCGACAAGTATAATCCGGTCCTGTGTGACGGAGGAATTGTTTGTTTTTGGATTTTTGCAGGAGACCACGAGCAGGGTGGTAGATGCAAGGATTAAGGGGAGGAAGTTTTTCATTTTTTTGGGACATGTTTTAGGGTAAAGCGGTATTATTTCTCCAATCGAGGTTTATAATACTCTTTAATTAAAATTGGATTAATATTTTCATTTTCAATATGTTTTAGAAAAGCTTCGTATTGTGGAAATTCTTGCATCAAAAGAGATTTAACCTTTTCATTATCCTTAATCTCCATTCCCATTACACTGGCATCAAACTTTGTTAAAAAATAGGAATCATTTGAAAATTCAACGGTGCCACCTTTAAATAAAAACTGGGAATCTGCACTAACGGTGTTATATATCAAGGCAGTTCGGTCAATTTTTGAAATGACGACATTTCCTGAATTGGTTTGACAAATAACATTGAAAATCAATGTGCTTTCTGTTTCGAAGAAATTTCCCAGGACAAAAGGGTGTGATGAATTTCGTATAATTTCATACTTCGGAAAGGGCTGATCACTGTGGTCTAATAAAGAATAAACCATATGAGAATTGCTCGGCTTTGCTCCATTTACGAAATACAACTCCCCACCGCTTTTGTAGAAGGGGCTATCGGTAGAAATAGTATGCGTATCATTCTGTCCATAGGGAAAATGCATACTAATTATGTTTCCATTTGTATCACACTTTATTAAATCGTAGTAATAGTCCTCATCGTTGAAATGAACATTGGCACCTCTATAGAAATAATAGAACTGACTGGAGCATTCAAAATTTGAGGGAATAAATTCTAAATTAATAGATTCAATAAAATTGCCTGAAAGGTCATACTTATAAACAATATCCCGATTAAGTATCAAGATCGTGTCGTTTTGCAAAGTAAATTCGCCAAGATAAGGGTATTCTCCAGGGCCTCTTCCCTGTTTGGCTATTTTTCTCAAAAACACACCCTCTGAATCAAACACTAAAATCATTTGCTGTTTCGAATCCAGCAGATAAATTTCATTATTATGAAAAATGACCTTGTCTATACCATCGATAAAACCTGCTTTTTTGGAATCTAAAAATATAAAATCTAATGAATCCAATATAGTACTTATTTCTATTGCGGTTGGAGAAGTATCCTCAAATCTAATAATTTCTGTGTCGTTATGGTTCTCCAATTCTATTTGGGTTGTTTTGTTTCTATTACATGCATTGATTACAAAAACCCCAAAAATTATAATATAGAATACGGTTTTCATGGCCAATTTTTTTTGTTTCACTATTCGATAAATAAAGAGGTTCCATTATTGAAATCAAACAGGGTTAATTGTCGCAACAGGAAATAGTAAGTCCAGTATCTCTCTAAAGTGTTTATGTAATCTAAGCGTGCTTTATCTTTGGCTCTTCTGGTTGAAGTAAGCTTAAGCACATCGGCGTTGCCTTCATGGAATCTGTCGACGGTTAAGGCATAACTCTCTGTAGCCAGGGAATTAGAACGTGCAGCGGATTCAATGATTATTTTCTGGCTGTTAAAGGTGATCCCAAATGTAAGGGCGTCTTGTTCAATCTGTTGTATGGTTTTATTGGCGAGCAACTCACTTGTTTCAAGGCTTGATCGCGCCACTTCATACCTGCCCTTGCCGCGGCCCCAATCAAGGATGGGCACATTTAGGCCAAGTGAGATGTAAGAGCTTGTGTTAAATTCTGGTTTATAGACATCTGAAAATTGGGTGGCAGGAGCACTCTTAGTTCGATTGTAAGCTAAATCAATATTTGCCTGAAAATACCGCTCTCTTTTGGCCTGTTCAAGGTTTCTTTGATTTATAAGAAGGTCCAGTTCTTTCCTGAGTAATTCGGGGTTGTTGGCATTGGCCAACTCAAAAACCTTCTTGACATCTACCTGTTCAAGTGGAAGGGTTTCCGGAAGGATGGTTTCAATTTCAATATTGGTTGGTAACATCAACAAATTGAGAAAATCATCCTTGGCCTTTCTCTGTTGCAGCACCAACTCTTTATAGAAACGAAAGGCGTTACTATTAGCCAGCTGCATATCCAGTAACTCATCCCTTGAAAGGCTTCCTGATTCGTACCTCTGTTCTGCCACCTCAATCAAGGCTTGTGCATCATCAAGATTCTCCTTAGCCAATTTTACGTTCCAGCCCAGCCAGGTGTAGTCAAAGAAGTAGCTAACAACAGAAAGGTTAAGGGCCTCGGTGTCTTCAACATACTCACGTTTTGTAGTCTCAAAGATTAGTGGTTCTATTTTTCGGGCCCATTTCATTGGATTAAAACCAAGCAGGGACTGGCGATAATTAATTATGAATGGTTGTGAGAAATATTCCGGTGAACTTTCACTGGCTAAGAACTCGTAGCGTTGTAAGCCTGAGCTTACACTTAAGGTGCCGCCTAAAGGAGAAATCCTTTGATCAAGATATAGTAATGCCTCAGATTGCAGCGATTCATTACGGTAATAAGAATCTTCAATGCCAGTATACCTCTTATTGTTTTGGTAGGTGAGCGGAGATGTCCTTAGACTAAGCGAGGGGCGGAAATCAGCGAGGAAGTTCTGGTAGTTCCAATAGCCTGTCAATTGCTGATGTTGATTCACTTTGGCGTGATATGACTGCTCTTGCGCCAGTTTCAGGGCATCATCGAGACTTAATACAATAGAGCCGGATTGAGCATCTAAGATCTTTATACCTAGCAAGAAGATTAAGATCAGGGCGAAGGATTTTTTAATAATTGGTTTCATCATTAGATTTAGGGTGGATGGATATTGAATTTATTTCTTTTTTAATTTAGAATTTAAGTTATATTGACAATTATACTAAATTTTGTAAATTAATTTCTGCTGATACGTCAATATTTTATAACAAAATATATTCATGACTTCAAGTAATACAGAATCAGGACACAATTGTCGTCTGACGAAATAGTCCTCAACGATTCAATATTTGTTTTTACTGTGGCAAACTGTCAGGACTATACTTTCAGTTTCTTTTTCTGTTGCTTGTTTGCCTGAATTTGATTGGCAACCATTGACGCAGAGAAACAAGAATATCGAGCAAATAATTTTTTGTCGCATTGTTTAGTTCTATAAATCGAAGAGTTTTAAATAATGTGACTAACTCAATCTGGATTCGTCAGACACATCTGACCTTTTAAATGCAGTTTCAGTCATTGAATTTGATTAATAGCATAACGAAGCCGCTGTCCTCCTCAATAGCCCTTAATTCTTTATCTATTTGCTTATTATGGACTGCTCCGGCCTCGTAATTCTTCAACACATCAACATTGTTAATTCGGCATATTAAAAAATCTTTTAGAACTCCAACAGGATTAAAAAATTGAGGAATTTTTAGGAATTCCATTAGTTTATCTTTGCTATGATATATGGCTCGGTTATTTGACTTGTCATAAAACCCAAAATACATTTTTTTGTCAACAAAAAAATTACAATACAGATTTGTGGGGGTATCATAAAAATCACAGAACTGGATGTATGAATTCTCTTTAATATAATTGATATAATCATCGTTATTCTCTTTAAAATTAGTTAGTTCGCTAATCGATGGGAAATCAAAATTTTCAAAGGAAACATGATGCTTTAGTTTTGCGCTATCTGCATTTATATCGTATAAAATAGGAGAATGGGGCGTATAGAATAAAACCATAGAGTCTGATGCGGACAGGTTTTTTGTTGCGCTGCCTTTTATGTAACCTGGATTGAAATTTCTTGGAATTAATTCTTGAATAATGTTGTTTAGTGAGTCTGTGATGAGAATATAGGCGTTTTCTGTTTGTGACCCATACCATCCAATATTGCCTTTCCCCAAGAACTCCATTTTTGTGGCATTAAAGGGGATATGATCCGCTCTAATAAATGAAAAATCATCTAAATCATAATAGAGTACGATGTTTTGTCCTACATCTAGTACTGCAATTCTGTGATTATTCCTATCAATACTGATCGACCAAGGTTGAACGTATTCACCAGGTCCTCTACCATTGCTGCCTAATTGTTTAATATACTTGCCTGATTCATCATAGATATTTATTTTTTTTGATTGCACATTGTCTAGAATAAAGAAAAGATTTCCATAATTCAGGAATTGGGAAACGCCATGAAGATAGGATTCTTCAGTTGCTTCGAGTTCGAGAGTGGAAAGTTCAAACCGTGCAATATCAATGATATTCTCTTCAACGAATTGAATGTTTTGGAGAGGCTCGACTCTGTGTTCTTTACAACCCTGGAAGAAAGGCCAAAGACAAAGAATTGAAATTAAAAGTAGTTGACCCGAAGAATTTGAGATGTTTTTGATTGTTAAAAAGATCATAGCAAAAAACATTATTATTTGGATGAGTATATTTCGTCTCTATATTCCTTACTGCTCCTGGATATTGAAATACCTTTCCAGTTCAATTAAAACATTATAATAAAGGGACCGCTTGATTAATATTTTGTTGCATAAAACTAAATGGAATGTTTGGCCTAATAGAAAGGCCCAGGTAGCCGTTTTGTGTGAGCTCATAGCTTCAAAAAACGATTAATACTGGATTATCATCTTCCTTAATAGCAAAGGACTCAAAAGCATTTGTTGGAATGGTATTTTCTAGCAAGTGGTAATTATGGGAGCTAATAGCGAACAGAAATTTGTTGTCTGGTAATAGCATTTGAAACTCTAAATTTCTAAAAAGTTCATTATCCCCATTTTTTGAAACAGATATCATCTCATCTGTAAGAAGATTTAAAGACATGAAATGGGTTTTTAAATCATCGGATGCTTTTTGATACTGAAAACTTAAGAATGCATGATTATCCAGAACATCAAAGCTCTTGATGGAGTGGAAGCCATCACTATCCAGTTGTTGAAAAAACGCCATCATGCCTGGATAATTAGGAAGGTCATCCAATCTGATGTCATTTTCTCCGAAATGAATTTTAACGCCATCAATTAATCGGCCTTGCGCAAGGAAGACGATTTGGTTGAATAATATTTCTTTAAGGAATACAACACCGTTATTTTCCACAAAACATTGCTTATCCATAACCAGACCAACCGGTGCATTGCCCGGATCCATTAGTAATTCATTTATTTTTGATGAAGCATCTACATAGGTTACGCGGTATTCGCTATACCCACTATTAACACCTCTATAAAAGTAATAACCATCCTTAGAATCTTTGATAAATGAGTGGGACGGAAAATCAAAACTTAATTTTGAACGGAATTCGCCTTGAAAGGAGAATTTTTTGATGGTCGAACCGGGTTCGCATAAAATTTCAACCGTTTGATTTTTCGGGTCAATATAAAAATCTGATGGATTTAATAGTTCTTCCGGACCTTTACCTTGCTCACCAATCGAATTTAGAAACTTGCCCTCAAGATTAAACCGGAGCACTTGTCCCCGGTGATAATCAAACACAAAAACATTTCCATCCATTAATTTTACAATGAAATTGTCCGAGATTATCGATTGTTCAGTTGTTTCTAATGGTATAATAATGACGCCTTGAACGTCAAATAGATTGGCATATTCGATGGGTTGCGCCTTTTCATAATCAAGAATTCGAAATGCATTGCCTTCATCTTTTTTTTGCGTACATCCAAAAAGATAACAAGCCATGATAATTCCGATTAAGTAGATTTTATTTTGTTTCATATATATTAGTTGATTCTTAACGCACCAAGGCAAAGGACTCTATTAATTGGTCGAAGGCGTCTTTGTCTTCTTCGGTATAAAGGTTGCCTTGCAGTTCGAAGGCTTTGTTGTTAATGATTAGCTGGCCTTTTAAATCATAAGGATTTTGGGGCACTTTTGTGATTGAAATTTTCGTTATTTTGCTCTTACTCCTTTTAAATTTTGATAGTTTGTTTAGAGCAGTGAAAATTGAATCAGCGGATAGAGCATCGGTATAGAGGCTGTCCAGCACCGGTTTTAGCGGAATTGGGCGCATGATAAAAGACGAGCCGCTTTCTGGCTTAGAAAAATGGATGGTCAATGTCTCGTCTATTTGCACATCCCAGTTGAATGCGTTGTTAAAACTCAATACCGCATCCTCCAAATGGATCAGGTATTCTTCATCTTCAGGTGAGTTTGCTGATGGTGGATGGGATTCTTCACCAGAAAGATGGAAGTTTAAGCCAGTTAACGCCATGGTCAATCCAAACAGTAATTTGATTGTATTTCTCATAAGGCTTAATTTTTAGCTGCTGTAAGAATTAATCGGAAGGCAGTGGAATAAGCAGAAGCAAGGCCAGCTACTTGAGAGGATGGTGCGGTCAGGGTTTAAGGTCTGTGTCATGGCGTTTCGGTTTTAGGTTCAACAGAAATTCATAACCAAAAATAAAAGAATCCCCTTCATAATACAACGAGGTGGGTTATTTGTAATGATTCCTAATAAAGTGGGGTTGCCCGGGTTGGTGCATGGGGAGTTTCTTTGTCAATAATGTCTTAAAATAATTACAGATCATCTTTCCACAGCGGCATAGTGAATTTAAAATCACTGCCTTTTCCAGGTTCGCTTTCTGCCCAGATTTGGCCACCCTGGATTTCTACAAATTCCTTACATAAAATCAATCCCAGGCCGGTTCCTTTTTCGTTGGCGGTTCCTCTTTCGGACAAGCCGCAATCAACGTTGAAGAGCGCCTGGAGATGTTCCGGGGCAATGCCAAACCCGGTATCGGAAATAGTAAGCAATAAATCTGGTCCTTGGCGCTGAGTTTTGACAAGCACTTTACCACCCGGAAATGTGAATTTTAATGCATTGGTAATCAGATTGCGAAGAATCGTTGCAAGCATTTCTTTGTCGGCCCTGACAAATGTGTCACAGTTTATTTCTGTTTGCAGTTCTATTTGTTTGGACATGGTCTTTTCCGTAAACAGGGAGACAGCCTCCTGAATAATTTCAGAGGGTTTCAATTTAACGGGAATAGGCTCCAATTTACCTGTTTGCACGCGGGACCATTCCAGGAGATTTAACAGAAGTTCGTAGGTCTGTTTCGATGTTTCATGGATGTTTTGTGCAAAAGTCCTGGATTTTTCCGGAGTATATTTATGAATATTTTCGACAAGTAATTCACTAAAACCCAGTAATACATTAAATGGACTTTTTAGGTCATGGGCGATAATGGAGAAAAGCTTGTCTTTGGTCGCAACCAGTTCTTTCAATTCGTTGTTGGCTTCATTCAGGTGTCCCAATGTTAGCTGGAGGGCATGTTTCTCCTTTATCAGCTGGCGTTGAAGATCACTGATTTCACGGTTCAACTGGTGCAGTTTATTGTTTTGACACTCAAGCTGCTCAACATCCACTCCCCCGATGATAAGAAGGTTATTGTCCTTCCTATAAGCATGGGCAAGAATGGCTGTATTCACCTCTGAATAACTGCCAATGGTAATAAATCCCTCATACACTTTTGAAGATGAGTTGCTCAGTCCGGTCAACTTGTCAAAAGTCGGATTGATAAAACTTTGAACCGGATCATCATGAAACAATGACTTCATAGCCGGATTGGCAAATAAAAGACGTCCGTCACACGAAAATAATGCGACACAAAGCGACTTGATATCAAGCAAGGACAAACTGATTTCTTCAGACCATTCGGAAAAAAGCAGTTGGTTTAAACGGTTCTGCATGTTTGAGTATAAATACGGTATTTATTGAACTTTGGAAGAGGGATGTCTGTTTGTTTGCACAGGCGTTGTTATGGCAAACAAGAAGGAATTAGGCCTTCTCACCGGAAATTTTTACGAATAGGGGAATATTCGTTTGCATCCATTCATAATAAGGGTAAACCTCCTTATAACTTTCGTCGGTTAAAACCTGTTTTAATACATCCATCCAGGTGTTCAGTTGCGCTGCCCAGTAGTTGGTCGTAAAACCATGGCTGCGATAGGCCTGAAAAACCCACAAAACGGTTTCAACCAAAACCTCTGGGTTTGGATATTTCAGTATCGATGCAATAAATCTGACGTGGTTGGCGTGATTATCCTGCATCATATCGATGTTGTTCTGACCCACCAAATTCTCAACATCCGGACGTTTGAGCATGGTCGTGTTCATCAATGCGATAAGCTGGTCGCTTTTGCGATAATATTCATCGGCTGATTGAGTACTCGTATGTGCCAGCCGATTGGCAGATTCTAATAATAAGTTCCTATCCATTTTCATCTGTATTTTTGAGAAACGATTCAAGGAAATCAAGATTGTCTCCAAGAATTACACGGTCATATTTATTAATGACATCTTTACCTCCATGCCTAAAAGCTTGGCCACCAACCAAAATCAACAACTCTGGAAATTCCTTCCTGATGGATTGTATCATGGATTCAAGTTCTGGCAAATGAAAGTAAAGACTTAAGGAAAGGGCAAGGATGGTGGGATTCGTCGTTTTAACAAAATCCACGAGTTCTTTCGTGGGCGTATTGGCCCCCAGAAAATAGGCATTCCACCCATGTATCTCAAAAACATCGGAAACCATTTTAATTCCAATCTGGTGGAGTTCGTTTTCAACGCAAGATACAACAACCGTTTTATTTATTTTCTTATCAGATATGATGCTTAAATAAAGCATATTTAGCAGGGACTCTACAATGGCGGATGCCAAATGCTCAGTGGCGACACTGATCTTTCCCTCTTCCCATAGCTCGCCAACTTCATATAGCGCTCGCTTCAGCACTCCTTCATAGAGTTGGTTGATTGTATGGCCACTATTTAAAAAGTCATTCACCTTTTGGGAACAGGTCACCCTGTCTCCTTCCAAAAGTGCCGCTAAAAATATACGATACTCCAAATTATCTGACAACTTGTTTTTTATTAGTAAAAGTTTGTTCCCTACAAGCTGTTTATACGAAGAAATCTGACCAAGGTTATTTATGCGATCGATTGGTGTGATGGATGGATGAACTGGAATTCTAACGGACGCTTCCAATGGCTTGCCCTGGGCTGATATAGAGATGGATAGGCAACTGTCAGGTGTAGCTGGCTGGCAGTGACACATGGAAGGAGCTCCCCTTGCCGGGTTCGCTTTCGACCCAGATGTGGCCGTTTTGCATTTTGGTGAGTTCGTAGCAGAGGGGCAGGCCGAAGCCGGTGCCGGATTCGCCGTAGGTGCCGGGGGTGGTGATGGAGCTGGAGGGCAGAAAGAGGCGGGGAGAACATCGGGTGCAATGCCTGTGCCGAAATCGGTGACGGTGATGATGGCTTCCTTGTCTTTAAGGGCGTGACTGATGATGACCTCGCTGCCAGGGGGTGAAAACTTGATGGCGTTGGACAGGAGGTTTCTTAAAATGGTGATAAGCATGATTTCATCGGCAAAGACGGTGGCATCTTCCGGTATATGGGAATGGATGCGGATGTTTTTGCTGCCGGCCACCGGGTTGATTTGATTCAAGACCCGCTTGATGAGCTTTTGCAGTGGTAGTCTGGAAGGGTAGTGCTTCATTTTGCCACTTTGCGACAGCGCCCAGTTGAGGAGGTTCTCAACCAATTCATACATGGAGTGGGCATTGCTGCCCAGCAATTGAATGAGCTGCTTGTTTTCCTGTGGCGAATTGTTTTCAAATTGGGTACTGAGAATTTCCAGAAAGCCCATGAGGTTGTTCAGCGGTCCTCTCAAGTCGTGGGCGATGATGTACAGGAATTTGTCCTTCTGGGCATTGATTTCCTTGAATTCCAGATTGGTGTCCTTCAGGGATTGTTCCATCTTTTGGAACTCCCGGATGATGATGGTTTCATCGGTGATGTTTTGTAGGATCAGCAGTGAGTGGTTCTGCAATTCGGGGGCGGAAATGATTTCAGGGACCAGGCGTATGATGTGCTTTGGAAATACTTTGGATGGAAAGGTCACGGAACTATCGTCAATGTCCTCCGGGGGATGGTTGATCAGTTGTTTCAGTCGGGACTCCGGATCGGAGAGGTAGTTGGATAGGTGGTGACCGTTTAGGTTACCGGATTTACCAGTCAGTATCATGGCAGCTTTGGGACTGTGTTTTATAATTTCTCCCTTACCCGATGCAATGATCAGGCCTATGGTGCGGCTTTGCCAGGCCTTCTCAAAAATCTTTTTGAAAGCTTTAAGACCGGCCGTCTCCAGCTCTTTGTCGATGTCGGTGTGTGCGGTAGAAGTGTCCATACCCATTTTTGTTGATTTTTTAGTCGTTTCCGCTAAATAAACAAGGGTTGGTTAGTACACTACAATTTCTGAATATTCACTGCCAAAATCAATATTACAGTGAAGTTATTTTGTAAAATATTTATTCGGAGAGTTTTCTAATCACCTGTGAGGCAGTCATAATGCCGAATAGAGCGGGCATGTAGCTGATGGTACCCACGGTGGTTTTTTTGTTTTGCTCGTCTTCCACAAAAATGACGTGGTCTTTGTTGACTGCTTCCGGACTGAAAACCACTTCAAAGCCTTTTTTGATGCCAAACTTGGTGAGTCTTTTGCGAATCATCCGGGCCAGTTTGCAGTTGTACGACTCAGAAATATCGGCCATTTTGACTTGCATGGGATCCATTTTGCCACCGGCACCCATGCTCGAGATGAGGGGTATTTCCTTTTGGAGGGTGTGGACAATTAAAAATACCTTGGGCGACAATGAATCAATGGCATCCACCACGTAATCGAGCTTTTGATTGAGCACCTGGGGGATGAGTTCCTGCTTGATAAAAAAATCGATTTTGTTGATTTTGATGTAGGGGTTGATGTCGAGCAACCTTCTGGCCATCACGTCCACTTTCAACTGATCTTCGGTGCTGCTCAGTGCCGGCAACTGGCGGTTGCGATTCGAGGGCTTCACCACATCGCATCAATCAGGGTGATTTCGCCAATGCCTGCCCGTACAATCATTTCCGCGGCATAAGAGCCCACACCGCCAACACCGGCGACCAATACATGCGCTTTTTGCAATTTTTCAATACCCTCCTTACCCAATAACAATTCCGTTCTGCTGAGCCACTCCATGCTTCCTCCTTATAAATTTTGACCCGCAAAGGTAGAAAGAAAATTTTGGTGTAGCTGTGCTTTGAGTTGGCTAAGCGATATCTGGCCTATATCTGCTGCCCTTTGGTAAATGCTTTGGATGGATTGCTCGCTTTCGTCCGTTTCTAAAAACCACTGGTCGGCCGCCAGCGCTTTCAGCGCGCCGGCTGCCTTGCTGTCGGCCTGCATCAGTGCTTCCCCAAAGGAGAGGAAAAAGCCCGCCTTAATCAGCTGTTCCGCCAATTGCGGATGTCCCGCAAAGCCATGAATGATCCAGGGTCGGGTAGCAGTGCCTTCCTTCCGCAAAGCCATCAACTCGTTAAAATAACCCACGCAATGAATAACTACGGGCACATTCAATTTTTCGGAAAGCTCGATGTGCTGTTTAAACAGGCTTGTCTGTTTGGCCAGATCGCCCCCCTGGAATTTATCCAGACCACATTCGCCAATGGCGGTCAGATGCTCGATGTCGCTGGCCTGATCTATTAAACGCACGCGTTCCGGCTGGTCGGCATCCCAGGGATGAACACCAAAGCTGACGTGGCTGGCCTGGAATTCTGGCCGGTCTTCACCGGCCCGGAGGTTCAGAATTTCGAGAACCTCCGGATGGTTTTGAAGATGGTGGGTATGTATGTCAATGTAAGGTAGCATCTATTCTTCACGCAGCACCCTGACCCATTGTCCGGGCTCCAAAGCACGGATGTTGTGGTCGTACATGGCTTCACAGGTAACGGCCGGCAGGAAAAACTCCCCGGCGTAAGAGGCATGGAGCAGTACCACCAGTTTTTTGGACTGTCCCCGGTTCAGGTCGAGGTACGACAGCACCCGGTCGTCCCGCACATCCCGATAATCTGGCTGATCCAATTCATGCACCTGCGCCGATGCTTCCATGCGGGTGTTGCGAATTTCCCATCCGGAAGGAAATATCTGCGTCAAGGCCAGGTTGGTGATGGTGCCGGCACCCGGGTTGCCCAGGGTGACTATGGCTTTAAAGTCGGTGCCTTGCGGCAGACTGGCTATATCAATCGGGCGGTTGTCCAGCGTCCGGTACTCCATTTGCATGGTCAGTCCCGAAGCCGACTTAAGCGACAAGCTATCCTTCAGCGGCTGGCCACCCAAAATTAATTGGGCAAATATTTCTTTGTCGGATCCATTCTCAATCAGCATTTGGCCCTTGGGCCGACTTTCCAGTTGCAAAACTTCGCGGAAGAGCGGTTTGGTAAAGCTGATTTTTTGCGCCCGCTCTTTGTTCACCTTGAATGCTGCTTTGGTGGGACCCGACCCTGATGGGCGTCCCTGGGTATAGCGACTCAGTGCCAGCAGAGAATAGGCGGTGGTCTGCGTACTCATCCACTGGTCGCTGTTCAGACTGTTGGCGAGTTGTCGCGTCAGGGGCGCCGCCTGCTCGCGCTCACCCATCAGCAGCAGCGTTTCAATCACCATGGCCAAATCGCGTGTTTCCGATCCGTAGGTAAAGGCATAGACTTGTTGGGGATTGGCCGTCGGCAGGGACTGGGCCACTTCTTTGGCCACTTCACCCATGCCTGCGTAGGCATAGGCCGCAGCCAGACGCCATTTGGCGGGATTCGACAGGTTGGGCTGTTGGCGCAAGCGGTTCATGCCACCAATTTCGGTCTCACCAGCCAGCGCCAGGGTAAAGAGGCGGTAGGCCTGCACAAAATCGCTGCCGTGGTAGCGGCCCGACCGGTCGGGCACCCAGGCCCCGGCCTTATTTTTCTGATAGCCCAACCAGGCTTGTTTGATCGACTGGGGAATGGTGTAGCCCTTCTTTTCGGCCTCCAGCATAAAGTGACCGGCATAGCTGGTTCCCCACTCGTCGGATTGGTTACCACCCGGCCAGTAGGCCAGACCGCCATCGGCGGTCTGGTACGACCGCAGTCGGTTCATCACACTCTGCACATTGGCCTGTGTCAGGCTGAGCTCCCCGACCTTCATTTCCATGATGTCGGGCATGTACAGCTGCGGAAATCCGCCCGAGGTAATTTGCTCAATGCAACCGTGGGGATATTGAAGTAAAAATTTCAACCGTCGGCCAAAATCAATGGGTGGAATGGTACTTAACTCCAGGACAGAGGAGTTGGAACCCGCCACACCAAAGAGGGCATAGTCGATGGTCTGCGAACTCTGTTTGGGAATGGTCACCGATTGAACCACGGTCATGGGCGGATTGGGATTACGAACGGGTAAATGTATGGTATTAGATCCTGATTCAGAACCTGATTGGGCGGTTACCTCAATCTTTGATACACCAATTTGGGCACCCGCTTTTAATTCAAAGTAGATCGTCTGTTCCCCTTCCTGATCGAACACCACCGTCTGCTCTTCCTGTCCGGTCGCCGTCAGCAAGTCATCCAGCGCCACTCTCACCTTCACCCGGCCCACCGCCTGGCCAGAGGCAAAGACGGTCACCGGCAAAAGCACGGTTTCATCCGGACCCAGAACCCGTGGCATGGAACTCCACACCATCAGGGGCTGCTTGATGGCCACCCGCTGTTCGGCCGACCCGTTGGCCTGGCCGCTGGTGGCGACGACCATGACGCGGACCGACCCGGTATAATTGGGAATGTCTATGTCGTGTTTGTTTTTACCCCTCTTTTTCAGATCGAAAGGCCCCATGAATTTAACCATGGGTTCAAAACGGCGTGTCTGGTTTTTGGCGTTCGCCCCGATCAAATCATCCCCGCCGCCAATGCCAAAAATGCGTTCAATGCGACCGCCGTAGGCACCCAGGACAAAATCGTAGATGTCCCAGGTCTTGCTGCCCAGTGCTTCGCGGGCATTGAAAAGGTTCCAGGCATTGGGCGTTTTAAAGTTGGTCAGGTCCAGCAAGCCATCGTCGACGATGGCCAGTGTGTAGCTCATCGACTGGTTGTTAGCTTCGCTTACCTCAACGGTTGCTTTCTGCATGGGGCGCCATTCAGTGGCCGTTTTAATTTCGGGCGATAAGATGCTGGCACTGTTGTGTACCATGACCGGAATGACCCCGTATAGGCGGATGGGCAGGTCGTTGTTCTTGCGCTGGTGCGGCTGTAAATAGCTGATATGAACGTAAATATTGGGGGTCATTTCTTCCGTTACTTCAAAAGTAAAGGAAGTGCTTTCTGCCTGGGGTTGTACCCACCAGCTGCGCAGGACGCCTGCGCCGTTTTCCAGACTGACCAGGGCTCTGCCTTCGCCCGAAGAGGGGAAGGTCACGGTGGCCGTTTGTCCCGTTTCATATTTTTCCTTATCCGTGTTGAACAGCAACATGGCGGCTACATCGGCGCCGCCGCGGCCCGGTTTCTGGGCCCAACCGGGCCAATCTACCAGAACGGTGGCGGAGGTGGCGTGACCATCCTGGCCATCTTCCACGCGGATGAGGTAGCGGCCCCATTCAGGATGCTCAATTTTGAAAGGAAGCGTGCCCTTGCCGTTGGAAGTATGGACCGTTCCCGATTGGATTTCAGTGGCGGAGCCTGAGCTCACATAGCGGGCCAAATCTTCTTCGCTGCGGTCCCACCACCAGCGCCAGTTGATTTTATAAATGGTGTATTTCAGGTTTTGGACACTCATCGCCCGTCCTGTTTCACTCACGGTAGCCAGGTCAATCTGATAGTCCTTATCCGTTATTAAATAGTTGTTTTTATCGCCCTCCGGCGTTCGGATGCCCACATAGGTTTTGTAGGGCGACATTTTCTTGTTGGTCTGCTGAATGCTGAACGATCCGCCCTCTTCATACACCCTGGAAGTAAAAGTCGCGTTGAGAAAGCCCGGCGCCCGGTAATTGGTGCCGGCCGGCATGGTAATGGTCGCCTCCCCGTTGGCATCCAGTCGGCCGTCAAAGAGCGTCCTTTCCGATGGTTCAAAGCGCCTGGCCGCATCATCGAATAGGTAGCCCGGGTACTTGTCGAATGTGGTTTTGATGGGTTTCACCGAAACGTTGAGATCGGCCTTCAAATTCGCCGCCGCTGCGCCATGCAGCCATTCCGACTTAAAGGCAATGGTGTTGCTTTGGCTGGTTGATAGTACTTCCGCGCCGAATGTCAGTTCCACGCGCAGTCGGTTGGGCTTGATGGTCTCGATGCGCAAAGGTTGCTCAAACACGGCATCGCCCAGCGATACACGCGCTTGCCAGAAACCGGTGGGCGCATCCTCCGCCGTAGCCGTGCGGAAGGTATAGATGAGGTTCTCCGGATGGCTGCTGACCATTCTTTTCACCAACTGTCCACGCGGATTAATCAGCTCAAAAGTCACCGGATGGTTGTCCGGCAGGCGCCGTTGCTTGTCCTCCGGAATAAAAGAGACAAAGATGGAATCCCCGGGGCGCCACACACCGCGCTCTCCGTACAGGTAGCCCTTGAGGCCGTCCCGAAGCGTTTGTCCCGCCACGTCGAAGCGGCTTACCGACAGGGCGTGACCTTCATCCAGTCGGAGATAGCCCCGCTGTTGGTCCTTTTTCACCACCAGTAAGAAAGGCTTGCCTTTGGAGATGTTCAGTCGGGCCATGCCCTCCGCATCGGTCTGCCCTTTGGCCAGTGATTGCAGCTGGTAATTGAGCACCTCCAACGAGGCATCGGCCATGGGGGCCGTGGTGGACAAATCCGTGATGTAGGCATGCAATGATGCACCGATACCTGATTTGGCGATGACGCCCAGGTTGGAGGCCATCAGGTTTCGGCTGACCCAGCGGGAGCGCCGGTAGTAGGCATCCGAGCAAGGGTTGTCGCGTTCTCTCCAGTTCCATTCCTCGTATTGATAGGGATATTCACTGTAGTAGTTATCGGCCTCGTCCCAGAAGTCGCCGTCGTCCATCCACTTTCTTTCCTGGGAAATGGTGCCCGTTTCTGCCTCGGCGCAGGGAAAAACCGCATCCATGCGTTCAAAGCCCAGTTCAACGCGGTAAATGGCACCCGGATCGGCTGAATCATTTTCGACAGATCCAGCGCAAAGGTATTCCACTTGTTCAGATCCACCGTGGCATCCTTTTCGAGGGAGAGGACCGATTGGTGCACCAGTCGCCCCGCCCTTTTCAGCTGGGAGCTTTCATCGAGGGTGTTGACCTGCAGGAAGTGGGGAATGTTGTTTTCGTAGATTTTGATGACCCGCACAATGACCGATTTCAGCGAAACCGCCTTGAAATGCATCAGCAGCTGGTCGGAATAAGGCAGAATATTGCCCTGACCAATGAATTCCACGGCCGGGTTGAGACTCGAAAAGTGCAGTTGAAAGCGGTGGCTGTCTCCGGTAACATCGCCCAGTACGCTGCGCAAGCCCGGCAGCAGCACCACTTCATAATCGCCATAGATGTTCTGGGAAGGATAGATTTCCAAAACATTGCCATTGACAAAATGCGAGGCCTCCGTCCCGTTGGTAAAGAGATAGAGCCCTGTGATATCGCGGGTATCGTCCAGCGGCGCACTGAAAATAAAGCGTATGGATTGTCGCGGCTGCTGTTCCGTCTCCACCGCCTGTACCGAGAAGTCGCCAATGGCCGGAATGGGAATTTCAATCACATCCTTTCCGGTGGCACCAATCACGGCACCCGAGTGGTGCAGTTCCACCTTGTAGGCGCTTTCCTGTCGACGAATCGGAGTAATTTCAAAGAGGAAGGTCTTGCCATCTGTTTGGGTCCATGCAATGGGTAAATCCTTATCGGGCGTCTCCGCCTCCAGCACGGCCTGAGCCTCTTCCAGCGTGATGTCATCCGCGACGGTCAGCCGACCGGTTATTTTGTAATTCTCAAAATCGTCCTCCCCGGCGGGTGCCAGATAGTTGGTGGTAATGCGGTAATTTTGGGGAATGGTGGCCACCTCAAAAAAGAAATCCTCCTTTTCACCGTCCAGCAATTGCTTCAAATGAAGGGTGATTTGATAGGTTGAGCCCGGATGCAGTTTCTCCTCTGGTGTAAACTGAAGCGTTTGACTATCGGTCCAGCTCCAGCTGCCCTTCACCCTGGGAGTAATAGTAGCTACAGAAGCAGGGGCCGACCGACCGGCCATGGCCGATGGCACACTGTCGGTAAACTGAACGATGAATGATCCGTTGGTAGGTATGTAGCCCGAAGTAAAGGCGGTGATGCGCGGGTGAAAACCCGAATGGGAAATTTCTGATGGTTCCGTCCGGTTGCATCCGGAAAACCAAAGCAGGGCCACAAAAATGGTCCCGACAAACAGGGGGAGGGTAATTCTAATCATGCGAAACGGGATTGATGGTTATATGGTTACGCTTGTCGCCAAGCGAGCGCTAAAGTAATAGGAATTTTGTTAATGAACAAGAAGTGGGCCCTAAATCATGGCACCGGATCATGTCCGTGGCCGCCCCAGGGATTGCAGGAGGCGATGCGCTTGATGGCCAGCCACAGGCCTTTGATGGGACCGTGTTTTTTGAGTGCTTCGATGGTGTATTGCGAGCAGGTGGGGTAGTAGCGGCAGGAGGAACCCAGCATGGGACTGATGGCGTACTGATAGAATTTCACCGGTAGCACCAGGAGAAATACCAGTGCCTGTCGCAGATAGTGAAAGAACTTATTCATGGGCTTCCTTGCTTATTGGGGTGTCTTCCGGTGCTGTTGTCAGTACTTCGGTGAGTTTGTCAATGGCCTTTAATACGCCCTTTTGAATCGAGGTGTAGGGCAGTACTTCCTTATCGAGATAAATGAGGGCAAAGATTAATTGCTTGCCCTCGGGAACGTGGGGGTAGAGGAGGTGTTTGTGAAGGCGATAGGCCTCGCGCATCTTGCGGCGGATCAGGTTGCGTTTTACGGCGCGTTTAAAGCGCTTTTTGGGTACCGAAAAGAGAATCTTGGCCGGTGCGTCGTCTACCGCATCCACCAACAGGTATTGCACCCTGGCGGGGTAAGCCATCAGGGCCTTGCCCGACTCAAAAAGCTCACCCACCTGTTTTTTCAGGCAAAGACGTTCTTTCTTTTTAAATGTGTACTGCGGTAGTGTCATGGTGTTTTTGCCGACGGTTTTATCTTTCTAAGGCTGCTTAAACAACTGCTCAAACCTACAAAAAAAACACTCCATTCGGAACAAAGGCCAAAGGAGTGTTTCTGTTTTATATCAGGGGCCTGCCCTGTGGTGTTGCTTTACTTCTTGTTGTGTTGTTTGATGAACATCTCCAATGCAGCGGTGATGGATGGTGCCTGTGGCATGGGTGCCTGAATGTCCAGGCGCAGACCGGCTTCTGTGACCGCCTTGGCGGTCGCAGGTCCAAAAGAGGCAATCACAATATCGTTCTGCTTAAAATCGGGGAAGTTCTGAAACAAGGAGGCAATACCTGAGGGACTGAAAAAGACGAGCATGTCGTAATCAATTTCTTTGATATCGCTCAAATCGCTGCTCACGGTGCGGTAGAATGTCGCCTTGGTGTATTTGACCTTCGATTTGTTCAGTAATTCCGGAATTTCTTGTTTGTGCATGTCTGACAGCGGCACCAGAAAACGTTCTTCCTTGTGTTTTTTCATGACATCCACCAGATCGGAAAACTTACCGGTTGAATGAAAAATTTTGCGCTTCCTGTAAACAATGTATTTCTGCAGGTAAAAAGCCGTGGCTTCCGAGATGCAGAAATATTTCATGTCATCGGGAATGATGGTTCGTGTTTCTTCGCTAATTCTGAAAAAGTGATCAATGGCAGTCCTGCTGGTGAATACCACAGCGGTGTGATCCAGAATGTTGATTTTTTGCTGGCGAAACTCCTTGGAGTTCACCCCTTCCACTTGAATGAATGGCCTGAAATCAATTTTGACATTGTTTTTTTCGGCCAACTCGAAGTAGGGCGACTTAAGGGTGCTTGGCTTGGGTTGTGAAACCAGAATCTTTTTAATCTTCAATGTGCATCAGTTTTAGTTCAACAAAAATCGGAACTACTCCATTTTCTATTTGAACAGTACCTTATAGAGTATAGCTAAGGGTAAAATTTCCAGAGCGCAAAGATACAAAATAATATAATAACCAGAAAGAAGATTTGAAAAATTCGCTCTGATGCCGTGCGTTAATTGTATCAAATAGAGGGCAATAAACAGTCCGATACCCGTTTTGATCAGGCCGACCTGAAGGGCCGGTTCTGAGAACGGCAAAAGCACAATGATGGGCAGCAGTATCACGGCAAAGGCTTTGCTGGTTGCCGAGGCCGAGGAAAGGTATTGATTGATGGCAGGGGAGGTGCCAAATATTTTTCCGATAATTCGGTAGGCAATGATTTTGGCCGTAAACAGCACAAACATAAAGGCCAGAATCACCGGTAGCATCGCCGCGCCTCTACACCCACAATGGGGCGCTCATAATAGGTGAGAATTTGAAAGACAAAGATGGAGCTGTTGAAATAAAAGAGGGCCCCCAGAATAAAACTGGGCGCAAAATTCGACGCATTGGCACTTCCCAGTTTTGAGGTAAAAGAAGGAAAAAAGATGGTCAGCATCACATCCTTCAAATAGCGGTACCAGTTCATACGCACCAGTCCCGTTACCAACACCATAGCCACCAGCACCGCAATGAACCAGTCCTGCTGCAGCATCGGCTTTTCCACCGGACCATCCCCCAGCACTTGTCGGGGTACACTGCTATGCGTCTCCTGCTCAGCGGTCTCCGTTACCGCCAGAGAATCCATGGCCATGCTATCCGCGGCGGCAGCGCCGCTGATGAGCAGACTGTCGCCGATCACCGAAAATTCCGAGGGAGGAACTGATCCGATGTCCACACTAAAATCCCAATTGGTATAGAGCGAGTCGCCCTGAATCAAATTCAGATCCAGCGAATCTTCATGCGACAGTTCAGGCGGTGGCGGTGGTGGCCGCCATCTGTTGGCCCTGGCGCGGGCCGCTTCCTTGGCAGAATCGGGCTGAACCAGCTCAATGCGTCGTTGGGGAATGCTCAGTTGCGTGTTGATTTGAATGGTGGAGGGCACATTGATCTGCGGCACCGCTATCGTCGATGGAACGGAATCGGTCTGCTCAGATGGTTTGCTAAAATGAAAATCCCTCATATTCGTCACGCTTTTACCGGATTGCCATGCAAAAATAGGAATTAACTGTTACACAACATCAATTTTTACCGTTGCTTTTGGGGATGGCCGCAAAATCAATCACCTCCGGTCCCCACGGCACATGATTGCGGATGGCCGCTAACACGCCCTCAGGCGTGTCCGCCACGTCCCATATACCCAAATGCTCAGGCCGCATAAAATTCTCCTCCGCCATCTTCTGCGCCATCTCAATAAGGGGGTTAAAATACCCTTTGGTGTTCAGCAGCACAATGGGATGGGGGAACTGTCCCAGCTTTTTGAGGGAAACCACCTCATACAACTCCTCCAGCGTACCACTGCCGCCGGGTAAAACCACCACGGCCGAAGTATTGGCAATCAGCAGCGCCTTGCGCTGATGCATGGTATCCACATGCACCATGTCCTTTACCCCCTTGTGCTCCCATTCCACCTCAATCATAAAACGGGGAATGATGCCCTTGATGCGGCCATCCATTTTAAGGGCCGTATCCGCCACACACCCCATCAGTCCGGTAGCACCGCCACCGTAAAGCAGTCCGTACCCTTCCGACACCAAAATCTCCGTCAACTTTTCCGCCGCCTCAAAGTAGTGGAGGGGGATGCCCGGACTGGAAGCGCAATACACCGTCACATTTTTTTCCATACAGCCTTTTATTGCGAGTCACTGAAGCACCAGGCCGCAGCACCAAACAGGATGAAATCTTTTAAGAAAGCGTGTCCCGCCCTCGACAGCTCCGGAAAACCGTAGCCGGTCTGCCACACCACGCCCGAGGTAAAAAACACCAGAATGCCGGCCAAAAAGACCACCATGGCCAGCGCGCCGCCCCAACGTGAGAGTGACGCCGACACCGGCTTCAACATAATCAACACGCCTGCCACAATCTGAATCCAGGCAATGATTTGTGAAAAAGCATAAATGGTAACGTATTTCAGCATCCACTGAAAGAGGACCGTTTGCGCCATGGTCTGTTCAATTTGCAGGGCCTCCGAATTTTTGAATTTCATGATGCCCAGCCAAATCAGAATAATGCCCAGACCATATCTGAAAAGCGACTGGCCCACCATCAGGAATATTTTCTTTAGTAACGACTTCATAGGGTTTATCGATTGGTTTAAATGATTTGTTGTCCAAAAGGCGAAAGCGCCAGACCTGCCATCCTGAAGTGCCTGCGTCCAAAGGGAATACCAATGATGGTAATCGACAACAAGATACCCCAAAAAAGATGGCTGAGCGCTATCCATATACCAAAAAACACAATCCAGATCACATTGAACAGCGTGTTGATGCACCCGCCCGGATAGGGATCAGGCACCACCCTTGAGCCAAAAGGCATTAAGGCATAGAGTCCCAGCTTCATGGCTTGCAGTCCGAAAGGTATACCAATGATCGTGAGCATCAGCAGCAAACCAGCCACAAAATATTCCAGCGCCATAATCAGTCCGCCAAAAAGCAGCCAAATGAGATTCCCCAATAAATTCATCGCTTATCTTTTAATTTGCAACATTCAACAGTTCCTTAAACAACCTACCATCGCTACGCGGGTACCGATTCTCGGTATTCCACTTCGTTACAACTTCCGCTTCGCACCGCCTCTTGACCTATTATTCTTAAAACAGTCCGTGCAATTTGGCATCCACCTTATCAAAAATGGAGCTCAGTGCCATGGGGTCCTTGATGAAATCCGTATCATCCACATTCACCGTCAGCAGGTTGCTGCCCGTGTACTTCATCATCCAGCCCTCGTAGCGCTCGTTCAGACGCTTGAGATAATCCAGTCGGATGCCCGCCTCGTAGGGGCGGCCGCGCAGTTCAATCTGCCGCACCAGCGTGGGCACCGAGGCGCGGAGGTAAATCAATAAATCCGGTGGCTGAATCAGACTGGTCATCAGCTCAAACAGCGAAAGGTAATTGTTGAAATCGCGCTCACTCATCAAGCCCATGTCGTAAAGGTTGGTGGCAAAAATGTACGCATCCTCATAGATGGTCCGGTCCTGAACCACCGTCTTGTCCGTTTGCTGCCTGATTTTCACAATCTGCGAAAAGCGGCTGTTGAGAAAGTAAACCTGCAGGTTAAACGACCAGCGCTTCATGTCCTCATAAAAATCTGCCAGATAAGGATTTTCATCCACCTCCTCGTAATGGGCCTCCCAGCCGTAGTGTTTGGCCAGTAGGCCCGACAAGGTTGTTTTTCCCGACCCGATATTCCCTGCAATGGCAATGTGCATAGTGCGTTGTCTTAGATGTGAGCTGTTTCGTTTAATTCCAGAAGCTGATCAATGTATTCCCGGTTGTTGGCCAGTCGGGGCACCTTGTTCTGGCCCCCCAGCTTCTTTTTCTTTTTGAGCCAGTCGAAAAACAGGCCCTCCCGTGCCACCACCAGTTGGGGCGTATCCAGCGTAATATCCTTGTAACGCTTGGCATCGTAATCGCTGTTGTTTTCACGGAGATTGTCGTCCATGATTTTCATGAACGCGCTGGTGTCCGCCGGCGGGTTGTCAAACTCGATGAGCCATTGGTGCGTCCCCTTGGTTTCCGCCCCCATGTAGACGGGGGCTGCGGTAAACTCCTTGATGGTAGCACCCGTCGCCTCGCAAGCCGCATCCAGCGCCTTTTCCGCATTGTCAATCATCATCTCCTCCCCAAAAGCATTGATGAAATGCTTGGTACGTCCCGAAATAATAATCTTATGCGGATAGGTAGAAATAAAGCGTACCGTATCGCCAATCTGGTAGCGCCACAAACCGCCGTTGGTGGTAATGATCAGGCATAGTCCGTATCCTTTTCCACCTCGTCCAGCAGCAGCGTTTTGGGATGTTCTTTGCCGAGTTCCGACAAGGGCATAAATTCATAGAAAACCCCGTAATCCAACATCAGCAGCAGTCCCGGCGAACTGAAATCATCCTGAATACCAAAAAAGCCCTCCGAGGCATTGTAGGTCTCCAGGTAGTGCATGTTGTCACTCGGCACCAAATCCTTGTATTGTTGACGGTAAGGCGTAAAACTCACCCCGCCGTGAATAAACAGTTCCAGGTTGGGCCATATCTCCGTCAGGTTTTTCTTGCCCGTGTGCTTCAGTACATTCTTCAGCAGCACCATGAACCAGGAAGGCACCCCCGCCAGCGCCGTCACATTTTCTTTGATGGTCGTTTCCGTGATCAGCTTCATCTTCTTTTCCCACTCATCAATCAGCGCAATTTCCCGGTCCGGCGTGCGCACAAAGTTGGTCCAGAAAGGCAGGTTTTCAATGAGGATGGCCGACAAGTCGCCGTACAGCGAATTGTCACTGAAATTATTGATCTGGTGACTGCCGCCCAGGGTGAGGGTCTTGCCCGACATGAGTTGATTTTCCGGGTTCAGCTGGTTGTAAATCACCAGCGTATCCTTACCCCCCTGATAGTGACAGTCGTCCAGCGAATCCTTAGAAATAGGAATGAACTTACTGCGCGAAGAAGTCGTTCCCGAGCTTTTCGCGAACCACTTGATTTCACCCGGCCAAAGCAGGTTTTTTTCACCCTGACGCAAGCGGATAATGTGCGGCATAATGCCATCGTAATCGCACACCGGAACCCGCTCCCGAAAAGTGTCCACCGACTTGATCGAAGCAAAGTCATGCTCCTTCCCAAAAGTCGTGTCCGCCGCCTTACTGATGAGCATCTTAAACTGCTCATTCTGCATTTCTCCCGGCTGCGACCGCATCTTCTCTATCTGACTGATGCGCTTCGAATTAATGAAGGCAAAAATATCGTTAAATATGGGCATATAAGTCAACTTTTTTTTGTTAGCACCAAAGATAAACAATTTTGTATTTTTAAGATAACGTTCATTTGCCAGTTAGGGTTTAAATGTTGTTATACTTTGGTAGACTGGTTATAAATAGCGGAAGTGAGTAACTGAACAATTGTATATTTTTTTATATTTGGTCGAATAACTCAATTTCAGCTATCAGTCATCAACCCTAAAACAAAAACCATGGCATTTAAATGTCCCTATTGCGAGCATGAAGGCATGCCCTTTATTGAAAAGAAAATTTCCAGTACCGGCTGGGTTCTCTTTGTAGTTCTGTTTTTATTCTGCCTGCCCCTTTGCTGGATTCCGTTTGTAACAGACGGCACCAAGGAAGAAATCAGGAGATGTGTACGCTGTGGCAGTCGCATTTGGTAATCGCTTCGTTATAGAAAGGGACCACAGGCTGACGCTATTTGGCTACCTACTGTATTCCGCCATCTTCCTTACCTGCACGGTTACCCTTTTTTATCCACTTTTTGATGTCTTGTTTCAGGGCCAACTCCAATGTCTTTTCCAAACCCTGACCGGTCATCCCTGTCCCACCTGTGGCTATTCCCGAGCCCTGAGCTCCGCCTCACAAGGCCATTGGTCACAAGCCTTTTTATACAATCCGCTCTGGATGCTTTTCATGCTCTACCTGGCAGCACTTTCCACCCTATCCATCAAAGCCTTATGGCAGTCCAAAAGCTTTGCCATCAAAGCCGTTTGGATCAAATTATTTGTCGGGGCCCTGCTCGTTAACTGGGTAGTGAAGTTGGTGATTGGGGGCGGGTATTATTAGGGTGTTGGTCACCATTAACCTAAAGTGCTTTCTATGATTCATAAGGTCATTAAGTGATTGCGGTGAAAAAAGGAATTATTCACCGCAAATTTGCGGCGAATAGTTTGTATATTTACCGCATAAACGATCGAGCAATGGCAAAATACATTTATGAACATACAAGCTGGTCCCATTTTACCTGGAATGATAAAGCTATAAATGGATTGTTTGGGGAAGTCCGGTTAATGCAAGGAAAAATTATCGGTCAAATGAATGCTTTGGGCTTTTCGGCCAAAGAAGAAGCCACGCTTACTGCACTTACCTTAGATGTCGTAAAATCTTCAGAGATTGAAGGTGAATTACTCAACTACGACCAAGTGCGTTCGTCCATAGCAAGACGTTTAGGCATAAATACAGCCGGGCTTGTACCAAGTAGCCGCCACATAGAAGGCATCGTAGAAATGATGCTCGATGCTACCCAACGCCACAACCTGGCTTTAACAGAAAAACGTTTGTTTGGTTGGCATGCTGCACTTTTCCCTACCGGATACAGTGGACCCTACGAAATTGAAACAGGCCAATACCGTACAAGCGAGATGCAAGTAGTATCAGGTGCCATGGGCAAAGAAAAAGTCCATTTTGAAACTGTTAGCGTTAAACGCGTTAAATCGGAAATGGATCAATTTCTGGATTGGTTCAACAATAATGATGAACTGGACCCTGTTTTAAAGGCCGCCATAGCCCACTTTTGGTTCATCATCATACACCCTTTTGATGACGGAAATGGCCGAATAGGAAGAGCCTTGACAGATATGTTATTGGCTCGTTCCGAAGGTAGCGGTGAACGTTTTTACAGCATGTCGAGCCAAATTTTAGTAGAACGCAAGCAGTACTACAAAATACTACAAAAGGTGCAGCACAGCACTGGCGACATAACCGAATGGATCGAATGGTTTTTACATTGCTTAAAAAACGCCATGCTGGCCACCGAAAACACAACACAAAAAATATTGCGCAAAGCAGAATTTTGGAAACTACACGAGCACACCTCCATAAATGAACGCCAGCGCTTAATGCTCAACAAACTTTTTGAAGGCTTTAAAGGCAAATTACAAACCTCCAAATGGGCCAAAATCACTAAAACCTCTACTGACACCGCATTGCGGGATATAAAGGATTTGGTAGAAAGAGGTATCTTGCAAAAGACAGAGGAAGGTGGACGAAATGCCAATTATGAATTGGTTTAGGTAATTATCGTAAGCACTGACTTCACCAATAGTAAAACGCTGAAACCAACCAGTAAATGAAAAAATCGACAGTAGCAGAAATCAAAGAAAGGTTTGACAAGGATGTCGAGCGATTTTCAAATCTCGAAACAGGGCAAGTCGCCACCATAGACGCCAAAATTTCATTGGAACTCACCACGGAGGCCGCAAAAAGAATCGTTCCTAAGGCCACCAATTTATTGGATGTTGGTTGCTCAAATCCGGCGGATGTTTGATGATTTCCGACTTAATCACACAAGACACAGAATTACTCAACAACTATACCTGGGAAAGGTATGGAGACTATTTAGAGGGCCTGAATGGTAAGGAATACCGCCAAAAAGTTTTAGATTACATAGCCAAAGAAGACTCCCCAAGATCCATGAATTATCAATTGGACCTCATGAAACAAGTGGAATTTAGCAAGGTAGAAATTTTGCACAAGAACATGTGCTTTGGAGCGTTTGGGGGGATAAAGTAGAGGGGGTAGGTTTTTGGACATTTGTGCAGATTGAAAATATTGTGCCCTTAAGTCCGACTCGTAAGGATTAGCAAAGCACTGGCCAGCACACAAGCAATTTTTATGCGTCAATGTCGGTATCATTTGGCAGGTCGTTATGGTCCCTCGTTTGGATGGTGAAAAGTCAGCAATTTGAATCCCAGAAAACGGCTTGACCTGGCAGCCTTTTTACCACAGAATTTGAAAAAATCCAATAGTTGCCAGAGTTTCTCAGAAACCTTAAACTAATTCCGAATAATTCTAAGAGATTCCACTACAACCTGGAAAATTGGACCTCTCAGGACGGTATCCCCATCGAGGAAAAATTCCTTACCTGCTTTATACGTGGCTGGCTTAATGTTTACATGTAAATCGTTATCTTATTTGTTTACAACGAATTAAAACGACAAATAGAAGTCAAATTCAGATGCTCTTTTCGTTTTTCCAATCCCAAGTTGACACGAAAAAATCATAGCCTGCATTTACCTGGAATACATATTTAATGTCAGATATTTGTGATTCATTTTGCGCAGCAGCAAGTTCTGCTTTTATTGAAGATCTTACACCCCAGAAAGTAACCGTATCTTTATAAAGCACAATCCATACATTCGAAAACCCATCCAGTTTAGTCCATTTACGTCTTTTCAAAAATTCATTGAATATTTCAAGTTTCTTACTTGAACAATCAGAAACCTCAATTGTAACTAAAGCATGCATTCCCATTTTGTTTTGTTGATCCTTTCTATTTTTACAAAATTAACTTTTTCATAAGATTGTTAAAAATCATAGCCATCTTAAAATGCCATTTTGACGGCGAAATGAATCAAATAGAATATGTTTTATCAGCTTAACAATTGACTAGATAAGGTACATACAGACTAATTGGTACAATTAATATGTCCTCACTCTTGTAATGGATATTTTGGTTTGATTAGGACATTTGGGAATACTATTTTTAATGTATCAAGGATATCTTTCTTTTATCTGATTATTGGGTAGGCTTCTTTTTTTTAATATTTTTTCAAAAAAATTAATTATAGAAGTAAAATTTAGGAATTTTTACCTAAAAGACTTTGATGTTTGTGTTGTTCGATTGGAAAGTACTTTGCTTAGGATTGCATCAAGAGCAATTCCTGCGATAGCTAAAGTCCAAATTTTCAATATGATTAAATGAGGTCTTGGTAGAAAAGCCATTTTAGAGGGTTCAAATCAGCTAATAATTGATTACTTTGTACCATAAAATAATTCAATTTTACTCGAGAATATGACATTAGAACAAGCTTTAATAACAAGGTACTCTTTTTCTGGACACGATACTTTCCATTGCAGGCAATTGTGGATTAAAAAAGGGTTTGATTTTGTGCAGGAAGGGAAAAGCTTCAATGACGAAGATGCTGTTATAAAACTTGGTGTCGGAAAAAATATGGTTTCATCCATACGTTTTTGGCTAAAAGCTTTCTCTATTATTGATAATAAAGATATACCTACTGAATTTGGCAAGAGACTATTTGATAATGGAACTGGTTATGATCCTTTTTTGGAAGATGAGGCTAGCATATGGCTTTTGCATTACCAGCTTGTAAAAAGCGGGTTTTCTTCAATTTACAGTATTGTTTTCAATGAATTTAGAAAGGAAAAACTATTCTTCGACAAAGATTCTTTTGTAAATTACATTAAGAGAATTGGGGAAATAAATCCTGCTTTGAATTTTAATGAAAATACTGTTGGGAAAGATTTTGACGTTTTTGTAAACCTATACAAGAACGACACTGAAAGTAAAGATGTTGAAGATAGTTTTTCGGGGATTCTTTCTGAAATAGATCTTCTAAAAGCAACTGGAAAAGGAGTAGGCAAACAATTTTTTATAGAAAATAATGAAAGAGATAATCTTTCAGAAGCTGTTGTGCTTTTTTCTATTTTGGATAACCTAAATTACGGGAACTCTATTAGTCTAAACTCTTTAGAGTTTGACTTTAATAGTCCGGGGTCTATTTTTGCTTTAAATCGCTCAGGATTGGTGAATAAAATAATGGAAATGATTAGTGTAAATAAAGATATTACCTTTACTGATCAGGCAGGAATAAAGGAACTTCAGTTCAAGAATAAACCTAGTGCGTACTCAGTTTTAGATAATTATTATGGCAAATAACTTCACAACATCGGTTAATATTATCAGAGATACTGATCGGGATTTTGATTATATTCCGACACCCAATGCAAGGCAGGTGGTTAGCCAAATCGTTAATGACTTTAAAAAGGGGATTCGTTCATTCAATGTTGTCGGTACATATGGCACCGGGAAATCGTCCTTTTTATGGGCATTTGAAAAAAGTGTACAAGGTAGCAAGCGATATTTTGATCCAAATTTTATTGGTGGTGCAAGCTTTGAGTTTATAAAGATTATTGGTTCTTATTCATCAATTATTGAACAGTTTGCAAACACCTTTGATGTGCAAACTAAGAAGGACTTACAGGAGAATATTCTTTCTGAAATATTTAATGCATACTATTCTATAGATAATGAGAACAAAGTTTTATTTGTTTTAATTGATGAATTTGGAAAATTTTTAGAATATGCAAGTAAACACAATCCTGAAAATGAATTGTATTTCATTCAACAACTTGCGGAGTTTTGTAATAACCCTAAACACAATGTTGTTTTAATTACAACGGTTCATCAAAGTATAGAATCCTATGCCTATTCACTTAGTATAACTCAAAAACAAGAGTGGACAAAAGTTAAGGGACGTTTTAGAGAGATAACTTTTAATGAACCTGTTGAACAGTTGCTGTTTTTAGCTTCGGAATATGTTGCTGAACATTTTGATAGCAAAAGGTCAAATACAGCAATTAAAAAGTGTTTAAAGCTAACAACTGAAGCAAAAGCCTTCAACTTCAACAAAGAATTCTTAAATGAGATAGCTTCAAACCTTTATCCTCTTGATATGCTTTCGGCCAACATTCTTACTCTTTCTTTACAGAGATATGGCCAAAATGAGCGGTCTTTATTTTCATTTCTCGAATCAACTGACCATACTGGGTTGATGAGATATGATCGACAGGAGAACCCTTTTTATAATTTGTCAAATGTTTACGATTATCTCAATTTCAACTTCTATTCATTTTTAACTTCAAAGTATAATCCTGACTTCTCATTTTGGAGCTCTATTCGTTCATCGATTGAGGAAGTGGAAAGAACGTTTGATTCGTCAATCAATAGTTATGTTAAGACAGTTAAAACCATTGGACTGTTAAATGTTTTTGCAGCTAGTGGTTCGATATTGGACTTAAACTTTTTAATTGATTATTTGAAAATGGCTTGTGGCATTCCGGATGCTAAAATTTTAATAAAAAACCTTGAAGCTAAGAATATTATCCGGTATCGTTCTCATTCGAAGAGGTTTATTCTTTTTGAAGGGACGGATTTAGATATTCAAACAGCCTTAATTGAAGCAGGCAATAGAATATCAGAGGTTGTTGATATAACAACTCTTTTGAATAAGCATATTCGATTTAGTCCTGTTTTTGCCAAACAATATTCCTTTGCTAAAGGAACGCCAAGGTATTTTGAGTTTGTAATTTCAGATTACCCTACCGATAGAAAAATTGAGGGAGAGATTGATGGTTCTGTCATTCTTGTTTTCAATGGAAAGCTGAAAGAAAGTGATATCATAAATAAATCAAAAAAACAAGAAGAAGCAATCATTTATTGCTTCTTTAAAAATTCAGACGAGATAAAGAACTTATTGTTTGAGATTGAAAAAATTGAAAAAGTCATCCAAGAAAACCACGAGGATAAGGTTGCAAAAAGAGAGCTTGAAAATATCGTGGAATCTCAAATAAGGCTTTTAAATCACTACATAACTGATAGTATTTATACAGGAAGTAAGGAGGTGAAATGGTTTTTTAAAGGTAAAGAAAAGCAGATTGCTAATAAGAAGGACTTCAACAAATTACTCTCTCAGGTGTGTAGCACTGTATATGATTCAACTCCTGTGTTCAAAAATGAATTGGTGAACAAACATAAAATTTCATCGTCCATTCATTCAGCAAAAAGAAATTATTTCAAAGCTTTAGCCAATAATTGGGACAAGGATAATTTGGGTTTCGAAGATTCTAGATTCCCGCCTGAAAAGACCATTTACCTTTCACTGTTAAAAGAGAATGGGATATCTCCCATAAGGGAAAACACCACTGGAGTTATTTCAATTGATGAAAATTCGTCCTTCAATAAGCTTTGGAATGCATCAGTGGATTTTTTGGATAGTGCAAAATCAGAACAGCTTAGGATATCTGAGTTGGCCGATCTACTTAGTAAGAGGCCCTTTAAACTAAAGCAAGGGTTGATTGATTTTTGGATTCCAACATTCTTGTTTTTGAAGCGAGACGATTTTGCCATATTCAACGATGAAAGCTATATCCCGTATTTATCAGAAGAAAATTTGGAATTGATTGCCAAATATCCGGATAAGTATTCCATTAAGACATTTGACATAGAAGGTGTAAAATTAGATATTTTCAATAGCTACCGGACTTTTTTGAATCAATCCACAGAGCAAAAGTTTGACAATAAATCTTTCATTGAGACAATTAAACCATTTTTAGTCTTTTACAAACAATTACCTAGTTATGCAAAAAACACTAAGAGACTTTCTCCTTCAGCGCTAAGGATTCGCCAAGCTATTTCCACAAGTAAAGATCCGGAAGAAACGTTCTTTGAGGCTTTTCCAAATGCTTTGGGGATTTCGTTATCAGCTTTACAAAACGATAAATCGAAACTTCAAAGTTATACAACTAACCTTCAAGATGCCGTAAGGGAGTTAAGAACTGCATATGATGAACTTTTGAAGCGATTTGAAGATTTTATTTGTAATGAATTTATTGGGAAATCGGTTGATTTTGAAGATTATAAGGAATACTTGCAAAAGCGATTTTCGAAATTAAAGAAACATATGCTTTTGAGCAATCAAAAAAGTTTTATTCAGCGATTGGATTCTCCGCTAGATGATAAAAAAGCTTGGTTAAACTCAATAGGACAAGCCATAACAGGTAAAACACTAGAGATGTTTTCCGACGAAGATGAAATTTTATTATACGAGAGGTTTAAATCAATGATTCTGGAGTTAGACAGTTTAACTAAAATATCAAAGGCGGATGTTGATGAAAATCAAGAAGATGTGATCGGGGTAAAAATAGATTCTTTTTTTAGTAAAATTGATCCAAAAGTGGTTAGAATTCCAAAGAATAAGAGCAAAGAAATAGATCTATTAAAAACAGAATTAAGGAATAAATTAGGCAAAGACAATACCTCGAACATTGCAGCCGTATTAAACCTATTAAAAGAATTATTACAATGAGCAAAGTTAGACACGTATTGGGTATATCAGGAGGAAAGGACAGTGCAGCCTTAGCTATTTATGTAAAGACAAAATATCCTTCAATTGATATGGACTTTTATTCTTGTGACACAGGAAAGGAATTAGAAGAAACCTACCAGTTGATTCGCAATCTTGAAGTTTATCTAGGGGTGAAAATCAATCTTTTACAGGGTGCAGAAAATAGTTCAGAAGATCCTTTTGATCATTTTTTGAAAATGTATGGAGGATTCCTGCCTTCCTCAACTGCACGGTGGTGCACGAAAAAGTTAAAACTTGAGCCCTTTGAAAACTATGTTGGCACAGACCCGGTAATTTCATATGTAGGGATTCGAGGAGATGAAGAAAGGGAGGGGTACATTTCTACTAAGAAAAACATTCAGTCTATATTTCCATTTCGTAAGAATATTTGGAGTCAAGATGTTGTATCAAAATTGTTGTCAAATCAAAATTTAGAGCAACTTTTGAACATTTCTCAGAATGTCGATTTTGGCAAGAATCAGGAAAAAGTCATACAAACCCTATCCCGCAAGATTGAACCAAGTTTTACACTTTATCAAAAACTCAACACTTTGCTTGATGCAAATGTGAAGGCGTTCAATCACTTGGTTTTTGATTTTTTGAAAACTACTGACTATCCTTTAGCAACAGAAGAATCATTTCCGCTTTTGGATAATGATGAGGTGTTGGTGAGAGACGATGTTTTTAGAATTTTAGAGGAAAGTGGTGTTGGTGTTCCCGCATATTACAACAAGGTTGATTTTGAAATCAATGGAAAAAAGGGGCAATATGCAAGAAGCCGGTCTGGCTGTTTTTTCTGTTTCTATCAGCAAAAAATTGAGTGGGTATGGTTGTATGAACAACATCCAGAATTATACAAGAAAGCTATGGAATATGAGAAAGACGGCTACACATGGGGCCAGGGTGAAAGTTTAGAAGAACTAATCCAGCCCAAAAGAATGGCCGCCATCAAAGAAGACTATATAAAAAGAATGGAAAGAAAATCAAAAGTAAAATCACCTTACCTATTGGATATCCTAGATGATGCTGAGGGCGAAGGTTGTGCTTCATGTTTTGTTTAAATTATCAAGATGAAAGTTAAAATAACTACTTGGAAAGTTTCTACCCTTTATAAATTAAAGGATAAAATTAATGAACAGCCGACATATCAAAGAGGTGAGGTCTGGAATAATCGTAAAAAAAGTATTCTTATTGATTCCATGTTACGCGGAATAGATATTCCAAAAATATACTTAAGGAAATTAAATACAAATGCACATGAATATGAAGTAGCGGATGGCCAACAGAGGTTAACAGCTATATTTAAGTTTATTGAAAATAAATTTTCACTTCTCAATGAAGAAGAAAAAGGATTAGACCTTAATAAAATTGATGGTAAAAATGTTGGTGGTTTGAAATTTGAAAAACTTCCTGTTGATTTTAAAAAGTGCTTAAATAATTATGAAGTAACAATTGCAATAATTGAAGGTGCAACCCATCATGAAATAAGAACTTTGTTCGGTAGGTTACAAGAAGGTGATCCATTAGTACCTGCAGAAAAAAGGAATGCTATAATAAGTAATATAGGGCATCTGATTGATAACTATGCGCTAAATCATTCCTTCTTTATAAGTTCTCGGATTCCCGCAAACCGATACAAAAGGCAAGATTTCATGAGTCATGCTCTTGCATTGATTTCTTACAATAATAAAGAACCACTAAAAGCAAAATTATTGTTGAAAATGTATCTAGACAAATCGTTAACAATATCACAGGCATTACAGAAAAGTATTGCAGTTGTGCTAGATAAAATGATGGAAATAGACCAACTTAGCACAGTTCGTATTTACAAAAAATATCACTTTATTGATATGTTCAATTTTTTGTTTAATAATTTGGATGTTATTGAGACTATTAACTCATCCAAAAGTGCAAATGTTTTTGACGATTTTGAGCACAAAAGATTATCAAATTATTCTAAACCTGAAGTACTCATTGAGAACAAGAAACCTTCACAATACGAAAGAGATTTATATGATTACATTATAGCCTTTCGATATAATGGTGCTGATCCAGAAAGTATAAATGTTCGTCTCCGTGTTTTCAATAATTTATTTAAATAATGAAATCATGACAAACGATAATGTGCCAAAGGAGCTAATAGAGAATTTTAAAAATAACCAAGGCGTGTTTTTTATCGGGGCTGGATTGTCAATAGCAGCCGGATATCCAACTTGGGATGGTCTTATAGGTGAACTTATAGCTGAAGCTGAAAAGGTGACTTGGATACCAAGAGAAAAAACTGACGAGTATAAAAAACTAGTTGGCGATAGTTCTAAATTTCTCTTTCTCGCAGAAGAATTAAGAGTAGAGCTTGGTAGTCACTTTACAAAATATATGGAGAATAGGTTTCAATTTACTTCCCATAAGCATACACAAAATCATGAATTAATTGTAAAAACTGCGAGTAGTTTAGTAGTTACAATAAATTATGACGATTTAATTGAACAAGCATACAATTCAGTCTATAAATCATACCCAAACGCTTTTATATACTCCCAGTCAAGAGAGGCAGCCAATAATTTCTGGAAGAACAGGTTTTTCATTCTCAAAGCGCATGGTGATGCTAAAAGAGATATCGATACTTTGATTTTATCTCAAAAGGATTATCGAAAAACACTTTATAGAGAGCCAGGTTATAGGAGTTTGCTTCAATCAATATTTACAACCAAGTCCATATTTTTTGTTGGAGTATCACTAAATGATCCAGAGTTTAATCAATTACTTGACTTTCTTCATGACTCTTATCATGGCGGCGGTCCCACGCACTTTCTTCTTATAGAAAAGCAAAAAAACATGGAAACTCTTTCTAGAAGATATTTTGATGATTTTAATATTCAAACTATAACATATGATAATTCAAGAGGTGATTACTCTGAGTTAACCAAGGTTTTAGAATTTTTACATCTCAGCGCACCACGAAAAGAATCAATATAACTATGTCAGGAATTTCCAGTTTAACAGAACTTGTTTGTACCACCTGCAAAGAGCATTCTTTACACGTGGAATCAGCATTAGATGGAAATTTTAGACTTTCTACAGACCAAGCAACAGGAATTACAATATTTTTCAAAATAGAAGATTTTAATAATTTTTCTTATTATTTCCTGGTAAGAACTAATGGTTATGTTTTCAGTGGTGATAGAAGTGATATTCACGTTATTCTAAGTATAGTGTTTGCCAGTTTTTTGAGAAATTTTGAAACGAATATTTCATCTTCACTTTTTGATATTGGACATCCTTTAATTGATGATGAAATTTGGGGAAGAAAAATTATACCAGAACAGAATCCTAAACAACAGGATATCAAATCTTGGAAAGATTTAGAAGCTTTTGTTGTTGAAATAATTAAAACAGTTGCTTTTTGGAGAAATGTTTTTTGGCAATATGCTGGTTGTCCTTGTGTTGACTGTTTGACTAAGGATGGCTATGAAGACAATATTAGAGATTATGAGATGTCAGCTGAATTAGATCATTCAAAGAATAAACTACTGAAATCTACCAGAAGAGTTAATTATGGAATAAGAAATGTTCCGAACTGGAATTATTTCTATGATATTTATAATGAGATTACAATTATTAAATCAGAAGGGATTGCTAAATTTCTTGAAATAATACTAAATAGCCGTATTTATAACGACGCTAGAATTTGCGGAATAAATGGCGAATTTTTTATTTCAGGAGGGTTAAAGAACTTTATATCTGATTCTATCAAATCAGAATTCAGAAAGTATTTTAAAGGATTGGGTAAAAGCATCCCAGTCAATAAAATTGAATTTGTTCCTTTGGAAAATATGATTGTTTCAGTTTCAATTCCCTACATTATAGCTTTAGGAAGATTGACAGGTGAATATAAATATAAAGCTGAACGTGAAAAAGTAAAAAAAAGACACAATAAAGAGTCTGAATTACTATTTCCAATTGATTTATTTGAATGGAATGAATCTATTTGCCCTGACCAATTTGAAAATCTTATAAAGTGGCTTTTGGAGAGAGAATCAAGGGTTGCGTCAGTCAGGAAAAATTCACCAATTAATCAGGGAGACAAAGGAAGAGATTTGTTAATAGAATGGAATATTATTGATGAGAAATCTTTTCCTGAAACTGAATCAGCATTTCTTACAATAAAAGTTGTTGGTCAATGTAAAGCAAGTAAAAATTCGGTGGGAAAAAATAAAGTTTTAGATATTAGAGATACAATTGACACCCATAATGCTGATGGATTCTTTCTAGCTGTCAGTTCTCAAATTTCGACTCCATTAACTGAAAAATTAGAGGATTTGAAATCAAAAGGAATTTGGACAGAATGGTGGAATAAGGATGATATTGAAATGAGGCTATCTAAAAATCAAGATTTAATTCCATTGTTTCCAAAAGTATTGACAGCTAAGAAAGGGGTAAAATTTTATGAAAAGGATATTTAATGAGTCAAACACATAAATACATATATCTCGACCACAACTCTACAACTCCAATGGACTCAAGGGTGCTGGAAGCAATGTTACCTTTTCTAGAAGTTAACTTTGCCAATCCTAGCAGCACCCACCTTTTTGGTCAAAGTGTCAATGAAAAAGTAATACAAGCTCGTGAACAAATAGCTTACATTATCAATGCAGAGCCCAATGAATTGATATTTACAAGTGGAGCCACTGAAGCTATAAATATTGCCATAAAAGGAGTTGCAGAAAGTTATTCTATTAAAGGGAATCATATCATTTCCGTTTCAACCGAACACAAAGCAGTTTTAGATACATGCAAAGATCTGGAAAGGAAAGGCTATGAATGCACTTTTTTGCCAGTTAAGTCTAACGGGCTGATTGATATAGCAGAACTTGAAAAATCTATCCGACCTGATACAATTCTTGTTTCAGTGATGTTTGTCAATAATGAAACTGGGGTTTTTCAACCTATAAAAGAAATTGCGGCATTGGTTCACGAAAAGGGAGTTTTGTTTATGACCGACGCTACCCAAGCTGTTGGCAAAATGGAGATTGATGTGGTTGATTTAGACATAGACTTGCTTTGTTTCAGTGGTCATAAGATGTATGCTCCAAAGGGAATAGGTGCATTGTATATAAAACAAAGAGGTAATAAAGTTAAGCTCACACCGCAAATTCACGGAGGTGGACATGAACAAGGTTTAAGAAGTGGAACTTTAAATGTCCCTGGAATTATAGCCTTAGCAAAAGCTTGTGAGGTAGCCAGTCTAGAAATGGGCCAGAACCAGCAACACATTGCTCAATTGAGAGACTTCCTTGAAGCAGAATTGTTAAAATTGCCCAACACTGCACTGAATGGGAGTTCAAAAAACAGGATTTTCAACACTACGAACATTTGTTTCAAAGGTCAAGATGCCAATGTTTTGATAGGAAGAATGAAAAATATTGCTGTGTCAAATGGTTCAGCTTGTTCATCAGCAGTCGTGGAATCGTCACACGTATTGAAGGCAATGGGCATAAATGAAGAAGATGCGTTTGCCTCTTTGCGTTTCTCTTTAGGGAAATACAACACTATAGAAGACATTGAAACAGTTATCAATAGAATTAAAGAACTCACAGAACTAAATTTTTAATATGCTTAAAGATTGCGATTGGTCAATTGAAAGAGATTATAAAACAGGTTCAGAAAACGAACCGCTACAGTTCTATTTGGATGGGTTGGCCAATAGTAATGAGTTTAATATGTTGTTGGGTTATTTCAGTTCATCTGCTATCAATTTGCTATCTGTTGGCTTTGCTACTTTTATCAGTAAAGGTGGGAAAATGAAAATGGTTATTAATCATCTGCTTTCAGCAAATGACAAGGAGGCTATTCGGCGAGTGGAAGACAATCCCAATGAAATAAAAGTATTCGATTTAACTGATGTCGTCTCACTTGGAAGAGTACTTGACGAATATGATACTCATTTTTTTGAATGTTTAGCTTACCTAATAGCCGAAAAGCGTATTGAAATAAAAGTTATTAAACCCAAAAATGGTAAGGGAATAGCTCATTACAAATCAGGCGTTTTCAGTGATGGTCAAGATTCCGTTGGCTACAAAGCGTCTTGTAATTTTACGTATTATGGTCTGTCAGAAAACATTGAAGAATTGGAGGCTTTTCTCAGCTGGGAAAATGGAAGATCTAATAAGTTAATTAAAAGGCAACTAAAGCTTATTGATGATTATTTCACTGAGAAAGATGAAGATGTTGATTATGTGTCTGTAAGTGAAATTGAAGTAGTTCTGAAAGATAGGTTTGGTAAGAAGGATATAAACGAATTGTTGGTGCAAGAAGAACAACTCTTGAGAAAAAAACAGAGTTTGATTTTAAATCCTAAGCTAAAAAAAACAATCACAAAGCTTTTCAGTGAAATAGAAATATTCAGAAAAACGCCAAAATTTCCGTATGCACAAGGTGCACGACCATATCAAATTGAAGCATACAATTATTGGGTAAACAACAATTATCAAGGAGTTTTTGCTATGGCCACGGGAACAGGTAAAACAATTACCTCGCTGAATTGCCTTTTAGAAGAGTATAGAAATACAAATTCCTATTATGCTATAATTCTCGTCCCATCCAAAGCATTGTTAGAACAGTGGATAGAAGAAGTTTCTCAGTTCAATTTTTCAAACATAATGGTGATTGGAGGAGGGTATGATGGAATGCAACTTCTTCCAAACTTTGTCTCAAATTTCAAAGCAGGATTAAGAAAGGACGTCATAGTCATTGCCACCTATGCAAGCTTCTCCTCAGAAAAATTTTTAAAGTATTTCAGAAAGGTCCAAAACGATTTTACACTTATCGCCGACGAAGCCCATAACATGGGAGCTAGCCAGATAAAGGAGGTCATGTCACAATTGACAGTTCCAAAAAGAATTGGCCTTAGCGCAACTCCCAAAAGAAAGTATGATCCTGAAGGAACAGATGCTATATGTGATTTTTTCAATGATAAGCCGCCATTTTGTTACAATTTCGGGATGAAAAGGGCAATGAAAGAGGGAAGATTAACAGACTATTATTACTATCCGCGAATTGTGCATTTAGATGAAGATGAGAAAGAAGAATATGTAGAGCTATCCAATACTTTACTAAAATTTTTTGATTTTGAACAAGGCAAGTTTAAGGATTCGCCAATTGTTGAAAAGTTACTCCTTCGAAGGAAAACTATTATCCATCAAGCTCGTAAAAAAATACCAGCTTATAAAGAGATTCTTAGAGAGTTAGATCAAAAAGATAAATTGAGGTATGTTTTCACCTATGTGCCGGTAGGCTCGAGCAGAGAAGAACAAAATAATAATGAGGATATTGCTAATAAATTTGTTTATCAATATTTGAAAGCAGCTCAAGAAGTAAAACCTAACTTACGAGCAAGTACTTACACCTCAGAAACAGATGATCGAAAGAGTAAAATAAGAGGTTTCTCAGAAGGAAAGATTGACATGCTTTTAGCAATGAAAATGCTTGATGAAGGTGTAGATATTCCGCGAACAGAGGTCGGTATTTTTGCGAGTAGCACAGGTAATCCTAGGGAATATATTCAAAGAAGAGGAAGACTTCTTAGAAATCATGTTGATAAAAAATTCGCCTATGTATACGATATGATCGTTGCTCCAATAGCTAGCCATGATAACGATAATCTCTACAGAATCGAACGGAATATGGTTAAAAATGAGATGATTAGGGTAGCATACTTTGCATGTTTATCGATGAATTTTTATGATTCAAGAAAAATACTGCAGGACATTTGCGATAGATATGAACTTGATTTAGATATAATAATTAATGAATTAGAAAATGATTGATAATCTGCTAAAAGAAGTATTGAGAGATGAGGTCTTGGCCTCAAAATATCATATCACAAATGAGATGATTAATAAAGCGAAACTTGCGCCCCCTTATGAAAATAAGGTAATTGAATATCTAGCTGTGATTATTAAGTCAAAAATGAAGGACATGCATGGAGATATCACTGTGTATAATCAAATTAAAAATCTAATAAAGTAGCTATGGCTTCAATTATTAATAAGATATCATTTCAAAACTTCTTCAACTATTACGGTCCTTTAGAGGAAAACACATATGAATTCTCAAAGGGAGTCAATATTGTGGTAGCTGACAATGGTGGTGGAAAGTCTAAGTTCTTTAATGGGTTTTTATGGATTTTTTATGATGAAATTCTTGACTCTGACACAAAAACCAGAAAGAATATTAAAAATCAAGCAGTTAAGATTTGTTCCGATAAAGCCAAAAATGAAGCAGCTGTTAATGATTTAATTGAGATCAATGTTGCACTTGAGTTTAGCGACATTCGATTTACATATCGCATTTGTAAAGGGTTTCGAATCAAGAAGTCTAGGTCCGATGCCTCACTAACGGACAGTTCCGATTGGCAGGTGTTTTTTAATAACATAGAGGTTTCCAAAAGAGATATTCAGTTATTAGAATTTCATGAGGTGTATGACGAGGATGAGCATAAAAGGATTCTGAATAAGTTAATCCAATCAAATCTTAGAGAATATTCTCTTTTCAAGGAGAGGAAGTTGACAAGTTAATTGACTTTAATCAAGCTGACAGCTTAAATCGAGCCGTAAAAACACTAACGAATATAAACAAGTATGATGAATTAGAAAAGATTACCAAATATGTTGCAGACAGAGCGGAAAAAGACCTTAATGAGAGAGTCGCCTCTAATGATGCTGCATCCCTGAACTACAGAAAGAAATTAGAGGAAAAGGATGAGAAGAAAAACTCGCTTGAAAGCGAACTTGAAAAACTCAATTCATATGAGCATTCATATGCTGAGAATAAGGCTGAAGTTGATAAGCTTGAGAGTTTAAATGAAAATGCAGAAGCAAGAAAGGAATTTGATGATAAGATAAAAGAGCAAAACACCAAGAAAAAAGCGCTTAAAGAAGATTATGATCGACTTGTTGAAAAACTAAATGAACGTTTTTTTGACGGAAATTTTGGTTGGATTGCCTTTGGTTGTGAAAAGGAGGTTTCAAGTTTCAAAGAAAAATTGAACAAGTATAGAGAGGTAAGGACCTTAAAGAAGGCAGCCATACTGAGTGAGGATAACAGTAATATTAACCTACTTCCTCCTGACTCACCCGATTCCGTCACCTTACAAACCATGGTAGAAAGAGAACACTGTTATGTTTGTAATCGCGAAGCTAAGAAGGATTCAGAGTCTTGGAAATATATCATGAGTTTATTGAATCGGAAGGAATCAAGTCAAAATAGATCAATTCAAGTATTTAAAAATGACTTCAACGAATTTTTTGGAGAAATACAACTTGGCGCTCAATCATATGTTGGTAGAATTGGAGGAATACAAGAATCAATTTTTCGGACTAGGGAAAAGGAGCAGGAGTTACTCGCTCGTATTGTAAAGGTTCAAGAAAAGATTAAAAATTTAAAGGATGAACGTTCTCGCTTGATAATTGGAGATGAGGACAACATGATTGATGCTCGACAAATCATGGCCCAGTACAAAGGTGCTTTAACCCGTTTGCAAAAAGCTGAAGATGACATTGTCAAGGCAAAAAAGCGTATCAATTCGTTGAGCGACGGTGTCAGAAAAGATGAATTTGAATTAAGCAGAATGAGGCCTCAGAATACGCCTAAAGAGTATGAGGTTCATTTGGATATTTCATCTGACTTAAGAGATGCTGCTCAGCGTACTAGGGTCAGGGTTTTTGATGACATGATCTTAAGGCTTGAAAAAGAGGCAAATATGCACTTTCAAAATCTTATTAAGTATAATGAGCTAGCTGGAGGAATTCTTAAATTTGAGAAAAATCTAAGAGGGACCATTGACTTTAACTACATTGATGATGAAGGAAACGAGGTAACTGGGGCATCTGAAGGATTTCAACGGATGAAAGTATTAGCCGTGCTAATGGCAGTTATATCAGTTAATCCTTACGGTTATTTATATCCATTATTAGCGGATGCTCCCTTATCAGCTTTTGGTCAAGGATTCATCAAAGGATTTTTTGACGAAACTGAGAAAGTATTCCCACAAAGTATTATTTTGATCAAGGACTTATACGATCGAGATTCGGAAAACAAGCTTAACAAATTGGGGAATGAACTTTTGAATAATAATAGTGTAAGTACGATGTACTTGAACCATATTCCCAAGAATCTCAAACAAGTTGACGTCTATACTGAACATAAAAAAATTAAATAATGACAAGTAGTGAATTCCGAGAAATGATATTGAAAAAGACACCAAAGTATTCCGTGTCTGTAGAATACCTATTTGAGAAATTGGCTAATAAGCAAAAAAAAGGTGAATTCTCTCAATTTGGTCCTTTATATGAATTGTATGTATATGCCTTCTTCTTGGGACTTAAGATTGATAGCAGAATCGAATTAGCTTCAGGTAGCAATGCCAAGAAGTTTGTTGAAATTGCTGGCTGGAAAAGCTCCTCACCTCTTATTGACTTTCTTTTGCTAACTGTTTTCAGTCGGTCTGATGAAATTGGATTTGATTGGAATGACTTAGAGGATATGGATGAAAAAGAGTTAGCGGAAGTCGTCCGTAAAATCATTACATTCATTGAAGAGTATGCCTATGGTGGCTTAGACTACTTAAAAAGTAAGTTTGATAATGGTGAATTAGATAATTCGCAGTATTTATTTGTGGATCTATTAGGTGATTTAGTTGTTTCAGACGAGGAGAATAATTTAATGACAAATGATAGATCTTTCAATTGACATTACCCGCCTAGAACAATCATTTGACTAGATTGCTAGCGATCTGATTAAAAATTATGCGCTGATTGTGAATGAAAAGGTATTTAGATTCACTGAGATTGAGTTCTATTATTACCACGAACCCGGTCATGAAGATACTTACACGCATCCTCATCAACGGGCTGCAGGTGAATGGCGGTTTCATAGTCAGGGTTTTGATCTTACCTTGGAAGGGGATGAGGGGACGAAGGACGGAGGCATTCTTATTCGTGGGTTGTATGGTCCAACTTCGGAAAACGATGAGGCTACTGCCTCTTATGTAAATGGTCCGCGCAAGGTATTGGTGAAAATATTCGAGGCTTTTGGTTCTGCTTTTGAGCCAGGATGTATTCAATTAAAGGAGGCTGCTGAATGGGATGTGGAGGTGTATAAGGTTTTCAGGCATATTCCTAATAAAGAAAAAGATAGGGATTTCATCGACAAACCCTATCGGTATTTGGTGAATTTAGATAATTTGGATATTCATAAGGGGCTGAAAGGGCCTATCAAGGAAAAAATGCAGCGAATCAGCTTATAGGAAAAGGAGTATAATCATTATGAACAAAGTTTCAGTTGAACATTACGAGGGCTGCCTTTTGGGCGGTGCGGTTGGTGATGCGCTGGGGGCGCCGATTGAGTTTTTGAGTTTGGATCGGATCAGGGAGCTCTATGGTCCTGAGGGGGTGACGGGTTATGTGGAGTTTGAGGATGGGCATGGTGAGTTTACGGATGATACGCAGATGACGCTGTTTACGGCGGAGGGTTTGCTGCGTGCCTACCATAGGGGATCGCTCCGGGGTATTTGGGGCGCGCTGAATACGATTGTGCATCATTCGTACTTGCGCTGGTTGGTGACGCAGGGGACTACGGTGGATCGTGTTAAGGTGGAGGCTGGGGAGTATGATATGGAGGCTGGCTGGATGATGAAGCAGCGGGTGTTGTATTCACGTCGTGCGCCGGGAAATACTTGTCTTTCTGCTTTGGAGAGTGGTGTGGCGGGTTCTGTGGAGGAGCCTATTAATAATAGTAAGGGTTGTGGTACCATTATGCGGGTGGCGCCGGTTGGACTGTTATTTATGGGAGAGGCTGAGGAGGCTTTCAGGATAGCTTGTGAAACGTCGGCCATTACGCACGGCCACGTTACGGGCTATTTGAGTGCGGGTGTTTTGGCGGCCATTATTTCGGAATTGGCGGTGGGTAAGCGGCTGACGGAAGGGGTGGCGAAGGCTAAAGAGATATTGAAGCGTTGGGAGGGTCATGGGGAGACTTTGAGGGCTATTGAGAAGGCGGAGGATTTGTTTGTAAAGATGCGGGGTAACAGGGACAGGGTGACGGGAGAAACGCTGGAGTTGTTGGGTGGAGGCTGGATTGCGGAGGAGGCTTTGTCGATGTCTTTGTTGGCGAGTTTGCTGTTTGAGGATGATTTCACCAGGGGTGTTTTGTTTTCGGTGAATCACGGAGGGGATTGCGATAGTACGGGGTCTATTACGGGCAACATTCTGGGACTGATTCATGGTGTAAGGGCCATTCCGGCTGACTGGGTGGTAAAGTTGAAGGGGCATGAGGTGGTGAAGGCGGTTGCAGGTGACTTGCACCTGCAAATTAAGACGGGTGAAGGTATGGGTCACAATGCCGAATGGATGGAGCGTTATCCGGCCTACTAAGGTTGCTTAATTCCAAGGAATCCTATTTTAAATGAAATGACTTAATCTCAATCCAATGAAAATTTTTTTAACGCTTTTGGTTCTTGTGATTTTGCTTTCCTGCGAAAAGGAGGACCATCAAATTGACGCACGCTTGCTAAAGAATTATGTCATTATGGATCCCTATGAAGATGCGGTTTCTTTTGATGACGTGGCTCAGGACACTGTTTACTATTTTTTTAAGGAGAATGACAAAATGACCAAGGTTCGGTTAAATTATTCTTTGGTTGATGACGCTATTATCCTGGAGTCCAGAGATACGGTTGAGTGTTTGTATTACACCGAATCTAATCATGTTTTTATGACGGTTGATTGGGACAATGAAACGATGCCGGTTCCTGGCTTTGGGAAGGATTTTAATGAATGGGCCATTGTAAAGCTCAACTCAGACACTTTGGTGGTGGATTGGTTTCAAAATGGTGAAAGCAGAATAAAAGTTGGCAGGGTGGGGTTCAGTGTTATCTAGATTTGACACTATTGCAGCATCTCTCAGACTGGCACATTTTGAACCGTTATATCCGATGGATGGACCGCTGCCTGACCTTTTAAAGATTCTGCATATCATGTATCGCGATACGCGATATATGATGTTTTTTTCTTTGTTTTTATCGAAAATTGTCTTAATATTGCGTATCGCGATACGCAATATTTGTATTTATGAGATCTCAAGGTCATCAACTAAAACCGCAAGATGTTTTGCTCTTACTTAAAATTGTAAGTGAGGACAATGTGTTATGGAATCAAAAACCCATGGCAGAGGCTTTGGGTATGAGCCAGTCAGAGGTAAGTGAATCCGTAGGCCGCTCTAAATATGCAAGGTTGTTAGATCCTAAAGGAAAAAGTGTGTATAAAATGGCTCTAATGGAGTTTTTGCAATATGGCCTTCGCTATGTTTTTCCAGTAAAACCCGGGCCTGTGGTTCGAGGAATCCCAACGGCACACTCAACCTCCCCGCTCAAAGATCAAATCCAGAGCAAGGAACACTATGTGTGGCCTTATGGTAAAGGAACCATCAGAGGTCATAGCATTTTGCCATTGTATCCGTCTGCACCAGAGGCCGCTCTCAAAGACGGTAAGCTGCATGCACTTCTTGCTTTGGTGGATGCAATGCGAGTTGGTAGGGCAAGGGAAAAAGAGTTGGCTGTGGATGAACTCAAAAAACGATTAGGACTTGGAGAATAGAACAATAAATATTGCTGTAGTTGCAGAGGTGGCGGCTGCCCTAAAAGATCTGAAGGATAACATGGTTTTTGTAGGTGGCGCAGTTGTGAGTTTGTACACAGATGATCCTGCAGCGGACGAGATTCGCCCAACGCATGATATCGACATGACCCTGAATATTATAAGTTTCAGCCATTGGCAAGAAGTTCAAGAAAAACTAGGCGGCTTGGGTTTTCATCCTAACCCATTCGGCCATGCCATTTGTAGCTATAATTACAAAAATATTCCGGTGGATATTATGGCAACGGAGGATGGTCCGTTAGGACCTGCTAATTCATGGTATAAGCCTGGTTTTGAATATCTTTGGACAGTAAAGGCCAAGGGTCAGGTAATTAAAATATTATCAGCTCCCTATTTTTTGGCCACCAAATTTGAAGCGTTCAATAATCGCGGCAAAGACTACCGAACTAGCCATGATATTGAAGACATTATTTATGTAATTGATAACAGGACAAGCATTGTTGATGAAGTAAGAGCTAGTGACCAGTTAGTTAGAGAATTCTTGAAACAAGAGATTCAGCGCATAATCCATAAAGGGCTTTTATCAGAGGTAATTATGACGCATATACATCCACTTATGGTCGAAGATCGGTTTTCTTTAGTTGAAGACAAAATCAATTTAATAATGCAGATGTAAAAGGGCTTTTATTTGGATCAAGGGTAGATGAGTTGATTTTTCTTAATACTGAGGCCAAAGTGGTTTCAACCTGGATAAGTACTACTAAATTGAATTATAATGAAGAAGAAAATTGCTGTATTTCTGTTTGATGGTTTCTCTGATTGGGAAATATCCTATCTAACTCCGGAAATTAATAAGAGTGAGCTATTTGAGTTGGTGTATTTTTCGCCAAGTGGGGACCTGGTTACCTCCATGGGCGGATTACAGGTTAAACCAACAAAATCACTTAAGGATTTAGCATTTGAGGATTTAGAGATGTTGATACTTCCGGGTGGCACGGCTTGGGATAAAGGCGGAAATAGGGAAATAGAAAAATTAACGGTGGATATGTTTGAGGCAGGAAAACCTGTTGCGGCCATTTGTGCGGCAACCATCTACCTTGGACAAATAGGATTATTGAATGATTTGAAGCATACCAGTAGTGACTTGAATTATTTAAAGGGGATGGCGCCTGAATATTCTGGAGGAGACCATTATCAAAACGCCCTGGCGGTGACAGATGGCCACCTCATTACAGCCAACGGAATTGCGCCAATTGAGTTTGCTCGTGAGATTTTTAAGACCATTGGATTGTATAGCGATGCCGCCATCGAGAAATGGTTTCAATTGTTTAAAAACGGGGTGTGGAGTGAATAACGGCTGGACATACTGCAAATGGCATAGCCAAAGGCAATAAGTGAATGAGACCGAATAAGGGAAGGCTGGAAATAAAATTGATTGATAAGCGAATGGTATCTGACTTGAAAATTCAAACATAATTATGGCATTTACTGGATTTACAAAATCAACTATCGGATTCCTTAAGGATTTGGCTGTGAACAACAATAAGGAATGGTTTGAGGGTAACAGGGGCCGCTACGATGAGCACCTGTTAACACCATTAAAAGAGTTGTCGGCCGACCTTGGGCGATTGATCTGCAGTATTGATGTTGAGATTGAAATTGCACCTAATATCAACAAAACCATCTCTAAAATCTATAGGGACGTGCGATTCTCAAACGACAAGTCGCCCTTTAGGACTGGCCAATGGCTGACGTTTAAACGTCCCGGGAAGCTGTGGGGCAATGTACCTGAATTCTATTTTTATTTTACACCCGAAGAATACCAGTTCGGAATGGGATATTATCAGGCAACACCTGAAAGGATGAACCGTTTTAGGGAACACATTGGCCGGCACCCTGAGCGCTTTGCCAAAATCATTGAAGAATTCGAAAATCAGGATGAATTCAAACTGGTAGGGGAGGCATACAAAAGAACCATTCCCAATGAAATGCCTGAAGCATTTCAGCCCTGGTTTCAAAAAAAGACGATCGCCCTAAGCTGTACACGAAAATTGGACCAGGCGTTTTACAGCAAAAAGCTCTTGCAAATGCTTTCTGAGGCCTTTACCCTCAACGCAGAGCTATACCTTTTCATTACGGAAAGTATTAACTATGAGGCTCCTGATAATTAGTCTTATCTGATTGTAATACCACCGAAAATTATATTTTTGTGAGGACGCAATAAGATTTGTGAAACCTTTATGACCTTAACTATGAAACCTAATAGCATTACTAACAAGGCGCTGCTCATGCTGTTGATGGGCTTCCTTTTTGCATTTCCTGTTCAGCATTCTTTGTCGCAAGGCATAAGTGCTTTTGCTCCACCGGAGCCTGAAGCGTTTATCGGATTGGGCGTAGGTATTAATGATTATGGTGTTGGGCTTGGAGCGGAAATTTATTTGGATAAAAACCTGTGGATATATGGTATGGGAGGTTATAGCACGTGGGGCTATCGATTAACGGGCGGACTGACTTATTACCCAGGTCAAAATGGTTTCAAATCGGCCATAAGTTTAGGTTATTCCTATGCCTCAGGCGCACCGGATTTTATTATTGAGATGGATGTTGATAAAAGGTATTCAAGCCAGTCGGTGGCAGAGGAGGAAGTAAGACTTAACCTCTTTCCTTTAAGTACCATAAATTTAGTTTACTCCTACAATGCAAGGGTCGGGAGAAAATCAAAATTGGTTTTTAATGCCGGCTATTCCTTTTTGCTGACAGATCCATTCTACGAGTATACTACCAGTGATTCTTTGACGGATTTAACCGATGGATCCAAACAATTTATTAGTTGGATGGCTCCGGGGGGTATCATAATTGGGGCTAAATTCATGTTTGGTAGTTTTTAGTTTTGGCTATTATTCCAACATGTTATGTAAAAAATACTTGACATCGTGTAAATAATAGTTATCTTTGTGTCGATAATTTTCAACTTCATATAAAATAATATTGACATGAAAGAACCGATGTCTTACCAGGAAAAACAAAGCTTTCTCTCTTTGTTCAACACCTTGCTGACCCTGGGCTTATACGCGCTTTATGTGTATAACAACTATGTGGCCGGGAACCCGGAAATTGTATACGATTTGAAGTTTCTGGGAAAAGCTCTTCTGATACTGATCCCCATTACCATTGCGGTGCAGATAGTGATGCACATTTTGTTTGTGATCTTCAACAAGATGCTGACCATGGAAGATCCGCCCAAAAAGGAGGATGAAATGGATAAACTCATTGAGCTTAAATCCATTCGCATATCTCATTGGGTCTTTATTGTCGGATTTTTCTCGGCCATGGCTTCTCAGGCTTTGGGTATGGCGCCCTATGTCATGTTTCTATCCTTTGTTGTTTCCGGATTTCTGGCGGGGATCATTTCCGATGTTTCAAAAATTTGGTATTACCGTAAAGGGGTTTGATTATGGCAAAATGTAACATTCAAAACAATATCCGCAAGCTCCGGTTTCACAACGATGAAATGACCCAGCAGCAGTTGGCCGACAAAACGGGGGTGACCCGGCAGACCATCGTTGCCATTGAAAACGGTAAGTATTCTCCTACTTTGGAGCTGGCATTCCGGATTTCCAGAGAATTTGGGCTTCCGCTTGATGAGGTGTTTTCTTTTGAACCCGAAGAATAAAAAGCAGTACCATGAAAGCCATCATTTACCGAAAATACGGCGCACCAGAGGTGCTCCAAATGGTTGAGGCAGAAAAGCCCTCTCCCAAAGACAACGAGATACGCATCAAAATGAAGGCCTCTACGGTGAATTCTGGGGATGCCCGTTTGCGTAGCAGATCCTTTTTTTGTCAGACTGATTTTTGGGTTGTTTAAGCCCCGTCAACCGGTTTTGGGAATGACGGTAGCCGGAGAGGTGGAGCAGGTTGGTAAAAATGTAAGCCTTTTCAGGAAAGGGGATCAGGTATTTGGATCTACCGAAATGCGTATGGGCGCTATGCCCAATATGTCTGTGTGCCGGAAGGCATTGCCCTGCTTTAAAGCCGGTGAACTGGACTTTTGAAGAGGCGGCTGCCATTCCTTTTGGGACGCATACGGCATTGAGTTTCCTAAAAGCGGCCCGGGTAAAGTCCGGCGATACAGTGATGATCTATGGGGCATCCGGAGCGGTTGGGACAGCGGCCGTTCAAATAGCTAAATATATGGGGGCAGAGGTTACCGCCGTATGCAGCACGAAAAATATGGGGATGGTTAAATCTTTGGGGGCCGATCATGTTTTGGATTACACCAGAGGTGATTTTTCGGGCATCAAAAAAAGATGGGATGTGGTATTTGAAACGGTCAACAAGATTCCGGTTGGCACCGTGGCCCGTTTGGTAAAAAAGGGGGGTGTGCTGATTCTGGGTGCGGCCATCATCAAAGAGGCGATTCAGGGTTTATGGGTGTCGATGACCCGTAAATGCCGGGTAATGGCAGGAACCCATACGCCCACAAGGGCTGACATGGAAACGCTCGGGCAGTTGATGGAGACGGGGGCTATCCAACCGGTTATCGATCGTGTATACCCACTTGAGCAAATAGTGGAAGCCCATCGTTACGTTGATGCAGGGCATAAAAAGGGGAATGTGGTAGTGAATATTGGTTAAGTCGGCCATTGGTTGATTGGCGTCGAAAATCGCTTCTCTAAAGCGATGGTTCGGTAATCAAAAATCTGCTTCAGCTGGTTTTTGATAAACAGGCTATTCGCCAGTGCCCCTAAAAGACCAAAGGGGGGCTGGTAGGTGACGATGTCGGTCATTAGAACACCTTCTTCAATGGCTTCAATTTTGTGCTGGTGATGCCACATGGCGTAGGGGCCTATTCGCTGTTCATCCACAAAGTACTCGAGCTCTCTGACATGGGTGATTTCTGTCACCCAGTTTAGTTTTATGCCGAGCAAAGGACTCACCTTGTAGGTAATAATCATTCCCGGGTACATTTTGGCTTCACCGGAATGGCTGGTTATGACAAAGCCCATGTGTTGGGGGGTTATCTCTTTCAAATTGGCCGGGTTGGAAATAAAGTCCCAAACCTCTTGTAAGGTGGCGGGTACTTTCTGTGTTTTTATTAATTGGTAAAATGCCATGTTTTTATTGATTGGTAATTGGCATTTCAAGGTACAGAATTTTTCAATGAATGAAGGCATTTGTGAGCGTGTTTGACGGTATCGTGAACAAATTATTTTTTGTAGTTGTTAGCTGATAAAATCCTGATTATTTTTGCGGCAACCTATTCTGTAGTGTATGGACCTATTTTTTACCATTGTTGTTGTTTTTCTTCTTCTCAACATAGCCCTCGGGCTGATTCGGGTTTGGCGCGGACCAACGGTGGCGGATCGCTTGCTGACGACCCAATTGTTTGGCACTACGGGAATGGCCGTTTTGTTGGTTCTTGCAGGGTCTTTGGAGGATCCTGATTTGCTGAATGTGGCCATTACCTTTAATGTGCTGGCTATTTTATTGGTCATTGGTCTGGTTAAAGTCTGGAAAAACAAGAAAGGAGAAAATCATGACAATCATTGAAGTAATCACGGTTATCCTGTTGGTGGTGGGTTGTTTCTTCTTTCTGGCGGGAACGCTGGGAGTGCTGCGTTTCCCGGATTTGTTTTCCCGGCTTCACGCGCTGACCAAAGCGGACAATTTAGGGCTGGGTTTTATTGCAGCCGGAATGGCGCTGCACATTGCTTCCCCCTGGGCAGCGCTTAAAATTTTCACGATGTGGCTCCTCATGCTTCTGGCCAGTTCAACTTCCTGTTATTTGATCGCCCGTTTCCAGAAAGAAAAGGAGCAACCTGAGAACAGAAAGGAGGAAGGATGAGTGTTTTGATTGATTTCCTATTGGCCATCCTGACGATTTATCTGGCTATACAGTGCCTGGTGGCACCAAGACTTACACAGACGGTCTTTATGTTTTTTGCATTTGGACTGGCGCTGGCGTTGGCATGGGTGCGACTGGGTGCGGTGGATGTGGCCATTACCGAGGCGGCGGTGGCATCGGGTTTTCTGGGGGTGTTGTTTCTGGATGCTTTGAGGGATTTTTCTTTTTCTGCTTCCAGCAAGCAGGTAAATTCTGAAAGTGATCACCAGGGGCTTTCCAGGAAAAACAAAATATCCCGTTTAGTCCGGAGTGGCCCTTGTCCTGGGATTGGGTCTTTTTCTATTGATTGCTGTGGAAGCCGTTTGGAAGGTGCCGGAGGGCGGCGGTTTGACCGCAGCCGCTGAGGCGCTGCTGCCCCAATCGGGGGTGGAGCACCCGGTGACGGCTGTTTTGCTGAATTTCCGCGCTTATGATACCTGGCTGGAGCTGGGGGTGATTCTCCTGGGGCTTTTGGCCATTTATGCGGTTGGTGGTATCAAACGATATCCCAAACAAAACGAGGCTGGCGAAGATCCTTTGCTGCGACAGGTGATGTTGTTTTTTACGCCGGTTTTGTTCCTGTTTGGCGCTTTCCTGTTATACTTTGGGAAAAGCGGACCCGGAGGCGCTTTTCAGGCCGGGGTGTTGTGGGGGGCCATTGGGATACTGCTTCATTTGGGCGGCAAATTGGTGTTCTCGGTGATACCCCGCTCATTGGGGCAATTGCTCCTGACCATAGGACTGGGTTTTTTCCTTAGTCTGGGCTTTCTTTTACTGGCCCGGGGAGCGGCTTTTTTTGAATACCCACCGGCCTATGCCGGCGTTCTGATTTTGATAATAGAAACGCTGGCAGCCATAAGTATCGCCACCACGTTGACGGCGATGTTTGCCAATTTAAATCAAGAGAATAAGGAGGAAACGAACGAAAGCAAACCGACCAATTAAACAAGAAGTATGGAAATCTATCAGATATATAGTATGACATCTGCCGTTCTCTTTGTCATTGGCATGGGCGGCGTTTTTATGTCGAAGCATTTTATAAAAAAGATCATTGCCACCATTATTATGGGCGGAGGGGTGTTTTTGGCTTTTGTCAGTTTTGCACAGCGGGATGCCTTGTCCTTTGCCGACCCGGTGCCCCATGCTTTGGTGATCACCGGCATTGTGGTAGCGGTGGCTTCCGCTGCTTTCGCCCTGGCTTTGGCCCGCCGCATTTTTCAACTCACCGGAGAAGAATCTTTTACGAACGACAAATGACAGATTTACCAACATCTCCATACCCGGCCCTTCTGGTAGGTCTGCCAGTTATGATGGCTATTCTGAGCCTGTTTTTCAGGCCCCGGGGGAAGGCTTTCCTTGGTCTGATCGGCTGCCTGCTCACTGCGGTGTTGGCGATATTCGCTTTTGTGGAAGTGACGCAGCTGGGAACGGTCATCCATCGGCTGGGCGGTTGGGAACCTCCATTGGGCATCCTGCTGAGAATGGATGCGCTGGCGGCCGTGTTTATCGGGATGACGGCTCTGGTGGGCGCGCTCATCAGTCTTTATGCCTGGCGGTATTTTGATGCCCAGGATACGTCGACGGATGGATTTCCTTTATTCTGGCCTTTGTGGCTTTTTCTGTGGGCGGGACTGAATGGACTGTTTCTCTCCAACGATTTGTTTAATTTATTTGTGACTCTTGAGGTGATTGGCATCAGTGCCGTGGCACTGGCGGTGCTGTCAGGGAAAGCGGGTGCTCTGGTGTCCGGATTGCGCTATTTGTTGGCTGCCATTACCGGTTCGATGTCCTATCTGTTTGGGGTAGCGCTTATATATGGAAGCACGGGGACACTGGACCTTGAAATGCTGGGCCAGGTTTTGGAGGCGGGTCCTGCAACGACTTTTGCCTTGCTGGTTATGACGCTGGGACTCATGATCAAAATGGCCGGTTTTCCTTTTCATTTCTGGCTGCCTCCGGCACACTCCAATTCCCTTGCTCCGGTAAGTGCGCTGCTTTCGGCCCTGGTGGTTAAAGGGGCCTTTTACATTTTGCTGCGCCTGTGGATGGAAGTGTTTGGGGTTTCCCTGACTTATGCGGCCGGTCAACTCATTGGCGTGGCGGGGGCCATTGCGGTGATCTGGGGGTCCTGGCAGGCTTTCATGCAGACGAGCTTAAAGCTGATTGTGGCACATTCCAGTGTCGCCCAACTGGGATACTTGCTGATGGTTTTCCCGCTGTTGATTCTGCCTTCGGGTGTCAGTGCGGCTTCGGCGGACTGGCTTTCGCCGGCCTGGACGGCCAGCGTGTATCAGGTCTTATCCCATGCTTTTGCCAAAGCTTCTTTTTTCCTTTCTGCGGGGATCATTGTCATGGCGGTGGGGCACGATCGTATTGAGTCGCTGCGCGACCTGGTGGGACACATGCGGATGACGGCCCTGGCAATAGGTCTGGCCGGGGTCAGTTTAATCGGGCTGCCCCCGAGTGGCGGCTTTATGGGAAAATGGATGCTGCTTAAGGGGATTTTCTTAAGCGGGCAATGGTGGTGGGCACCGGTGGTATTGGTAGGTAGTTTGCTGACGGCCGGCTATATTTTTATGCTTTTGCGTTTGGCTTTTGCACCAACGGGTGAAAAGGAACCGTTTCAGCCGGTCCCCAAAAGGCTGGAGGTGTTTGCCTTGCTTCTGGCGGTGAGTTCCTTTTTAATCGTTTTGCCGGCCGATTACCTGATCCAGTTTCTGGAAGGCAGTGAAGTCTTTGGTTCTGGTATTGAAACCGTGCTGAAAGGAGGTGCCTATGGAAACAACTAGCTTTCTGCCCGTATTGATTCTCATCAGCTCGCTTATTCCCGGTGTATTGATTCTGCTGTTGCGCGAGGAACAAGTGGCTTTACGGACGTCTCTGAACCTTTTTGGTGCCTTTGCCAAGGTGGCCATGGTGGCCTGGGCTTTTTTCGGTTATATGCGAGGTGAAACGTATGACTTTATTTTCAGTCTGGCCCCCGACCTGACCTTTGCTTTGCGTCTGGACGCCCTGGGACTTTTCTTTGCTGCCCTCTCGTCGGTGCTGTGGCTGATTACCACGGTCTATGCCATCGGCTATCTGGATAAGGGGCCGCACCAGAATCGTTTTTTTGCCTTTTTTAGTCTTTGTGTGACTGCCAGTACCGGCATTGCGCTGTCGGGAAATGTGATTACCTTTTTTATATTTTATGAATTTCTGACGCTGTCTACTTACCCGCTGGTGGTTCACAAGGGGACCGATGATGCGGTGGCAGCGGGCAGAACCTACCTTTGGTATACCATTGGCGGTGGTACGGTTTTGTTTTTGGGGGTGGTTGGCTTGTATGTGGTCGCCGGTCCCATCTATTTTGGCCAGACCGAGATTATTGCCGGACTGATTTCTGAATTTCCGACCCAGCTGTCCATTCTGTTTTTCCTTATTCTGACGGGCCTGGGGGTGAAGGCGGCTATTTTTCCGCTGCACGGCTGGTTGCCCACCTCCATGGTGGCACCGGCACCGGTGAGTGCTCTTTTGCATGCAGTGGCCGTGGTGAAGGCCGGGGCCTTTGGCATTGTGCGTCTGGTTTACGATGTTTATGGGGTAGGGATAGCGGAAGAAATGAATTATCTGGCCGTGTTGGCCGTTTTTGCGGCCTTTACGATTATATACGGTTCCGTCAGGGCCTTGTATCAGGATGATTTTAAAAAGCGATTGGCTTTCTCTACGGTCAGCCAGGTTTCTTACATTGCTCTTGGGGTGGCTATTCCGGGAGCCTTGAGCTCGACTGGGGCCATTGTGCATCTCGTGCATCAGGGCATCATGAAGATTACGATGTTCTTTGCAGCCGGGAATGTGGCGGAGACCTATGGTTACAAAAAAATCAGTCAACTCAACGGAATGGGCCGGCGCATGCCCCTTACCATGGGGGCCTTCACCATCGCTGTCTTTGGCATGATTGGGGTGCCGCCGGCGGCCGGGTTCATCAGTAAGTGGTACCTCGGTCTCGGTGCGGTAGAGGCGGGCAGCTATTGGGTCATTTTGGTGCTACTGGTCAGCAGTGCCTTGAATGCCGCTTATTTTCTGCCCATTGTTTACAGGGCATGGTTTTGTGAACCGGAACAAGAGGAGGTTCCACGATTGCGTCCCGGCCGTCTGGAGACGCAGGCATTAATGTTAATCCCGGTGGTGGTCACCGGCTTACTCTCCCTTGCTGCCGGAGTGTTTGCTGCTGTGGCTGGAAGTCCGCTTTCCATTGCCCGTGAAATCGCCGAAAAATTGTACTTGCTATGATCTGGTTACTCACCATCGTCCTGCCCCTGTTGGCCGCTGTGCTCACGCCCTTCATACCCGCCGGAAGACGTGGATCGGGATGGGTGTTTGTGGCTGCCACTTTGCCCGCGCTTTGGCTTGGGCTGGTGGAGGTCTCCGGGGTGACAGCGGAGTGGTTTTTACTGGGGTCGGATTTTTCGCTCGATACACCGCGTCGGATTATTCTTCTGCTGACGGCCATCTTGTGGGCCACCGCTGGTCTTTTTGCGGACGCCTACCTCAAGGACGATGTCCGGCGGGGGGAATTCGCCTTTTATTTTGGCCTTACCATGGCGGGGAATTTCGGATTGCTGATCTCCGCGGAGGTGACTTCTTTCTATACCTTCTTTGCTTTGATGACTTTTGCTTCTTACGGACTGGTCATTCACAGCCGCACGCCGGCTGCCCGTCGGGCGGCCAGGATTTACCTGGTGATGGCGATCATTGGCGAACTGTTTCTTATCACCGCTTTGTACCTGGCCGTGCAAAGCTCAGGCAGTATGCTGCTGGCCGATATTCCTCCCGCTCTGGCAGAGGCTGCCAATGGACGGTTCATCTTTTGGCTGGGCCTGATTGGCTTCGGCGTAAAGGTCGGAGTCATACCCTTGTATTTCTGGTTGCCTTTGGCGCACCCGGCAGCTCCCGCTCCGGCCAGTGCGGTGCTTAGTGGGGCTATGATTAAGGCCGGACTGGTGGGCTGGATGCACCTGGCGCCGGTGGGCTTGGTGGAATGGCCTACCATCAGTTTGCTGATGGTGTCTCTGGGCTTTGCGGCTACTTTTGGGGCAGCTATCTATGGCTTGACCCAGGTGGATCCAAAAACCAACCTGGCTTATTCGAGTATCAGTCAGATGGGTATTATGACGGTCTTTCTGGGTATGGGTTTGTATGGTGGTATTCCGGCGGCCTTGCTGCTTCCGGCTATTGGACTTTATGCCTTTAATCACGGAACGGCCAAAGCGCTCTTGTTTATGGGTACAGCGTTGCCCGCCAAAGTTGGTGGCGCCTGGCGCCTTCTCATGTGGGCGGGTTTAGGCCTGGGCGTATTGGCCATTGCGGGGGGACCATTGACGGGTGGACTATGGACCAAGTATCTGGTGAAAACCTTCCTGGGGGAATCAAGTCTGCCCGGTGCCCAAACTTTTTTGCTGCTGCTGACGCTTTCTGCTGTTACCACGACTTTATTGCTGAGCCGTTTTCTCCACCTGTTGTCCCGCATTAAAGCACCGTCGGGAACGATGGCGCCGGCTTTTCTTTTGCCCTGGGTTCTTCTTTTACTGGCTGGGGGTTGGTGGACCATGTCGCCGACTCTGTTGCCCGCTGATTTGCTCGCGCACATGGCCGGAGAAAAGGGGATTCTGGACTACTACCTGTATCTCCATACCAACTGGGCCGCCTTTTGGCCCATCGCGACCGGGGTGCTTATTATGGCTTTGACTCTGAAGGTGGCCGCCCTCAACTGGTGGCCAACGAAAGAGCCGCTCCTGCCAGCGGGCGATTTCATCCACATCATCCTTCTGGTGGGGGATGGGCTGGCCAAATTTGTACGGAAGGGCGTTGCCTGGCTGACATCCACCGCGAAATCGCTGGATGGCCCCGAGAAATTGTTTTATAGAATTTCAGATAGCCAGCGAACCATACAAAAGAGTGCTGCCGCCGAGTCGGTACTTCGGCGCTGGGATTTTGTTGGCATCGGCTTTTTTATCTTTTTCTTAACCTTGTTCTTTCTCCTCAGATAAAAATTATGATGATGCAAACGGACATAAAAAAATTAAAATGGCACCGGCTTCTCTATAGCTTTCTTAAGCGATTTGTCCTATTCGCCGCAGGATGGCTGGCATTGTTAGGGGGGCTTCAAATGGGGGATATTTGGTTCGTGATTCTCTTTTTAGCTGCCAGCTCAGCTATCAGTATGTATACGGTGCCTCCCGGACAATGGGTGTTGCGGCCGCTGGCCGTCGCCCGCTTTTTTCCTTATTTTCTCCTGACGGCCTTAAGAGGTGGGTGGGATGTGGCCCGACGCGTCTTTTACCGAACCGTTCCCATCGACCCTGCTTTTATCACCGTTGAAAACGATTGGGATCCACGCAAAACTCTGATACTAGTGTGGATTATCAGCCTGCTTCCAGGTACGGCCAGTGCCGTCATTCACCAGAATACCATCATCGTTCATGTCCTCGATAAAAAACTTCCTGTAGATGAGGAGATTCAGGAGCTGAAACGGCGCATCAATGACATGTTTGTGGTGGACAAAGTCTGACGATTCATCCTGCACCTATAAAACCGGCGGCTATTGGACTGATTCGACAGGGTATAATAGGGGGCTTAATTCCTGTTGACAGATTGTTGCTTGTACAAGGGCTTGATCGTAAATTCTATACATCATAATAAAATTACTTTATTGTACATGGCTGTATAGTAATCGTCTGAAAGTAAGAAACATAATAAAACAATTTAATATTTTTGCCCTTTTATTTCTGATATTTTGTATATTTGTGTTTCTTGTTCGCTTAATGCTTATGATTAGCGGTCAAAGCCTTACTTTAACTCAAATATTCAATCATGTCAGAAATCCTAAACATGGTGACCACCACCATCTTTATCAACGGAGAAGCCTGCGATTTTGAAACCCTCACGCTCCGGCAGTCCATGAGCGGTCACCACACCTTCAACATCCTGGTCAATTACAAACCCAACAAACCAAGTTTGTGGACGGTCACCCCCGAAACCGTCTTCCAGCAACTGGGCCATACCGTGGACATCCACATGGAACACCGCGGGAATGGAGAAATCACCGAATTCACCGGCCTGGTCACCCACATTGAAATCGGGGGAAAGGACGGGGATCAGGGCTACGCCCGTATTCACGGGGGTAGTCCTACCCTGCTCCTGGACATGGGGCCTTCCATGGGCTCGTACACAGATTACACCCTGCACAACATACTCAGCGAAGAGCTCGAAAACACCGGCGTGCGTATGGGGGTGAGCAACAAACCCAAATTTGAGGCCATCATCCCCTATGCCGTTAAATACAAGGAGACCAGCTTTCAGTTTTTGGCGCGACTGGCCGCTTCCTGTGGCGAATGGTTTTATTACGATGGCAGCCGACTCGTATTGGGCAACCCCAAAAATCAAAACACCACCCAGGCCGCTTTTGATATTGAGATCCAGTCCCTGT
>NZ_BAZW01000014.1 GCF_000974365.1 Geofilum rubicundum JCM 15548
TAATGTCGTCATATGCTAAAGAATTAAATGGTTGATCAAGCCTTGGATAAAAACTCCAGCTCCCTTTGGTGGTGCTGGAGTTTCAAAACTAAGTTACTGTTTTAAATATGTTATTTGAAAGTATTTACGCCTATTCTGCCATAGGTTTAAATACCCACACCCATCCCGGACTCCATGCAACCCCGGACATAAACAGGACCAGGCGGTCTTCTGTGAGTTCTATAATTTGGTACTCTTTTAGTCCATCGACCTGTACGCCTCCACCTTCTACGCCCAGTATATTGGCATCTCCAATTATGGTCAGTCTGGAGAAGTCTGAATTGAAAACCCAGGTGCTACCAGTTACTGGATCTGCATCGGGTGAAGCGTGGTAGGTAAAGTTGGGCCTACCGTCTAAATCAAAAGTCATCCGACCCAATTCATCCGTTGGTCCGTCCTCTGGTTGCCACCAGAAAGCGTTCCAGTCAGCATCCGTCATGTACCACCATTTGGTTAGGTCAGATTTGTCAAAAACCCAGGTTTTACTGCCTTCACCAACCAAATGTCCCCATTCTTCTGGGACTGCTACATCCAGAACAGTGATGTCAACGTCTATGGTTTTGGTCACATACTCCACCTTTGTTACGTCGCTATCGGGCAAATATCCTGAAGATACAACATAGGTAAATGTCTGAGTGCCAGTGATTGGGTAAAGCACCTCCACTTCATCACTAAAGCCTTTATTAATAGAATAGTTCCAATAGCCTGTGACGCCCGGGGTATTCATTTTTAAGGTGAATAGATTACTACCCGGTGAAGAATGAATGGCCAGCAATTCTATTTTTTCCGGATCGAAGCTGTTTTCCAACGCGTCTCGGTCCTCTATTGGCTCGCAGGATGTGATTAGCGCCAGGCAAGCTGATGCATATATGCCTATTTTTTTTAGTGTTTTCATAATGATCATTTTTAGTTTGAAACAATGCATGTTACCATCCCGGGTTCTGTTCGTAAAGGCCATCGGACAAACGAATTTCCGATTCAGGGATGGAAATCAGACCTTTGACTTCAGATCTGTAAGTGGCACTGTAGGTTCCTTCAACGCCGTTGTTGGTAACCGTGGCTGTTCTGCCAAAGTAATTGTTGGCACTGTTGTCCACGTCGCCCCATCGGACCAGGTCGAACCAGCGCACACCTTCAAACGCAAATTCGTGTTTGCGTTCATTCTTTAATACCTCCAGTGAATAGCTGACAGGTTCCAAGCCGGATCTGGCTCTTACAGTGTTTATGCCATCGGCGGTTTGTGTTAATTCTGAGTGCATTAACAGTACATCGGCGTAGCGTAAATAGTAGAAATCCTGAGCACTCCACAGCATATAGCTGTCGCTGTCGGCTCCCGGTCCATACATATAGTAGAACAGACCCTTTACACCATCCGGGCCATCGTGTTGTAGCTGAATGTATTTCTTATTGACCAGATCTGTCTGTAAAACACCGTTATTGGCATCCGGATTGTAACCTTCTACGCCCTCATCTGTGGCATTCAGGTCTAAAACTGAGCCGCGTTTGCGTGGGTCATCGTTCGACCATTCATTATAAAACACAGGGTTGACTGTTCCCCATCCCCATCCCTGACCGTAGGGGAGCAGGTCCTGACCGCGGATAGAGAAGAATAGAACGGCCCAATTCCGGAATTTGGTATTGTTCCAATCTGCAAAGGCATAACGTAAGGCAAACATCACCTCCTTGTTTCCCGTGCCGAAAGTTGAATGAGGACCATCCTGTCCAGTCCATTTGAGATCCTCATTTTCAGCCCATGGCAGGACTGTTTCTCCGGCGCTCTCATTGACATAGGCGTAGGGCCACAGGTTTCTGAAATCTGTGACCAGTTGATAACCACTGTTATTCATTACATCCTCTAAATGTTCGATGATGTGCGCTTTGTTGATAGCTGTTGCATCAGGCAGAAGAATCTCGCTTGTAGGCTGATTCTCTATATTGGTCATGTATCCTGTAAAATGCAAGTAGGTGCGGGCGAGGTAGGCTTTGGCAACCCATTTGTTGGCATGACCGTAATCGCTCAACAGGGTTGTGTTTATATTCACACTGCTCATAAGTGTGGCTGCCCTGTGAAAGTCGGCTGCTATTTGGCTGAAAGTCTCTGTGTAGGAAGATCTCGGTACATTGCGTAGGGCATCGGGCGTTAAAATAAGTGGCATGCCACCAAAGAAACGGGCCGCTCTGAACATTAGAAAGCCGCGCATAAAATACGTTTCTCCCAAAGCATTCTGTAAATAGGCATCAGCCTCTTCCTGACTGGCAAAAAAGGAAGAGAAATCGGCATCAGATAAAGCAGATATAATACTGTTGGCCCTAAATACGCCTTTGTATGTTTCAAGCCAGAGCGGATGATAGGTGTCTTCAGATGGATCGACAAATTCCGCTGCATTTAAAGCAAAGGCATCATCGGCACCACCACCTGAAAAAACAAGATCGCTCATCATGCTGGCGGCAATGTGCTCATCCGCAAGTCCTGTGCCTGTTTGTACATAAAGGGCGTTGTAAACGCCGGATAAGGCTTCCTCAATATCGGTAGGCGTACGGTAATAATTATCCGTGCTTTTTTGAAACAGGTTCCTGGTATCAAGGTGGTCATCACAACTACTGGTGATGACAACCAACCCAAGTGCTAAGGAAAATAGTATTTTTTTCATACGGGAATAATTTAATTTTTTAGTTGTCGTATGGAACTCCATGATGACTTTTTTTAAGGGTGTTTGTGTCAAAACGTAACATTCACACCCAACATAACCGTCCGTGGCAGAGGGTAAAGTCCCAGGTCAATGCCGGACGACCAACTGTCTGGTCCGTAGCCTACCTCGGGATCCATTCCGTCGTATTTGGTAAAAGTATAGAGGTTGTTTACAGAAACATAGACGGAGGCTGCCTGCATCCAATCCACCGAGTTCAATATTCTGTCTAGTTTATATCCAACAGTCAAATTGTTGACTCTTAGGAAATCCGCATCGTGCAAGTAGATGTCCGAGATGTAATTTGAGTTGGCATTGGCCACCGCGCTCAGGCGTGGTTGAGTGTTTGAGGTGCCCTCTCCGTGCCACCTGTTGAATACAGATGTAGAAAAATTTTGCATTGGAGAGCCAGAGAAATCACGATAGGATTGCATCACTTGCATGCCAAATTTTCCGGCCAATGTTGTATTGGCATAGAAACCTTTAAACTCAGCGTTTAATTGTATGCCCAATTCAAAATCAGGATGGGGTGTGCCTATTTTAACTTTGTCCGTTTCATTGATTACGCCATCGCCGTTTTGATCAACAAAGCGCACATCGCCTGGTCGACGCGGAGTATCCATTTCGGATCCGACTCTGATAGGGTCACCATCAGCCGTTACATAAGCATTCACTTCGGCATTGTTTTGGAATATCCCATCGGTTTTGTAACCATAAAAATAGCCGATGGGCTGGCCGACTTCAACACGTGATACATAAGCAGTTCCTTGTGCCAGAACGTCTGTTTCTCCGTGAATGATGCCTTCAGCATTGGCCAGTCGGGTTACTTTGTTTTTATTATGGGCGCCGCTCAAACTAATGCCATATTTAAAGGAGGTTTTTCTTTCATTCCAGGACAGCATCATTTCATATCCCTTGTTTTCCACATCGCCGCCGTTGATATATGGGGCATCTGCTCCGAAAGTCCCTAGTATGGGTGCGATAACCAGCCAGTCTTTGGTGGTTTTTTTATACCAATCGAGATTTAAGCCCAGCCGGGAATCCAGGAAATTGGCATCCAGTCCAATATTCAATTGCTCAGAAGTCTCCCATTTGACATCCGGGTTGGGGATGTTTGATGGAATGGAGGTGGAGGAAGAAACCAGCTTGTCAGCCCCGAAGTAGTAACCTCGTGATAAATAATTAATGTTGGAGGTGTAGATGAAGTTGCTGATGGACTGGTTGCCGTTTTGGCCCCAGCTGGCGCGCAGTTTGCCAAAGGTTATCCAGTCAGCGCTTTGCATGAAGTCTTCTTCGGTAAATATCCATCCGGTTGAAACAGATGGAAAATAACCCCATCGGTTATCCGGTGCAAAGTTGGAAGAGCCATCTGCTCTAAAAGTGATATCGAGCATGTATTTTTCCTTGAAGTTGTAGGAGGCGCGGCCCATGTAAGACATTAGCCCACCTCCTTGCGCGGCCCAGTCGCGCCCAGTGGCACTGATGTCTCCAATTGTTTCAACGTTTTGAACATTGTATAGGTAGGCATACTCTGGCAGACCAAAGGCTGAGCCTGACTTGGAGGCTTCCATGCTGGTGCTGAGCTCGTTCTTTAGCATCTCGGTGCCTGCCAGCAGGTTTATTTTATGGTGGTTGATTTTGAAGTCGTAGGTCAGTGTGTTGGTCCAGGTATAGGAAATGCCCTGGTACATACTTTGGGTAACCCGGTCTTTAGCCCGGCGTGACAGGTTGGCAAGGGCATACACCTGGTTGTAGGATCTGTTGTGTCCAAACCAGCCATTGATACCAAAGGATGATCTGTATTTCAAATTCATAACAGGCTCTATTACGGTAAATACATTACCTGACCGTGTTGCCTTTTCCCCAGCTGTTGTTGTGCCGGTCATACATCGTAGCAATGGGGTTGTGTTGATTTCTGTCAACCCCTTCTAAAGTGGGACTGTAGCCCATTGTCAGACGGTTGAGCGACTGCATATCATATTCCTGGGGCATAAAGGGATTGGTGATAATGGCATTGTGCAAGTCGTTCCAATAAATATCTCCGGCGGCTATGGTTCTGTTTTTCGTATTTGTGTAGGTAAAGTTCTCACCAACCGTCACAATGTTGTGCTTCTCATTTTTGAAAAGGACCATTTCGGTGTTCAGTCGAGCCGTCATTCTGCGGTAACCTGCATCGGTAATGTCGCCACCTACAATGCCACTCTGATTCAAATAGGAAAAACCCATGGCATAGACGATGTCATCAGAGGCCCCGGAAATATTGACCGAATGGCTCTGCATTTGGGCGTTGTCTTTAATCATTTCATCCACCCAGTCCGTTCCTTTCCAGCCGGATTGTAGTTTGTCCCAGACATGTTGCCCGTAGGCCTGTCCCAAGTTGCCGGGGTAGTTGCCGTCAAAATAGGTATTGCCATTAACAATCATGTTTTCCCAGTTGTAAGGAGCTGCTCCGTCGTTGAGTCTGGCCTCATTGAAAATGTACATATATTCCTGGGCATCTAAAACCGTTGGCTTTTTATAAAGATTCTGAACACCATAGTATCCGTCGTAGGTAACCTGAGCTTTACGACCTTTTACGCCTCTTTTAGTGGTAACAAGGATGACGCCATTGGCAGCTCGTGAGCCATATATGGCTGCCGATGCGGCATCTTTTAATACATCGATGGCTTCAATGTCTGAAGCGTTGAGATGATTAATGTTGGAGGCTGCCACCCCATCCACTATGTAAAGGGGGGCTGCATCACCTATGGTTCCCATGCCGCGGATGGTTACCTTTGTTCCAGCGCCGGGAGATCCGTTGTTTCTGGTTATCTGGACGCCTGGTGCAATCCCTTGAAGTGCCTCCATGGCTGTTGTGGTATTCAATTCTGCAATTTTTTCTCCACTGACATTGACATTGGCCCCGGTGACCAGCGCTTTCCGCTGAACGCCATAGCCAATGACAACCACTTCGTCCAGATCAGATAGATAATCCAGCATAACTACACTTATTTGGGTTTGTGTGCCAACCTCGATTTCTTGCGTTCTCATTCCTACAAATGAAAAGACAAGAATGGATGACTGGTCTTCCACTTCAATGGTGAATCGCCCATCCATATCTGTTATTACCCCGTTCTGCGTGCCTTTCTCCATGACTGTAAGTCCCGGAACAGGCTCATTGTTTGTGTCGTTTACAACACCGTTGACGCTTTGCTGTGCATAGGATGTCAGACCTATCAGTAAGCAAAAAATCAACACCAAATTTCTTCTTTTCATGGGTTTCATAGTTAAATAATAAATAAATCGACTGATTAAAGTTTAATGTTGAACCTTCCTGCAAAGTAAACTTCTGTGCAAAGATGTTAATTATTGCAATATAATGCAAGCGGTTGCGCAAATAAATTGTATTTTTGTTTTCGGATTGCACAACACAGTGCAAGTAGTTGATTGAGTTTTTAATAAAAATGATTTACGATGAGAACATTTCGACACCTATTGATGACAGCAGGATTACTCCTGTTGGTGCAATGTGGCTTAAAAAAGCCCAAGGAGAATTTGACCGGACAAATTTTAATTAATCATTTGGGTTACGATACCCAAGGCAGTAAGACCTTTGTTTTTCAGACAAAGGAAAGTCATGCGCCCGAATCATTCAGTTTGGTGGATCAGGATGGGAAGCTTGTTTTTGAGGGGGCATTCAAAAATGGTGGACCCATTGATAATTGGCATACGGGCAATGCTGTTGCCGGGGCTTTCTCTTCTTTTGATGTTCCCGGGAACTATCGGATTGAATTGGATTATATGGACAAAGCCTATGTCAGTGAGTATTTTTCAATAGCCCACCAGCAAATTGCTCAATCAACTTTAAGCCTCTTGATAAAGGGTATTCATTCCCAAAGAACTTCTGGCGTGTACAATGAAACAGACCAGCAAATGGGCTTTTTTGGCGATCGGGCGGATGTTGTTGATGTCAGCGGCGGGTGGTACGATGCATCGGGCGACAGGAGTAAGTATTTGAGTCACCTGAGTTATGCCAATTTTATGAATCCGCAACAAGCCCCAATGGTTGTATGGAATTTTCTTGAGGCTGCCCACAGGCTCTCCAATTACAGGTTTGAAGACGTGGTGGAGACGCGGCAAAAAATGCTTGATGAGGCATTACATGGTGCCGACTGGTTGGTTAAAATGCAGGATGCAGCTGGCTATTTCTATCTGAATGTGTTCGACAATTGGTCCTGGGATCCTGAAAAAAGAGAAATTTGTGCTTACATCGGTCAGGAAGGTATTAAAAACGAATACTACCAGGCGGGCTACCGGGAGGGTGGCGGTATGTCTATTGCTGCTTTAGCCAGAGTGGCCGGCGATCAATTGGGCAATGAGTCTGCCACCAATCAATACCTCTCTGCTGCCATAAAGGGGTTTGAGCATTTGGAGGAGAATAACCTGAAATACCTTGCCAATGGGGAAGAGAATGTGATTGATGACTACTGCGCTTTAATGGCAGCTACAGAGCTCTTTTATGCTTCCAATGATCACAAGTATCTGCAGGCTGCCAGAAAAAGGATGCATCGGCTGACCGGCCGTTTATCCAATGATGAGAATGCCAGGGGTTTTTGGTTGGCAGATTCTGCGACGAACAGACCCTTTTTCCATGCGGCTGAAGCTGGTCTGCCCATTGTCGCATTGGTGAGGTATCTGCAATTGGAAGCGGATTCATCTCATAGAAATAAAGCTGTAGAAGCTATCCGGCGTGCAGTGGATTTTGAATTGGCAATAACAAATGAAGTACATAACCCGTTCGGTTATGCCCGGCAATACGTTAAGGCTACCATTGAAATTCCTAATCGAACAGCTTTTTTTATACCACAAAACAACGAAACCGGCTATTGGTGGCAGGGTGAAAATGCGCGCATAGCTTCTTTGTCCGCAGCTATGAGGTTAGCGTTGCCTTATTTGGACAGCAACAAAGAAGAAGAGGTGCTTGGTTATGCAGCCAATCAGATTAATTGGATTTTGGGCCTTAATCCATATGATATTTGCATGTTGGATGGTCGCGGAAGAAATAATCCGAAATATGCAGAAGGTGAAAAAGAAATGAATGTGTCAGGATGTGTTTCTAATGGAATTACAGCGGGTTTTGGTAATGAAAGAGATATCGCTTTTTACCCTGATCCATACAGAAATGATCCTTCGCATAAGTGGAGGTGGGGTGAGCAATGGTTGCAACATGGATCATGGCTGATGCTAGCGATTTCATTATCATTGCAGTGATTACGTTTGTTAAACAATATTTCTTAATTTTGCCAGCGAAAACGGATTTGTAATTAAGAATTAACGGATGCCCGCATCAAACGTAACCATCAATGACATTGCCCGGGAATTAAAGGTAGCACCATCTACCATCTCCCGGGCGCTTAATAATAAGAGTCAGATTAGTGAGAAAACTAAGAAGATGGTTCGGCAAAAGGCTGCTGAATTAGGTTATGATATTAATTTGGTGGCCTCTGGTTTGTCAAAGAATAAATCAACCATAATCGGCGTATTGCTGCCTAACATCAACCGTTATTTTTTCAGTCAGGTTGTGAGTGGGATTGAGTCTGTTGCGAATGATAAAGGTTATCAGATAATCATTGCACAGACCAATGAATCGTTGGAGCGCGAGATCGAAGTTGCCCGAATGTTTAACTCCACCGTGTTGCCGGGGTTATTGCCTGCTTGTCGGTTAAGACAACGGATGTTTCTCATCTTGAAAAGCTTAAGAAAAATGGGATCCCTCTTGTTTTGTTCGATCGGGTAGATTATGCAATGGATTGCCAAAAAATAATTGTAGACAATTTTGACGGGGCGTTTCAGGCCGTATCCCATCTTATAAAAACAGGATGTAAAAAGATCGCTCATTTGGGTGGGCCTTCTGACTGTAAAGTGTTTCAGGAAAGGGCAAGAGGATTTCAGGAGGCCTTGGAAATTAACCAAATAGAATTGTTGCCCAATTTTTTATTGGCAACAGATTTGACACACGAAGATGTGCGTGGGGTTTTTAAAAGATGGATGACGGCCCTTCAACGGCCGGATGGGATTTTGTAGCAGGCAGTGATGCCGGCTTATTGTTCACCAAAATGGCCGTTGAAGCAGGAATAAAGGTTCCCGACGAATTGGCCATTGTTACCTTTGGCGATGAACCGGCCAATGAGTATATATGTCCGTCTCTGTCGGCCGTTGAAATGCCGGGGTATGACATGGGAAGAACTTCTATAAGTCAATTGTTTGATGCGATAGAAGGTCGTTCCGGCGATTCGGGGACGATCGTTAAGCCACTTCAACTAATCGTTAGAAGGAGTTCTTTTAAAAGAGATTAAGAAATAGTTGGCCGCTTTTTTATAGCTGACTACTTTTATAGATTGATACGGATACAGGTGTATAACTCATTGATATTATTATGATTAAAGATCTATCGCAAAATGAGCAATCCGTCATAGGGGTTTTTTTAGGAGGGAAGATCCTGCGGGCAGGACGGGTCAATAACAATGTGGTGGAGGCGTCTGTTTCCATGGAAATTGACAACTACGGTAGTGAAGAGGAGATTCTCAGTCAGATGATGGAAGCCATTGAAAAAGTCATAACGCCGGAAGTTGTGGGTGTTGGCATCGGCGTGCCCAGTCTGGTAGATGTTTCCCGCGGCATTGTTTACAATGTGGAACATATTCCCTCCTGGCGACAGGTTCAACTGGCCGATTTGCTTAAATCGCGTTTTGAGATAGATATTTATGTGAACAATGATGCCAATTGCTTTGCCGTTGGTGAGAAATATTACGGTAAAGGTCGCCCCTACAGTAACATGGTTGGGGTAATTGCCGGTGAAGGGCTTGGCGTGGGAATCATTACCAATGACAGGCTCTATTCCGGCACCAATTGTGGAGCCGGTGAGTTTGGTTATATTCCTTACCGGGACCATAACTATGAGCATTACTGTACCCCCGGTTATTTTGAATTGAAGTATGGGATGAGAAGTAAGACTTTGCTTGCCAGAGCAAAGAAGGAGGATAAAATAGCCTTGGCTATTTTAGAACAGTTTGGCATAGATATGGGCCATTTTATTCAAACCATCTTATTCGCGCTCGATCCTCAGTGCATTATTCTGGGAGGGCCAATTGCTTCTTTTTATCCTTTCTTTGAATCCCATGTGTGGAAGGTTCTAAGGAAATTTCCTTATCCTAAATCTGTGGAAAATCTGACGATTGCCGTCAGCGATGAGCCGGATGTTTCAATTTTGGGAGCTGCGGCGCTCTATTTTGACGCCAAACAGCAATACTGATTTTTTTGGCGAATGGTTTATTTTGATTGTATTACTTGTTATCTTTGTTGGAGTTGAAAAAAATGATCAGTGTTGGTTCCTGGTCATGGTCTTTCTGTTTATTTGGTGTTTGTATTTGTGACAGGCTAAAATTGAAAAACAAATATTTACACTATGATGAGAAAATTGATTAAAGTAACACCCCTCTTTCTGGCGGTGTTCTTTAGCTGCTATAACTCTGTTTCCGCTCAAAGGCAGGGCAATATTGTTGAATACTTCGGAAAAGAGAAGTATGAAGAAACCAAAGAAGGTTCCATTATTCATGTTTTTGAGGAGGGACTCGTGCTGGAACATGCGGCACGCAGCGGCGTTTTGTTCGGCAGTCAGGACATGGTTGCCTGGCAACTGGCCAACAATTCTTTTAAGACGCCTTTAGAGGGAGAGGAGCTGGCTAGCTATCCGGGAACAGATGCCCCCTTGAAATGGCGTGCTATTTCAGCAGATACTGCTCAAGTATTTAGAGATCGAAATTTAAGACGTGGATATCTGTATACCAGCTTTGATGCACCTGTTGAAGAGGTGGTTCTTTTGGAAGCCACCGGCCATACCAGGGTTTATATCAATGGCATGGTTCAGGAGGGCGATCACTACGATTTTGGTTATACCCTGATTCCTTTTCGCCTAAAGAAAGGGACGAATCAATTTATTTATACCCCGGGCCGCTTTGGTCGGGTAGCTGCCAAGCTGGTGGTCCCCGCTCAGGAGGTGATGTTAATCAACCGCGATTTGACTTTGCCAGATATTATAAATGGCGAGGCAGAAGAGAAATGGGGCGCAGTGCGCCTATTGAATGCCACCGACAAGGACTTGAAGGACGTGAAGATTGAGTGTGTTCTTGAAACGGGTGAGCGCGCTGTTTTTGCCACCGATGCGGTGATGCCGATGGCGGTCCGCAAGGTGAAATTCAGAGTTCCCGGTGTTAAGGATGCCTTCAAAACCGGAAGTGTTAAAGCCACGCTGATTCTTTCGGATGGAAGAGGACGGGAGTTGGACAGGACCGAAATAGAACTGCAGCAGCGTCCTGCAACGGATCACCATGAGCGCACCTTTATCAGCCAGATAGACGGTAGCGTTCAGTATTACAGTGTGGCGCCTTCCACGGAGGTGGCCGACGGACAAGCTTTGGTTTTGTCGGTGCATGGTGCTTCGGTGGAAGCGCGCAATCAGGCACGTGCTTACAAGAAAAAGGATTGGGCGCACATAGTGGCACCTACCAACCGTCGTCCCTTTGGTTTCAACTGGGAGGAGTGGGGACGCATCGATGCCATGGAGGTACTGGCTGAAGCCAAAAAAGTCTTTAAAACAGAAGACTCATTGACCTACTTGACAGGGCATTCAATGGGGGGACATGGCACCTGGTATTTGGGCGTGACGTATCCCGATCAGTTTGCTGCCATTGCACCCTGTGCCAGTTATCCCGATATCATTGGTTATCGCCGTGCCGGAAACGATTCCATCCTGGAGGCGGATAGGCACTACAGCCAAATCAAGCGGGCGGCCAATGCCGGTCGCACCTTGAGCCTAAAGCGCAACTATTTGCAATCGGGTGTTTATATTTTGCATGGTGATGCCGATAATGTGGTCAGTGTGGACCAGGCCCGGTTGATGCGCAGCACCCTCGGTGAGTTTCACAATAATTTTAGCTATTATGAATACCCCGGCGGTTCTCACTGGTATGGCGATCACAGTGTGGATTGGTTCCCCATTTTCGATTATTTTAAGTGGCATGCCATCCCTGCTGCTAAAAATGTGCAGCACATAGAATTCCATACCGCTTCTCCGGCTGTCTCGGCCCAGAATTACTGGGTCAGAATTGAGCAGCAACCCAGATCATGGGACTTTTCCAATGTCGTATTTGATGTGAAGGGGGATTCCATTATCGGATCGGTTGAAAATGTGTCGGTCCTCACGCTGAATCTTTCCCAGTTGAATCTGGAGAACGACCCAGTCGTGGTGATAGACGGGACCAGTATTCAGGGTCAAAAAGGAATGGACCTGACCATTGAAAATGCAGGTGATGGCTGGCAGTCGGTCAGCCAGGTAAAGACGGCCGAAAAATATTCCCTGCGTCACGGGGGCTTCAAGACGGCTTTTGACAATAATGTTGTGTTTGTTTATGCCACCGGCGGTTCAAAAGAAGAAAACGCGTGGTATCTTAATAAAGCGCGTTTTGATGCCGAAACCTTTTTGTACCGTGGCAATGCTTCCATTGATGTGGTTTCGGATAAGGCATTTAACGCGAAGGAGTATAAGGACCGGAATGTGATTATCTATGGCAACGCCAGCAATAACGCCGCCTGGAAAAAAGTGCTGCGTAATGCCCCCTTGCATGTGGCTAATGGTGAGATTCGCTTCGGTGACGAAGTGCTAAAGGGTGATGATTTGGGAACCTATTTTGTTTATCCTCGATTTGACAGTGCCACAGCCAGTGTCGGTGTAGTGGCAGGAACTGGTCTGAAAGGGATGAAGGCGACCTATGCCAATAACTATTTTTCCGGCATCACCGGTTTCCCGGATGTGATGGTTTTTTCTGCCGATTATTTGAAGACTGGTCTGGAGGACATAAAAATATCCGGGTTCTTTGGGCGTGACTGGAGCATCGGGAAAGGTGAATTTAGTAAGTAGTAAATATCTGCAGCTATGCTGCTAAAGTGTGAAAAAAGGGCGCAGATATTTTTGGTCTGTGCCCTTTTAGATGGTGTAAAGAATTCAACGGGTCATAGAATTCTTTAAAGCGATGTGTTTCGAAATAATGCTGTGGTCAAAAGAGTTCTCCTACAATGCGTTTGCCATGGTATTGGGAGGCGCCTGTTAATTGATGTAGCTCGCTTATATTGTCTTTGGTAACACCGCCTGCCACAATTATGCGCAGATCTTTCTGGTGTTCGGTCATCTTTCTTAAGACATCCGCCCCAGCCATTGCCGATGGGGCTTTGCCCGAAGTGAGAATGGCATTCACGCCTTTTATGGACTGCAGTTGCTGCATGGAGCAAAGGTGTCCGGCGTGTCGTCAATGGCCTTGTGAATAACCACATTGAGCGGCTTTGCCAGTTCGATGAGGGGGCGCATGGCTTCCAGGTCCAGCTCATTGTCCTTGTTCAGTATGCCCAAAACCACGCCATCCACGCCAATGTCCTGGCAGAGCAGGATGGACTGGCGCATCTGATCCAATTCAGCGGGCGTATAAATGAAATCCCCGCCTCGTGGACGAATCATTACCCGGATGGGAATCTTCAGCGCCTTTTTGACGGCGCGGATCAGATCTTCCGACGGTGTGGTGCCGTCCAGGTCGAGCCGGTCGCACAGTTCTACCCGCCCGGCGCCTTTTTGCTCAGCGGTGATGCACTGCTCCAGTGTTTCAACGCAGGCTTCAAGGATAATGGATGCTGTGTCTAATGTATTTTGCATGTCCCAGGATTGTTTTCTGTTGGTAAACTAATTTGTTGGAAAGTTGATAATAATTGCTCGCAAACACCAATTTTATAACCAGAAGAAAAGTAAAGTACTTCTCCCTTGGGGTTGACTAAAATAACAACGGGAAGCTCTCCTTTCAATTCCCGGTTAAGGTGATCTGATAATTGTGGCATTATTTCGGGCGCCACACCAAAAACCGAATGGGCGGGTAAAACGTACGATTCGGGGGCGAAGGTGTCGGTGCGTTTTTCTTCGGGGACAAAAAACAGGAAGGGCAGGAGGGCCTCATCAAAGGTGCTTTTTAAATTCTTGAGATCCCTGAGTACATGCCGGGTGGGTTCTTTGCCGGGATCGAGCCAGACCATGGCCATGGCGCCATAGGTCTCTACAAGTTGTCCGGTTTCCACTTTAGAGCCATCCATTTTTTGAATGAAGGCGGGTAGTTCAAAGGTGGTGATGACTTCCATCTGGGACTCCCGTTGGCGAAGAATGACCGGAAGCACGGTGGTCGCTTCGGCGGCCATGGTAAAAAAGGACACCCGTGACAATACGGTGCCGTCATTCTGGCGTTGGCCGGTGACCAGCATGTATTCGCCGGCATCCAAGGGGATTTCTGACGGAAAAGCACTGATCTCCTTGGCATACGGAAATTCGAGCGTTTTATAAAATCCGTTTTCATACTTGGCCAGTGTGAAATGCTGATAATACTTACATGGTTCATCCCCTTGATAGTTGAGTTGCAGGCTTCCTTGTGCCTGTGTTTGACCGGGAGCTGAATAAGGGGAAAAGACGGTATGCCATATTCCTTCCCGGTGAAATTTCACATGGCCGGTAACTTCATCAATGAGCGCTGGCACGCCTGCTGTGCGGCACATGGCCACAAACAGCAGGTGGCGGTCGTGCGCGTCGCCGGCCTTCATACTGAAAGTGCCTTGCGGTACAGCCGCTGTTTCAATGTAATGCTCATCTGCACCAAGCAGTTTAATGTGGTCGTTGATCCACTGCTCAGCCACTAAAGGATTCTGGGATATTTTCAGCCAGAAAGATTCCGGAAAATGGGGTCGAAGGCTGGCTTTGTAGCCGGTCAGTTTTTCGAGGGCAATGCGGGGGTTAAGCACATACTTAACCCAAATGTCATGCGCGGTTTCCTCGGCAGATGGCGTGTGTTGCAGATGACTCAAAAGAACGGATGCAGGTGCGTCCCGCAGGTCTTTTTCAGAGATGACCTCCAATAAATCAAAGACCAGTGATCTCTTTTCAGCCGGCATTTGTTCCATCACGTTACAAAGGTCCCGCCAGTTGCCTCTGGATTTTTGGATGATTTGAGCAAATACCTCCTGGTCGATTTCCAGCTTGCGTGCCAACTGAATGGCTTCTTCTTCCGACATAAAAGTAGCTTCGTAGGCTGTGCGAATGGAGTCTTCATAGGCCAGTCTGCGGTTGTTGGCTGCTCTGCCGGTTTCGTTGACAGGTAGCGGAGCTTTTGCTACCGGTGGAACCAGGTCGAAATCCCAGGCAGCATTTGCAGGCGTCTGTTCATCCATCACCAGATGCAGCGTGTCGGTTGTGGCTACTGACACTTTTTCAAAACGATAGTGCCGGCTATCGCCTGCCCAGACCAAAATGTCGCCCAGCCCCAGCCGCAGTTGTGACAACCCCTGACGGTCGGTTTTGAGTGTGGCCAGCGGATAGAATTCTGCATAATTGTAAAGCAGGTAGCGCACCGAAACATCCTGCATGGGACGCTGGTCCTTGTCCGTCACTTTAACAAAGAGCGTTTTGGCATCGGCATATAAATCGGTCTGGTTGAGTCTGGTGTAGTTGGACTTCTGCTTGACAATCAGGTCGGATGGATAGTGACCCGGCGTCGTTGTGGCCGTTAACATAGCTCTGCGGGCAGCCTCGGTGAACCAGCCCATGTTCACGTCTGGCTCCGGCTCGCATGCCCCATAGTAATGCCATTGGCCGTCGGCCCAAAACTCTACCCAGGCATGGTTGTCGTCCTGGTGCGCCCATCGGGGCGTGTAGATTTGCCGGGCCGGAATACCCACTGCGCGCAGGGCGGTAACCGTTAGAACAGATTCTTCACCACAACGCCCATAGGCCGTTTTTATGGTGGCCAACGGCGCTGAGGTGCGGATGTCGGTGCCCTGATACACCACCTTTTCATGGCACCAGTGGTTCACTTCAAGGGCCGCTTCGGTCATGGTCATGCCTTTTAGCCGGGGCAACAGCTCATGGAAAATGACCTGACGGGCACTGTCCATGTTTTCATTGCCTGCCCGCGGAGGCAGTACGAAATGCAGGAAGTCGTCCTCACTCATCATTTGTCCCCATGGAAAACTGTCGCGCGCCGCCAGTGCGCCGCGCACCTGATTCAGGAAAAAGGCCCCGTCGTAGTTGCTTAAATCACTTAGCGTAGAATAGGCATAAAGAAACTGAAGGGCCTCCTGCTCCTGAAGGTTGGCACTGTCCATGACCGATAGCAAGGCCTCGCTTCTTTCGTGTAGCAGTTGCGCCTTTCGGGCCTCATACCTTTCCAGTACCGCCTTCCTTTTTTCGGGGTCTTGGATGAGGTGCTGCCGGCTGTTGTTGCAAGCCCAGACGAAACCATCATTTCTAATATGCCACCAGGTTTTGGTGCCGGGTAATTGTATTCTGGCCACGTATTGTTGTCCCATGCTCACCATTTCCGGCACCAGCATTCGTCCAGCCAATTGAATACGCTCCATTTCTATCTCTTCGAGCGTGGCCGGCCGCTTATGGATGGCCATAAAGTTGCGCTGCCGGTAATATATGTTGCGCAAGGCCCATTTGAGGGACTCATCGGCGGGCATCACGAAGGGGTTGGTGGGTTGGCCGACTGCCGTTTCAGAAAAAGACAAAAAGCCCCAAAATTCGGGTCGATGCATGTCAATGACCCCTTGGGGGGACCAGACCCAGTTTTCTTCCGGCAGAAGTTTTCCCTGGTCATCCTTCTTTTTATGGTATTGGCCATCTCTTATTTCGGTATGCCATTGAACTCTTGAAAAATTGATGCGCCATAGGTCACCCTCCTTTGGCTGGTGCCGGCGATTGACCTCCTTGATAACCGACATAGGAATGGCCATTTCCAATGTCCATCCTTCATCCCGATCGCCCGGATTGTTCAATGTGCCGTTGATCACAATGGCCTGTTTCAGGCCTTTTATGTCCCAGTTGTTCACCACCATTCCGCCATCTCGATAGGGTTTGGTTAACATCAAATCCCAGACCGTTCCCAGAGTGTTGACTTCGTATTCGAGGTAGTTGTGGGTATCTCCTGTGGGGTCTATAAAAATTTCAAAGTCGTTGTCGTGAAAAATGACCGCATCCCTTTGGGTAATGGTGCCCCAGATGTCGGGTTCTTCCAATTCTGCCGCCACATAAAGGTAGCTGTCATCCCACAGCATTTTTACCCGTGTGCGGAAGGTGGGAGCCGGCAAAGCCGGCCCCTGTATGTCCTGAAAATCTTCTGTCCATTGAGCGGCCGCCCAGTCTGCCTCATCTAAAGAGCCATCGATGATGATCTGCGAAGTGGTTCTCTGGCAGATATAGCTTAAGGGATTGTAGCGGGCCTCGTCCGCTGCAAAGGGTTGGTCCGCTTTAATGTGAAGACTGATTAGTAAGAAAAGGACCATGCCTCCTGCCCCTATTTTCGTTCTCATCTCTTTTCTTTTTAGAAGTTATTTCCCAGTGTCTCGTTCCAAAAGTGCTGTTTTGAAAGCCTCCTGGTGGGCCTCTGAAAAACTGCCGAAATCAAACACGGCCACACCCGAAGCGCCTGCCTCCAATGAATAATCGATGGCTTTTTTCAGATCTTCCCCGCTCAGCTCCGGCAGATAGAGTCCTGCAAAGAGTGGCACTTTTCCCCTGGTGTCGGTAATGCCTTTCTGTACCGCATATTTGACCCATTCAACCGGTTTGTTATAAAAATTTTGGTAAATCATGGGAAATACCGCATCCAGATGCCATTCGTCCCAGCTTTGTCTGCAAATGGTGCGGGCCAGTTCCGGGTAAGGGAAAACGGCAGCGGTAATGAGTTTGTTTTTTTGGTGGACCTCCTTCGACAGTCGGTTGACCAGCCTGGTCACACTGTCGTAGCGGTATTGGCGCCATTCTAAAAGGGCGGTCGGGTCTTCCACTGTTTGTATATCAATACCGGAAGTCTTTTTAAACTTTTCGCGACAGGTGGCGCAGTAGCAGAAATCGAATTCCGGATATTCCTTGTCCTGCACCAGATTGTAAACCGGTTGTAGCGCTTCAGGCAGGATCACATCGGAATAGCGGACGTAGTCGAGATGAACTCCTTTTAGTCCGGGAATCCCGCACAACTCCGTCACCTGTTTAAGTATGTGCTGGTACACCTCCTCCTTGGAGGGACATACCCATTGGTAGTAGTTGACGTATGGGCGGACATCGAAGCAGGAGTTGCCATCCGACTGACCGCGTACCAATCGGGGTGTTTCAGTGCTTCCTCATCGCCGCTGCGGTTCAGCGTCCACATCCAGGCATGGACATCCATGCCGTGCTTGTCGGCCATCGGAATGATGCGGCTCAGCATGGGCCGACCGCCCCCGATGAGAATGCCGGTGATGCCGGCTGACTTTAAAGTCAGAAGTATGTTCTCCCATTCTTCATCCGTCCGTTCCATATTGGCATGAAACCACATCCAGTTAGGGGGCAGTTCAGCGCCATTGTTGGATGCGCACGATGTTAACCAGGGCGCCGTTGCTGCACCCAGCAGACCCAGACCTAATAGTCCGCTGGTCTTTAAAAAAGTCCGTTTATCCATTAGTGGTAGATTTTTGATTGTGGTCGGTCCTCAGGCTTACTTCCAAACTGCTTGTTGGGTTGTGGGCCCATTTCAAAGACCAGTGCTCCTCCTTGCATGATGTCACTGTGTTTGATATAGCTCTTGGAGTAGGCTTGTCCGTTCAGGGTGACCGATTGGATATAAATATTTTCAGAAGAATTATTCCTGGCAGTAATGCGGAAGGTCTGACCCTTGTCGACCATTATTTCTGCGGAGTCAACTGCCGGACTGCCCAACACATAGATGCCGGCTGCCGGGTTCACCGGGTACATGCCCATGGCCGAGAGTACGTACCAGGCCGACATCTGACCGCAATCTTCATTGCCGGAAAGACCGTCGGGTGCATCGTGGTACATTGTTTTTAAAACCTCCCGGGTTTTTTCAGCCGTTTTCCATTGCTCTCCCGCATAGGCATAAAGATAGGCCACATGGTGACTGGGCTCATTGCCATGGGCATATTGACCAATGAGTCCGGTGATATCCGGAGAGGCTTCTCCCTCCAGTGTGGAGTCAATGGTGAATAGACTGTCCAGTTTAGTGGTAAAGGATACTTCTCCGCCCAATAGGGCTATCAGTCCCTCAACATCCTGTGGCACCAACCACAGGTACTGCCAGGCATTGCCCTCACAGTAGTCGTCGTCGCGGTGACTGGAATGGAAGGGACTAAAAGGGGTGCGCCATTCTCCATTGCTGAGTTGGCCCCTCATAAAGCGCGTCTCTTCATCGTAATAGAGTTGATAGGCGGCCGCTCTTTTCATAAAATAGCTGTAGTCCTCCTCATGTCCCAGGTCTTTGGCCATTTGGGCAATGCACCAGTCGTCAATGGCATATTCCATGGCTTTGGCCACGGATTCGATTTCTTTTTCAGCAGGAATGTAAGTCAGGTTTTTGTGAAAAGAAAGGCCCGATTCATCGCGCATGGCAGAGGCCTTAATGGCCTCATAGGCCAGTTGAACGTCATAATCCCGGTAGCCCTTAAAATAAGCATCCACAATTACGGGAACCGCATGGTAACCCACCATGGTGTTGGTCTCGCAGCCCATCAGGTGCCAGACCGGCAGTTTTCCTTGCTGCTGGTAAATGGCCAGCATGGATTGGATCATATCCGTGATGCGTTCCGATTGGGTAATGGTAAACAGCGGGTGCAACGCCCGGTAGGTGTCCCACAACGAGAAAACGGTGTAATTGTCATAGCCCGGATCGGTATGCACTTGCTTGTCGGTTCCCAAATAAGAACGGTCACTGTTGTTATATAAGGAAGGGGCAATCATGGTGTGATAAAGTCCGGTATAAAAGATGCGCTGGACCGATAAGTCATCGGTACTTATTTTTATTTTAGAAAGTTCCTTGTTCCACGCGTTTTGGACATCGGTCAGCACCGTGTTAAAGTCCCAGTGGTCCAACTCAGCCCCCATGTTCTTGTAAGCATCTTCAGTAGAAGTGGGTGAGAGAGCTACTTTGACCAGCAGCTCACCGGGACCTTCAAAGGTGATAATGGCCGTCTGGTTTTTGGTATTGTGTCGTGACGTCAGGGTTTCGTTTTTGATGTATTCAATTGAGGCAATCGGTTTCGAAAATTCCATGTGGTAATAAACCCTTTGGTCATTGGCCCAGCCTGTGGAATAGCGGTAGCCATTGATCGAAGATGGCCCTTGTTGTTCAATAGCGCCATCTGTGAATCGATCCCAACCTGTGCCGGTGATCATATCAATGATTAAGCGGGAGTTGCCCTTTTGCTTAAAGTTGTATTTATGGAGGCCAACCCTTTGGGTAGCTGTCAATTCAGCATCCACATCAATTTCCTTTAGCACTACCTTATAGTACCCCGGCTGGATCATTTCATCGGCATGTGAGAACTTGGTGGTCCAGTTCTGATACCAAATACTTTCCTTCTCGGGCTGGTATTGATCAGAAATGGGCATGATAAGAATGTCGCACAAGTCCCCAATGCCCGTGCCACTTAAATGGGTGTGGGTGAAACCGGAAAGAATGGAATCGGAATAGTGATAACCGGAGCACCAATCCCAACCCTGGGTAGGGTTGGTAGGTCCCGGCTGTACCATGCCAAAGGGTGCCGATGCGCCCACAAATACATGTCCGTGTCCCCCCGACCCGATATGGGGATCTACATATTGCAAAGGGTTGAAGTCCTTAACGGTTTTTCCCTGGCCGCAGGCCGATAAGAGCAGAATTGTCAGTGTCAGTAATGATCCAATGATGGTCTTGTCTCTGTTCATGTGAGTCTGTTTTATTTTAGTTATTGGCTTTCACAGTGCGGTGTTTAAAGGTTTTGCTCATGGTTTTGAGCATCCGATCCCCAGAGCGTAAATATATAACTTTTAACTAATAAATCATTTCTTTAATAAAATTATTGCAAAAGTCTTGTTTGTTAAAATAAAATATTAGAGCTTTACACCGATGTTAGGTGATAATATTCGATTAATATCTTATGAAGCCAAAAAAACTACATAATTCTTTAATTTCCAGACTGGAAGGACTTGACCGTAAAGAGTATTTGTTGGCTGTTAAGATGATCAAATTCTTATATTTTAACGGAGCCAAACCTATTGCCAGTTTGTGTAAGGGTTTGAAAGTGAGCGTTCCAAAAGGTGTTTTGCTCATCAATCAATTGTTAGAGCTTGGAGTTCTGGAAAAGAAAGGATTTGGGGAGTCTAACGGGGGAAGAAGGCCTGAATTGTATGGCATGGCCAAAGAGAGTTTCTATGTGTTGGCCATAAGTATGGATATCTACCAAACCCGGATGGCTTTTTTTAATTGCTCTAATGAGAAGATGACAGAAACCCATGTTTTTGAGATAGAGCTCAACAATGAAATGGAAACGCTTAAATCTCTTTTGTTGAATATTGAGGCTTATTTCCAGACCACCAACATTGATCGAAAAGATGTTTTGGGGGTGGGCTTAAGTGTTCCCGGTCTGGTTAATTCCGAGAAGGGTATCAATCATACTTACTTAAATTTTGGGGAAAAGGGCTTACGACAACTGCTGCATGAACAACTTCAGCTTCCCGTTTTTATTGAGAATGATGCCAATGCCATTGCTTTAGCCATGCGGCGGTCCGGCGTTGCCAGAGATAAAGAAAATGTGCTTGTTCTTTATTTGGATTGGGGAATTGGATTGGGGTTGATATTAGAAGGGAAGCTATACAGAGGAGCGACAGGTTTTGCAGGCGAATTCAGTCATATACCCATTGAAGAAGAAGGTGAATTATGCCTATGTGGCAAGACAGGGTGTTTGCAAACCGTGGCTGCCGGAACCGCTTTGGTGAAACTCGCTCAGAAAGGCATATTGGATGGCCAGCACACCATGATGACTTCCCTGCATAATAAGAATATAAATAAATTAAGCGTCAAAGATGTGGTTGACGCAGCACTAAATGGGGATCAATTTGCGATTAGTCTGTTCTCCAAAGTGGGCGAGCGTTTGGGAAAGGGGATTGCCGTTTTAATTCAATTGGTCAACCCGGAAATGATTGTGCTTGGTGGTCAAATGGCCCGAGCCGATCAACTTTTGACTACGCCTATTCAACAAGCGGTTAATACCTACACCATGTCCCAGATAAGAGAACGAACAATTGTTGCCGTTTCAAATTCTGACAGTGACACGGGTTTATATGGCGCCATGGCTGTCGTCATGGAAGATATATTCACACTTTTTGTAAACACCAAATAAATACAGTAACGACCGAACCAACTTAACGAACTATTTTTTAACCAAAAATGAATGCCTATGTAACTTATAAAAATCCCTGAATGTGAAAAAATGAATGCGTAAAAAAGTATTGTGAGTGATTTAATTTTTTTAATAAAAATGTGCAATTATGAACCTCAAAAAACAGACATCCTTTTTGGTCATGCTATTGTTTTTAGCATGGTCGGGCGTTTACGCCAATGTTGAGGTGGGAGATTCTAATCCTTCCTCAAAAGCAGGGGCAGCTGCTGAGCTCTTGATGCAAGAACAGCAAACTGTTACAGGAGTAGTTACCGACAACGAAGGTGTTCCTATGCCGGGGGTTACCGTGGCAGTTCAGGGAACCTCGATTGGTGCGATTACCAATATTGATGGTCGCTACACCCTGTCGGTACCCGAAGGGGCTTTATTAAATTTTTCTTTTATCGGTTTTGTTACCGAGACCCTGCCCGCAGAAGGCCGTTCTATCATCGACATTATGTTGATTCCGGATATCCTTGAAATGGAGGAAGTCGTGGTGACCGCTTTGGGTATCAGACGTGAGACCAAGGCTCTTGGTTATGCGATGTCGGAGGTGGCAGGTGAGGAACTGGCTTCGGTGAATACTGTGAATGTGATGCAGGCCTTACAGGGTAAATCTGCTGGTTTAAGTGTTGGCCTGTCTGACGGTAGCGTGTTTGGTAACACTAAAATCCAGTTACGTGGTGTTTCGGTCATGAACCAGGACAACAACAATCCGATTTTTGTCATCGATGGTGTAATCCTTGACAACTCTATCTCTAATGCTTCTGCCGACTGGGATGCTTCATCCAACGACTTTGGCAACATGATCAAGAACCTGAACCCCGATGATTTTGAGTCGGTATCAGTATTGAAAGGAGCTGCTTCTACGGCGCTTTATGGATCCAGAGGTATCAATGGGGCCATTGTTATTACCACCAAAAGTGGAGAGGGTCGCCAGGGTATTGGTGTTCGTGTTTCTCAATCATTGGGTATTGATCATGTTTACAGACAGCCCGACATCCAGTATGAATTCGGTCCGGGTGCTTTGGCCGGATATACCAGCTATGGCGAGCAGGATGGTGGCGGAAACTATTATCGCTTCTCCACCAATCAGTTGTATCTGAACAGCGATGGCGTGCCTACCAAACGGAATCATCCTTGGGCCTGGTCCGGATATGGACCCCGTTTCGATGATCGCGCGATGGTTGACTATGACGGGGAAATGACCACTTACAGCGCTGCAAAAGATCATTTTAAGGAGGCTTTCGATTTGGGGGTCAACTCCAATACATCGGTAGCCATTACTGGCGGTTCTGACAAAGGATCTTTTTATCTGTCAAACTCTTACAATAAGCGCAAGGGGGTATTGCCCAACAATGAATTCACCCGAAATGCTACCCAGCTTAGCAGCACTTATGAGTTGACCAGCTGGTTGCGTGCCGATGCTTCCGTTTCTTTCAGTACATCTGTTTCAAAGAATCCCCGGAACGACATTGGTGAGAATTTCCTTTCGGGAAACATTCCTAACTGGTACGACACTGACAAGTGGAGTCAGCGTGAGGTATGGCAAGCGTCTCATGGCGGCACACCCCGCACTGCCTATGGCGATAAATATGCCTATGTGCCCATGACTGGCTTGTGGTTTAACTACAACATGAATGAGAATGTGCGTAACGAGTATGTGACGCGGCCTGTAGTCCGGCTGACGGCGGATTTGGCCGACTGGGTTTCAGTAACTGCCGAAGGTAATATGAACTATTTTACTGCTGACCATGAAAACAAAGAATTGGGTCAGGGTTATGCCAATGAGGGTGGTTACTATTCTTTGGGCAACGAAAAGGATGTGAGCCGCACTGGAAAACTGGTATTCAATTTGAAAAAGGATTTCAATGAGGACTTGTCTACCGGTCTTATTCTTGGTGGTGAGCTTTGGGATCAGGAGCGTACTTATTCTCGAGTATGGACCAACGGCGGTCTGGTTGTTCCCGGACAGTTTTTTGTAGGGAATTCCAAAGAGACACGCGGGTCTGAGGCCAGAGTGTCTGGTACCAAGCAGATCAATTCCTTGTATTTCATGGCCAATGTGGGCTGGAAAAATCAATTGTTCCTGGATGCTACTGGTCGTAACGACTGGTCTTCTGCTCTGGTTTATACCAACGGAACCGGAAACTTTTCTTATTTCTACCCCTCGGTGAGCGCTTCCTGGGTTTTTACCGAGTCGCTTGAAATGCCTTATTGGTTCACCTTTGGTAAGCTGCGTGCTTCCTGGGCCCAGGTAGGTAACGATACCGCTCCTTATTTCATAAACAGGGGTTACGCGCTGAACTCTTATGAATTGGCCAGCGGTTTTGCTTATGGTAACGCCATGGCTGATTCGAGTGTCGATCCCGACATCAAGCCGGAAAGAAAAAAATCCATTGAATTAGGTCTGGATGCCCGACTTTTCAACGGACGGGTTAATTTTGACTTTGCCTGGTACGACGAAACCATTGAGGATCAGATCGGTCAGGTGCCACTTCCTGAAGAGAGCGGATTGAATGGAGGTTTGATCACCAATGTGGGATCTCTGGTAAACACTGGTATCGAAGTATCATTAGGCGTAACACCTATTAAAAATCGCAATTTTGACTGGACCAGTACTTTCAACTACTGGAACAATAAGACAACAGTTGAGAATTTGCACGAAAGCTACGGTGAATTCCGTCGTTTGGACGGGGATTTTAACTATGGTAATTTCCGGATTGCTTCTGTAGCCTATAATGGTGGTGAGTATGGCGTGTTGATGAGTGATAGTAAGCCTAAGGTATGGCAGTCTGAAGATCCCAACGACCCACGAAACGGTATGAAGGTGTTGGCTTACAGTGGTAACGCCAGGGCCGCCTACTATGCCCGCAGCATGGAAGTAGAGCAAGTAGGTAAATTGCAGCCTGATTTTGAAGGATCATGGGCCAACGATTTCCGTTATAAAAACTGGACCATGTCGGTACTGCTTGACGCGCGTTTTGGTGGCCATATGGCTTCCTATAGTAACCGCTACGGTACAGCCTATGGTTGGTTGGAGACCTCTTTAAAAGGACGAGAGGGGCATGGTGGTGTTACCTGGACTTCTCAGTATGCCGATCGTGCGGGACAAACCTTCCATGACGGTGTGATTCCCGATGGTGTTTTTGCGGAAGGAACAACAGTGGCTTCGCCAGGCGGCACAAATGTTAATGTGGGTGGAATGACTTTCCAGGAAGCCCTTGATGCCGGTCATGTAGAGCCTTCACACGCTTCCGGACATAATTATTTCAGTAATTCCTGGGGGCAGGGTACGGTAAACGACGACTGGTTCTCAGAAGTTAAGTACGTTGCGCTGAGAAACATTTCTTTGGGTTACAACCTGCCCAGAAATATAGCCCAGCAAATTCGGGCACAAAATGTGCATTTGTCCGTGAACGCCAGAAACCTGGCTTATCTGTACAACTCTCTTCCCAATAATCTGCATCCTGAAAGTTTCAGGGGTACAGCGAGTAGCACAGGTTATAGAGAGCGTTCTTTTACGCCCTATACCGCGACTTATACATTTAGTGTGTCAGTTGATTTTTAATATTAAAAATAAAGGAATATGAAAAATATTGCTAAAATCTTATTCGCCTTGATGCTTGCCTTTAGCTGGGGTTGCGATAAGGATGATTTTGCAGAGCTGAATACCGACCCTTCGGTGATTTCCAATCCGGATCTTCGTTTTTCTGCTGCCAAGGCCATTGAAGCTATGTATAACAATGATTATACGAACTGGTTTTACGACAATTTTCAATATATCTATCCCTGGACCCAGGTAACCACCACGCAGGGTGGTAACGGTCATCAATTCAATGTGATGGGTGCCTGGGGTGGCGGTCAGGGACTGTACAGGGATTTGATGCGCCAGACCCGTGATATTCAGCACAGGATTGATAATATGCCTGCTGAGGAGGCTGCTACCTTTCAGGCGCTTAAAGCCATCACCTATGCTATTCAGATTCAGCCGGCTATGACCAAGACTGATTTGTTTGGATCCATTTATTATTCCGAAGCAGCCTTAGGACCATTCACCAATTTATTGACGCCTAAAATGGACAGTGAAGAGGAACTGTTTAATCTTTGGTTGGAGGAGTTGGATTGGGCTTTGGATGTTCTGGAAGATACCGAGGGACAGTTTACCTTAGGAAATCAGGACTTAGTTTATGGAGGTGATTACGGCAAATGGGCCAAGTTCTGTAACTTGCTTAAGCTAAAAATTGCTGCTCGTCTTGTTCAGGCTAATACTACCAAGGCTTTGGCTGTTGCTCAGGAAGTGGCCAATTCACCTGTTGGTTATATGGACGAATTGAGTGATGACTTTGTTTATCATCGTGGAACAAAATGGTATGGGACCGGTAATGCCTTGTGGATTGGTTATGGCAACCGTGATTTGTTGGAGTTTCTGGTGGACAATAAAGACCCGCGTGTACGTTTCCATTTTGAGAAGAACTCTTTCAATGGGGAAGTGGTACAGGCATTTTTGGATGCAGAGGTGGATCTACCCCCTTATGTAGAGCCATTTGTTGTGTTGGATGCGGAAGGTGATTTTGCCGGTTGGAGCGGACCGGGTGAGCCTTGGGTTCGTTATCATGGAGCACCTCTTTCACCAGATGCTTTGAACGAAGCAGCCAATGATATTTATTTCAGACAGGGTGATAAGTTTAAGGTTGCTGTTGGCGGCGTGGAGAAATCTTATGCAGGTACTTCTTTGTTTAATCAGAAGATTACCCGCACCAGCTACAACTACACTTATCCTACTAAACCTGGTGGGCGGGTAATAGAGCTGAAAGATAATGCTCCCGGTTTGCAGGTGATTTTAGGCTCTGCTGCTGAAACAAATCTGTATCTTGCAGAGTTTAAATTGTTGGGCGCTAATTTGCCCAAGACTGCCCAGGAGTATTTTAACCTGGGGGTTGAGTTCTCGGTACGTCGTGCCGATGCTTTGGCTGCCAATAACCAGTTACCTTACTATGAAATGGATCCGGTATATCCTGTAGAAGAGCAGGAAGCTGCAGGTGTAAAACTGCGTGCAGGTGAAATCGCAGCCCTTTTGGAGCGGCCCATAAGTGATTTGACAACTGATGGATTGGAAAAGGTTTATATACAGCAGTATATTAATTTCATGAATACACCTGGTGATTTGTGGACTACTGTTCGTCGTTCAGGTGTGCCCATGAGAAACAGTACCTATCTGGCATGGCAACCAGTCCTTTCTTCTGGAAGGGACATGGTGATGCCCCGTCGCTTTGTGGTGCAGGCCCCTACCGAGGATGATCTGAACTTTGCCAATGCAAAAGCGGGCATTGATGCTCAGGGATTCACCACCGGAGTGAATGATCCGCAGACGCTGAACACCGAGCGCTTATGGTTCGATAAAAACAGCCCGAACTACGGCGAGGGTCCAAGTAATTAATTAGTATTGTTTAACGCATAAGGGCACTCCTAACAGGTGCCCTTATGCTTTTTATTGAGGTTATGAAACGAGCATGAGAGTAATTTCTCACAAAGGGAAGATGATTTTCTCGGCGAGTTCCATCTGATAAATAAAAAACAAAAAATAAACAGATGAAATTTATTTTATTTATTGCCGTCTGGATGCTGGGGCAAATGATTTGTGCTCAAGCCATCTATGAAGATGAGCGTTATGTGCCTGAAACGGATCCTGTGGTGCTTCAAAAACTGGAGCAGTGGCAGGATTTGAAATTTGGCTTATTAATGCATTGGGGCCACTACAGCCAATGGGGCATTGTGGAATCCTGGAGTATTTGTGCCGAAGATGAGGATTGGTGTCGCCGGCCGCACGAAGATTATGTGGCTTATAAAGAGGCGTATCATAATTTGCAGAAAACTTTTGATCCGGTTAGTTTTGATCCTGAAAAGTGGGCGCTGGCAGCTGAAAATGCCGGTATGAAGTATGTTGTATTTACTACCAAACATCACGATGGTTTCAGCATGTTTGATAGTAAATACACCGACTATAAAGTGACATCACCCGATTGTCCTTTTCATACCAACCCTAAAGCCAATATTACCAAAGAGGTGTTTGATGCATTCAGGGCAAAGGGCTTATGGGCCGGGGCTTATTTTTCGAAGCCCGACTGGCACAATGAGAATTACTGGTGGTCTAATTTTGCAACGCCCGACCGTAACGTGAATTACGATCCGGAGGCTTACCCTGAAAGATGGGAGAATTTTGTTCAGTTTACCCACAACCAGATTATGGAGTTGATGACCGACTATGGGGATGTCGATATTCTCTGGCTGGATGGTGGTTGGGTGGCCAAAAAATCGCCCGAGTTTATTAGAGAATGGTATGGCAGGAAGATGGAAAACAATACTTCCGGTTTTATAAAGGCGCAGATTGTTAACCAGGACATACGTATGGATGAACTGGTGGACAAAGCGCGTGAAAAGCAACCTGGGTTGATAGTAGTTGATCGGGCTGTGCATGGGAAAAATCAGAACTACTTAACGCCTGAAAACCGGGTGCCAGAGCATTCTCTTCCCTATCCCTGGGAGTCTTGCATTATTTCTGGCGGAGGCTGGTCTCACACGCCCGATGCCACTTACATGTCCGGACGCGAAGGGGTCCATCTTTTGGTAGATATTGTGGCCAAAGGCGGTAATCTCTTGCTCAATGTGGCTCCCGGTCCCGATGGCACCTGGCAGCAAGGGGCCTATGATTTGCTCGAAGAGATGGGGGAATGGATGCAGGTGAACAGTGAAGCGATTTATGAAACCCGCGCTATTGCTCCTTTTAAGATTGGCAACGTCGCTTTAACTCAAAAAAACAATAGGGAGATTTATTGTATTTATATGGCAGATGAAGGGGAATCCCGTATGCCATCCAAAATAGTGGTGCCGCAAATCCAACCTGTACCGGGTGCCAAAGTAAGCCTGTTGGGCTCAGATGTGGCGCTTAAATGGAAGCCTCAGGGTGATGGCTTTGTGATTGATATTCCGGCTGGTTTAAGAAAGTCCCCACCTTCAAGGTATGCCTGGAGTTTTAAAGTATCTGAAATAGAGTAATATTTTTGGCGGTAACAGAATTCGTTTTACAAACGGAGAATGTTCCCTATTTCATGGAAAAAAGAAGCACCCTCCGAAAACGCATTAAACTTGTTGTCATTGATCCTGATGACTTAGGCACTGTCCCCAACTAATAATAGTTGACCAGAACAGTTGATGGAAGTGGATTTACCTGTTAAAATTAAATATATGCGGATTTTATTGATCGCTTTGGCAGTCGGTTTTTTTTCTACGGCAGCTGCACAGACAGATTTTAAGTATAAAAACCCTCAGCTTTCTGCGGAGGAGCGGGTGGCGGACCTTTTACAACATATGACCATCCAGGAAAAGGCCGGACAGTTGTTGAGTCCCTTTGGCTGGGAAATGTGGGTGAAGGTGAATGGTGAAGTAGCACCCTCAGAAAAATTTAAGGGTTTGGTGGCTGAGCACCATATTGGGATGCTTTGGGGGACTTACCGGGCTGACCCATGGACGGAGAAAACGCTGGAGACAGGATTGAATCCTGCCCTGGCCGCAGAAACGGGCAATGCCATACAAAAGTATGTGATGGAGCATACCCGATTGGGCATTCCCATCTTCCTGGCAGAGGAAGCACCGCATGGTCACATGGCCATCGGTACGACGGTCTTCCCGACCGGAATTGGTCTGGCCTCTACCTGGTCGCCCCAGCTCATTGAGGAGATGGGGGCAGTGGTTGCCAAAGAGGTTAGTCTTCAAGGAGGTCACATTGCTTATGGTCCCGTGCTGGACCTGGTCAGGGATCCCCGCTGGTCGCGGGTGGAAGAGACCTATGGTGAGGATCCCGTTTTGAGTGGAGCCATGGGCGCTGCCCTGGTACGCGGCATGGGTGCCGGTGATCTGGATAGGGAATACAGTGTTATCTCCACCCTGAAGCACTTTCTGGCTTATGGTTCTCCAGAAGGGGGCCGGAATGGCGGACCTGCCATGGTTGGCACGCGCGACTTACATACCAACTTCCTGCATCCCTTTCGGGAAGCGGTTCAGGCCGGAGCACTTTCTGTGATGACGGCCTATAACTCTATTGATGGCATTCCCTGTACTTCGAACGATTATTTATTGACCGAAGTGTTGCGCAATCAATGGGGTTTTGATGGTTTTGTGGTGTCTGACTTGTTCAGTATTGAAGGATTGCGCAGCAATCATTATGTGGCCGAAACCATTCGTGAAGCTTCCGAAATGGCGATAAAGGCTGGTGTGGATGTGGACTTGGGAGGAAATGCTTTTCGGCAGCTGGTCGATGCCGTGGAAGCGGGTAGTCTGGACATCGCCGTCTTAGACACGGCCGTGAGCCGTGTCCTGCGCCTGAAATTCGAAATGGGCTTGTTTGAAAATCCTTATGTGGAGGCCGACAAAGCGCAGCGGGAAGTGCGCACACCCGAGCACATTCAATTGGCTTTGAAGGCGGCTCAGTCTTCCATCGTCTTACTCGAAAATAAAAATAATTTGTTGCCCCTGAATCCCAAAAAGATGAAGAAGGTAGCCGTTATAGGACCCAATGCCCACAACCGGTATAACATGCTGGGCGATTATACCGCCCCTCAGGAAGCCTCTAACATTGTTACGGTTTTAGAAGGCGTACAGACCAAATTGGGTGCTAAAAACGTGGATTATGTGCGGGGCTGTGCCATTCGTGATACCAGTTGGAACGAAATAGCCCGGGCCGTTGAAGTTGCTAAAAAGGCAGATGTGGCCATTGTGGTGGTCGGTGGTTCCAGTGCCAGAGATTTTGAAACCAGTTACATGGAGACGGGAGCAGCCGTTACCCGTGAGGATTATGTGAGTGATATGGATGCTGGTGAGGGATTTGACCGCGCTACGCTTGAATTGCTGGGCTTTCAAATGAAGCTGCTGAAGGCGGTTGAAGCAACGGGTACGCCCGTTGTGGTGGTCTATATTCAGGGGCGCCCCATGGATATGAACTGGGCTGCTCAACATGCAGAGGCTTTGCTTACCGCCTGGTATCCCGGTCAGCAAGGCGGCCAGGCCATTGCCGATGTGCTGTTTGGCGACTATAACCCTGCTGGTCGACTGCCGGTGACGGTGGTTCGCAGTGCTGGACAATTGCCCCTCTACTATAACCGTTTGGCGCCAGTGGGGCATGCCTATGTGGACATGCCGCTAACGCCTTTGTATAGCTTTGGCTATGGCAAAAGTTACACGCAATTTGAGTATGGCGACTTAACAGTAAATGAGGTTGGATCTCTGCGTTATGAAGTTTCTTTCGACTTGAAAAACGTAGGGAGTGTTGATGGAGAGGAAGTGGCGCAGCTCTATATGAGAAAGCAGTTTGCCTCTTCGGTGCAGCCGCTTAAGCAATTGAAGCATTTTGAGCGGGTGTTCCTGAAAAAAGGGGAAGTCAAACGGGTGACTTTTACAGTGAGCCATGAAGATCTTTTTATCGTGGACGCTCAAATGAGACGTGTGATAGAACCAGGCAAATTTAAACTTATGATTGGAGCTTCTTCTGACGCCATTAAACTGGAAGCAGAAATTGAAGTCGTGAAGTAAGGTCAGGAGGCGCATATCAGGTCATTTGTTTTTCAACGAGGTATAAGTAATACGGATTTATATGAAGTCGAGATTAGTTTTATCATCAGTAGTTTTTGCCCTGTTTCTGGCGGGGTGTCAATCTCCAGTGGCCGATACGGCGATGGAGCATCTGACCCAATATGTGGATCCTTATATTGGAACCGGTGAGCACGGGCATGTTTTTATGGGGGCCAATGTGCCTTATGGCTTTGTTCAGCTAGGGCCTACTCAGCACAGTGAGGGGTGGGACTGGTGCTCGGGTTACCATTACTCGGACTCCACCATTATCGGGTTCGGGCATTTACATTTGAGTGGGACAGGGATTGGCGACCTGGGGGATGTGGCCTTTATGCCATTATGGGGGATGTAGCCACCACAAGAGGAGAGCTGCCGGACGAGGCTACAGGCATTTATTCCTATTTTGACAGGGCCACTGAGGTCGCCAAAGCCGGCTATTACTCTGTGGTTTTGGATCGCTTTGGTATTCAGGCTGAGCTCACGGCCACTCCGAGAGCCGGTTTTCATAAATATACTTTTCCAAAAGGGGAGCAGCCCGGCCTATTGATTGATTTGGAGCATGGAATCGGTTGGGACAGGACCATCGATGCTTATATTGTTATGGAAAACGACACGGTGGTCTCGGGTTACCGACGGTCATCCGGATGGGCCAAAGATCAGGTGGTGTATTTTACCGCCATTTTTTCTAAACCGGTGAAGATCTTTAAAGTGTTCGACGGTCTCGAACAAAAAGAGGGCCAGTCCTTAAAAGCCCGAAAGCTTTATGGGCAGGCTGTGTTTGAAGATGACCTTCAGGAGCCTGTTTTGGTCAAAGCCGGATTTTCTGCAGTCAGCCGTGATAATGCACTGGAAAATTTGCTGACCGAATTGCCCGGATGGGATTTTGAAGGGACGGCCATCGCTGCCGACCAATCATGGAATGAGCAACTCAATAAAATTGTGATTCAAACCGCTGATGTGGCGGCCAAACGGACTTTCTACACAGGACTCTACCATACCATGATTGCGCCTTCGCTGTTTCATGATGTCAACGGGGATTACCGGGGTGCCGACTATCAGGTACACAACGATACGTCGTACACGAATTATACGACTTTTTCATTGTGGGATACCTATCGGGCGGCTCAACCATTGATGACGCTCATTCATCCTGAGATGGTGCCCGATGTGGCCCAGACCATGATCAATATCTATCAGCAACAAGGCAAATTGCCAGTATGGCATCTGATGGGCAATGAGACCGATTGCATGGTTGGCAATCCTGGCATTCCCGTCCTCGCCGATATCGTACTTAAAGGTTACAAGGTGGATGAACAGGCCGCTTATGAAGCCATGAAGCAATCTGCTATGCTGGATGAGCGTGGATTGGATTTGTACAAGGAGCATGGATTCATTCCCTTCGACAAGCATGTGGAGCGCGAATCGGTGGCCATGGGATTGGAGTACGCTTTGGCCGATTGGTCCCTGGCGCAAGTGGCTAAAAAGCTCGGCTTTTACGAAGATCACTCTTATTTCCTGGAGCGCAGCAATGCCTACCTCTACTATTTTGACAGCACTTCCGGCTTTATTCGGGGACGCTCTTCGGAGGGCGCCTTTCGTGCCGATTTCAATCCCTTCAAATCCGTACATATGGGCGATGACTTTTGTGAGGGCAACGCCTGGCAATACCTGTGGCTGGTGCCACAGGATGTCGATGGTCTGGTTAAACTGCTGGGCGGAAAAGATGCCTTTGTGGCCAAACTGGATACCTTGTTTGTGGCTGAAGGGGATATGGGTGAAGCGGCTTCGAGCGATATCACCGGACTCATTGGGCAATATGCCCATGGTAATGAGCCCGGTCACCATATTCCCTATCTGTATGCGATGGTGGGTGAACCCGGGAAAACGGCCGATGTTGTGCACGAGATTTTAACAACGATGTATGACGATACGCCCGAAGGTTTAAGCGGTAACGAGGATGTCGGTCAAATGTCGGCCTGGTACATTCTTTCTTCTATGGGCTTTTACCCCGTTGAACCTGCCGGTGGTCAGTACATCTTTGGTCGTCCCATGTTTGATGAGGTCGCCCTGCGCGTTAAGGGAAATAAAATATTCCACATTGTAGCCCACAATAATAGTTCCGCGAATAAATACATTCAACGGATTGTTTTAAATGGAGTGGATCATCCATCTGTGTCTATTTCCCATGAAGCCATTGAACGGGGAGGAAAGCTTGAATTTTATATGGGCGACACCCCGGTTCATTATTTTGAATAGCGGGAGTAATTTAGGAACAAAACAAGGGATTTTTTCTCTGTGTGTACGTGCACACTTTTTGCCCGTTTTTCTTTTTTTATTGTTTTTAATGTGTTAGATTTGTTGAGTCGATTTTTGTATGATTGTGTCTTTGCCCTGTAATATAGTACGTTGTGTTTTGTTTACAAGGTGTGACGGCAAAGCTGTATGGGGTAGTTGACTTTTAAGAGCTGAAATAAACCAATAACTTAAAGAGATGGATAACAGTATATTAAAAAGTCATCTTGAAAAGGTGGCAACTGGTGTGTTCGATAACCGTGATGAAGGATCGGTTTATGTGGCACAGCAAATAGCTTCACTGATTAAAGAAAAGAACAAACTTAACAAGCCTACCCTTCTTGGTCTGGCCACCGGTAGTACACCTCTTTTGGTCTATAAAGAGCTGATAAGAATACACCGCGAAGAGGGCTTGACCTTTAAAAATGTGATTACTTTTAATTTGGATGAGTATTTTCCAATGGCGCCTGAAGACAGTCATAGCTATCATATGTTTATGTGGGAAAGTTTTTTCGCGCACATTGATATTGACAGCAGTAATGTTCATATCCCAAAAGGGACCCTGTCTCTACAGGAAGTGGAGGCCTATTGTTTGGCGTACGACAGCAAAATCCAATCCTTGGGGGGGCTGGATATTCAGGTGCTTGGTATTGGTCGCTCAGGCCACATTGGGTTCAACGAACCGGGATCCTTGCCTACGGACAGAACGCGTCTGGTTAATCTGAATAGAATTACAATTGATGATGCTTCCCAGGATTTCGGCGGAGCTGAGAATGTACCAACAAAGGCCATTACAATGGGGGTTAAGACCATTCTTCAGGCCAAAAGGATATTTCTGCTGGCCTGGGGAAATGGTAAAGCAGATGTTGTGCGACAGGCTGCTGAGGGAGCAATGACTGCTGATGTGCCGGCCTCCTTTCTTCAACAGCACAGCGATTGCCTGTTTGTTTTGGATACGATGGCGGCTTCCCGCCTAAGTCGCTTTGAAACGCCCTGGCTCATTGGGGAGTGTGAGTGGGACAGCAAAATGCAAAAAAAAGCCATCATATGGTTATCGAAGCAATCGGGCAAACCCATTTTAAAATTGACGGAATCGGATTATAAAACATGGGGCTTAAATGCTTTGCTTAAGAAGTTTGGAAGTGCTTATGATTTAAATATTGAAACCCACAACATTCTGCAACAGACCATTACCGGGTGGCCTGGCGGTAAGCCCGGCAGTGATGATAAGACGCGGCCGGAGCGTTCTGAGCCTTTTCCCAAAAGGGTGTTGGTGTTTAGTCCCCACCCCGACGATGATGTGATTTCTATGGGCGGAACCCTTATTCGATTGGCAGAGCAGAAACATGAGGTGCATGTGGCTTACCAGACTTCAGGAAATATTGCGGTGTTTGATGATGATGCCCTCAGATTTACTGATTTTGCTAAGGCTTTTGCCCATAAGTTTGGTGTTTCTGTGGATCAGTTTGATGCACTTCACAAAGATATTACCAGTCATTTGGTCGCGAATTCCGGAAATGGTAACGCCTATGATAAGGTGTTGTCGGTCAAAGGTTTGATTCGTCAGGGAGAGGCGACTGCAGCTTGCCGTTACAGTGGGGTTAAAGAAGAAAATATTCACTTTCTGGATCTGCCCTTTTATGAAACCGGGAATGTGAAAAAGAAACCCCTTTCTTCTGCAGATGTGGATATTATTGTAGATTTGTTGCGCAGGGTTCAACCGCATCAGATATTTGCTGCCGGTGATCTGCAAGACCCGCACGGAACGCATGCGGTTTGCCTTAAAGCCATATTTGAAGCCTTAAAAGTGGTCAAGTCCGATGACTGGGCCAGCGATTGCTGGGTCTGGTTGTACCGGGGAGCTTGGCAGGAATGGGATATTGAAGACATTGAAATGGCCGTTCCTATTAGTCCCGATGAACTGATGAAAAAGCGAAAAGCCATTTTTAAGCATCAGTCTCAAAAAGATGAACCTGTGTTTCCGGGGAAAGATAAACGCGAATTCTGGCAAAGGGCAGAAGATCGGAATCGAGCGACTGCCCGCTGTATGATCAGTTAGGCCTTACAGAGTACGAGGCTATTGAAGCTTTTAAGCGGTATGTGTTTTAATAATAGATTGTTAGGTGTTAGATGAAAGTGAATAACTTAAATATTTTATGATATGAACGGGCAACCTACAACAACGAAAAGAGCCAGCTATTATTTTTTTCCCATTGTGATATTGGGAACCATGTTTTTTGCCATTGGTTTTGCCCTTGGCATCAACAGTTACCTGATTCCTCTTTTAAATCAGGCACTCGAAATATCTTCCGCTGAATCTTATCTGGTTCTGGCAGCTACTTTTAGTGCCTTTTTAATTTTCGGCTATCCCGCCTCTCTGGTGATTGGGAAAATTGGCTACAAAAAAACAATGGCCTTGTCCTTTCTTTTGTTCTCCATTGGTTTCTTTCTTTACATTCCGTCGGCTAAAATGGAAAGTCTGACCCTTTTTCTGGTGGCGTCATTTATCAGTGGCATGGGTAATACTTTTTTACAGGCAACGGTTAATCCCTATGTGACCATTCTGGGACCCATCGAAAGTGCTGCCAAAAGGATGAGTATCATGGGTATCGCCAATAAATTGGCCTGGCCCATTGCCCCCATGTTTTTAGCCTTGGTTATTGGTAAGAGTGTTAATGAAGTTAGTCTGGCCGATACCCGGCTTCCCTTTATGATCATTATCGGAGTATTCCTTTTATTGGGCGTGTTGGCGCTTTTGGCGCCCCTGCCTGAGGTGAAAGCTACCGGCGAAGATGAAGACAGCGTGGACGATTGTCCCTATGCCGCCAAAAAGACCTCTGTCTGGCAATTTCCGCACCTTCTTTTAGGTGTTTTGGCCTTGTTTTTATATGTGGGTGCTGAAACCATTTCGTTGGGAACGCTGGTTGACTATGCCGAAAGTCTTAATTTGCCCAATCCTGAGTATTACGCATGGATTGCGCCAGTGGGAATGGTGTTTGGCTACGTGGCAGGAATTGTGTTGATTCCTAAATACTTAAGTCAATCCAATGCGCTGCTGATTGTTTCGGTAATTGCCATTGTGGGCTCGCTTATGGTGGTACTAACACCTCCTGAGATGTCTATCTATTTTGTTGTTTTTATGGCTTTGGGGTGTTCTTTGATGTGGCCGGCCATATGGCCCTTGGCCATGACAGATTTGGGGCGTTTTACCAAAGCCGGTAGCTCTCTGATGGTGATTGCCATTGTGGGTGGAGCCTTGATACCAACCTTATACGGATTTGTGAAGGATGCCTTTGGTGCTCAGAATGCTTATTGGGTGACGGTCCCCATTTTCCTATATATTTTGTATTATGCCCTCAAAGGGCATAAAGTCAGGGTCTGATTTTAACTGGTATTTTATCTGAAAAACTAAAAGGTGAGTCATCCATCCAAGGAAAATATTGGTGGGGTAACCCGGATTAAGGACATTGCTGAGAAAGCGGGTGTCTCAACAGGCACGGTTGACCGGGTTATTCATAATCGCGGGAAAGTGTCACCCCAAGTACGTGACCGGGTTTTGCAGGTCATCAGTGAGCTCAATTATGAGCCCAACGTTTTGGCCCGGGCACTGGTTTCCAGGCGCAATTACCGTTTGGCGGCGCTAATTCCTGATCCTGGGTATGATGAGTATTGGGAGGCGCCCTCCAAAGGGGTAGATGAGGCTCAGGAACAGCTTCGCCCATATGGCGTGGAGGTGAGGAAGCACCTGTTTGATCAGAACGACGTGGAGTCTTTCAAAGCAGCGGCTGAGAGCTTGTCTGACGTGGGCTATAATGGCATTGTTGTGGCCCCTCTTTTTTACAGAGAATCTTTGTCTTATATGCGGCGATGGAGTCAGGAGGGTATTCCGTTCAATCTCTTTAATACACATATTCCGGATTATAAGCCTTTGGCCTATATTGGGCAAGACTCCTACCAGAGTGGTTTACTGGCCGGTAAATTGATGCACTTTGGCAGCAAAGGAGGAGGCACTTGTCTTATTGCACACGTCGATGAGGATGTTCCCAACTCCTCCCACCTGATAAAAAAGGAACAGGGATTTATGGACTATTTTCAGGAGAAAGGTCTGTCGGATTTTAAAACCATTTCTATTGACCTGAAAGGCTATGGGGATGAAATCTCCTTTCATAAGCAATTGGATGTGACTTTTGAAAAGTATCCTGATATACTTGGTTTTTTTGTCACCAACTCCCGGGCTTATGCTATAGCCGCCTACCTTCAGAAGCGGGCACTTAAGAACATTCTTCTTGTGGGCTATGATTTGCTGCAAAAGAATATCGCTTACCTGAATGAGGGCCTCATTCATTTTTTAATCAATCAAAACCCAAAGGGCCAAGGGTTTTACGGGGTGCAAATGATGGCCGATCACCTGCTTTTTAACAAGCAGGTGGAGCCCATTCGCTATCTTCCGCTGGACATCATTACCAAAGAGAATGTACAATATTATATATGACCTATCTTTTTGTTCCGTTTTCTGGGACTTGGTTTATCTGCTCAAAGAATAATAATTTGTTTAGAATCATTTTATTTAAATATTTTTTCTTTTCTTTGTTGGACAAATTAAGTGGAGGGATTTGGCCGATTGCAACCACTCAAAAAAAGTGCTAAAACGCGTCTTTTAGCTTATCGACATCCAAATTCCCTTTTTTGTTTAACAATACTTTGTGCTTAAAGGTGCAGAGTGACTAATGGTACTTCATTATGGGATATTTGTTTACCTCAGAATCTGTGTCAGAAGGACACCCGGATAAGGTGGCCGACCAGATTTCTGATGCAGTTCTGGACGAACTGCTTCGTCAGGACGCTCATTCACGGGTGGCTTGTGAAACGCTGGTTTCTACCGGTTTGGTGGTAGTGAGCGGTGAAATCAAAACCAACGGTTATGCGGCCGTTCAGCAAGTGGCACGCCGGGTTATTGAGCGTATAGGCTATACCAAAGCCGAGTATATGTTCGACTCCGGTTCATGTGGGGTTTTATCGGCACTGCATGAACAGTCGGAAGACATTAACCGGGGCGTCGACCGTGAATCGGAAGAAACCCAGGGGGCCGGAGACCAGGGAATGATGTTTGGCTACGCCTGTAGAGATACGGAAGAGTTTATGCCGCTGGCTTTGCAACTGTCTCATTTATTGTTGATAGAGTTGGCCGCTATTCGCCGTGAAGGAAAAGAGATGACCTACCTGCGCCCCGATTCAAAATCGCAGGTGACTCTTGAGTATAGCGACGACAACCAGCCGGTTCGCGTGCACACCATTGTGGTGTCCACCCAGCACGATCCTTTCGATGCCGATGCGCCCATGCTGGCCAAAATCAAGGAAGATGTGCAGAACATCCTGATTCCACGGGTTAAAAAGAAATTAAATACCTCGATTGCCGGCCTGTTTGCGGACTATATTTTGCATGTAAATCCCACAGGAAAATTTGTGATTGGTGGTCCCCATGGCGATACCGGCTTGACCGGACGAAAAATCATTGTGGATACCTACGGTGGAAAGGGAGCGCATGGTGGCGGTGCTTTTTCGGGCAAAGACAGCTCAAAGGTGGACCGCTCGGCGGCTTATGCTGCCCGACATATGGCCAAAAACATGGTGGCTGCCGGTCTGGCCGATGAGGTGTTGGTGCAGTTGGCTTATGCCATAGGCGTGGCCCAGCCGGTAGGTGTCTATGTCAACACCTACGGCACCGCAAAAGTTGGTCTTCACGATGGCGAGATTGCGAAGCGCATTGAAAAGTTGTTTGACTTGCGTCCGGGTATGATTATTCGGCGTTTGGGACTTAAGAATCCTATTTTTGAACCCACAGCAGCCTATGGCCACATGGGGCGTGCGCCATATACCGACAAGGTGGTGTTTATCGAGAATGGGCAGGAAGTGGAAAAGGAAGTAGAATTTTTCACCTGGGAAAAGCTGGATTACGTGGAGGCCATTCAAAAAGCTTTTGATTTATAGTCATGCTTATTTGAGAAACGTAGGTCTGGTTAAAGCGCTTTACCCGGGCATAGATGACTTATTTGATAATAAAAAGCCGGCTTAGCCGGCTTTTTTTATTCCACGTCTGATTCAATCAAAAAAAATCATAAATTAGTGCCATTAATAATGATTTTAAAACCCTATGAAACAGCTTTTACTAACTGTCGATTATGAATTGTTCTTTGGTGACGATGCCGGAACGGTGGAGAACTGCATGATCCGTCCCGTGAAGCGACTCATGGAAATTCTTGAAGTTTATGGTGGTAAAATGACCGTATTTTGGGACATCCTTCATTATTACCGACTCAAAGAACTCGAGGGGGAAGTGGCTGATTTGCGCTTTGACCGGGAGTTGATTGAAAAGCAGATTCATACGCTGCTTGCTCGGGGCCATGATGTGCAAATGCACATCCATCCGCATTGGCTGGATGCCCGCTGGGAGAATAAAAAATGGCGGTTTACCTACAACCGTTTTTCCCTTCACCGACTCTGGGATGAGGGCGATGCCGATAGCATTGAAACCATCATGGGTTGTATCACCCAAAGCCGCCAGTTGATGGAGGAGGTTTGCAGGGCCGCTCAACCCGACTATAAGGTACGTGCCTTCAGAGCCGGTGGGTACCGGGTGGAGCCATTTGACCGATTGGCAGAATCCCTGAGGGTTAATGGTATTAAAGTGGATGCTTCTGCCGCTTTTGGCATGAAAAGTTATGAACCCCAATATCCCTTTGACTTTAGCCGTTTACCGACTTACTTGCATTACCGCTTCGATTCTTCTGTTTTAAGACACAGTGATGAGGGTTATTTTTGGGAGTTTCCCAAAGAAAGCGTTAAGGTGCCCGGATATATTCGATTCTTCTTTTATTTTCTTCAGAACTTTGTCTATGTGGGCAAGGGCTCCTACGGTGATGGTAAACGCCTGCATTTCACCAAAAGGGAGCAGTCCGGTCACTGGTGGTCACAAATAGGTTCCCGCTATTATCGGTTAACCCCCGAAGGGATGGACCCGATACGGTGGCGATATCTGGTAAGGAAGGCCCGTCCTCTCGCACAAGTCGTGTTGCATTCCAAAAACATGAGCCCTTTTACCGTCGACATGCTCCAGGCATCTATGAAAAAGAAGGAAGTGGGTTTTATGTCTCTTCTGCAACGAATCAGACAGTTGCCTGTGTATGACGACTTAAAAACATAAACCGTTTCTTGATGGGGATAATCAGCAATTTCGTCAAAGATCCGGGCAGGGGGCATCAGAAAAAGGCCCTAAATTCGTAACTTGGCACTCTTAATGGTCGATAAAGGTTTTTATTACTGAGTGTATGGACACAGAAAAAGCGAAGATCCATCCACAGATGGTGGATTTAAAAGCGCAATATTCAAGGTTAAAGAAGGAGGTGGATGCCGCCATGATGCAAGTGGTCGATTCGGCTCAGTATATCAACGGACCCCAGGTTCAGACCTTTGCCGATGCTTTAAAAAATTACCTTTCGGCAGAAGCGGTGGTCCCATGCGCCAATGGTACGGACGCTCTTCAGTTGGCCTTGATGGCATTGGATTTACAGCCGGGTGATGAGGTCATCACCACGGCTTTTTCCTTTGTGGCCTCAGCCGAAGTCATTGCCTTACTGGGATTAAAACCGGTGTTTGCCGACATCCACCCGGATACTTACAACATAGATGCCCGGGATATCGAACAGCGCATCACCGCTCAGACGAAAGTTATTTTGCCGGTCCATTTGTTTGGACAAACAGCGGACATGTCGGCCATCATGCAACTGGCCGATAAGCATGGTTTGTATGTGATAGAGGATGTGGCCCAGTCGCTGGGAGCCACCTGTTTTTATAAGGGGAAAGACCGACAGGCAGGTACCATCGGGCACATTGGTTGCACCTCCTTTTTTCCCTCTAAAAACCTGGGTTGTTTTGGTGATGGCGGCGCCTGTTTTACCAATGATCCGGCGCTGGCACAGCGCATGAAAATTATCTCGGCACATGGTTCCGCCAAGCCCTATTACTATGAACGGGTTGGTATTAATTCCCGTTTAGATACCTTGCAAGCCGCGGTGCTTAATGCCAAATTACCCTATCTGAACGCCTTTATATCCGAACGAAGAGAAGTGGCAGCGGTCTATAACGATTTATTAAAGGACGTGGTTCAGGTGGGGCTTCCGGCTGTTCGGGAAGACGCCTGGCATACTTACAATCAATATACCATCAGAGTGAGAAACGGGAAACGGGAGGCTTTGATGAAAGGTCTCGAAAAGATGGGTATTCCTTCCCGGATATACTATCCCCTGGCCTTGCATCAGCAAGCGGCCTTTGGTCGGTACGCCCCCGTTGGCCATGGATTAAAGCAGGCCGAAAAGGCTTGCCAGGAAGTATTATCTTTGCCCATGCATACCGAAATGTCGCCCGAAGAAGCGGCTTATATTGCCCGATCTGTAGCCGGATTATTAAAGGAATTATAAGAACCTATTGATAGAGATAATGATACACAAAAAAGCATGGATCCATGAATCCGCCATTGTGGACGATGACTGCGAAGTAGGCGCCGGAACCCGTATCTGGCACTTTTGTCACTTGATTAGTGGTTGCCAAATTGGGAAAGACTGCTCTTTGGGACAGAATGTGATGGTGGCCAAAGGGGTGGTTTTGGGAAACAATGTAAAGGTGCAGAACAATGTATCGCTGTACGAAGGTTTGTTTTGCGATGACGACGTGTTTATTGGTCCCTCAGCAGTCTTTACCAATGTGACCAATCCCCGGAGTGCGGTCAGCCGGAAGCATGAATATAAAAAAACCATCCTGAAGAAGGGCGTTACGGTGGGGGCCAATGCCACCGTTTTGTGTGGGGTGGAAGTGGGTGAATATGCCTTTATCGGCGCCGGTGCCGTGGTCACACAAAATGTGTTACCTTATTCTCTGGTTGTTGGTATTCCCGCACGTCATGCTGGATGGATGAGTGAGCATGGGCATCGCTTGCGCTTTCGTCCGGATGGCATTGCTGTTTGTCCGGAAACCAAAAATGAATACCGCTTTTTCTGTGGAAAGGTGGTTAAAATTGTGGACAAAAATGAGTAAGCCGATTAAGTTTGCCGTCATAGGTCTGGGCCATATTGGAAAACGCCATGCCGCCATGATTCAGGGGAATGAGCAGGCGCAACTGGTGGCTGTGTGTGATGTGCTGCCGGCGGGTGAAGTAGGGTGGGCGGACAGCGATCTTCCTTATTTCCGGTCGCTGGAGGACCTCCTGTCATCGGATGTGGCATTGGATGTGGTCAATGTTTGTACCCCAAACGGCTTCCATGCCCCACAAACGCTCTTAGCCCTGGAAGCCCGCAAACATGTAGTGGTTGAAAAGCCCATGGCTTTGCACAAAAAAGACGCCGAAGAAGTCATTTTTAAAGCCCTTCAGGTCTCGCGGCAGGTATTTACCGTGATGCAGAACCGTTATTCTCCGCCCGTCAGGTGGTTGAAGCAAATGATCACGGAAAACCGACTGGGGACTGTTTTTATGGTTCAAATGAATTGTTTCTGGAACCGCGACGATCGTTACTATCATAAGGATGGTTGGCACGGAACACCCGATCTGGACGGAGGGGTGCTGTTTACCCAATTTTCTCATTTCATGGACATCATGTATTGGTTGTTTGGCGACATTTGCCATATAAAGGGGAATTTCGGTAATTTTGCCCATCAACACTCTACCGCCTTTGAAGATGCCGGCAGTGTGGTGTTTGATTTTGTGAATGGCGGCCTGGGCAATATCAATTATGCCACAGCGGTGTGGGACCGCAACCTTGAAAGCAGTATTACCATTATCGGAGAAAAGGGAACGGTCAAAATTGCCGGTCAATACATGGATGAGGTAGCGGTGTGTCATGTTGCGGATTATCAGATGCCCGAACTGGAGTCGGTCAACCCGCCCAATGATTACGGCGGCTATAAAGGGTCGGCTTCCAACCATGCTGCGGTGATTGACAACGTGGTGCAAACCCTGAAGGGAACCACAGAAGTGGCCACCAATGCGTTGGAAGGGATGAAGATTGTAGATATCATTGAACGCATTTATGAAGTGAGAGGTCCCGGCCCATCGGTCAACAGATAGGAACAGGATCGTCCATCGAATAACTAAAGAATCATTTAAAAATAAGCATATGTTTCAGAATTTAATCAATAAGGATACCAAACTGTCGGTCATAGGACTGGGCTATGTGGCTTGCCCATTGCTTTGGAGTTTGCCCGGAAAATGCAGGTGGTGGGTTTTGATATCAAAGCGGATCGGGTGGAAAAGATGCGGCAAAGCATTGACCCCAGTGATGAGTTGGAAGCATCCGATTTTGAGGGTTGTGACATTCATTTTTCATGTCACCCTGAAGATCTTAAAGCCGCCACTTTCCATGTGGTGGCGGTTCCTACCCCAATTAATAAGCATAACCTGCCCGATTTAAATCCCTTGCTGAGTGCCACGAAAACCGTCGGCTCCATTCTTAAAAAAGGCGATTATGTGGTGTTTGAATCCACGGTTTATCCCGGTTGCACCGAAGAGGATTGTGTGCCCATTCTTGAAAGGGAATCGGGACTCCGTTTCAATGAGGATTTTAAGGTGGGATATTCTCCCGAGCGCATCAATCCGGGCGATAAGGAGCATACGCTGACCAAGATATTGAAAATTGTTTCGGGAAGCGATGCCGAAGCGCTGGAGGTGATTTCGGAGGTGTACGGTTCCATTATTAAAGCCGGTATTTATCAAGCCAGCTCCATAAAGGTGGCCGAGGCGGCTAAAATCATTGAAAATACCCAGCGGGATGTCAATATCGCCTTGATGAATGAGCTGTCGCTCATATTTAACCGCTTGAATATAAATACCTATGAAGTATTGGAGGCGGCGGGTACTAAATGGAATTTTTTAAAGTTTTTCCCCGGATTGGTGGGGGGACATTGCATTGGTGTGGATCCTTACTACCTGACTTATAAGGCCAGTGAATTGGGCATTCATTCTAAAATTATTACCGGTGGACGGGTGATCAATGATGGTATGGCCCCGCACATTGCCAATGAAATTGTGAAACGCCTGATTTCTGCCGGACATCCCATCAACGGTTCCCGGGTTTTGGTGATGGGGGCTACTTTTAAGGAGAACGTGAGCGACATTCGCAATTCAAAGGTGGCCGATCTGGTGCATGAGTTGCAATCGTTCAGTGTGAATGTGGAGGTGGTTGATCCGCACGCCTCCTCGGATGATTTGATGGAGGAATATGGCTACGGATTGGTGCCTGAACCTACCGGAAAATATGAAGCGATTGTAGTGGCGGTGAATCATGCCGACTATGTAAAAATGGAAGAATCGCATTTTGGAAGCTTTTTGCTTCCCAAAGGTCTGTTTGTGGATGTGAAGGGCGTATTTAGGGATAAAATCAAGCAGCTGGATTACTGGAGCTTGTAAACTATAGTCGAATGAAGTTATCGGGAAAGCAATACACAATGGTAGAGCGTCTGTTGGAATCATGGACCGATCAGGATTTGCTCTCCAGAGAGAAGGCCGATGAACTCAAGGAACACATGGAATTAAAGGTGGTCAACTGGAAGCGTGTGGCGCAAAACATGCTTGGGTTGGCCATTGTTTTTATGGTCATTGCCTTTCTGCACCTGGTGGCCGATGAATGGGTGTTGGAGGTTTTGGTCCGTTTTTTTGAGTTGTCGGATGCTTTTTTCATGTCCCTGTTACTGTTGTTGGCACTGGTTTTCCCGTGGATGGCATCCCGGGTAAAGCACAAAAGCGGTGCGCTCCGGGTTTCTGTGGAGGCTTTCTTGTTGTTGGGCATTATGTCTCTGGGCGGGGCCTGCTACTATGCGTCCACGGTTTTTGAACTGTCTGATTTCTGGAAAGTGGGCTGTGTTTTGTTGGTGGCCATCTATGGTTTGTTGGTGGCCCGATTGTTTTACGCTTCGGTCATCTGGCTGACCGGCTTAAGTGGTCTGACACTTTGGCTGGGGTTGGAAACAGCCCGATTGAGTGGTTGGGAGCCGCTGTTTTTGGGGATGACCTTTCAACTGAGGTTTTTGGTGATGTCTTTTCTGGCCCTGCTGCTGATGCACGGGCTGAGAAAAATGGTTTTGAAGAAGGTCTTTCGTATGGTCTCCTTTCAGTTTGTCTGGTTTGTTTTTTGGGTGGCTTTCTGGTTGTGTGCGCTGTTTGGAAATTATGCCTCCTGGGATGACTGGGAAGCGGTGAGTGCTTTACACTTGCTTCCCTGGGGCGTCATGATGGCCGTGGCAGCACTCTGGGTATGGCACCAGGGGGTGCAGAAGAAGCATCGACAGTGGGTCTGGATGGGCAGTATTGCCCTTTTTGCCGATGTGTATACCCAATACTTCCTGTTTCTTTGGGATCCGCTTCCGGCATCGCTCTTTTTCTTTTTGCTGGCCCTGTCTTTTTTTCTGGTGGGCCGCAAAGCAGAGGTCATTTGGGGCCGCCCCTAAATCAAACCCTGCCTACTCTTTTTTTCTGAAAATGTCCCGCATGCGGTCCAGTAGATTTTTGTCTTTGTCCTGTTCGGTGCTGTCCGTTTCTTCAGGCGCTGTTCTTTCAGAGCGATCGGGTCTGTTAAACAGCCTTTCAAAGAAATTCATTTCCTCTCTGGGCGTATAGTCTTCCAGATAGTCTTCACAGTCGAGCCGCACCAGCAAGTCCTCCGGTAAGGGATAAAACTGTTGCGTGCGAACAGCGCTGAAGGCCGATGTCTGCTCCGTTTTCTGCATGAAGCGGGCAAATATGGGCAAGGCCGTATGGGCCCCCTGTCCCAGCTCCGTTGTTCTGAACCGTATGCCCGGATTGGAGGCGCCCACCCAGGCGCCGGCGACGATGTTTGGTGTAAAGCCGACAAACCAGCCATCGGCATTGTTTTGTGTGGTACCCGTCTTCCCGCCGTAATCGCCTTGCAGGTGATACCGGCTATAGAGGCAGAACCGGTGCCTCTTTCAATAACACCCCGCAGTATCTGAACCATCATGCGTGCCGTTTCTTCATTGAAGGCTTCTTCCATAAAACCCGATGGTTCTGCTTCATACAGAACACGGCCTTCGGCATCTTCAATTTTTAGAATCAATACAGGTTTTTGGGCTCTTCCATAATTGGCGAAAGCCGTATAGGCCGTCACCATTTCCAACAGAGAAATGTCGGCCGTTCCCAGCGCAATGGACGGAACGGTAGGTATGGGACTGGTGATTCCCATGGCACGGGCCGTTGAGATGACACTGTTAACGCCTGTTTTGTTGATCACTTCAGCAGCAATGGTGTTCACCGAATGGATCAATCCACCCTTCATGGAGTAATACCCTTCGTGCTCGCCATCTGAATTGGCCGGTTCCCAGTTGTCGAATTGCTCATACACCCTCTGCTCGTTTGAGATGAATTCACAGGGGTCGTAGCCCTGATTGAGAGCTGTGGCATAGACAATGGGTTTAAAGGTAGATCCTACTTGTCGACGGGAGGTGACATGGTCGTATTTGAAATATTTAAAATCAACCCCGCCTACCCAGCTCAAAACATGGCCGGTGGACGGGTCCATCGCCACAAAACCGGTATGCAAAATGCGTAAGGCGCGCTTCAGGGAGTCGATGGGTGAAATGGTCATTTGCTGTTCCCCTTCATGGGTGTAGATGGTGGTGGGCACCTTCTTATTCAGCTCCTCAAGGATGGCCGCTTCCTCCAGCCCCTTGTCCCTAAGCAGCTGATAGCGGTCTGTTTTTCGAAGAGCAGTGTTAAATATTTCAGGATTGTGCTGCCAGGGATCCCGCCCTTTCCAATGTTCTTCAAACAGGTTTTGCAGGTAGTCCAGATGGTTTTTGGTGGCCGTAACGGCAAAGGACTGCAGTCGGGAGTCGATGGTGGTCCGGATGCGCAGGCCATCGGTGTAGATGTTATACGGAGACGCCGGATTTTGCTTCAGGATACTTTCGGCCTGCATTCTTACCTGTTCCATAAACCACGGGGCTGGCCCGTGGTTGCTATCCAATCGGGTATAGGTTGTTTTAATGGGGGCTTTTTTATAGGTGTCGGTTTCTTCTTGCGACAAAAAACCATTATCCTGCATGCGGTCGAGCACTACATTGCGGCGCAACATGGAACGTTCCGGATGGCGTCGCGGATTGTAGGCCGTGTTGGCAGCCAGCATGCCCACAAGTGTGGCGGCTTCCGGAGGGGTCAGACTGGAGGATGGCTTGGCAAAAAAACGGTTGGCGGCCACTTCAATACCATAAATATCCTCCCCAAAAGGAACCGTGTTGAGGTATAAACCGAGGATTTCTTCCTTGGAGAAATGTTTTTCCAAACGGGCCGCAATAAATATTTCCCGGATTTTATTGACCGGGAAAGAAAGGAAGCCAATTTTTCGGCGGGGATAGAGGTTTTTGGCCAATTGCTGACTGATGGTGCTGCCGCCGCCCTGACGGGTATCCCGTAACAGGATGGTTTTGACGAAAACACGCCCCAGACTGATGAAATCCAGGCCCTTATGTTCAAAGAAGCGACTGTCTTCCGTGGCTACAAGGGCATTCTTTATATGGATGGAAATGTGGTCATTATCGATGGTGAGCCGGTTCTGGATATAGTATTTACCCATCATGGCACCATCCGTGGAATAGACCACCGATGCGGTATGATTGCGAATGCCCCGGATGGATTCATTGTCGGAAGCTTCCCAAAGAGCCCCATATACACCAGCAAAACAAAAACGACGGATAAGGCTACCCCTGCAATAAGGAGCCTGATACTCCAGGCTAAAATCCTGCCTTTTAGGTTTTGACGCTCCTTGCCTGTCTGGGTTGGCTTGCTCCGTCTTTTTTTGGGTGGTCGCTTAAATGTCATTTTTCAATTGCTTTAAACCATGCCGCAGAGTTCTCAATGGCGTCTTTAATGGGGATAAAGGTATAATTAAATTGTTGCCTGAACTTTTCAGCCGAATATTTGGAGGAGGCCTGTGCCGAACGTGCCGAGTCTTTTGTGATGGCAGGAGCCTTGCCGGCGATGAAGCAAAGCACCAGATTGGCACGCCACCCCAATTCTGTAACCAGTCTGGACACTTTGATTTTGGGAGGACGGAGCTGCATGGCCCGGGCCACCATGGTAAAAAATGTTTTAAAGGAAAGATTTTCTCCGTTCAGGAGGTAGCGTTCGTTCATCACCTCGCTCTCCATTAACAGAGCCAGCGCCTTGGCCACGTCTCTGACATCTACAAAACCCGTCGCCCCCCCGGTAGAAGGGCATGCCCCTTTTTATGGAGTAGAACAGCCGTCCGCTGCTTCTGAGCCAGTTGACCGGACCAATAATGACGGTCGGGTTGACGATGACTACCGGGACGCCTTCTTTGGAGGCCCGCCAGACTTCCATTTCTGCTCTGAATTTGCTGTAGGAATAAGCGGATCGGTAATCGTCCGGCTGCCATTCAACCATTTCATCAATTTGGCGCCCATCCACCGATTTACCCAGCGACGCGACAGAACTTACATAACAGACTTTTTTAACCTGGCATTTGAGACAGGCGTTCATTAAATGGGCGGTGCCCTGCGTGTTGACCTCCAGCATCTTGTCTGATTCGCGTGGATTGAATGAAACCATGGCGGCGGAATGATACACCTGCTTAACGCCACGAAGGGCCTCTTCGAGGGCAAAATAATCGGATAATTCGGCCTCTATCCATTGAATACGCTCCAACAAGCGGTCGGCATCTTCGGTGTAAAATCTGAACAGTCGCTTCACTTCCTCAATGCTGCTGCTGTTGCGATAGATGGCTTTCACCTTTTCGCCTTTTTCGGTGAGGTGAAACAACAAATGTGATCCGACCAAACCTGTTCCGCCTGTAACTAATATCATAGGGTGAATTTTATTTCAGAAATTGTCACTAAATTAGCATTTTTAATGATATTATTTAAGATTAGCAGGTATGTTTTGAGCCTGCCCTAAAAATTAACAAGTATGTTTTCCGGAATTGTAGAAGAGGCTGCAACTGTAGTTGGGCTAAAAAAAGAGAAGGGCAATTTACACCTGACATTAAAATGCTCCTTTACCCATGAATTAAAAATCGACCAGAGTGTTTCGCACAACGGGGTTTGTCTCACTGTGGTGAATACCCAGGGAGATACCTATACCGTAACGGCCATTCAGGAAACCCTGGAAAAGTCCAATCTGGGCTTTCTGAAAGAGGGAGACCGGGTGAACCTTGAGCGCAGCATGATCATGAATGGGCGACTCGACGGCCATATTGTCCAGGGGCATGTCGATCAGACCGCTGAATGCCTGGAGGTTAAAGAGTCGGATGGCAGTTGGTATTTTACCTTCAGATATGACATCAACAAAGCCATGGCGGCACAGGGTTACATGACCGTTGAGAAGGGGTCTGTCTGCGTTAATGGCGTGAGTCTGACCGTGGTCAACAGTCGCGACGACCGGTTTTCAGTGGCCATCATACCCTATACCTACGAGTTTACCAATTTTCACCAGATCAAACCCGGAACCATCGTTAATCTCGAGTTTGATATTCTGGGTAAGTACATCAGTCGCCTGATGGCTTTAAAGGATTAATAGGTCACGTACCGCACTTTAAATACCGGGGGGTGGTCCGACACATTATTAAACAGTATAACTCTTTTAAAGCTGAACTGGGTGAAAGGAATGGTCAGATAAAAGGGGGTAACTTCCAGTTCACCCCTGGCTGCCTTCTCAAAATACGCCTGATTCATGCTAAAGGTATAGCTGTTATTTTCTGCATCGTAGCTGGCCGAAGAAAATCGGAAGGCCGGGATGTTTTCCCCATCTTTATCGACAGCAGAAGCGACAATAGGGATGTTGTTTTCGCTCCGGTGGGTTATCGAAAGGGTCGTATTGATAGGCGTAAACAAATCCGGGCTGTTGTGGAAAGTGTCTGCGTAAAAAATCAGATCTACCCCGCTAATGCCATACTTGGGGTCTGTACTTGTCAGTGAATCTGCCCATTCAGCGATCAGAGGCCGCAAGTCAATTTGCGCCTGGCTGCCTGCCATTCCCTGTATCATCAAACGCTCCGCGTTGGGTGTATTGACTTCAATTTTATCCGTATGGTCATGCTCAAAGCGGTTAAATGAACGGGCTTCGGGGTTGATGGGGAAGATGTAACGCATTTTTCTAACCTCCAGCAGTGTGCCTTCTTCGTCATCTTCACCTACCAGTTCACGAAATTCCTTGCGGTAGTGGAGGGTCAGATTGGTTAACTCATGTTCCAGATTTATCTTAATCAGGGAGCCTGGCCTTGTGGGATCAGCTGGATCAGTGGTGGTGATATACAAACCGTTAAACCGATTTTTTAAAAGGTTACGATCTTTCAGCTCATCCTCTGTCAGATTAAAAAGTTTGTCTCTTAGCTGATTGTCCAGTGTCAGGCTTATGACATTCACATAATTTTGAGACTGCCAGGTTGAATCGCTTAAAGTATCCGCAGCTGAAATGGTCTTTTGCCCCAAAAGCTGACTGTAGTATTTTCCAAGGATTTCAAAATCACTAAAATACCGGCTGTCAGAAAAGGCCGTATCCAGACGTTCAGCTAATTCATATACCTGAATGGTGTGTTCCGCTTCCGGATCACCATACCAGTTTTCAAACACATACGCCAGATTCAGCACCACCGAATCCGGAAAAAACTTGGCTTCATCAATTTCTCCGGTAGCCGGATCATACCGGAAGTCCGGTGGGTTGGCAGATAGTGTTACCTCTGTCACCATGTCGGCCTTGGTCCTTCCAAACATCGGATCGTTGAAATAACCGATGATGCCGTAAGGATACTGATTCATTGAACTGTTGTCCGACACGATGCTGTCGGGTACAAAGTTGCTTCCATATATGATGTTTTCTGTGCTGTTGGCACTCAGTAAATCAGAAGAAGGAAGTGCCTCAAGGCCAATTGTAGAAGGATCATTCTCACAACCATAGGTCAAAAAACCCATAAAAACTAATGCTCCTGTTAATTTCAAAAGCCTCTGGAATGTGTTCGGCATAAAACAATGATTATTTATTTTTCTGTTGTGTTGTTTAACTTATAATGAATCGTAAAAAGCATTGAATGCATCAATATAGGATTCACTGTCCTGGAAATCCAGAAATACTTTACCCGATTCTTTGGCATATTTTTCCACTTCAGGATTTATTTCCGGACTGGCCTTAATAACGCCATCTGACATGTTGATGGCCAGTTTGGAAAGGTTTTCAAAGCTGGGGTCCTCCAATAATTTAATGTCCTTTTCGGCGATGCCTAAGGCTTTCACCTTTGATTTTAATTCTTTATCCAGCGGATTGGTAAAACCATCATTGAAGATGGAATAGACCACTTTCGATTTGGCGAAAAAGGGATCGTCGTTCATGGTCTTTTTTATCAGCAATGGTGCCAGACCGGTGAACCAACCCTGGCAATGGACGATGTCCGGCGCCCATCGTAACTTTTTAATGGTTTCCAAAACGCCACGGGCAAAAAATATCGCCCGTTCATCGTTGTCAGCAAATTCAGTGCCATCCTCATCTACGGTGGTGAATTTTCTTTGAAAATAATCTTCGTTATCGATGAAATAAACTTGCATGCGGGCCGCCTGAATGGAGGCCACTTTTATGATCAACGGGTGGTCTGTATCGTTTATGATCAGGTTCATTCCGGACAAGCGGATGACTTCGTGAAGTTGGTTACGTCGCTCATTAATGGAGCCAAAGCGCGGCATAAAGGTTCGAATCTCTTTGTTCCTTTCCTGTATGCCTTGTGGCAGATTGCGCGATGATAATGACATTTCATTTTCGGACAGGTAGGGAGTAATTTCCTGGGAGATGAAAAGGACTTTGGTTTTTTCCATTGTTTTAAGAAAAGATGAAACATTTAGTCGCTCCATTTTGTGGGGTGACGGGTACAAAAGTACAAAAAATATGGTACTAAAACAAAGTTCCTTAGCTGCCGTGATTCAATGGCTTTCGCCTGACTGGTGGCCGAATCCCCAAATTTAATGTTCGCCGGTAAAGAATTTTTAATGATTGAATTTTTATTCTTTGGTTTTTATTCCTTTAATTTGCCGCGTTTTTCTTTAATAGTTGATATGGAAATATTGGAATCATCGTCTGAGCTGAGTGCCCGCATTCACGCCCTTAAAGAAGCCGGGAAAGTGATTGGCTTTGTGCTACTATGGGTGCCCTGCACCAGGGGCATTTGTCGCTGGCGATGGAGGCCGGGAAGCAATCCGATGTGGTCGTGGTGAGCATTTTTGTGAATCCCACCCAATTTAACAATCCGGCCGATTTGGAGCGTTACCCGCGTGATATTCAAAAAGATGCTGACATGTTGTCTGAAACACCCTGTGAACTTCTTTTTGTGCCAACTGTTAAAGAAGTATATCCCGAACCCGACAACAGGGTGTTTGATTTTGGACCGCTTGATAAGGTGATGGAAGGGCATTATCGCCCCGGCCATTTCAATGGGGTGGCACAGGTGGTCAGCAGACTGTTTGATCTGGTGAAGCCCGACAAAGCTTTTTTTGGCGAAAAAGACTTTCAGCAATTGGCCATCGTACGGGCATGGTGCGACAATTAAATGTCCCCGTTGAGATTGTCTCCTGCGCCATTATTCGCGAAGAAGACGGCTTGGCCATGAGCTCCAGAAATCAACTTTTATCCGATGCCCAACGAAAAAATGCACCGGTTATAGCACGTACTTTGTCAGAATCTTGTAATTTTGCACAGTCCCATAATGTTGCGGATACCATTGGTTTTGTCGTTGAAAGCATCAATGCATCACCGGAGTTGCAAGTCGAATACTTTGAGATAGTGGACGGGAATACTTTACAAACGGTCAACAGCTGGGACGAAAGTAATTATATAGTGGGATGTGTTGCAGTGTTTGCCGGTGAAATTAGGTTGATTGATAATGTGATTTACAGAAAGGGTATATCATGAACATTCATGTTGTGAAATCAAAGTTACACAACGTAACAGTTACAGAAGCTAACCTGAACTATGTCGGGAGCATTACCATTGATGAAGAATTGATGGAAGAGGCCCACATTCTCGAAAATGAGAAGGTCCAGGTGGTTAACAATAACAATGGGGAACGCATAGAAACCTATGTTATTAAAGGAAAACGGGGATCCGGTGTTATTTGCCTGAATGGGGCTGCTGCACGCAAAGCAGCCGTAGGAGATGTGGTCATCATTATTACCTATGCCATGATGTCCTGGGAAGAAGCCCAAACATTTAAGCCCATTTTTATTTTTCCGGATACAGCCACCAATAAGCTGATATAGGAGCGGCTTAAAAAACTTACGAAGAAATTACCAGCACCGGATTCTTATTCAGAGTCCGGTTTTTTTGTGTCTGCCATTTGTAAATTTCTTCCCATCTTTAGACTTTCATTCATTTCAGGATACTTTTTAATTTTATTATATGGCTAAGAGTAAATCGGTCTTTGTCTGCCAGAACTGTGGTTCGGAGTCCCCCAAATGGATTGGCAAATGCTACTCATGTGGTGAGTGGAACACCTTTGTGGAAGAGGTGGTAATGACCGGAAAATCCAAATCTGCGAGCCTGTCGGGTGCAGTGGAAGCACCCCGACAAAAGCCGGTTTCGGTCAACCAGGTAACGGTGGACGATCTGCCGCGCATTGATACAGGCATCGGGGAATTTAACCGTGTTTTGGGTGGTGGCATGGTTCCCGGCGCACTGGTTTTATTGGGTGGTGAGCCGGGCATTGGAAAATCGACCCTGGTTCTGCAAATGGCCCTGATGCTGACCGGGAAAAAGATTCTGTATGTATCGGGCGAAGAAAGCCCCCAGCAAATCAAGCTCAGGGCCAATCGCCTGGTTCCCAATCAGGGTGACCATTGCCTGGTGGTAAGCGAAACCTCCCTGGAGCGCATCATCAACCATATCAATCAGGTCAAGCCGGATTTGGTGATCATTGATTCGGTGCAGACTTTGGAGCGTGAAGGAGTGGAGTCGGCCCCGGGCAGCGTTTCCCAGATTCGGGAGTCTACCGCCGTGATACTCCGTCTGGCCAAAGAACAAAACCTGCCGGTTTTGCTCATCGGGCACATCAACAAGGAAGGCAGTCTGGCCGGTCCCAAAGTGCTGGAACACATGGTGGATGTGGTGCTTCAATTCGAAGGGGACCGCCATTATATGTACCGCATTTTGCGGTCCATTAAAAACCGGTTTGGCTCCACCTCAGAAATTGGCATTTTTGAAATGTTGAGTACCGGCTTGAGGGAAGTCTCCAACCCCAGTGAAATGTTGCTGGCCCATCAGGATGAGGACATGAGTGGCATTGCTATTTCGGCTGCCATTGAGGGCTTGCGGCCCTTTTTGATAGAAGTGCAGGCCCTGGCCAGTACGGCCGCCTACGGCACGCCACAGCGTTCTTCAACCGGTTTTGATTTGCGACGATTGAACATGTTGCTCGCCGTGCTCGAAAAGCGGGCCGGTTTTAAGCTCGCCGCCAAGGATGTTTTTCTCAACATTGCCGGCGGCTTAAAAGTCACTGATCCGGCCATCGACTTGTCGGTGGTCAGTGCCGTCCTCTCCTCCAATACAGACCTGCCCGTGTCACGGGAAATCTGCCTTACCGGAGAGGTGGGACTGTCCGGCGAAATCCGTCCGGTGACCCGCATTGAACAGCGCATCGGGGAGGCCGAAAAACTGGGTTTCAAATCCATCATCGTTCCCCGTTACAACAAAGGCATCGATTTTAAGAAATTCGACATCAAGGTGGTCCAGGCCGGAAAACTCGAAGAGGCCTTCCGACAGCTGTTTTCTTAACAGCTGCCGGAAGACCTCCTGGTCCTTCGTGAAATGAGCTTTCTTCCTCGCAAAATAGAGCAGAAAAAAAGTCGCTCACCGGTTCTATAAAAATTCGTTTCTTTGTTGCTCACCAATCGTCTCTATTTCAATCTCGTCTTCTGATTGGGGGACGTACTCGTCCGGGCAATTCAGGTCGATATCAAATCTTAAGGGAGCCTCAAATTCATCTTCCAGTGAATAGCCCGATTCCGGGTCCTCATAAGCGGGTATCATATACAGTGCCCAAATCGGCAGCGCCATATTGGCCCCCTGTCCCAGATAGGTGTTGTCGAAGTGGACATCCCGGTCCTCGCCGCCCACCCAAACGCCTGTTACAAGATTGGGGCTTACTCCAATAAACCAGCCATCTGAATTGTTTTGGGTCGTCCCCGTTTTTCCGCCAATTTGTCCGCGTAAGTTATAGGTCAGCCGCAACCGGATGGCTGTACCCGTATTCACTACCCCTTGAAGCAAGTTGAGCATTAAATAGGCGTTGTGCTCATTGATGCTTCCGAGCGCCGGGGATTAAAAGTGGAAATGACATTGCCATACCGATCCTCAATCCGCGTCACGAACAGCGGTTCTGAGTGTACACCCTTGTTGGCATAGGTGGCATAGGCCGCCACCATTTCACTCAGTCCAAAATCCGGTGCCCCCAGAGATAAGGCCGGAACGGCATCCATGGGACTCTTAATGCCCAATGACCGGAGAATATTGACCACTGCCTGCGGATTGTATTGTTTCATGATCCAGGCCGTGATGTTGTTGTTCGATTGTGCCAGCCCCCATTTCAGGGAAACCATTTCACCTTCGCGTCTGTTGCCGGAGGTGCGGGGCGTCCATGTTTGTCCGGTAGGCAAGTAGAAAGTCTGGGGCACATTGGGCACCAGATCGCAGGGCGTCAGCCCTTCCTGCATGGCCAGTGTATAAATAAAGGGTTTGATGGTAGACCCTACCTGACGCTTGCCCATGGTGGCCATGTCATATTTAAAGTGCTTGTAGCTGGGACCACCCACATAGGCCTTCACATGTCCCGAATGCGGATCCATGGAAAACAGACTGGCCCGTAAAAAGGATTTGTAATAGTGGATGCTGTCCATCGGACTCATTATGGTGTCAATATCGCCCTTGTAGGAGAATACCTGCATGGGTACCGGCTCATTGAAGACCATGCGGATGGAGTCTTCCGGCATATCTTTCTGCCGAAGGATTCGATAGCGATCTGTTTGTTGCATGGCCCGGTTAATAATCTGGTCGTATTGCTCCTTGGTGATATGTTGGGTAAAAGGGGCGCGGGTGCGTCCCCTTTTTTCCTTGAAGAACTTGGGCTGCAAGTCTTCAGCCAAATGCATCTGTACTGCCTTTTCAGCGTTTAATTGCAATTCCGAATCAATGGTGGTGTATATTTTGAGTCCGTCCCGGTAGATGTCATACTTTGAACCATCCGCCTTCAGGTTTTTATTCACCCATCCAAACAGCGGGTTTTTGTTCCACTCCACACTGTCTTCCAGAAATTTTTGATTTTGCCAGGAGGCATAGTTCTCTCTTACCGGTTGCCTGGCCGTCAGCGTCGTGCGCAGATATTCCCTGAAATAGGGTGCCAGTCCCCCAATATGATCTGAGCGTTTGAATTCCAGACCCAAAGGTAATTGTTTGAGCGAGTCGTATTCCGCACGTGTCAGGTGCCTGGCTTTCATCATTTGGTGCAACACCACATTGCGCCGGCCTTGTGTCAGTTCAGGGCGTCGCACCGGATTGAAGAGTGAGGGATTTTTGAGCATGCCCACTAAAACGGCCGATTCTTCCACTGTCAAGGAATCCGGATAGGTGCTAAAAAAGGTGGCAGCGGCTGATTTTATGCCATAAGCATCATAAATAAAGGGCGCTTTATTCAGGTACATACCCAGAATTTCATCCTTCGTATAGCTGCGTTCCAATTTAACAGCGATCACCCACTCTTTGAGTTTTTGAATGCCGCGTTCCCATTTGCTGCGGGCCGGATCATGGAACAGCAGTTTGGCCAATTGCTGGGTGATGGTCGATCCGCCGCCAGAACTCTCTTCCTGCAAGAGGATGGTTCTGAACAGCACCCGGGCCAATCCACGGGCATCGATTCCGGAGTGATCATAGAAGCGGATGTCCTCGGTGGAAACCAAGGCGTTGATGACATTGGGTGATATTTCTTCATATTCAACCCGACTTCGGTTCTCCTGAAAAAAGTTGCCCAAAAGCACTTCATCCGCAGCAAAAACTTCCGTGGCCAGATTGCTGTGCGGGTTTTCCAGTTCCTCAAAGCTGGGCATAAAGCCCAGGGCCCCTGCGGATATCAGGAAAAAAAGCAGAAAGACCGAGACCACCGCGGCTGCGAACAAGCCGTAGAGCCAGATTGTAATTTTCTTTACCAGAGGTGACTTTTCCATATAAGCAAATAGGTAATTGTTCCAAAAAATTTAATGTAAAGTTAAGAAAATTTCGAATTCTTTCCCCCTCAACCCTTCCACAATAAATAAGTACTTTCTCACAATATTTTATAAATTTGCGAGCTATAATATTGTAATTTTGGGGCACTAAATATATTTTCATGGCGCAAAAAGCAAAGGATAAAGAAATGAATCTGGTGATTGTAGAGTCACCTGCCAAAGCTAAAACAATAGAAAAGTTTCTTGGGAAAGATTTTTTGGTTAAATCAAGTTACGGGCACATCCGTGATTTGGCCAAGAAAGATTATGGCGTAGACGTCAATAAAGGCTATGAGCCACAGTATGTGGTGTCGGTCGACAAAAAAGAAGTGGTCAGGGAATTGAAGAGTTTGGTTAAGCAGTCGGGTATGATTTGGCTGGCGTCCGATGAGGACCGCGAAGGAGAGGCCATTGCCTGGCACTTGTCGGAAGTCCTTGAACTGACACCTGAGAACACCAAACGCATTGTTTTTCATGAAATCACCAAGGAGGCCATTTTGAATGCCATCAAAAGTCCCCGACAAATAGATCAAAATCTGGTGGATGCCCAGCAGGCACGAAGAGTATTGGACCGCCTGGTAGGCTTTGAGTTATCGCCCGTTTTATGGAAGAAAGTCAAACCCTCCTTATCCGCCGGTCGTGTTCAGTCTGTGGCCGTTCGGATATTGGTAGAGCGGGAGCGGGAAATCTTTGGTTTTGAAGCCGAATCATCTTTTAGGGTGACCGCTCGTTTTTTGATCGAAAACGAGGAGGGCAAAAAACAAGAGGTCAGGGCCGAATTGAACCAGCGATTCAAAACAGAAAAAGCGGCAACGGCCTTTCTGGAGACTTGTGCCCAATCCACGTTTGAGGTAGATCAGGTCACGCGTAAGCCCTTAACCAAGTCGCCTGCGGCGCCTTTTACCACCTCCACGCTACAACAGGAAGCGGCCCGGAAACTGGGCTTTTCGGTGGGACAAACCATGTCGGTGGCTCAGCGCTTGTACGAAGCCGGAAAAATCACCTACATGCGTACCGATTCTGTTAATCTGGCCGATGCCGCCGTCGGGTTGGCCGTCGAACAGATTAAAAATGAAATGGGTTCGGAATATGTCCAGGTCCGCAAGTATAAAACCAAGAGCAAAGGGGCACAAGAGGCCCACGAAGCCATTCGTCCCACCTATCTTAATCAGCCAGCCGTTTCGGGCAGCGCAGCAGAGCAAAAACTTTACGACCTGATATATAAACGCACCATGCCTCGCAAATGGCGGATGCGAAGATTGAGAAAACCAGTGTCAACATCAAGGTGAGCGGATCCGCCAATTATTTTCAGGCCACCGGTGAAGTGATTCAGTTTGATGGTTTTCTAAAAGTTTATATTGAATCCACCGATCAGGAGAAGGAAGAAGAGGAAATGCCCGGATTTTTGCCGCACATGGAAAAAGGGAATCCCCTGGATCTGGATCAAATGGAAGCACGGGAACGATGGACTCAGAAGCCGCCCCGATTCACAGAAGCCAGTCTGGTTCGTAAACTGGAAGAACTGGGAATTGGTCGTCCCTCCACCTATGCCCCCACCATCAGCACCATTCAGCAACGCGGATATGTGGTGAAGGAAGACCGGGATGGCACACCACGGGATTACCGGGCCCTGGTTCTGAAAAGCGGAAAAGTGACGGGCAGTACCAGGACGGAGAACACGGGCGCCGAGCGCTCGAAATTGTTTCCGACCGATATAGGCATGGTGGTCAACGATTTTCTGGTCAAGTATTTTCCCAACATTGTGAACCACGATTTTACCGCAGAAGTCGAAAAGGAGTTTGACAGTATTGCTGCCGGTGAACTGGTTTGGAATGTGGCCATCGACAAGTTTTACACGCCTTTTCACAAACAGGTGGAAGAAACCCTGGAGAAGTCGGAACGCAACACCGGAGAACGTCTTTTGGGCGATGATCCCAAAACCGGCAAACCGGTCAGTGTAAGAATAGGCCGGTATGGCCCCATGGCTCAGCTGGGAGATGGTTCCGACGAGGAGGAAAAGCCTGCTTTTGCCTCCTTGACCCGGGAACAGCATATTGAAACCATTACTCTGGAGGAGGCCCTGAAATTGTTTGAATTGCCCAGAGACCTCGGTCTGTATGAAGAAAAGAAAGTGGTAGTGGGAGTGGGGCGCTTCGGACCCTATGTCCGACATGATGGCAAGTTTGTCTCGCTTAAAAAGGGGATCGATGACCCCCTGGAGATTTCGCTGGACAGGGCCATCGAATTAATTGAAGAAAAGCGGGAGAAAGACAATAAAAAAATTATACGGGCGTTTGAAGAAGAACCGGGTTTACAGATTCTTAATGGAAGATGGGGGCCTTATATCAATTTTGACGGTGAGAATTATAAAATTCCGAAAACGACCGAGGCAGCTGCCTTATCGTTGGAAGATTGTCGGAAAATTATCAATGAAACACCCAAAAAATCAACCGGAAAAAAGACTGCTGCTAAAAAATCAACCGTAAAGAAACCGGTAGCCAAGAAATCAGCAGAAAAGAAGCCTGCGACCAAAAAAGCCGTAGCGAAAAAGACAACAACCAAGGCTGCAACAACGGTTAAAGCCAAAAAGAAATAATATCGTGGAACTGAGTCACTACTTTGAACCTTATACAGGCGGAATGCAAACTGTTCCGGGGATTAACGCAGAAGAGGCACTCGGCTGCGAAATCTCTTTTTATAAGGGCGAGGCGGAATGGTTTGAGAACTTCAGTGGCAGGGCAGTGATTATAGGCGTTCCTGAATCCAGGAACTCAGTGGATAATCGGGCGTGTGCCAACGCACCGGATGCCATTCGTCCCTATTTGTATGGCTTAAGTGCCTTTAATGAGAAAGGTATTTTCGGAGATGCCGGAAATATCCGGGGGAATGGCTTGAATGACAGGTATCAGGCGCTTCAGGAAGCCATTGTTTATTTTAATGGCAGAGGCGTGACGGTATTGTTGCTGGGGGGCACGCAGGACCTGACGGTTCCGGTGGTTAAAGGAAGACTGAAATTGCATCCCGAACGCCCGGTGAATATAGTGGTAGGTGATGCCATGTTGGACATTGACACGCGGGGGGAGGATTTTTCATCCCGTTCCTGGTTGAGTTACCTTATTGGTTCACACGATGTTCGTATTGACGACCTGGTGGTTTTTGGGACCCAAAAATATTTAATATCCCCTGCTCAGGAAAAGTTTTTGAAAGAGCGTTTTTTTGAAATAATCAGATTGGGAGAGTTAAGGGGAGAAAATATTTCTCAGTTGGAGATACCAGTCAGAGATGCACAAATAGTCAGCATCGATTTCAGGATGATTAAGGGTCAGCCTCAATTTACCTCCGATATACAAAGTCCCCATGGAATTGAACCCTATGATGCCTGTCGCATTCTGAGGTACTCAGGAATGAGTGACCAGGTGATGGCGGCGGGAATTTTTGATGTCCCGTTCGAAGAGGATCGAAAAGACACGCTGGTTCTGGCTGCAGAAATGGTCTGGCATTTTATGGATGGCTTTTATGGGAGGTACAGTGAACAGCCTGAAGAAGACGCCGAAATGTACAAAAAATATGTGGTGCCACTGGATGGCTTAGACCATCCGTTGTTTTTTTTCAGAAACACAGGGAATGACAGATGGTGGATGAAAGCACCCATGGGAGCCGTTAAAGAGGTGGTGGCCTGCAGCAGGGAAGATTACCGGCAATCCTTGCGAAGTGAGATACCCGGTAAATGGTGGCGTTTGTTTATGAGAAACAGATGCAGAGACAGAAACGATGATTTAGATGATAAATAGCCCAATAAAAAAATGTAACCTTTGAAGTTGAAAATTAGTATATGGACTTAGTTTTTAAAGTTGAAAATGTAAGCTCTTTGAAGGTGGATGTTTTGACCCGAAAGTCATCCAAAACCGGGTTGTTTGGAAAGGGAAGGAATATGTTTTTTTTTCTTTTTAGAAGGTTTTGGTCTGGGACTTATATTTTTTTTGCTTTATTTTGCGTTGGGTCTTCGACCTTTGCGCAGTATGACCCGCAGTTCAGTCAAAATATGTTTAACCCCCTGATGGTTAATGCCGGGTTTGCCGGAAGCTCCGGAAGGGTGAATATAAGTGCACTGGACCGGCATCAGTGGGTTGGAATAGAGGGAGCCCCCAGAACAACGGTTGTGGGAGCGGATATGGCCACTACTATTTTTGGGAATCAAAGTGGTGTGGGGCTGGTTATAATGAATGATGAAATTGGCTTTTTCAGCAATCTGACCATTCAGGGTGTCATTGGCCGACAATACATTCTGGATGACATGAAGTTAGGGATTGGGATGAATATAGGGCTTGTCAATCAGGTCTTTGATGGAAGCAAGGTGCATTTGGCACCTGCAGGCAGTCGATACCATGTAGATACGGATGCTTTAATTTCCAATAATGAAGAATCTGCCACAGCGCTGGATGCCGGATTTGGCGTAAGTTTTATTCATCCGGATTTTTATGCCGGATTATCTGTTTTACATTTATTTGAACCAAAACCAAACTTTAATGAACAGTTAGACGTATATATCCCACGTTCTTTTTTTTTCATGGCCGGATACAATCATCGTCTGATAGAAAGTCCGATTGAAATCAGACCCTCGTTGTTTGTTAAGAATTCAGGCCCCGCCTGGCAATTTGATTTGAATGTGAATCTGCATTATCTGGACAAATACTGGGGAGGATTGAGCTACAGATTACAGGATGCAGTAGTTGTGATGGCAGGGTTGGAGTTGAACAGTGGCATAAGAGTTGGGTACAGTTACGATATTACAACATCGCGGTTGAGTCATGCCGGAAGTAACGGCAGTCATGAAATAATGGTAGGTTACACATTTGATCTTTCCTTTGAAAAGAGAGATAAGCAATACAGAAGCGTACGCTTCTTATGAAAATAGAAAAATGAGTTTAATAGTACAGTTTAAGAATATCCGAAAACTATGAAGAAAGTACTTGCCCTAGGTATCGTTTTACTCACGATTTTATCCGGATGCGGAAAATCCGGAAATGGTGAGCTCGTTGGGGTTGCACGTCGTGCTTCGTTCTATGAGCCTGATCCTTTTGGAATGTTGTTTATTCCTCAGGGTAGTTTTAATATGGGTTTAAATGATGAGGACATCACGAATTCAATGACAACTCAAACCAGAACTATCTCGATTCCATCTTTTTGGATGGATGAGACGGAGGTGACCAACAGTGAATACCGTCAATTTGTTTATTGGGTACGCGACAGTATTGCCCGTCGCATGCTGGGTGACCAATTTGAGGAATTCCTGATTTCTGAGGATCGTTATGGAAACATTATTGATCCGCCTTATCTGAACTGGGATGCCCGTTTGGATTGGAGCAACGAAGAGTATGCTGAAATTCTGGAAGATATTTTCCTTTCTGAGAATGAGCGTTTTTTCCGCAGAAAAGAGGTCGATACCCGAAAGTTGAATTATGACTATGAGTGGGTAGATCTGCAGCAAGCGGCCAAAAAAACCAATCGCTATAACTTCGAGACCAACAGCTATGAAGGAGAGGTTTTCAACCAATTCGGAGAGCGGGTTGAAATAGCCGACCGTTCGGCTTTCATTATGAAAGATCAGGTGAATGTGTATCCCGATACGCTGGCCTGGATAGCTGATTTCACCTATTCCTTTAATGAGCCGTGGACACAAATGTATTTCTGGCATCCGGGCTTTGATGAATATCCCGTCGTAGGGGTTACATGGAAGCAGGCTACCGCCTTCAGTATTTGGCGCACCCAACTTCTGAATAACTTCCTGCGGTCAAAAGGTCAGCCGGAAGTAATGGAGTACCGCTTGCCTAATGAAGCCGAATGGGAATACGCAGCCCGCGGAGGTTTGGATAACAATTTGTACCCTTGGGGTGGTCTGTATACACGCAACGATAAAGGATGTTTCCTGGCGAACTTTAAACCGCTTCGCGGACGCTATGGGGATGATGGCGGTATGTATTCAATGACTGTGGCTTCATTCTCACCCAACGATTTTGGTTTGTATGACATGTCGGGTAATGTGGCTGAATGGACCTCCAGTGCCTTTGATGAATCTTCTTATGGTTTCATGCATGATTTAAGTCCCACCTATAAGTACAATGCCCTGCCCGGTGATCACCATGTAATGAAACGTAAAGTCATTCGTGGCGGATCATGGAAAGACATTGCCTTCTTTATGCAAAATAGCACCCGTACTTATGAATATCAGGATTCTTCTAAATCGTATATCGGTTTCCGTTGTATCCGTGATTATATTGGAAATTAATTAATCTATTAGCCCACGTAAAATTATTCAAAATGAGTGGAAGTGGTTTTTTTGCAAGTCCTGCCTATAAGAAGATAATGGGTAAAGTATATGGTATCGGAGCCGCAGTTGTTATACTGGGAGCTTTATGGAAGATTCTTCACCTTCCGGGTGCCAGCGCCATGTTGATAGCAGGTTTGGGAACAGAAGCAATCATATTCTTTTTATCTGCATTTGAGCCTCCTCATGAGATGCCCGACTGGAGTCTGGTTTATCCGGAACTGGTTGGCCTGGAGCCACGTGACCGCGGTCATGGCGGTGGCGGTGGTGGCGGCAGTGAACTGGCAGCCTTATTCAAAGTGGCCATCTGGATGTTTCAACCGTTGAGAAATTGGGAGAAGGCATCAAGAAACTATCACAAACGGCCAATAACTTGTCTCACATGAGTGAGGCCACTATGGCCACCGAAGCATACCTGCAAACGATGAAAGCGGCTACCGACAGTGTGGGCAATCTCTCAACAACCCAGTCGCAACTGGGACAATCTGCCGAAGCGCTGGCCAGTAGCTATGTGAGTACGGCCAAGGTGGTGGCCGACAGCGGCATGAAATTTTCTGATGAGTTGTCCAAAACCGGTTCCGGCTTCATTGATACCATAAAGACTTCAGGAGACCAGTTGGTTCAATCGTATCAGACTTTGGGAAGTTCTATGTCCCAGCAGGTTGAAAAGATTTCAGCTGACGGGCAAAAATATACCGAAGGTTTGGCAACCGCCAACCAAAAGTTGTCCTCTATCAACTCTGCTTATGAACTTCAACTGTCAAGCATTAATGCCCAGGTGACCACTTCACAGGAATTGTCGAAAAGTCTGGGCGAAATCAGTCAACACCTTAACCAATCCGTTTCTGATACTGTTACTTATAAAGAAGAAGTTGCTAATCTGTCTAAAACGCTTGGAGAACTCAATACCATTTATGGTAATATGCTGAGTGCCATGAGTGTTGGTGGAGGTAAATAATCAATCAATCAGAAACTAAAAGAACTATAGATTATGTCTGGTGGAAACTGTCCTGAAACGCCGCGGCAAAAGATGATTGGGATGATGTATCTCTTCCTGACCGCTATGCTTGCTTTGAACGTCTCAGGTGAATTACTAAATGCCTTCATTCTGGTTGACCGAAGTATTATTCAGGCCAAGGAGTCCGTTGAATCCAAGAACGAGTTTCTTTATTCAGATTTCGAAGCAGCTTTTGCCTCCAACGAAGCCAAGGTTAAGGAGAATTTTGACAAAAGCGCACTCATTAGAGATAAGGCTGATGAACTGGTAGCCCACATCGATGAGCTCAAGCAATTGTTTGTGACCACGGCGGATGGTCCTGAGTACACACCCGAAAACTATAAATCGATCAGCAATCAGGATATCGCCCCTCAGGTAATGATTACCGAAAAGGGTGGAGAAAGAAGTGAAGAATTGAAGCGCCGGATGGGTGAATACAAAGAATTATTGGTCCAATTTGTGGAAACGGATTCATCGTTAAAAGCCACTGTCGAAACGGTTCTCTCAACAGAAGATCCGCCAATAAAGGATGGTGTTCAGATTTCCTGGGAAAGTGAGAAGTTTGAACACTTACCACTGGCTGCTTCCATGGCTCTTTTGAGTCAGATTCAGGCCGATGTGCGTAACATGGAATCAGATGTGGTGCGCTACCTGTTTACGAAGATTGATGAAGGCTCTTTTAAATTCAATGCCATTGAGCCTTTGGTATTGCAACGTTCTGATTATGTCATTCAAGGGGACGAATACTATGCTGAGATCATGATGGCAGCACGGGATACGACCCAGCCTCCAACGGTAACGGTAGATGGCAGAACGCTGGAGACCCGGGAAGGGCGTGGAATATTGAGACTTCCTGCCAATACTACGGGTGACAAGACCTGGTCCGGAGAAATTACGGTGATGGGACCGGATGGTAATCCCCGAACCCATGCAGTGGGTGGCAGCTATTTGGTTTCCCAGCCCAGCGTGGTGATTTCACCGACCAAAATGAATGTGTTTTACGAAGGTGTTGAGAATCCGGTAGAAATTTCGGTTCCCGGTATTCCGAGTGAAAACCTGAGAGTGAATATATCCAATGCGCGAATCGCGCGAAGAGGAAATGGTTACATTGTTCAGCCGAACAACGGTTCTGCCGGTCGTGAGGCCGTGATAACCGTAGCCGCCAGGGTCAATGATACCGATAGAAATCTGGGGCGCAAAACATTCCGGATCAAGCGGGTGCCTGATCCTGTGGCCAAGGTGAACGATCAAAGGGACGGTCCCATTGCCAAAGCTTTGCTGCTCGCTCAGTTGGGTGTTGTGGCGGACATGGAGAACTTTGAGTTTGACTTGCAGTTTAAGGTGACGCAGTTTGCCGTAGCCACCATTCGTAACGGTTATGTGGTGGATGCTTCCTCCAACAGCAACTTGTTTACAGAAGAACAAAAGGATTTAATGCGGGGAGCCGTTCGTGGTCAAAGAGTTTTTATACAGGATATTCAGGCAGTCGGTCCTGATGGCAGAAGACGTTCATTGGGAACCATCACATTGGTGGTGGATTAATGGCCCATTTTAAATTTTATTACAAAATACATTAAACAGATACAACAATGAGAAAACAAGTTTTGTATTTACTAGGGTTGCTTGCTTTTGGTTTCATGCTGACGACTTTCGAAGCGGAAGCCCAACGTGACGGTCAACCATTGGATAATATCTTTGACAAAGAACATATCCGAAACAAGAAGCCTGTTCCTTATCCCTCTTTAAGAGAAGCGGATATCCTGTGGTCGAAGCGTGTTTGGCGCATCATCGACCTGAGAGAGAAGATGAATTTACCCATGTACTATCCCATTTCGACAAAGGATGATCGCTATAGTTTGATCAGTCTGCTGTTGCACGGTATTCAGTACGAGGGTCTACCCGCGTATTCTCCCGCCGATGATGAATTCAAGGTTCGGATGAACTACGAGGATGTCAATGAAGCGATGGGAGCCACCACCGAAGTCACCGAGGTGCTGAATCCGGAAACCAACATGTATGAGGAGGTAGAGGTGACCCGCAACGTGCGTGTGGAAGAAGTTAAGCAAGTTATGGTGAAAGAAATCTGGTATTTCGATCGCAACTATTCCCGCATGGATGTTCGTATTATTGGTTTGTGTCCCATTCGGGAATACGCCAATGAAGCCGGTGAAATTGTGAAACGGCAGACCTTCTGGGTGAATTATCCCGAAGCCCGCGATCTTTTCGCCCGTTACGAAGTGTTTAATGCCAGCAATGATGCCCAGAGACGTTCTTTTGATGATATTTTTACCAAAAGATATTTTGGCAGCTACATTGTTCAGGAAACCAACATGTACGACAACCGTACCATTGATAGTTATGCAGCCGGTATTGAAGCCATGTTGGAATCAGAGCGTATTAAAGAAGAGATCTTTAACTTTGAGCACGACCTTTGGGAATACTAGTGATGAATTGAAGTTTTCTCAAAGTTGTAAAAATAGAAAGGCCGGATGTTGCATCCGGCCTTTTTCCTTTTTAAAGTTGTTTGTTTTTAGCGGGAAGCCGGACGCTAGACGACGTCGTCCCCGAATTCGGCCTTTATATCTGTGGTGAATTGACGAATCTGTTGCTCATTGGTTTTGGGGCATATCAGGAGGGCATCCCCTGAGTCCACCACTATATAATCCTTTAAACCCTGGATAATGGCTACTTTATCGCCCGGGATGTTAACAACGCTTTGCTCCGTATCATAAAGGAGCACCTTGCCGCTAATAATGGCATTGCTGGCCTTATCCTGTGCCGAGTATTCATACAGGGAGGTCCAGGTGCCCAAATCGGACCAGCCAAAACTGACGGTTTGCACATAGACGTTATCTGCTTTTTCCATCACACCATAGTCGATCGATATGTTTTTACAATCAATGTAGGTGTTGTTGAGGGCCTTTTCTTCATTCGTTGTACCTATTTCTTTATCCAGTTTGAGGAAGAGGTTCTGGACCTCCGGAAGCTTGCTTTGAAAAGCCGTATCAATGGCTCCAAGCGTCCAGATAAAGATGCCGCTGTTCCAGAAAAATTCACCGCTTTCGAAAAACACTTTGGCCAACTCGGCATTGGGTTTTTCCGTAAAGGTCTTTACTTTGTTGAATCCCGGATACTTATCTGCTGCCTGATTACCAATCTGGATATAGCCATAGCCGGTTTCGGGACGATGGGGTTTAATGCCGAGGGTCAGGAGGGCGTCGTTGTCCCGGACAAATTGCAGGCCGTCTTCAATCGACTGAATAAAGGCCGTTTCGTTTATGATTAAATGATCTGCCGGCGTAACCACAATGTTGGCATTTTTATTACGGGTTCGGATCCAGGCGTTGGCATAGGCAATGCAGGGCGCCGTATTGCGTCGGAAAGGTTCTTTCAGGACTTGCTCTGCTTGTAATTCAGGCAATTGTTCCAAAACCTGATCGGCATATTCCGCACTGGTAACAATCAAAAAGTTTTCTTTGGGGCACAAGGGGGTAAAGCGGTCAAACGTTTGCCTCAGCAAACTTTTGCCTGTTCCCAGGATGTCGAGGAACTGCTTGGGGGTAGAACTTTTACTCAGAGGCCAGAATCTGCTCCCAACGCCTCCTGCCATAATTACACAATACGTGTCTTTCTTCATCACTCTATTATTTAGTTGTATATTTCATCGCCATCCTTCTAACTATAACCATGCCAACCCGGGCACGATCCTAACAGAAGCCTGGATCCGGTAACTTATTTGTTTGTTATTGTGGCCATTGCCATTAATTTAGCTCTTTTTTTTCATTCGTGCCACGAAATTAACAATATTTGCATTGTGGTTGGTACTTTTGTAGACACAATTAGGAATTATTATCAGGCGCTTGAATGATCCACATTGAAGGCCCTAAAATTTTGAATATGACTTTTCTATTTCACCTGGGACGCTACGCCTTGTTTGTCCGCGATGTTTTTCGAAGACCCGTTAAACACCGGTTGTTGCTCACACAAACCATTAAAGAGATGGATGTATTGGGCCTGAGTTCGGTGGGCATTGTGTTTATTATATCCTTTTTTATGGGGGCGGTGATTACCTTGCAGACCGCTTATAATATTGAATTGCCCTTTATTCCTAAATACACGGTGGGTGTGGCCGCCCGGGATTCCATTTTGCTGGAATTTTCCAGCACCATTGTGAGCCTGATTCTGGCCGGTAAAGTGGGCTCGCACATTGCCTCTGAAATTGGCACCATGCGCGTCACCGAACAGATCGATGTTCTGGATGTGATGGGGATTAATTCAGCCGGATTTCTGGTTTTGCCTAAAGTCCTGGCCATGATCTTTCTTTTGCCGTTTTTGGTGCTCATCAGCATGGGGATTGGTATTATAGGGGGCTGGACCGCGGGTAGTCTGACCGGTGTAGTGCCGTCCAATGATTTTATCTATGGCATTCAGTATGCCTTCATTCCCTTCTACATCGTTTATTCCCTGATCAAGGCCGTGGTGTTTGCCTTTTTAATCACCACCATATCGGGCTACTGGGGTTACTATACCACCGGCGGTTCTTTGGAAGTAGGGCATTCCAGTACCCGGGCCGTAGTGGTCAGCAGTATTCAGATATTGCTGTTCAATCTTTTACTCACACAATTGTTATTGGCATGATAGAAGCAGTGGATATATATAAATCATTTGACGGAAAAATGATTCTGGACAATGTGAGTGCCACGTTCAAGACGGGCCACACCAATTTGATCATTGGTCAGAGTGGCTCCGGAAAAACCGTGTTGCTCAAAACCCTGGTGGGCCTGCATGAACCGGATTCCGGCTCGGTGATATACGATGCGCGTAATTTTACGGGCATGTCCGACCAAGAAAGAATTGATGCCAGGAAGGAAATAGGGATGCTCTTTCAGGGATCTGCGCTGTTCGATTCCCAGACGGTCGAAGAGAATGTGCGGTTTCCCCTGGATATTTTCACCGATCAAAGCCTGGAAGAGCGCCGCGAGCGGGCCAATGCCTGTCTCAAAAGGGTCAATCTTGAAAACATTAATCACCTGTTTCCTTCAGAAATCAGCGGTGGCATGCAAAAGCGGGTGGCCATTGCCCGTGCCATAGCGCTCAATCCGCGCTACCTGTTCTGTGATGAGCCCAATTCGGGGCTCGACCCCAAAACCGCCATCGTAATTGATGAATTGATTCAGGAGATCACCCAGGAGTATAACATGACCACCATTGTGAATACCCACGACATGAACTCGGTGTTCGCCATTGGAGAAAATATCGTGTTTATCTATGAAGGCAAGAAGCATTGGGAAGGCACCAGTGATGATATTTTCCACAGTGACAATCAGGCCTTGAATGATTTTATTTTTGCCTCCAAGTTTTTTAAGAAGATCAAGGAGCACAGGTAGTTTTTATAGATCGTTAGGTTCCCGTTTTAACTTTACAAAAAAAATGCCAGACGCGATAAGCGTCCGGCATTTTTGGCAATTGATTAGCCTTGCGGCCAGGGCCTTACGGCAGTAGAGGGTTTTCAACAAACATGGTACCATGTAGGGGATCCTGCTTTCCTTGAATCCTTTAATGGCTTTGATGTTTTGAAAACCAGATGAGGCCGACTTTAAAGCGGCAGCGTTAATGCTTCCTGTGGTAATGTGTTCAATGGCAACCGCCAGAAAATGCTCTTCCGGATCGCCCAGATCGGCGTTGTATCTGATATCGTCCAGCTCATAATCGGGGGCTAAACCCACCAGGTAATTAATGCTGTTGTCTACATTCTCTGATTTAATAACGATGGGTTGAATGGCCCAGTTGTGCGTGCGCTTTTCCGGTTCTTCCATGTTGTCACTCCAGGTAATAGAGGCATAATATTTCCCGTGGGTTTCATCGCCTATTTGAAAAACGTCCATGTAAGGTGCCAGGCCATAGATGATCATCTCACTGGCGGAGGCTGTACCCGAGGTGGTCAAAACATAAACCCGTTCCAGATTCAGGTTGTTGGCCTCCACGTCAAATTTTAAATCGAAATTGTATTGGGACAGAAAATCATTGTATTTTTCCCGGATAAAGATTTGTTGGTTGGCTGCAGCAGGGACAATCATGCTGGCCAGTTTTTGTGCGGTGGCTACCGATCCACCGCCGTTGTAACGCAAATCAAGCACCAGCTCATCAACGCCGGCGGCTTTGAAATCCGTGAATACCTGCGCCAGTTCATCGTCATAACTGGCAATAAAGGAAGCATAGGCCAGATAGCCAATGGTAGCAGTTTCTGTTTCTGTGATGCTGGTCGCCAGGATGGGGTGTTGTACCAGGTCTTCCTTGGATTGAACGCTGATGGCAGGTTCAATCGCTGTAATCTGGCCCTCCTGGGTCATTTGCCCCAGGGTAATGACTTTATCGTCCAGCGCCAGTAACTCCTGATAGTTTTCACTGGTCAGTATCTTGCCATTTATTTTATAGAATAGATCACCCCGTCTGAGGCCCGCTTCGCTGGCAGGGGAGTTTCGGTAAACATATTCAACAATAAAGACCACCTGGCTGGAATTTTCATTCACAAAATAGCCTTGAATGGAGTAACCGGGACTTTTGAAAACCCCCTCAAAATAGTTCTCCAACGCATCAATATCATCCGTGATAAACGACCAGCGGTCGTCCGGATCTTTCAGTAGTTTGTAAAAGTATTCCTCTGAATCCGTCTCTTCTCTGTAATTGAGGTCGGGCATTTCCTCGTTCCAGTAATAGAGCGCGTTCATATTATCATAAATGAATTTATTGATTTTAAGGACTTCTGCCGAAATTTCGATCTTCTCTTCCTGGGGCTCAATCTTTTCATCGTCGTCACACGAGGTCATGGGTACCACCGCGAACAGTGCCATCCATAGCCACCAGTTGCTTGTTTTAAAAATGGGTAAGTTCATAAATAATTAATTAGTTGAAATAATTGGGTTACAATAAGTATTCCAAACTTTCAGGATGTTTGGCCAATCAAATTTATGGATTATCCGTCAATAATAAGAATGTTTTGTTGAATTATTCAGTTTTAGGGCTTCAGAGAATAGGGGTTTCCCCCTGCTTTCAGGATGTTTTTCACATTAATTTAATGCTAAGCCTTTGTTAATAAACTGATTTACATTTTTTATGGTTTTCGACTCCGGCAAAGGTTTGGAAACTGGGAAAATTAAGCGTTACTTTGCATCCGCTTTCCAAGAGAGATCAGGTTCATCAAACGCGAAGAGCCAGGAGAGCCACAAGATTGAGAATAGTGCTAAAGGAGTAGCGGGCGATATTTGTTTCATCTTTCAGGAAGATGTAAGCAGCTCATTAAAAACGGCTTCAGAAAAACTTTCAAATTTTTGACAAAAACATTTGGCGGTTAAAAATAAAAGGTCTTACTTTGCACTCGCTTTCCAAAAGAGGTTAGCACGCTGAAAAGCAGAACTGGCGCTGGAAGCAGCAAAAAGGAAGCTTAAAAGCACAACAAAAA
>NZ_BAZW01000013.1 GCF_000974365.1 Geofilum rubicundum JCM 15548
ACCTCCATAAACGCATTACGTTTATGACTATTATATTGTGAGGTGGTTTTGGGGTGTAAGTGATTGATTTAACGAGCGTGTTGCTTTTTTGGATATATTTGGTTGTTGGTGGTGGGGTTTCATGGTGGTTGTTTTTCCGGTTAAATGTGATTGGATTTGGGTTGGGATTAACCGCAATTGTTTGGTTATTGTAATGTGTTGTTCAAATATAATATTAGTTGAGCGACTTGGTGCTATTTTTTTTTATTTTGTTGACTTTGGACATAACTTCGTTGGCCTGAGTCCCATGACGCAGGGGGTGTTTTGGTAAGGAGACTATGTTTCAGACGAACAAACAATTATTTACTAAGTGCCTTTTTTTTGTGGCAGTTATCGCATATGCTTCGTGCGATTTGCAATAGTTTTGCGGGTAGTGTTGAACTAGGGCGGACTGTGATTTCTGTTCGCTTTGAAGCTTGTTTGGACTCCCGGACGACCGGACGGGCTTTTCATGTTGAGCAGGGCGCCACCTGAAAAGTGGGTGTATCGTTCAGAGGCTTTGATGCTTTCATATCCTGGTAGCGGCATTTCTTGCCTGTAAACTATGTCTTTATTGCCTTCTGGTGATTGGGTGGTGAAGCTGTGGCGAAGCATTTGTTTGTGTCCTCGGCGTTGTATGCCTGCTGCTTTTGCCATGTTTTTAAAGATGGCTGACATATTGGTTATACTGCATTTCATGCCGGGCCTGTGGCCTTCAAAAAGAAATGTCTTTGGCTTATGAACGGCCAGGTAGGTCCTAAGCAAATCGTTCAGATGTTGTGAAAACAAGGAATAGCGGTTGCGCTTGCCCTCCGTGGCTTTTAAAAATAGTCGGTTGCGTTTAAAGTCAATGTCGACCAGTCGCAGATTTTGAATTTCCTGTTGGCGCAGACTGCTTATACATCTCAACTCTAAGAGCAATTTGTGCTTGAGGTAGTCGGTGGTGCCAAGCATGGCGGCCATCTCGGATTCAGAGAAATACTCGGACACATGCAAGTCATTGCGGGGACGCACCAATATTTGGGGTGAGACGGGAAGCTTGTGTACCTTGTCAAAAAAGAATTTGAAGCTGCTGATCATGGTATTCAGATGGGCAGAGGAATTCTTGCGGTGCAAGGCGATATAGGTCCGGATGTCGCCATCAGTGATAAAGACCGGATGTTTATAATTGAAATGCTTCAAAAACTTCATGAAGGCATTCAGGTACATGGCCCGGGTTCTGACGCTATAATCGGTCCGTTTGAGTATCTGTTGATATTGTTTTCGGTAGATATCTGCCAGCCTGTAATGTGACAATACCCGAAAAACTTTTCTTTTTAAGGTGCTCAAGCTATGCGCTTGCCCTTTATTCTCAATTAAGTAGGTATTCAGGCGATATTGGTTATTACATTCAGATACCAATTCCTGGAAATATTGTTTGGCTCGCTCATCATTGCCGGGTAAGCGGAATTGGTGTTCAAAGATACCATCGACTTCTTTTGGTAGTCTGCAAATATCCCTTAGCTTAAAATTGGCATGGTAAACCAGGAATAGAAGCAACTTGTCGCCAGGCGAGTCGATGCCATTTAGTAGTTCTTTTAGGTCGTAAAATGGCAGATAGAGCGTGAACAGCGAGGCCCTTTTATCCTTGGCAAGGGGGAAGAACATTTTGTCGCCTCCCCGGGTGCGCTCATAATAAAACTTTATGGCTGAAATGGTTTGCTTAAGCTTTGTGGGGTGCATTAGCAGTGCTTGTTCTTTCACAAAGATCAAAAGTTCACCGTAACAGAGTTTGTTAATATCTGAACCGGTGTGGTGCGATAGAAATCTTTTAAAACCTTGTAGGTAAATTTTACGGGTAACCGGACTCAGACGCTTCAGAATCATTGATTCCGTGAAGGCTTCGAAAATTGGGCGCTGATGTGAGAAGTCTAAATCATGGTCCTTAATACCAGCACCGATCCCAATAGCTACACGCTCTTTATTGGGATGAATTACGGGGTATGTACTCAATAGGGCCATGTAAAACAGGGTTGCGGTTTACAAAATTGTCAAGGAATTAATGGGAACCAAAGTATATAAAAAAACGAATAATTCAAAATGGTTGAAAACACAAAATTAATCGGTTAGGCGGAGGGGTGGGGGGAGTTATCAACAAACTTTCAACAGATGTTAAAAAAAAGGTGGTGCACATCGGACTAAAATTAATTATATTTGCAAATATGTCAACCATGATCGAAAAACATATTGCTCATTTGTTACACTATCACGACTGCGTGATTGTGCCTGGTCTGGGAGGTTTTGTCGCCAACTATAAATCGGCCATGATTCATCCGGAGCAGAATTTATTTGTACCCCCGCTAAAGGAGATTGGATTCAATCGTAGTCTTTTGCATCAGGATGGATTGCTGGCCAACCATGTGGCCATTGAGCAATCCGTGAGTTATGCGGAGGCCTCCGACATTCTTGCTGCTTTTGTTAATGATGTCAGAAGCCGCATTGCTGCTGGTGAAACAGTGCCCATGGGGGAAGTGGGGTCTCTGAGAGGCGATGCCATAGGGAATATTTTGTATGCCCCGAATGAAAATGCTTCGTTTTTGCCGGATGCTCTGGGCTTAAGCACCTTTAGGTTTGAGCCACTGGACTATAAGCATGTGGCCAAAATTGAGCAAAAAATGCATGTGCACGCATCATGCAAAATCGCTCCCCACGTTACTGGACAGCGGTAGCTGCCATGATTGCGGGACTCTTCTTTTTCTCAACATTTGAGCTCAAAATGCCTGAGGTCAGTGAGGCTGGTTTTTCGTCCATGCTCAATGCAGCAACGGAACAAGGTGTTACTGAGGTGGTCGAAAGTGAAGCATTGATGGTGGAGGCGGATCTAAAGGAAGAAAGCGTTTTGCCCGTAGCCGAGGAGCCTGCAACTGTCAAAAGGCACCACCTTATCGCTGCCAGTTTTAAACAATCGAGACCTGCCAATCAGTCCCTTAGCAACTTTGTCCAGGAAGGATTTGCACAAGCCCATGTTCTGGCGGATGGGTCCGGACGGTTCCGGATTGCCCTGGAGTCGTTTGAAAATCGCCAGGCGGCCATTGATGCGATGAAAAAATACCGTCAGCAAGCCCGGTTTGCCTCCGTTTGGGTACACACCAGTAAATAAGATTTTCTGTTAGTATATTAGAAAGGTCACTTCTCGTCAGCGGGAAGTGACTTTTGTTTTTTGTAATGGTTATAAATAGGTCTGCTAATGCTTCATCGCATTGGATGATCGGTGCTATTTGCTTATTTTGCTGGTAAGTAAAAACAAACAAGATACTTATGCGACCATCCATTCTGCCTAAACTGCTTCCCTTATTCCTCTTGATCCTTATGGCCACAGGGTTCATTACCTGTCAGCAACTCCATAAAAAGGCCTCTGTTGGTCTGGATGAATGGAAAGCCATAGGTTTAGATCCTGAAGTCATCTCGGCCGAGGATTTTTTCCTCGGGATTGCTCCGAAGGGTTTTGAAGAGGTGGCCGGAACTACCTATAAGCCTTCCTTCAATGAGGAACCTGCCATACCTGCCCAGTGTTGGATTGAAACGGGTTATGGCACGCAGAATGCTTGCAAGTATTGCCATACCGATTATTTGGCTTCCATTGGTCATGGAAATAACTATCCCATTGCCGAAGATCAGATCGTTTATAGTTTTCCCACGCCGGCTCTGAACCGCATATTGTGGGACAATGTGATTCATCCGCACAAAATTACAGAGCGTCTGGAGCAGGATGGCATTGAACTTCCGGATAGGGAGGATGTGGATTATGTGCGGAAGGATAACTGGAAGTCGGCCTTTGACAAAGGCCGGGGCAATGGGGATACAGAATGGCTAAGCACGGCGGCACCGGACAGCCGGTTTGCCTTGATGCCCGCTCTTGATCCCCATCATTTATTTCCCTATGTGGAAGGCAATCCGACATCGGGCGGTCAGCATGGCTATGTGGATGAGGCTGGCTATGTGCGGGATGAATCAGGCGGATATACGGGCTGGCGGTCGATCAACTTTTTTCCCTATGCCATATTTACGCCGCTCACAGGAAGTGTAAGTGGAATTTATGTTCGTCTCCCGGCATCGTTTCAACAGTTGAACGGGGTGTTCGACTACGATACCTATCAGCCAACTGGCAGTTATTGGCTGATCAGATCAGAAATAAATTTTACGAAAGAAGTCACTATTACGGCGATGCAGCGGCCATTGAAGTGCAAGCGGGCTTTTATCCGGTGGGCACCGAGTTTGCCCATCCCTTGCATTATGTGGATTTGCTGGCCGATGGTGAGCATGGCACTCAACTGGATGGCGTGATGGGTGATGGCGGCCTGACTTATGAGTTTCCGGGAACCCGATCCAAACGCGTTAAGGAAATCAGGTATATGTATAAGTGGAAGGAAGTGGGGTTGGCGGACATCGCGATGGATGAAGAAGAGGGGGAAGAGGAATTTGAGTGGTTTATTGGTAAAGAGGGGCAAGGATGGGTCGATAATGGCATGGGCTGGATTCTGGCCGCCTTTATTGAGAACCGCCATGGCGAGCTTCGGCCCCAGACCACTGAGGAGCTGACCCAATGCATTGGCTGTCACTCCAAAGTCGGCAACACCATTGATGCCGTTTGGTCCTTTCAACGCCAATTACCCGGTGATGAAGGGTGGGGAGAAATGAATTATGGCCAGTATGCGAGCACCACTCCGGAAATCACCCGGTTGAAAGATTATTATGCCGCGGATGGAAAAATGGGTGAGCTGGCCGGGTTTTATCATTCGGTAGTGGGGGGTGATTTGTATGGTGTGATGCCCGATGAGATTCGCGATGAGCTGGCAGTCTATGCCCAGATGAAGGGGGAGACACTGAACCTTTCTTTTTCTTCGGAAGAAATGCTCAATGACGATGTTTTAAAAGATATGTCGCTGGAAGAGCGTAAACCCAGATTGCTGGAGCGTCAAAAATTAATGCGCCGTTTTGCGGACGATCTGGCCTATCTGGATTATCATGAAGCGGACGACCAGTATTACATAAAGGGGAGGCTGTTCTACCCAACCTACACCACCATGCAATCGAATATTCAGGCCTACCGAAAGGTGGTGCTGGATCAGAGTTTTAATCTGGGCAAAGATGTTTTTGGTTCAGAAGCCGGGCATGTGCCTTTTACCTTCCGGTCGGACGGCTCAGTATTGGATGAACACCGCAACCGCATCCCTGCGGGAGAAGTCATTTACAGTCGACCCTACAACTCGGAAGGGGTAGGTACTACCCCCACCGGCATCATTCAGGGAGAAACCCTTAATAAGGCCGGGGCTGTGGTCAGCCCCGACGCACCTGATGCCTATTCCACCACCGGCACCCTCGATTGGATGTATAATCCGATCCTGAGTGACCAACCTGTAAGGAAAGGTCGTTAGGTTTTTAGGTCGTTAGATCATTAGGTGTTAGCAAGTTTCTAACTATAAGTTAATTACCTGCATAAACAGCGAAATCATAACTATTTGTAAAACAGGTAAAAAAGGATTGAGGACCTATTGATCTTTTACAGCGCTGCGTTATTTGATCTCTGAGCCGTTTTTCACGGGACTGGCGGGACTAACGAAGACCAGTTTTCCGTCGGCATCTTCCGCCATGAGGATCATGCCCTGCGATTCTATGCCTTTGATTTTTCGGGGGGCCAGGTTGACCATGATGGATACCTGGCGACCAATAAGGTCTTCGGGCTGAAAGAATTCGGCAATGCCTGATACCACGGTTCGCTGGTCCATACCGGTGTCAATTTTCAGTTGAAGCAGCTTTTTCGTTTTGGCGACCTTCTCGGCTTCCAGGATGGTTCCGGTGCGGATGTCCATCTTCGTGAACTCGTCAAAGGTGATATTCTCTTTGGCAGGTGTGGCCGTTTTGGCAGCTGCCTGGTTGTCCTTCTTCGATTGTTGCAGTTTATCGAGCTGCTCCTGAATTTCTGCGTCTTCAATTTTCTGGAAAAGCAGCGAAGCCTCATGGATGGTATGTCCGGGTTTCAATACCTCTTTTTGACCGCATTGCTGCCAGTCGACCTGTCCCATATTCAGCATGGTTCTGAGTTTTTGCGCTGAGAAGGGCAAAAACGGTTCCATCAGAATGGCCAGATTGGCGGTGATTTGCAAGGAAATGTACATGATGGTCTTCACCCGCTCCGCATCGGTCTTGATCAACTTCCACGGCTCCGTGTCGGCCAGATACTTATTGCCCAAACGGGCCAGGTTCATGGCTTCTTTAATGGCCTCCCTGAATTTGAAGTTTTTCAGCGCCTCTTCGGTTTTATCCACAAAGGTCCCGATGCTGTTCAGAGTCTCGGTATCAAAGGTGTCGAATGGCCCGGGTGTGGGCACAACACCCTCGTAATATTTTTGGGTGAGTACCAGACTGCGGTTGACAAAGTTGCCGAGTATGGCTACCAATTCGTTGTTGTTACGGGCCTGAAAATCTTTCCAGGTGAAATCATTGTCCTTGGTCTCCGGCGCATTGGCTGTTAATACGTAGCGCAGGACATCCTGCTTGTCCTTAAACTCAGTCAGGTACTCGTGCAACCATACCGCCCAGTTTCTGGAGGTAGATATTTTGTCGCCTTCCAGATTCAGAAACTCATTGGCGGGCACATTGTCGGGCAGGTTATACGACCCTTCCGCCTTCAGCATCGAAGGGAAAACGATGCAATGAAAAACGATGTTGTCCTTACCAATGAAGTGGAGCAGACGGGTTTCGGGATCTTTCCAATATTTTTCCCAATCCGGCGTGAGTTCGCGGGTGGCCGAAATGTAGCCAATGGGGGCATCGAACCAAACATAAAGGACCTTGCCTTCAGCGCCTTCCACCGGTACCGGTACGCCCCAGTTGAGGTCGCGGCTCACCGCCCGGGGTTGCAGACCCAGGTCGATCCAGGATTTACACTGACCATAGACATTGCTTTTCCACTCTTTGTGGTCTTCCAATATCCATTGGCGTAAAAAGGATTCGTGCTTATCGAGGGGCAGGTACCAGTGCTTGGTAGCTTTGCGTACGGGAATACTGCCCGAAATGGTGGATTTGGGCTGGATCAGATCCGTCGCATTCAAAGAAGTGCCGCAGCTTTCACACTGGTCGCCATAGGCGCCCTCTTTGTGGCAATGGGGACAAGTGCCGGTAATGTAACGATCGGCCAAAAACTGACCGGCTTCCTCATCGTAGTATTGCTCCGATTCTTTTTCAATAAATTCGCCCTTGTCGTAAAGCGTTTTGAAAAAGCCGGAGGCGGTCTCAAAATGGGTCTCGTTGCTGGTGCGCGAATAGATATCAAAGGAAATACCAAAGTCTTCAAAAGATTTTTTGATGATGCCGTGGTATTTGTCCACAATGTCCTGAGGCGTAACGCCCTCGTTACGCGCCTTAAGGGTAATGGGTACCCCGTGTTCATCTGAGCCGCCTATGAGTAAAACATCCTCCCCCTTCAGACGAAGGTAGCGGACGTAGATGTCGGCAGGAACATAAACACCAGCCAGGTGACCAATGTGAACGGGGCCGTTGGCATAAGGAAGGGCGGTGGTAACAAGTGTGCGTTTAAAGTTTGTCATACGAAAAGAGGTAGCTATTTCTTAGGGAAAATATGGGATCCGAAATTTTTTTAATAATTTGCACAAAGATAATTAAACATTTAGAAACTGTTTGGATTTTAGATTTCGATGCGATAAAAATCCCGAGGTGTAAGTGTGACGAGCCAATTGTTGAATCAGAAAAACGCGGAAACAGGATTATGATTTACCCTGAATTTATTAAACCGGGCGCCTGGTCGGGCTGGTTGCTCCGGCCGGAAAAATTGCTCTCCGTTATGTGGAACAAGCTGAGAAGTACCTCGATGGAATTGGGATGCGCCACTTGCGTGGCAGGCATGTCGCCGGGTCGTGGCACCAGTTTGGGGGGACCGATCAGCAGCGGGCGGATGATTTGAACAGCATGCTGCTGAATCCGGAAGTGGCGGTGATTTGGTGCATGCGTGGTGGTTACGGGGCGGTTCGCTTGCTGGACAGGGTGCGTTTTGACTTGTTGTTGACGTCCCCCAAATGGTTGGTGGGCTTCAGTGATATCACCGTTTTTCATGCCTTGTGGCAAAAAAAGCTCGGTCTGGCTTCCATGCACGGACCCATGCCAAAAAATCTGGAGGACGGACTGGCTGCCGATACGGGAATGGATCATTTGTGGCATTTTCTTCAGGGGGAGTGGCCGGTTTATCCGCTTAAACCCCATTCATTGAATCGCGGGGGACAGGGCACCGGTCGCCTGACGGGTGGCAATGTCACCATTTTGTCTATGCTCAAAGGGGCCGACATTGATTTTGACCCTAAGGGAAAAATTCTTTTCATCGAAGAGGTGGGCGAACACCTCTATCATCTCGACCGGATGATGTATGGCTTGAAAGTAGCCGGAAAGCTGAAGGGGTTGGCTGGTTTGGTGGTGGGACAAATGACGGATATGCAGGACAATAAGACGGCCTTTGGTGCCACGGCATATCAAATCATTTCGCAAGCAGTAGCGGAATACGACTATCCGGTTTTATTTGATTTTCCCTCCGGTCATGATAAATGCAACTGGCCGCTTTTGATGGGGCATAAAGTCCGGTTGGAGGTGATGAAGGATAAGGTGGCGTTTACTTACGTCCGAAAATAATAGAATAACCCTTACCAATGGCAGAACACAATGACTTGGGAAAGTTGGGGGAACAAAAGGCTGCCGACTTTCTTGAAGAAAAAGGATACCAAATAGTGGACCGGAACTGGCATTTTCATCACAAGGAAGTGGATATCATTGCTTTTGACGGGGAGGTGTTGGTGTTTGTGGAGGTGCGGACACGCAGCTCCAGTGAATGGCTTCACCCGCGGGAAAGTATCTTTCCCATGAAGGTGCGATATCTGGTTTTGGCAGCTGATGCCTATGTGCGGTATAGAAAGATGGATAACCGGATTCGTTTTGACATCATTACCTGTCTGCCGGTCAATAACGGGAAATGGGAGATTGAACACATTGAAAAAGCTTTTACGGCCCAGGTGGAGTAGGGTTTTAACAAAAAAAACAACACGAATGAACATTGAAGAATTGCGGACCTATTGTCTTTCCTTACCGCACGCGACGGAAGATATGCCTTTTGGTGAGGACACACTCGTTTTTAAAGTGGGGGGTAAGATTTTTTTGCTGACCGGTTTGAGCGGCGCTTTCTCCATCAATCTGAAGTGTGATCCGGAATACGCAATGGAGCTTCGGGAGGCACATGCCGCTGTGCGTCCCGGCTACCACATGAATAAGAAGCATTGGAATACGGTGGATGTGGATGGCTCTTTAACGGATCAATTTTTATGCGGACTGATCGACCATTCGTATCAGCAGGTGATAAAAACCCTGACCAAAAAGGTCAGGGCAGAATTGTTCGGCTAGGTGATGGGTGAATGCCTATTGTTGGACGGCTCTGAAAGAGTTGGTGGCTTCTGCCAGTTGTTGCGATAACTCACGCAACTCCGATGAGGCCTGATTGATTTCATCGGCATTGGAGGCATTTCTTTGCGTCACCTGATTGAGTTCCTGCAGGGCCAGATTGATTTGTTGCACCCCGGTTACCTGTTCAATGGAGGCGGCTGAAATTTCACGGATTAAGTTGGCTGTTTTTTCAATTTCTGGTGTCAGACTGTCCAGTAAATCGGTCGACAGTTTGGACGCATCGTTGGTAACGGTGGAGGCTTTGGTAATTTCCTGGGCGGCGGCCTGACTGCGTTCGGCCAGTTTGCGGACTTCAGCGGCTACTACGGCGAAACCCCGACCTTCCTGTCCCGCTCTGGCAGCTTCAACAGCGGCATTAAGGGCCAGGATATTGGTCTGGAAGGCAATGTCCTTAATGACCAGTATTTTGTTGGTTATTTCTTCCAAATGGTGATTGGCCTCTTTGCTGCGTTCGTTGCTTTCTTTCATTTGACTGGCAGCACTGGCAGAAATGCCCTCTGTTTCTTTGGCGTTTTCTGTGTTTTGTTCGATGACGGCGTGCATTTCTTCCATGGAGGAGGATACTTCTTCGGCCGATGAGGCCTGTTGATTGGCCCCTTCAGCCAAGTCCATGGCCTTGTGACTCAGTTTCTCACTGGAGGAAGAAATGGCGGAAGAGGTGGTAATGATCTGACCGATTAATTTGTTCAGATTTCTGGTCATGTTGTTAAGTGCAATGGCCAAGCGGCCAATTTCATCTTTTCGGTCCTCCTTCATTTCAACAGTGAGATCTCCCGCCGCTACCCTTTCGGCCATTTCTATGCCGCGGATAATGGGCTTGCTGATGGAACTCGATAGCAGAAATATGAAAACAATGCCCAGAATCAAGGTCAGGGCCAGGGTAGCTGATTGAATATTTCTTTGCTGCCTGGTAATCTCGTCACTCACATTTCCGGTAAGGATGATCTGGTCAAGACCGATATCCGCAGAAGCCCTCACTTCCCACAAAATATTTTTGGCCGCCTCATAGGTTTTCAGCTCCGCTATGCGCAGTGTCCGGTACGCTTCAATGAGTCCGCCAGCCAGTTGAAGCGATTGGTTCATATCCTCTCTAAAGGCGGTGGTTCCGCCGGTTCTCTGAACACTGTTCTGCAGCGCTTCCACCACCTCGTTTAAAGCCTGCATGCTTATACCATCCCGATTATAGATGGATTGGCTGATGCCGAGCGACAGATGGTTGAGTGGCGCCCTAATGGTCGCCGGATAGCTTCCGGGGGCAGCGTTGATGTCTTCCACCAAATCGAAATACGCCAGCTGTTGGTTGTTGAAAGCCTCAAATTCCTGCATATAGTCGGCTCTTGTTTCTCTGTATTGAGCGGCATACGTTCTTAGCAGCTTAATATAAACACCCTTGCCTTCGAGTTCTGCTTCGCGTTCAGCCGTGAGTTCACTCAACTCAGCAATGGCATTGCTTAAACGGGTAAAGGCGATGTCATGTTGGGCACTATAAAAATCGTCACCGGTAAATTGGTGCGATCGCATAAATTCACTGGCCTCCTGCCAATATCGCATCAGTTGGTTGGTGGCATTGGCGGATGGTATATGGACATTTACCATTTGCCGTGTTTTGGAGGAAATCTGGTACAGGTTAAAAAGGAGTAACAGTCCGGTCACCATAGAAATGGCAATGATGATACTGAAACTTAAGCCTATTTTTTTGCGGACCGTTAAATCCTTCCAGTTGGTCATATTTGGCATAATCAAAATGTTTAAGAAGCTTAAAATTACTATAATTTATGTAATTTTGTACGGACAAAGTAAACGATATGTTTTAATTTTTGGACATACACACCTGGTTTATTTCTTTGTTGAAAGGTCTAAAGTGTTAGTTATTTGAAATTTAAACTTTAAATTATGAGTCAAGCGATGAAGTTTTTTCTGGGGATTTTTGTTTTGCTGAGTTTCTTTTCGTGCAGTAAACAGGAATCTTACACGGTGGGTTACCTGAACCCGTCGGCCGACAGGTATCGGTTTGTCAGTGAAGGTAATTACATGGCTGAGAAACTTCGGGAGATGGGACATGAAGTGATTATTAAGTCGGGCGAGGACGATGGTGCCATTCAATTGTCGCAGGGCTATGAGCTGTTGGATATGGGGGTAGATGCCCTGGTTATTGCTCCTGTCAATGGCAACACCATTGCGCCTTTGGTGCGCGAGGCCCAAAGCAGGGGAGTAAAGGTGATAGCCTATAACCGTTTGATTAACAATGCGGATTTTGATTTATACGTGACAGGGGATAACAGGGACAATGCCCGGCTGTTTTGTGAAACCGCGCTGGAACACAAGCCATCCGGTAACTATGTGGTGTTTGCCGGAGATCGGTTCGACCGGAACGGGATGGAGCTTAAACAGCACATCGATTCATTGCTCAAACCGCACATTGCCTCAGGGAATGTTAACTTGCTGTATGAAACGCATATGGAGGGTTGGAACCGCGAAAGGGCTGCCTTTGAGATGCAACAGGTGATAGATGCGTATGGTACCGACATTGATGTCGTAATAGCCTGCAACGATCCTATGGGGATGGGCGCACTGGAAGTTCTTAAACAATACGATGCGCACCACGGGGTGATTATTACTGGTCAGGATGCCTTGCAGGAAGCGGTACAGAGCATTTATCAGGGGGAGATGTTCATGACCATCTATCATCCGCACCAGATTTTAGGTGTAAAGACAGCGGAGCTGGTCGATGCCCTTTTAAAAGGCGAGCGGCCTTCCGGTCTGACGGCCGTTACTACTTTCAACGGGGCCGCCAATATTGCGACCGTTAATATTCCTTCGGTAAAGGTCACCAAAGAGAACATCGAGGAGGTATTGATACAATCCGGTGAATATGCCTGGACGGATATTCGCTAAGGTGAAGGTCACGACATTTGCCGGACTTAAAAAAAAGGAATTTCTGAGATTTCAGTTAAATCCCTATATTTGCCTTTTCGAATGACATCTTTAACTATTCAAACAGATTGATTGTTCCTTTTTGTTTGTCCCAATTTTGAATTTTTTAGTCATGGTTTATCATCACCCTAAATTACTTGTAGCTGTTGATTGTGTCATATTTGGTTATGAGGATGGGGAACTGAAGTTGTTGTTACGTCCCCGGGAAATTGAACCGGCCCTTGGTAAGTGGTCGCTCATGGGAGGTTTTGTAGGGTTGGAAGAGTCGGTGGAAGACGCTGCCATGCGGGTGTTGTATTCAACCACAGGGTTAAAGGATATTTATCTGGAACAGGTGGCTGCTTTTTCGGCAGTTGATCGGGATCCTGGAGCCAGGGTTGTGAGCATTGCCTTTGTGGCGCTGATAAGAATAGACCAGCATGATAAAGCTTTGGTGCGTGAAAATGGAGCCCATTGGTGGCCATTGAACCAATTGCCCGAGCTTATCTTTGACCACGAGAAAATCATCAATGACGGTCTGCGTTCCCTACAGAAAAGGGCTTCTTTTGAATTAACCGGTAAAGAGCTTCTACCCGAAAAATTCACCTTGATGCAATTAAGAAGCCTTTACGAGGTCATTTACCAAAGGCCGTTTGATCCGGGTAATTTTCGAAAGAAAGTATTGTCTCTGAATGTGTTGGAACGTTTAAATATCAAGAATACCACCGAGTCGAAAAAGGGCGCTTTTTATTATCGTTTTAAAGAAAGTGAGGATAACTCTAACGGTGACCGCATTTTCAAAATTAATTAAGGGCTTGTGGCGAAAAGGTCTCCATTAGAATGGTCGATAAAATCAGACTAAAGAGGGAAGCATTATGAAAAAACAGAAAGTTTTATTTGTTTGTCTGGGTAATATCTGCCGGTCACCTAGCGCTGAAGCGGTGATGAAAGGGATCATCGACAAAAATGGTTCCGGACACCTTTTCGAAATTGATTCGGCAGGCGTTATCGCTGCCCATGAGGGGGAACCTGCTGATGCCCGAATGAAAAGGCATGCCATCAAACGGGGGTATCAACTGACAAGCATCAGTCGCCCTGTTGTACCCTCGGTTGATTTTGATTATTTCGATTGGGTGGTGGCCATGGACGATCAGAATGTCCGTGATTTGACGGGAATGGCACCGGATGAGGCAGCGCGTCATAAGATTGTTAAAATGACCGACTATGCCCGTCATATGGGCTATGATGAGGTGCCCGACCCTTACTACGGCGGTGATGCCGGTTTTGAGCTGGTGCTGGATCTGTTGGAAGATGCCTGCCAGGGGCTTTATGATCACGTCAGCCGGAAATAGGCGGGGTGTTTTTGCCGGAACAGCTTACTTTCCTTTGTTCTTTACATAAACCTGTTTGGCATTTGATTTGCCGGAAATGCGTTCATCCACCTCAAAATTCTTCTTAAGTGATTTTAATAAGGGTGTCAATCTGGTGAACCCATAGTTTCTGGGGTCAAAATCGGGGCGCTTTTTATTCAGCATCTGGCCAATCTCGCCTAAAAATGCCCATCCATCATCATCGGCCAAATCGTTGACACTCGATTTAATGAGTTTTAGAAGTTTGTTGTCAATCACTTGTACCGGGGTGCTTGGCTTATCCTTCGTTGTTTTGCCAGGTTCCTTTTCATCCTGTAATCTTAAAATCTCCAGGTAGATGAATTTGTCGCAGGCCACAATGAAGGGAGAGGGGGTTTTCCTTTCACCAATACCAATGACCTTCATGCCTGACTCCCTGAGTCTGGTTGCCAGTCGCGTAAAGTCACTGTCGCTTGAAACCAGACAAAAGCCATCCACTTTGCCGGAATACAGGATGTCCATGGCATCAATAATCATGGCCGAATCGGTGGCATTTTTGCCGGTGGTATACCCGTATTGCTGAATGGGATGGATGGCATTTTCCAGAAGAACGCCTTTCCAGCCCCCTAGCTGTGGCTTGGTCCAGTCGCCATAAATTCTTTTGAAAGTAGGTACGCCAAATTTCGCGATTTCTTCCATCATTTCTTTGATGTTGGCATACGGTATGTTGTCTCCGTCGATGAGGACGGCTAAGCGCAATTCTTCATTTGTTTTCATGTTGTTCCCGTTGGTTCGTCAAGTGACTTCTGTAAAATTACTGAATTATTTGGTGGTTGTCATATAAGCGAAACGAAAGGTGTAGTTTAGAACTGGTCTAAATTGCAGAAGTTTTAATAGTGTATGTTTTACACAAAGCTGCACTCTGTAGGTGTTTGCATCCGACGCAGCGATTGTTAATCTTGTTTTAGGGTTTAAAATTGTAAAAATATTAAAAAATAGTATTTGCAATTTTGCATTAATGTTATAATTTAGCACAAGTTTTAATAGTGTAAAAATTACACTAAGATTTTAAAATCTTCTCAAATGAACTCAAGCATAGAACAAAAAACACGGGTAGGTGTGTTGAACGATTATTTATCCGTCGATTGCGTCATTTTCGGATTTGATTTTAATCAGTTGAATGTGCTGCTCGTGGATCGGGTAATGGTGGATGAGTTGACGGGAAAGGAATTGTTTAACGACCTGACCTTAACCGGGAACCATATTTATGAAGACGAAGATTTGGATGAAGCTGCTGCCCGCGTGTTGTTTGACCTGACCGGGCTGCAGGATATCTACCTGGAACAGTTTAAAACCTTTGGTGCGCCTGACCGGATAAAGCGTGAAAATGACCGGGCCTGGTTGGCGGCCAACGGACGGGATCCTGACAAGCGCATCGTTACCGTGGGTTACTATTCCTTATTGGCCACGGATAAGGTGACTTTGGAATGGAAGGGCCGAAATGTTCGCTGGACACCCGTAGCCGGTGTTCGCGATCTGGCCTTTGACCACATGGATATTTTTCAGGAAGCCTTGGTGGCGTTGCGAAAAAAACTGCTGAGAGAACCCATTGGTTTTGAATTGCTGCCTGAAAAGTTTACGCTTTCGCAGTTACAACGTCTGTACGAAGTGATTCTTGGGGTAGAACTGGATAAACGAAATTTTCGGAAAAAAGTGGCCCGGATGAAATATCTGGTGCCTTTGGATGAAAAGCAAAAGGGCGTGGCCCATAAACCGGCGCGCTTATACAATTTTGATCGCGACTTGTATGAGCTGAACCGCAAAGAACTTTTGGATTTTGCCATTTAGTATCGCTTAATAGTACTTGACTATAAGTTGCCTGTAAAATTGAAATCTTAGGATAAATAAGAATGATACCATGAATGTCTCTGAAAAGATATCTCTGCGGGAAAAATTGGGCTATGCTTTGGGTGACGGAGCTGCCAATATTGCCTGGAGAGGCGTTTCCACCTTCCTTTTTATTTTTTACACCGATGTTTTTGGTCTTAATCCGGCGGCCGTTGGCCTATTGATGCTGATTGCCCGCTCAGGGGATGGCATCAGTGATATTTTTATGGGTGTGATAGGCGACCGGACCAAGTCCCGCTACGGAAAATTCCGTCCCTGGATTTTGTGGACGGCTATTCCTCTGGGGGCCATCCTTTCAATGCTTTTTACGGCGCCGGACCTAAGCTATACAGGGAAGATTGTCTATGCCTACACGACTTACATCATTTTTACTCTGGTTTATACAGCCAACAACATCCCTTACGGTGCATTGATGGCGGTAATGACGGGCGACGATAAGGAGCGAACCACACTGGGTTCCTACCGCATGGTGGGCGCTTTTGGTGGCGGAATGCTGGTTCAGGGTGCGCTTTTGTTCCTTGTCGCGTATTTTGGAAATATTGATCCTTCTATCTCCGTCAAAGAACTGGAACCTGCCAGATATGAGGTGCTTGTATCTACAACACAAGATGTGGAGAATGTTAATATTGAAACGGAAAATGGTTTGGCTCTATTCACCTGGGCCGATGCCAGTTTGCCCGACAGCCTGAATTTAGCCACGAAGGGCAAGAGTTTTTCTATGACGGCCCATCAGGAATATCGTTTTGTGCTGACCGGTGAGGAGGATCTTCATGCGGAAAGTATTGTGATTATTGATCAGAAAAGGGGGTATAGCAACGCCATTTATGTGTTGTCGTTTTTCCTGACCCTTTCTTTGATCATTACTTTCTATACCACCAGGGAACGGGTTAAACCACTGGAAGCCCAACAGAATAATTTGTGGAAGGATTTAAAAGATCTCTTCAGGAACAGGCCATGGGTCATTCTCTTGCTCATTGGTCTGCTGTTTCAGGTTTACAACTCCATAAAGCAGGGTATCGTCGTTATCTATTTTACCCATTATCTGCACCATCAGTTACTGGCGGCTTCCTATATGGTGGCACTGATGGTCGCTTCCATCGCAGGGGCCATGGCCACCGCCTTTTTAGCCAAGCGTTTGGGCAAGCGGAATTTGTTTATTTATGCCTTTATTTTTTCGGGTTTGGTGAATGCCTTGCTGGCATTCTGTGGACCGGAAAATACGGTGAGTATTTTCATCATCGGCATCGTCTCTGAATTTGGAGCCGCCATATTTCCTACGCTTTTCTTTGCGATGTTGGGGGATGCCGCTGATTTTTCAGAGTTTAAAAATGGACGCCGGGCTACTGGACTCATTTATTCTGCAGGCTCCTTTTCCACCAAATTTGGGGGCGGCGTCGCAGGGGCTATAATAGGTATGGTCCTCGCTTCCTTCCATTATGACGGACAGGATTCTGTGGCCATAGAAGGTGCGGTGCCGGGCATTGTGATGCTCATGAGTTGGATACCAACGACCATCGCTTTGATAGCTGCCGGTGTAATGACCCTGTATCCCTTGAATCAAACAAAAATGGATGAGATTACCACGGAACTGAACAACCGGCGGAATCAAGTCGAGGCAGCTGGCAACTAGTGCTGTATAGAGAGATCGTTTAAAACAAAGAAAAAAGTTAATAATAAGACAGATGAAGTTTGGACATTTTGATGATGATAGCCGTGAATATGTGATCACCAATCCACAAACCCCGTGGCCCTGGATCAATTATCTGGGCAATGAGGATTTCTTTTCATTGATTTCGAACAGTGCAGGAGGGTATGCCTTTTATAAGGATGCCAAATTTCGCCGCCTGACCCGTTACAGGTACAACAATGTGCCCATGGACAACGGGGGACGGTATTTTTATATCAATGATGGAGGCACCTTTTGGTCGCCGGGCTGGAAGCCGGTCAAAACACCACTGGATAAGTATGAGTGCCGCCATGGCCTGAGTTATACCAAAATTACCGGCGCCAAGAATGGGTTGGAAGCCGAGGTTTTGTTCTTTGTGCCCCTCAAATCGTGGAGTGAAGTGCAGAAGGTCCGGCTGACCAACACTTCAGGTGCCAAAAAAAGCTTCAGGCTTTTTTCTTTCATGGAATGGGCCTTGTGGAATGCCGAAGACGATCAGAACAATTTGCAGCGTAACCTCAGCACCGGAGAGGTCGAAGTCAAGGGCTCCACCATCTATCATAAAACGGAGTACAAGGACCGAAGGAATCATTTTGCCTACTACCATGCCAATGCGCCTGTTCAGGGTTTTGATACCGATCGGGAATCGTTTGTGGGTTTGTACAATGAATATTCCGAGCCACAGGCTGTGGTGGAAGGTCGTCCCCGGAATTCACATGCCCATGGGTGGTCGCCCGTCGCTTCCCATTACTTTGAAATTGATCTGAATCCCGGGGAGACCAAAGAGCTGATTTTTATTTTGGGCTACGTAGAGAATCCGGAAGAAGGAAAATGGGAATCAAAAGGCGTCATAAATAAGCAGAGGGCTCTGGCCAATATCGACCGCTTCAATACCGTTGAAAAGGTGGATAAGGCCATGGCGGAACTCAAGGCGCATTGGGATAAGCTGCTCAGCGTTTTCCATATTAAGAGTGGGGATGAAAAACTGGACCGGATGGTGAATATCTGGAACCAGTACCAGTGCATGGTCACCTTTAACATGTCGCGTTCGGCCTCCTTCTTCGAAGTCGGCATTGGCCGTGGCATGGGCTTTCGCGATTCCAATCAGGACCTGATAGGTTTTGTGCATCAGATACCCGGGCGGGCCCGTGAGCGCATCATCGACATTGCCTCCACCCAGTTTCAGGATGGCGGCGCCTACCACCAGTATCAGCCGCTGACCAAGCGGGGCAATGATGCCATTGGCGGTAATTTTAACGATGATCCGCTTTGGCTGATTCTGTCGACCGTGGATTACATCAAGGAAACGGGTGATTTTTCGCTGCTCGATGAGTTGGTGCCCTTCGATAACGATCCAAGTACGGCTAAGCCGCACTTTGAGCACCTTAAGCTGTCCTTTTATCATGTGGTCAATAACCTGGGCCCATGGCTTGCCTTTAATTGGTCGGGCCGACTGGAACGATTGTCTGAACCTGAACTGTTTTTCCAATGATCCCAATGAGTCTTTTCAGACCACAGAGAATAAAACAGGCGGAACGGCTGAATCTGTTATGATTGCCGGCTTGTTTGTGGTGTATGGCAAAGCGTTTGCCCAGCTTTGTCGACAAATCGGAAAAACCGCCGAGGCCGATGCAGCCATGCAGCATGTGGACCAGATGGTGGAGGCCATAAAACAGCATGGCTGGGATGGGGATTGGTACCTGCGGGCCTACGACTTTTTTGGCAACAAAGTGGGCAGCGAGGAGAACGAAGAAGGAAAAATATTTATAGAATCGCAGGGATGGTGCTCCATGGCCGAGATTGGTAAGGAGGAGGGCATGGTGGAAAAAGCGCTGGATTCGGTGAAGGAGCGGCTCGACTGTGAATATGGCATTGTTTTGAACAATCCGGCTTTTACGCGGTATGTGATTGAATATGGTGAAATTTCGACCTACCCGCCGGGCTACAAGGAAAATGCCGGTATTTTCTGTCACAACAATCCGTGGATCATGATCGGAGAGACCCTGATTGGTCGGGGCGAACGCGCCTGGGATTATTACCGGAAAATTTGTCCCGCCTACCTCGAAGACATCAGTGATTTGCACAAAACGGAGCCTTATGTGTATTCCCAAATGATTGCCGGTAAGGACGCCTTTAAGCCGGGAGAAGCCAAGAACAGTTGGTTAACCGGAACCGCCTCCTGGAATTTTTACGCCATTAGCCGCTACATCCTGGGCATTCAGCCGCAGTATGACGGCTTGCTGATTAATCCTTGTATTCCGGCCGACTGGAAAGGTTTTGAAGTGGTCCGTAAATTCCGGGGAGCCACTTACCATATCAAGGTGACGAATCCGCATGGTGTCAGCAAAGGTGTCAGGCGGGTCCTGGTCAATGGCGCAGAGGTGGCCGACCAGCTTGTCCCCGTGTACCATTCCGGCGAATACGATGTAGAGGTGATAATGGGGTAAGTGCATGGGGTTATGATATAGATCGTTACAAACCTAAATATTACAGATATGTCAATTTTATGGAAGTTCCTTATTTTAATGACTGCTTTGGGTGCCTTGTTGAGCAGCTGCGGGCAGTCCGTTGATGACTCGTCTGCCACACGGTTAATCTATAACCAGGTGGGCTACATCGCCCATGGTCCTAAACTGGCCCTGGTCGCTGAAGATGTCGATGAATTTGTCCTGCTCGATGCAGATGGCCAGGAAGTTTTCAGGGCCAGTGCGGCTGCACCTCAATACTGGGAGGCCTCTGGTGATACGGTCCGAAAAGTCGATTTTACGGAATGGGAACAGGCAGGTAATTATACCGTTCAGTTACCCGGCTTTTCAAAGACCTACGATCTGGTAATTGAGTCGCGCCCCTACCATGAGCTTAGTAAAGCGGCCATTAAGTCGTATTATTTAAACCGGACTTCCATGCCCATTGAGGCGGCCTATGCGGGTGAGTGGGCGCGTGCTGCGGGACACCCCGACACGGTGGTGTATATCCACGCTTCTGCGGCCGACGACCAGCGTCCGGAGGGAACGGTCATCTCATCCCCACTGGGTTGGTACGATGCCGGGGATTATAATAAATACGTGGTCAATAGTGGCATCTCCACCTATACCATGCTTCGGGCATTGAAAGATTATCCGCTGTATTATGCCGGTTTGGATTTGAACATTCCTGAATCGGGCAGTGGTATTCCTGATCTTTTATCCGAAACATTGTTCAATCTGCGTTGGGTGCTGAGCATGCAGGACCCGAATGATGGCGGGGTGTATCATAAGCTGACCACCAAGCAGTTCGAGGGTTTTGTGATGCCTGATGGAGCGGTGAATGATCGTTATGTAGTGGCCAAAAGCACTGCGGCCACCTTGAATTATGCGGCATTGGCTAGTGCCGCCTACCGGGTGTTAAGCGGTTATGAAGAGCAGTTGCCGGGCTTGTCCGACAGCTGTCTGACCCGTGCTGAAATAGCCTGGGACTGGGCTATGAAGCATCCCGAAGAGATTTATGAGCAGCCTGAGGATATTGCCACGGGTGCATACGGAGATGATCATTTGGAGGACGAATGGTTTTGGGCAGCTACAGAACTTTATCTGGCTACCGGTAGTGACCGGTATCTGAAAGTCATCAAGGAGAAATACCAAAAACCTCAGGTGCCTTCCTGGAATCAGGTGCGTCTATTGGGGGTTTATTCGTTGATGGATTTTTATGATGAACTCACGGCTGATCTGATCAATCTTTCGATAAAAGAAGACTTTCTTAAGCTGGCCGATGATCTGGTGGCCATTTCTGAGCGTTCACCATATGGGATAAGCATTCAGGAGTTTGCCTGGGGGAGCAGTTCCCAGGTGGCCAATGAAGGTATGATTAAACTGTTTGCCCATCAGTTGACCGGTGAGGCTTCTTATTTGGAATCAGCCCTGTCAGATCTGGATTATATTCTGGGAAGAAATGCCACTGGTTTTTGTTTGGTGACCGGGTTTGGCAACCAGCGTGTTATGAATATTCACCACCGGCCATCGGGGGCCGATGGCGTGGCAGATCCTGTTCCCGGCTTCCTTGTCGGAGGTCCCAATTTAGCCGTGTTAACCGATTGCGGTCCGGATGTTGAGCGGAGCCCTTATCCTGCTAAATCCTATGTCGATTTAGAGTGCAGCTATTCCACCAATGAAATAGCCATTAATTGGAATGCTCCTCTGGTCTATTTAGCGGGCGGCATTGACGCCTGATGGCCCGATAAAAATTAACACCCAAGCGGACAAGTTGGTCGTTGTTCCTTTTATGCAGAAAAGGGCGCCCCAAACGTGGGGCGCCCTTTTTATGACTGGCTATCTCTTAGTTAAAAATTCAATGTTAATCTTTAAGCGGTAGCGTAAAATAGAAAGTGCTTCCTTTTTCCGGCTCAGACTCCAGCCATATTTCACCACCCAGCAATTCCGTCAGGTTTTTGGAAATGGAGAGCCCCAGTCCGGTCCCCCTATGAACCCGGGAACTCATGGGCTCAATTTTGTGGAAGCGTTGAAATAGTTTTTGTCGGTTCTCTTCCGAAATCCCTATGCCGGTATCCCTTACAAAACAGATGATCCTTGCCTGATCCGTTGCATACTTAAATCCAAAGGTGATGGATCCTTTATCTGTGAACTTGATGGCATTGTTTATCAGGTTGCTGTATATTTGTTTGACTCTGCCCTGATCCGTATGAATGATTAAATCCTCATTGTTGGCCGGTAGCTGTTTCACAATGGGAACCCCTTTCTCTTTGGCATCCCTGTTGGCTTTGTAATGGAGTTCAATCTCATCGAGAAAGGCAGGGAAATTAAGGGGGTGTTTCCGGATAACGACCTGATTGGCTTCGATGATACTTATATCAATGATGTCATTGATCAGTTGCAGGAGGGTATTGCTGTTGGATTGGATGATGGCGTTCATTCGTTGACGTTCTTCCATTTCAAAATCGCCCGTTTCCAGTAAATCAATAAAGCCCATAATGGCATTGAGCGGGGTGCGTATTTCGTGGCTCATGTTGGCCAGGAAGGCCGACTTTAAAAGGTCACTTTCTTCAGCTCTCTGCTTGGCTTCCTCCAGGTCTCTGGTGCGATCAGCCACCATCAGTTCCAGATTCTGCCGGTGAATTTTGAGTTCGAGATTTTGTCTGGAAATGCGGTCACGTTGCTGCCTTAAGGCCGTGTTGTGTTTTTCTACTTGTTGGTTGGAGGCTTCGAGTTGGTTGTAAGCCTCAAAAAGGTCTTTGGTGCGCTGATCCACTTCCTGCTTTAAGAGGGCTTCACGACGTCGGGTAGTTAGTACTTTAATATACCAGGCTATGACAAAAAGGGCCACGGCTATCAGGAAAAAGGCCGGGATAAACCAGGGCTTATCCCAAAAAGGAGCAGGAATGAATAGCTCAATCTGTAATTCATCACTGGTCCATACCTCATCACTGTTGGCCCCTTTGACTCTGAATTGATAGGTGCCTGGCGGAAGATTGGTGTAGGTCGCAAAATTGCGTGTGCCCGAATAGATCCAATCGTTGTCAAAAGGCTGTAATTGGTAGGCGTAGTTGTTGGCCTCAGGCTTGGTAAAGTCGAGCAAGGCAAATTCGAAGGATATGTAGTTGCTGAATTTTTCAAGGTCAAAATGTCGGAACGCGTTAATGTCAATCGCTTTTACGTTATTGAATATTTCAAATTTGGAGATAATTAAAGGCGCTTCATAAGGTTTGTGTTCGATGGTTACAGGATTGAAGAAGTTGACCCCCATGGCACCACCCATCAACATGAAGCCATCATGCGTCTTAGCGTGCGCGTTGATGTCGAAAATAAGTCCCTGCAAGCCGTGGTGCATGGCAAAATTGGTGAAATTTTCATTGTTCGGGTTATACCTGGAGATGCCGCTGTGGGTGCCCATCCAAAAGGCCCCTTTATCATCCTCCAGAATATGGTAAACCGTGTTGGAAGGCAGGGTGGTCGGACTTGATTTTTGAATAAAGTGTCCCGTTTCTCTTTCGTAGAGATTTAATCCATCTGACTTGGTGCCGAACCAAAGTCGGCCTGTTTGATCCTCATGTATGGCTCTTACCTGATTTCCGCTTATGGATAAAGGGTTGTTCGCATCATGGACATGGTTAATCAGGCTGTCGGTGTCCGCATGGTATTCAAATAATCCATTGTTGGTGGTGGCTATCCACAGGACCTGATGGCGATCTTCAAACACCCTTGTGATGCCGATATTGCTCTCTAAATCAAAAAAATAATTGTGTTTGCTGGGGAGCGGTGCCAGCTCCTTGTTTTCCAGTGAAAAACGAAAGAGGCCGTTTGAGGTACCTATCCACATAAATTCATCCCGGGTAATATGGAGGTTGCGGCCGTGAATATTCAGGTGTTGGGTGAAATTGGATGAGGATTTCTCCTTGCTTACAATGCCGCGTTCCGTCCCAAACCAAAGTGTCCCGTTGCTGTCTTCTGTAATACTTTCCACTCTGTTGCTGGGAATACTTCCTGGTTGGCCATCTGCCATGAACCAGGTAAATGTATCTTTTTGGCGGTTGTAGAGGTTGACACCCCCGCCTTTGGTCCCCACCCATAGATTACGGTCAGCATCTTCACAGATGGACATAACAAATTCATGCTGAGCCCCTCCTCCGGAGTTTCCGCCTTTCGCAGGACCGGAAAAGTTTTCTGACGCTTATCATAGTAATGCAGTCCCCCAAATTTCGTGGCGATCCATACCAAACCATGTCTACTTTCCATCAGGTCTCTAATGGCATTACTTTTGAATTGGTTGGATGAGTAGTTTTCAGCATTCAAATAGTCGGATTCTTCTTTCCCAGGGTCAATAATCACCAATCCGTCGCTGGAGGTTCCGGCCCAAAGGTTTTGTTCCGAGTCAATCAACAGCGAAAGAAAGGTCGATCGGTTCAATTTTTCCTGTTCGGTTTTTTGAAATTGGTAGTGATGGAATTGATTTTGCTTCTTCAAAAAATAGAATAAACCGGATTGACTGGCGATCCATACCGTATCGGGATGGCTGGAAGTAATGTTTCGGATCGCATTAATTCCCCTGTCCTTTAAAACGTTTTTCCAGTTTCGTATGCCCGTATGATGGGTGGTAGAATAACTTTTTAAGGGAAGTGCCCATGAGAGGGCTGGCTGGCTATAAGTCTCTAACGGAACTAAAAAGAGTCCGTTGAGCATGGTTCCAATCCAAATGTTGTTGGCGCTGTCGATATGTAAGTCCCCAATCTCATTATCATTGGCCGGTTTCGTGGCATCCGGATTGTGCAGGAGTCTCAGAAAATTTTCGCCTTCCGGTTGAAAAATATTCACCCCATTGGAAGTGGCCACCCAGAGACGATCCGAGTCATCCCTGATGATGTCTTTTACCGTATTGGATGAAAGGGATGCGGGGTCTGATTCGTCGTAAAGAAAACGCTTGAAAACACCTTCGTGTCGGTCAAACCTGTTTAATCCATTGTGCGTAGCCACCCATAAAAAGCCGTCTGTATCTTCAATTATTTTTACCGGGTAATTGGAAGTAATACTGGTACTGTCTTCCGGATTGTTTTTATAAACGGTGTAGGTCTTTCCATCGTATTTGACCAATCCGGTGGATTCAACGCCCAACCACAAAATGCCCAACCTATCTTCATAGATACATTGAACGGATTCTCCCGGCGTTTTATTGGCCGATGAAAAGTGGTGTGAGGATAAGGGGGCCGGACTCAGCGCGTAAACGCAATTGGTCACCCATATAAAAATAAAGGCTAAAATGGATTCGCTCGCTGCTTTTCTACTGCTCATATTCCGTTGGATGTGCGACAGACTGTCTTTTGCGTCAGGTTTCTATGTGTTTAATAAACATCTTGGTATGATGTGTTAAAATCACTTAATTATCAAAGATAACGAATTTTAAAATTATCACGGTGTTTTTTCACAAAAACGTCGCACTTCATTTAAAGTTATAAGTTTCTTATAATGTCAGGTCTCACCGCTCGTCTTTTATGAAAGCAGATGGGAAACTCCCTTATCATTAAACAGATAGCTACCCATAGTTTCTTACCCACGCATGATTAATTACATTCAATACCGGGTATTTTATGCGGTCTTTTCATAGGATTGTAAATGACAGCTAAATGACAGTAGTTGAGCATATTGATCGGTATTGTCATGACAAAACGCCCCTTTCTTGAATACAAACAAACGCCCCATGTGTACAAACTATACCTATCCTTTAAACATATCATCATAAATACTAAATAGTGTTAAAATATCTTTGGAAATCAATATTCAATTTAAAACGAACGCTATGTTAAGAAAAAGTTTGTTGTTTTTATTAATGCTAATGACGGGAGCAAGCCTTACGGCTCAGCTCACTGTGACCGGAACGGTCACAGACACGTCGAATGAACCGATTCCCGGAGTTTCCATCATTAAGGAGGGGACCGCTATCGGAACTATTTCAGATATCAATGGAAATTACGCGTTGGAGGCTGAAGCCGAGGATATATTGGTGTTTTCCTTTGTGGGAATGGTTACCCAGGAGGTGCTTGTTTCCGGAAGGTCTGTCATCGATGTGACATTGAAATCCTCTTTTATGGATTTGGATGAGGTTGTTGTAATAGGATACGGGGTTCAGAAAAAGAAATTGAATACCGGAGCTACCATTCAGGTGTCTGGTGATGATCTGCAGAGCAGAAATTCAACCAGTGCCTTACAGGCTCTGCAAGGGCAAACACCCGGTGTGTCCATCACTTCTACTTCCGGACAGCCTGGCGCTGATATGAAGGTGACCATTCGCGGACTGGGTACCATAGGTAATTCAGGCCCGCTATACATTATTGATGGCATTGAAGGGGACATCTCTTCTCTTTCTCCATCTGATATCGAGAGTATTGATGTGTTAAAGGATGCAGCTTCAGCTGCTATCTACGGTTCTCAGGCAGCGAACGGGGTGGTTTTGGTAACCACCAAAACCGGTCAGGTAGGAAAAGGGCAGGTGACCTTCGACGCCTATTATGGGATACAACAGGTAGCTCGTTACGCCGATATGCTGGATCGAAAGGAATACATTACCATTATGCAGGAACAGGCTGCCAATTCTGGTGCAAGCCTCTTTAATCCGTCTGTTTTTGCAGGTGCTGCCGATACCGATTGGGTGCGACAGATGTTTGTGGAGGATGCCGTTACTGAAAATTACAATATTGGCGTAAGTGGTGGTTCCGAGAGTTCTATCTATTCTCTGTCGCTCAATTATACCGGTCAGGAAGGCGTAGTTGGCGGAGCCGATGTCTCTAATTATGAGCGTTATGGATTCCGACTGAATACCGAGCATAAACTTTACAACGATGCACTGAAAGTTGGGCAGCATATGAATTTTAGTTACATCATGCGGAATGGGATCCAGGTGGGTAACCAATACAGCAATACCCTCCGGGGCGCTTTTGGTACCTCCCCGATCGCACCTGTGTATAGCGATAATAATTTATACGATTCACCGTATAACGATACTTCCGGATCGGCGTGGTATGATGGGGACGGTAACCCCTACGGTGCCATGATGACCAATAACAATAACCAAAACAACGATCAGCGTTTGTTGGCCGATGTCTACGCGGAATTAACACCCGTTGAAAATCTGACTCTGAAGACCGTTTTTGGTATGAACTATTATGCCGGAGCTTATAGAAGTTATACCCCATTGTACAAATTTTCCGTTTATAACTTTAATGAGGATCACACCTCGGTCAATCAGAGCATGTCAAAGGGCCATACTTTTACATGGACCAATACGGCCGCTTATAGTCTTAATATGGGAGATCATGGTTTTGATGTTTTGGCCGGTATGGAATCCATCCAATATCAGGGAATTTCAGTCAATGGTTCTAATTGGGATTTGTTGGATCAGTTTAATAGCTGGGAGTATGCTTACCTGGATAATACGACCGGACAAGCCTCTTTGGTTGAGGATGAAGAGGGCAACATCACTGGTGTAACGGAAAAGCGGAATGTGGGAGGAGGTCCTTCTGTGCAGGCCAAACGAACTTCGTATTTTGCGCGTTTGGGTTACAACTTTAAGGAAAAATACATGTTGAATGCCACCTTCCGTGCTGATGGATCCTCCAAGTTTCAAAAGGACAACCGTTGGGGATATTTTCCATCTGTTTCTGCCGGCTGGGTCATCAGTGAAGAGTCTTTTCTCTCCAACTCCGGTGATTGGATGGACTTCTTGAAGCTGCGTGCAAGTTGGGGGCAGGTTGGTAATCAGAATATTGATAATTTCCAATATGCTTCCCCTATGATCATCACTAACTGGGACAGTAATTCTCCGGCAGGTTATTATTTGTTTGGCACACAGTTGGCTCTAATTCCAAGGGTGCCTATCCTGGTCGTCTGGCCAATCCCGGTGTAAAATGGGAGACCTCAGAGCAGATCAATGTTGGTGTTGATGCCCGCTTCATAAATGCCCGATTGGGTGTCAATGCCGATTACTATATTAAAACCACCAAAGATTGGTTGGTGGAAGCACCTATTTTGGGAACGGCCGGTACCGGAGCTCCCTTTATCAACGGAGGAGACGTTAAAAACACAGGAGTGGAACTGGCCCTGAACTGGACGGACTATCTGGGTGATTTGCGTTACTCTCTCTCGGCCAATGGTGCTACAATCAAAATGAGGTAGGTTCTATTCCTACCGAAGATGGCATCATTCATGGTGAGACCAATATGTTGTACGACAATTCTGAGGAGTTTTACCGAGCTCAAAACGGCTATGCCATTGGTTATTTCTGGGGATTTGAAACCGCAGGTATTTTTCAGAACGAGGCAGAAATAGCAGCCTGGAGAAATGCAGGGAATGGCATCTTCCAACCCAATGTAAAACCAGGCGATGTGAAATATGTGGATCAGAATTCGGATGGTTTGATCAACGAGGATGACAAGATGGATTTGGGAGATGGAACGCCTGATTTCACGTTCGGTTTTAACATCAACCTGGATTATAAGAATTTTGATTTTAGTGTTTCTGCCAACGGTGTGGCAGGAAACAAGATCGTACAATCGTATCGCAACCACTCCAACAACAAGGCCAATTATACGAGTGCCATATTGGAGCGATGGACCGGTGAGGGCACCTCCAATGAGATGCCGCGTGTGACCCAAACCAATGTGAACTGGTCGTTTTCCGATTTGTATCTTAAGGATGGAGACTTTTTACGCATCAGCAATGTTTCATTGGGGTATGACTTTAGCCAACTTGTCAAGTGGGAATATTTGGGACAATTGAGACTCTATGCTCAGGTTCAAAATGCCTTTACATTTACCAAATATGATGGTATGGACCCGGAGGTTGGATACGGAACAAGCGATTGGGTTTCAGGTGTCGACCTTGGGTATTATCCCCGTCCCAGAGTTTATCTTCTGGGTGTAAATGTTAAATTTTAATCTAAAAATGTGAGTCTATGAAGTCCTTAAGAATATATTTTATTACAGCATTGGGTTTGGTTGGATTGGGATTGGCTTCCTGTGCCGACAGCTTTTTGGATGTTGAGCCGGAAACCTCCCTCTTTGATGAAAACTTTTATGCGACTCAGGCCGATGCAGAATTGGCGCTGATTGGATGTTACGACGGATGGCAGCGGACGTCTTCCGATGCCGATATTTCCTTTTATTTGTTGTCGGAGGTGATGTCGGACCAGTGTTTTGGTGCTACCGGAACCAATGATAAGCGCAACTATCAAATCATAGATCGTTTCGACATCTCAGAGGAACCAACCTTTACGGATTTGGCGAATAATTTGTGGGTCTCTTATTACCGCGGTATTTTCCGCTGCAATAAGTTGTTACAGGAATTGGATAACATTGCCTGGAACGGAGAGGATGAGGCGGCCCGACTGGTCAATCGGAACCGCGTTGAAGGCGAAACCAGAGTGTTAAGAGCTTTGTTGTATTTCGATATGGTGCGTTTGTTCGGGAATATTCCCTTGTTGACAGAACCCACTGAGGAAAACCTTCCTCAGGTAAATCCGGATGAGGTTTATCGACTGATGGCTGAAGATTTGTTGTTTGGTGCCGGGAACATTCCGGCCAATGCCTACCCCAAAGCCAAGGCCTCTGAAAATGATGGCCGCATTACCCAACATGCTGCCAAGGCCCTTCTTGCGCGGGTTTATTTGTATTATACCGGTTATTATGACCAGACTGATTTGGTTGGCATGGTAAGTGCTCAGCAAGCCTTGACTGGCCTGGAAGAGGTTATCGCCAGTGAGGAATTTGCTTTGGTGGGTGAATTTAAGAATTTGTGGGAAGCTGCCAGTACCACTGTTGAAGAAGATGAAGCAGGTAATAAGGTCATGCAATCCTCTTTTGCCGGTCGGGGAAATTCCGAGACCGTCCTGGCACAGAAGTTTAATTATACCCAGGATTATAATGGGAATATGGACGGTAATCGCTGGTTGGTGATGATGGGTATGCGAAATACCAATATTTTCCCCTATGGCCGTGGCTGGGGGGCCTGTACGGTTCACCCAAAAGTGGCCCAGGCCTACGACAATGGGGATACCCGTCGCACCGCTTCAATGATCGATTTTGAGGGAGAAGGTATATTGGCCGATTTTGAGGGCATTGAGACCCAGAGAGAATACACCGGTTATTCCGTCAAGAAGTATACGCCCATGAGCAAGTGGGAGCAAGATCCAAATACCAATGAGTGGCGTTTGGTGGACGGTGTGGCCGGTTTGGGAGAGGGGGACTTCCAGGTTTCCCAGTACCAGGATTATATTGTTATCAGATATGCAGATGTGTTGCTGATGGCTGCTGAGTTGGGTAGTGCCAATGCGGGTGAATACCTCAACCGGGTGAGAAGAAGAGCTTATACGGTTGACGGAGAAGTGGCTGCTGAATTTAGTGAAGTGGCCGCCTCTGAGCAAAATATAATGGAAGAGCGGGAATTGGAATTTGCCTTTGAAGGTTTGCGCTATTGGGACCTGTTACGCCAAGGCGTTGATTACGCCGCCTCTGTGATTTCAGAAGAAGCTGGCGTAGAGGTGCTCTCAGGAGAAGAAACCGACCAGGTGGTGATAGAATCGAATAATTTTACTTCCAAAAAAGGCCTGTTCCAAATACCTCAGACGCAAATTTCTTTATCAAACCGTTTGTTGAAACAAAATGCCGGATGGTAATCACAAAAAACATGTTAATTATGAAGACCAAGATATTGAATTTTAGTAAGGTGGTTCTGGCTTCAGCAGCCTTGCTGTTTACAGCTTGTCAGCCCGAGGAATTCGAGCTGGGTGAGTTGCTGACCAAAGATGCCCTTAATTATAGCATTACTCAGGACAGTGAAGATCCGAATATGATTGTACTGAAGTCCAACAACCCCGGTTATGCTGCCTTCTGGGCAACCCCTATGGGACGTAGCACACGTAATCAGGACACCATTCGCATCCCCTTTGCAGGTGACTATAACTTTGTTTACGGCATTGTTACCCCTGGAGGTGTGGTTCAGGACGATACCTTTAAGTTGTCCATTACCACCAATAACCTGAATTACGTCAATGATCCTTTGTGGACCCTTTTGAGTGGCGGTGTAGGGGAGGAAAAGACCTGGCTGTTGGATTTGAATGAAGACGGGGTAAGCAAATATTTTAATAGTCCGCTGTATTTTTACGGAACGGACGATAGTTGGGAAACGGTCACTGAAGGAAAAGAAATTGAAGGAGACAGTTGGAACTGGCTGCCTGACTGGGAGGGAAACCAATGGATAATGCCCGCTGGAGATTACGGCTCCATGACCTTTGGCCTAAAAGGGAATGCCACCATTACGGTTGATCATAAAATGTTGAACCGTCAGGAAAGTGGCACCTATTTTTTGGATGCTTCAGGTAAGACTTTGAGAATGACGGATGCCAGTCCTTTGCACGATGAGGGAAGAGATGGGCAGGTGGTTGATTGGGGCGATATTCGCGTCATGTCAGTTACAGAAAATAGCATGCAGCTGGGTGTTATCAGGGATGAAGTCCTTGCAGGTGAACCCTCGGCCATGCTGGTTTACAACTATATTTCAAAGGATTATTCAGACAACTGGGTGCCCGAGGACTTACCCGATCCGGAACCTCAATTGCCAGAAGGTTGGCAGGATGATGTATCACAAGTGGTCTCCACCACCATTACCTGGAAATTGTCAGAAACAACGCCTTTGAACTGGGCCCATTTAGATGGTTCACTGATGAATGAATGGAATGCTCCGGAGGAATACCCGGATTGGTTAGGCGTACATGATCTTTCTGTTTATGAAGGATTTTCACTGACGATGGATTCTGATGACAACTCAGTGGTTTACGTCGCACCTGATGGTACCGAACAAGAAGGTACATATACCTTGGATACAGAAACGGGTATTTATACCTTCAGCGACATAAACCCAAGTTTTCCTGTAATTGGTTGGGGGGCTTTTGGTTTGACCGCCGAAAATCAGCTCCGGATTCTTTCTATCCAAAAGAATGAAGTGGGCAGATTGACTGGCATGTGGGTGGGGGCTTTGAGCCCTGATAAACCTGAATATATGGCCTACCTATTGGTGCCTTCTATGGGAGGAAGTTCTGAGCCCGATCCGGCACAAGCTGTAGTGAATATGTTGACCAGTAAGACCTGGAAGTTGGATTCGGAGCGAACTTACGATGTCGCAACCAGCTGGGGTGCTGAGCAGGGACCCGTCATTTTCTCGGATTATTCTTCCTGGTCTTATAACCCATTACCCGGAGAGCAATATGGTGCAGGTGAACCGGATGTGGACTATGGAACCATGACATTTAATAAGGATGGCAGCGTTGTCGTTAATCAGCGTGTTCGAAGGTATTCATATACAGAGGAAGGCGAAACCCTGGAGCGCTCAGGATTACCTGTTGAAGGAGATGTCTTGGATTCTGATGAGGTTGAGGTTCTGAATGGCACATGGAGCTTTGATTATGAAACCAAAGAGGTTTCTATGTCAGTAGGCATGTTGCACCCATGGACTGCTGATTATGCAGTGGCTGATTGGGGAGATACCAAAATTTACAAGATTCAGAACGATGCCCTGTTATTGCAGGTCATGCGTTCTCAGGAACTCAGTGGTGAGGATGCTATGCCATTGACTTATGTTTTTGTTCCTGTGGTCGAGTAATAAATGATTAATTTCAGGGAGTCAAAGGCGAGGAGCCTTTGACTCCTGTTTGTTAATGGTCCTAGTTAAAACTATTATGATGAAGCGATTGAATTGGGTGTTGGTGGTTCTGGGGTTGTCTTTTATGGTCTGGAGCTGTGGGGATGAAAAGGATGATCCGATTCCGGATGTGCCGGACGTGGCTGAATTAAGTGTGAATCCGACCACCCTTAGCTTTTCTGAGGATGGCGGAGAACAATCCGTTTCCATCACCAGTAATACCACCTGGAAGATTGATTTCACTGGTGTGACATGGGTGCGCCCATCCATTTCTGTGGCCATGGGAGATGTGACTGTGAAAGTCACGGCCGATGCCAATGAATTGGAAGAGGAACGTACGGCCGTCTTTACGGTTGGTGCTGAAGGGCTGATGAGGTGACCATTACCATCACGCAGTCCGCCAAAGTGCCTGAAGAGCAGGAGCCGGTTTTTGAATATGAGGCTTTCATAGAACCCGATAATACCGATATGCGGGCTATGAGCGCTTTGGAACTGTCTGCGCTTATGGGTGCTGGCTGGAATCTGGGAAATTCTCTGGAAGCCATCACGGTCAACAATGGCATTTTTACCGGAGGGGAGACCTCCTGGGGAAATCCTGCCACTACTAAAGGACTGATAGATGCGGTTAAAGCTGCTGGTTTTAACACCATTCGGATTCCTGTGGCCTGGTCGCACAAGCTGGCCGATAAGGAGAACCATTTGATTAATCTCGCCTGGCTACAACGGTAGAAGAGGTGGTGAACTATGCCCTCGATAATGACCTATTTGTGAAAATCAATGTGCATTGGGACGGTGGCTGGTTGGACCATCCTGATTATGCCCATCAGGAAGCCATTAACAGCAAACTGGCCAAGCTATGGGAACAAATAGGGGCTTATTTCAGGGATTATGACGACCGCCTGCTGTTTGCGGGTACCAATGAGGTACATGTTTCCGGCAATTATGGAGCACCCTCCTCTGAAAATCTGGAGGTTCAGAATTCCTTTAACCAGACCTTCGTGTCTGCCATTCGGGCGACCGGTGGGCGTAACCACTACCGTCATTTGGTGGTTCAGGGTTTTAATACCAATATTACCCATACCTTCAATGGTTTTATCATGCCCGATGATGTGGTGGAAAACCGCTTAATGGCAGAGGTGCACTACTACGATCCTTATGAATTTGCGCTGAAAACAGAAACGCCCTTCAACACGCAATGGGGTGAGTCCTATGCCGATGGCGATGTGACCAGCTGGGGCCAGGAAGCCTGGGTGAATGAGGCTTTTGGTATGATGAAGGAGCAATTTGTGGACCAGGGCGTCCCGGTTATTATTGGGGAATACGGCGCCATACACCGAAAGGGATTAATTGGTGAAGCTTATACGGCGCACAAAGCTTCCAGAGAATATTATCTGGAGTATGTTACACGGGCGATGGTTCAAAATGGACTTATTCCGGTTTATTGGGATAACGGTCATGCCGGCAATGATGGCTTTGCCTTGTTCAACCGCAACGATGGTTCGGTGGTGGATCCCGGTGCACTGGATGCCATTATCCGTGGGGCTACTCTGGACGAATAGCTCGTTACTTCACATCTAACAAGTTTGTCGGGCTTCAACTGGTTTCAGTTGAAGCCCGATTGCTTCTGTTCTCATTTTAGGGCTGGCAGACCTGTGTCAATTAAAACTTTTTAGCTATTTTAACAGTGATTTTTGATAAGCCATAAGATGGGGTGTATGCGTAAGTTTTTATTGATTGTTGTAATTTTATTAGGTTTTGGTTGGCCAACCAATGCGCAGCAGGCGGCCAATCAGTTTCGTCGTATCAATACGGAGTGGGGCTTGTCTAACAATCAGATAAACACCATCTTCGCCGACAGTAAGGGCTTTGTCTGGTTCGCCACCATATCCGGACTCAACCGCTATGATGGTTATTCTTTTCATGTTTTTAAAAATATTCCGGGTAACCCGACTTCCTTACCTGAGAACAGCATTCAGGAGATTTACGAGGATCACCTGGGGTTTTTGTGGTTGTTTACGAACAACGCTTTCTATATTTATGATGCCGAAAAAGAGTCGTTTGGCTATGATCACGAACTTTTTAAGAAGAATACGACCCTGCCACGCAGCAATATCAGTAGTTTAAGATTGGATAGCGACAGCAATGTGTGGATCAGTAATGACCAAATGGGCCTCTATTATTATGAGCGCCAAAGCGATCAACTGCAGCGTCTGTTTCACCAAACGGATGTGGCTGCTTCTTTGTCGACCGACCGGGTGTGGGATGTGGCCTTCTGTTCGCAGGGTTATGTTTATGCCCTGCATGCCAATGGTGTGGTGGATATCATTGACCCGGAAAGTTTGATGGTGGTTGACCGGATTGATTTTGACCTGGATCCGGAGATGATGGATGCCAATCAGAAGTTGCGCCTTTTCATTGACTCGGAGGATAATTTATGGTTGTATTCTTTCAAATCCGGGAATGGTTTGTATTATTATCATCAAAAGGATGAAAAACGGGTGTTTTTTCATCCGGAATCCACGCGCTACCCTTTGTCGAGTGGCATTGTTTCATCGGTGCTGGAAGATAGCAGGGGACAAATATGGGTGGGAACCGACCATGGCGGCATTAATTTGATTGACAAAGAGACCCTTGAAGTGCGTGTGGAACAAAGCGTGCCGGGTGATGCGACCAGTTTGAGTTCCAATAGTATTACCGCGCTTTGCCAGACCAGAGACGGCATTATTTGGGTGGGCACTTTTAAAAAGGGGGTTAATTACCACCATCCCGAACTCTACCAGTTTCAGCTCTACCGAAGCCATCCGATGCTGGAGGATAAGTATTTCTCTAATGATGTCAATTGTTTTGCAGAGGATGCCGTCGGCAACCTCTGGATCGGGACCAACGGTGAAGGCCTGGTCTATTTTGACCGCCAGAAGAACCGTTTCAGAAAGTATAAAAATCAGCCAGATAATCCCAATAGTTTAAGCAATGATGTGGTGGTGTCTTTGTGCGTTGACCACACGGGTACCGTTTGGGCCGGGACTTATCAGGGGGGACTGAACCGTTTTGACGGGCGGCGTTTTAAGCGTTACAGGCATGATCCGGAGGTGGCTTCCAGTTTGTCGGACGACCGCATCTGGCAGATATTTGAGGACAGTCAGCAGCGCTTGTGGATTGGTACGCTGGGCGGCGGATTGGAATTGTACGATGAAAGAACCGATGGTTTTGTGCACCACCGACTGGGCGATTTTAATTCGATCAATTCGGATTACGTTTTGGCATTGACTGAGGATTCTGACGGTAATATCTGGATTGGGACGTCCAATGGACTCAATGTGCTGGATGCCGCTACGCGTCGCTTCCGTCAATACGCCCATGAACCCAATACCGAAGGAACCCTGAGTCACGAAAATGTCTTGTCGGTTTTGGAAGATGCCGATGGTCGTTTGTGGGTGGGGACGCGTAACGGATTGAATTTGCTGGACAAAGAGACCGGTCTTTTCCGGGTTTTCAGAGAGGAGGATGGCCTGCCCGATCACAACATCATTACCATGCAGGGCGATGCGCAGGGTCATATTTGGATGGCCACCCTCAACGGCTTGTCCAATCTGAAAGTGGGTCCCAATGAAACCTATTTTGAGTTTCGCAATTATGATGTGTTGGACGGACTGCAGGGGCAGGAATTCAACGAACATGCCTCCCTGAAAACGGCTGCGGGTGAAATGGTGTTTGGCGGCGCAACGGGTTTAATATTTTTCATCCCGATGAGATCATTGAACACAGTCACCAGTTTAAGGTAGTGCTCACCGATTTGAAATTACACAACAGAAGTGTGGCCATTGGTGAGCGCATCAACAATCATGTTTTGCTGCGGAAGGCGCTTCACCAAAGTGATAAAATGGCCCTGAAGCACAACCAAAATGTTTTTTCCATTGAGTTTTCTGCGCTCAATTACTTCCATCCGGAAAGAACCCGCTTTCGTTATACCCTGGAAGGATTTAATACCGGATGGATTGAGACAGATGCCCGCAACCGCTCGGCTACCTATACCAATTTGAATCCCGGTACCTACGTCTTCAAAGTCAAGGCTGCGGCCAGTGATGGCACCTGGGACAATGAGGAAACCCGTCTGGTGGTAGAGGTGATACCGCCCTTTTATGCCACCAAATGGGCCTATGGCATCTATTTTATATTGCTTGTTTTGCTGGTTTTCCTATTGACTTACATTATTCGTCGACGGGCTGAGATGAAATTTTTGCGGGAACAGGAGCACCATGAGTTTGAGCGGATGCGTGATCTCGATGCCATGAAGACCCGGTTTTTCACCAATGTGAGCCATGAATTCAGAACCCCGTTGACCTTGATTTTAACGCCCTTGGATAAGTTGCTGAAACAGGTTTCGGACGAAAGCATCCAGACGCAGTTGGTGATGGTTCAAAGGAATGCCCGGCGACTCCTGAATCTGGTCAACCAGTTGCTTGATTTCAGAAAAATGGAGGTCGATAAAATGAAGCTGACCACCAGTTATGGTGATTTTACCCGCTTTGTGAAGACGTCTTTTGATTCTTTTACCGATCTCTTTGAAAATCAACAAATAGAATATGCTTTCAGGTCGGACCTGGGCACCTACATGACGCGGTTCGACAAGGATAAAATAGAGAAAATCGTTTTCAATCTGCTCTCCAATGCCGTTAAGTTCACGCCCAATGGGGGGCGCATAAGTCTTGAAATGAGTCGGTCAGCACCCGGACAGGCAGGGCATGCCGGCTCTTTTGCGTCGGAAAGCTATATCGAATTGCGCGTTAAAGATACGGGGATTGGCATTGCGGCTGACCGTCTGGAAAAGGTTTTTGAGCGCTTCTTCCAAAGTCAGGACAGCCACACGGTGATCAACCAGGGAAGTGGCATCGGCTTATCGCTGACCAGTGAATTTGTAAAAATGCATGGTGGAACGATCCATGCCGAAAGCGAAGCCGGAAAAGGCAGCTTGTTTGTGGTACGCCTACCGCTTAAAGAGGAGGAAACGCCGGATGCTGTGGAACCTGAATCCTCTGTTGATGCTGAGCCCGCTGTTTCTGTTACTTCGGAGGGTACGGGTCCTGGTCAGGAAAAGCCGACCGTTTTGTTGATAGAGGACAATGAAGACCTCAGGCTTTATTTAAAAGAGAACCTACAAACTAAATACCATATTCTGGAAGCAGGCAATGGTGCTGTAGGGTGGGAGGTGGCCTTGTCGGCCCAGCCACAGTTAATTGTGAGTGATATCATGATGCCCGGGTTGGATGGCATGGCCTTTTGCCGAAAGCTTAAGCAGGATGAAAGAACCTCCCACATCCCGGTTATTTTACTCACCGCCCGTTCTTCTGAAGCCCAGAAGATTGAGGGACTGGAATCGGGGGCGGAAGACTATATAACCAAACCCTTTAACTACGAAATTCTGGAGCTGAAGATTCAAGGTCTCATTGGATTGCGTCAGAGTTTTAGAAAAGCCTTTGCCCAAAAGTTTGAAATCAAGCCCGGGGAAATCGGCATTACCTCTTTGGATGAAAAGTTTTTGAAAAAAGCCTTGAAGGTGGCCGAGAAAAATATCGGCAACAGTGAATTTTCCGTCGAGAAAATGGGTCGAGAGTTGGGTGTGAGCAGGGGACATCTTTATAATAAGCTGGTGGCGCTCACCGGAAAAACCCCTGTGGAGTTTATTCGCATCATGCGCTTGAAACGGGCGGCCCAATATTTGGGGAAAAGTCAGATGACCGTTTCTGAAATTGCTTTTCAGGTGGGGTTCAATGATCCAAAATACTTTTCCCGCTATTTTAGGGAGGAGTTTGGGGTGGTTCCTTCGGAATATGCCAAAAATCACAAACCCGCAGATAATCAGTCGGATGAGGACTGATCTGTAGTCATTTTACCTACTTCTTAAATACAATTCATTACCCTTTAAATACAATACCGCCACTGTTTTTATTCATTTGGGGGGTGTTTGGTAATTTTTGTTAAAATATTTTTGATGTTGTTAATGTGGATGGATGCATGCCATCGCCAGGCGCTTTGAATCGTGATGGCCTGAGTGAAGCATGCTGAAAATGATATTTAGTGATGAGAAAATATGTATGAGTTGTGAATATGAATTTTAAAATAGTTAGGATGATGAGATTACTTACCTATGGTTTACTTGTTTTAACCTTGATGTGGACGTCATGCGATGGCGGTAGCTATACGGTTTTGGAAACCGGTATAGAGGTGAAAACCCATAATGGAGATTTGGTGAGGCTGGATGTGATAGCTTCTGATATCATTCATGTAAGAGCCACACAAGAAAAAAGTTTCTCTGACAATGAGAGCCTGATGGCCATTCGTGGGGCAGATGCCTCGGTTGAATGGGAAGTCGTTGAAGAAGCGGAAAGCGTTCAGCTTAAAACCTCCGACATCGTAGCTGCGGTCAGTCGGGCCGCCGGTCAGGTCACCTTCTATGATACAGAAGGAAAGGTCATTCTTCAGGAAGCCCGGGAAGGAAAAACCTTCCGTCCCGTAACCGTCGATGACGTCAGGGGCTACGAGTTGCGCCAGGTTTGGGAATCGGGCGACAACGAGGAGGCCATTTATGGCTTGGGACAGCATCAGGCCCACGAAATGAACTACAAAGGCAAAAATGAGGAGCTTTTTCAGTACAACACAAAAGTTGCCGTCCCCTTTGTCATTTCTACCAATAACTATGGTATTCTGTGGGACAATTACTCCTTGTCGCGTTTTGGCAATCCCCGTCCCCACGGCCAAATCAATCAGTTTAACCTTTACAATGCGGATGGTGAAGAAGGCAGTCTGACCGCCACCTATGTGGATGATGTGGATGCTGAGCATGTTTTTACCGTGCGAGAGGAAAGCACCATTGATTATGAAAATTTGGAAACCATTAAAAACTTTCCGGAAGGATTCAACTTTAACAATGCCCGAATTACCTGGGAAGGTCACCTGGAGCCACGCGAAAGTGGTTTGTACCACTTTCTTCTTTATTATGCCGGCTACACTAAGATCTGGGTGGATGGTGAATTGATGGCCGATCAGTGGCGCACTGCCTGGAATCCTTCTGTGGCCAAGTTTCAGATAGAGATGGTTGCGGGCGAGAAGTACCCTGTTAAGCTGGAGTGGTTTCCCGATGGCGGCGAATCCTATGTGGGCTTAAAAGCCTTGTCACCGGTTGATCCACAAGAGCAACAAAACCTGTCCTTCTACTCCGAAATGGGCGATGAAATCAATTACTATTTCATGAAGGGAAATTCCATGGATGAAGTCATCAGCGCTTACCGTTATGTGACCGGTAAAGCCCAGGTCATGCCCAAATGGTCCATGGGTTTTTGGCAGAGTCGGGAGCGCTACAAAACCCAGGAAGAATTACTGGATGTCTTGCAGGAGTTCCGCCAGCGACAGATTCCCATCGACAATATTGTACAGGACTGGTCGTTCTGGGAAGAAGAGGAGTGGGGCAGTCAGGAATTTGATCCGGCCCGCTTCCCTGATCCGGCAGGTATGATTCAGGAGGTGCACGATAACAATGCCCGCATCATGATATCGGTTTGGCCCAAGTATTATGTGGGGACCGAGCACTATAAGGAGTTTGATGAAAAGGGCTGGATGTACCAAAGGGCTGTGGAGGACAGCGTGCGGGACTGGATCAGCGATGGTTACATTGGTTCCTTTTACGATGCCTATAATCCGGTGCCAGAGACTTGTTCTGGGAACAGATCAGGGAGCATCTCTATGATATGGGCATCGATGCCTGGTGGCTGGATGCTACCGAGCCGGACATCCTTTCCAATGCGAGCATGGAATACCGCAAAGCTTTGATGAATCCGACCTATTATGGTCCCTCTACCAAATATTTCAATGCCTATGCCTTGATGAATGCCAAAGGCATTTATGAGGGACAGCGCGATTATAATCCGGAGGAACGTGTCTTTATCCTGACCCGTTCAGGTTTTGCCGGGATGCAGCGCTATGGTACCGTTACCTGGAGTGGGGATGTGGGTACAGTCTGGGAAGATTTAAAAGCCCAGATCACGGCCGGTGTTAATTTTTCTATGTCGGGCATGCCTACTGGACCATGGATATTGGCGGTTTCTGCGTTGAGAAGCGATACGAAGTGGCCGAAGAGGGATCGGAAGACATGAAGGAGTGGCGGGAGCTGAACACCCGCTGGTATCAGTTTGGTGCCTTTGTGCCACTGTTTAGGGTGCATGGACAGTTTCCGTTCCGGGAGATTTACAACATAGCGCCTGAGGGACATCCGGCCTATAATTCCATGTTGTTTTATAACCAGCTGCGCTACCGTCTGATGCCCTATATTTATAGCATGACCGGTGCGGTTTATCACGATGATTACACCATGATGCGTGGTCTGGCCATGGATTACACCCATGATAAGAAGGTCTACGACATCGACGATCAATATATGTTTGGCCCCTCTTTAATGGTTTGTCCCGTACACGAATACGAGGCACGTGAGCGTGAGGTGTATTTTCCGGCCGGCCATGGATGGTACGATTTCTACTCGGGAGAATACTTCACCGGTGGCGAAAGTCGCCAGGTTGAAGCACCCTATGAGCGCATGCCCATGTACGTGCCGGCTGGCGCTGTGGTGCCTTTTGGACCAGAGATTGAGCATACGGCTCAAAAAACGGATGCGCCCTATACCATCGTGGTCTACACCGGTAAAGACGGGGCCTTTGATTGGTACGAAGACGAAGGAACCAATTACAACTATGAGCAGGGGGATTTTTCCACCATTGCTTTGAGTTACAACGAGGCAGAGCAAGCCTTAACCCTTGGTCAGCGCGAAGGCAGCTTCGAGGGGATGGCTGAAAACCGCCAATTCCGTGTCATTTGGGTGAGTCCCGATGCCCCCTTTGATTTTTCTTTGGAGAATCTGGACAAGGGAAAGGTGTATGATTACACCGGAGAAGAATTGGTTATAAAAAGATAGTATTTGCCTAAAATCTAACGACCTAGAAATCTAATGACCTATTTTTAATAGTGGTAAGGGTGAATTGTCCCTGTGCAGAAACGTCTGCACGGGGCTTTTCTTATTTCCTTTATGGCCACAATAATTATTATGGATATTTTTCTAAGCTTAAGAAACTGTTTAAGTTTTCCCGATATGGGATTTCGTTTCAGTTCATATTCTTTGGGTTGTTTTGGTGCGGTTCGTAAAATTTAAACAGCTTCTATCTTAGTGTTTTATAAAAAGAACGATATATGCAAAAAGCAGTTGTTTTAGGGTTGGCCTTTTTATGGATGACAGGGTCCGGTTGGTCGCAGGGCTTTGACGCTCCTGAACGTGGGTTTGTGAGCTGGAAGCCAGCTCCCCAATGGGAAGATGCCCTGTTGAGCGGGAACGGCACGGTGGGAACCATGGTGTTTGGTGAGCCGCATGATGAAACCATTATCATCAATCATGCGCTCAATCACATGCCTGTGAGAGTACCGCTTTTACCCATTGATCAGGCCTCCCGCCTGGCTGAAATCCGGGCTTTGCTGGCCGAGGGTAAGTATGCCGAGGCCGCCCAGATTCCTGTGGCGCAAAGTCGCTTGGAGGGCTATGAAGAGATGCACTGGATTGATCCTTTTGTGCCCCTTTGCAACCTTCGCCTGGTGATGGAGCCCGGAAATATTTCTGATTATGTGCGCATGGTCGATTTTGAGACCGGTGAGGCCAAAGTGCAGTGGCAGCAAAATGGGGACATGTTTCAGCGCAGCCTGTTTGTCTCCCGCGCCGATAGCCTCATTGTTTTGCGCATTTCAGGCACCACCGGAATCAATATGGAGCTGTTTTTGCGCCAGCATCCCATCGCCTGGGACCAGTCGGCCTTTGTTAATGGCGCCATTAAAAGTGCGACGGCAGAGGTAACGGAGGACTTCCTGACTTACCAGACTTTCTTTCATCACCAGTACGAGGGTATTCCTCAGGGATTTGAGGGAGTGGCTCAGGTGCATGCCGAGGGTGGTACACAGGAGGTGGTTGGTGGCCGACTGGTCATTAAAGATGCCGATGAGGTGTTGGTGGTGATGGCGGTCAAGCCAACTACGATGAAACTCAATCCTTGGTGGAAGACCTGAAATCCCATTTGGCTTCAAAAGGCACAGATTATGAGCGCTTGCTGGCAGGCCAAAAGGCCACGCACGGTGAATTGTTTAAGCGGGTGACCTTAAGTCTGGGAGATGGACCCGAAGCGGATTTGCAGTCCGAAGCCTTTGTGGTGCGGGCCCGCCAGGGGTCGACACCGGCCATTATTCAAAAGCAGTTTGATGCGGCCCGTTACAACATCATCTCCTCAACCGGAACCAATCCCCCAACCTTGCAAGGGATATGGAGTGGCACCTGGACGCCCCCGTGGTCGTCCGGTTTTACCCACGATGGCAATGTAGAGGTAGCCGTGTCGCATTTGTTGAGTGCCAATACCCCTGAACTGATGATGGCCTATCTCGACTACCACGAACGCATGATGCCCTGGTACAGGGTGAACGCCCAGCGCTTGTTTGGGACCCGCGGAATTCATGTGCCGGCCCACTCAAGCAGTCATGGCTACAACATTCATTATGACCAAACGTGGACGCTGACGTTGTGGAGCGGGGGTGCTGGGTGGACTTCAGGGATTCTGTACGATTACTTTTTATACACCGGGGATAAGGATTTGCTGAAGGACCGCATTTATCCCTTCATGAAGGAGAGTGCCTGGTTTTATGAAGATTTCCTGATTAAAGGCGAAGATGGTAAATACTTATTTTCACCCTCCTATTCGCCGGAGAACAATCCGGGTAACAGTCCTTCCCAACTCGTGGTGAATGCCACCATGGATGTGATGATTGCCAAGGAGCTTCTCCGAAATTGCATCGAAGCCGGGAAGGTGGTGGGTGAAACTTCTGCCCAATTGCAAAAATGGGAAAATATGCTGGAGCGGATGCCGGAATACCAGATCAACGCGGATGGGGAACTGGCCGAGTGGCTGCCGGAACATTTTGAGGAAAACCACAGTCACCGCCATGTATCACAGCTCTACAGTTTGTTTGAGCGGATCGATCCCGATTTCAAGGACAACCCGAAACTGACAGAGGCAGCCTTACAAACAGTGGAGGCCCGCATGGAACATCGCCGCCGGTCGGGCGGCGGAGAAATGGTCTTTGGTCTGGCCCAACTCGGTATGGTCACGGCCAATACGGGACAAGCAGGGCTGACCGGTGAAATTATTGATTTAATGTCGAGGTATTACTGGGCACCCTCATTGGCGACCTATCACAATTCGGGTAATTTATTCAATATGGATATGAGTGGTGGATTTCCGGCAGTGATTTTGCGCTCCCTGGCCTATTCAGAAATGGGGATGGTGAAATTGTTGCCCGCCTTGTCGCCCGATTGGAAAAGCGGTTCTGTGGAAGGAATGGCCCTGCGTGGTCAGATCGTGATCGATCGCTTGTCGTGGACCCCGACAGGTCTCGAAGTGGTCCTTACATCAGCCATCGACCAGAATATAACAATGCTGCTGCCGGCGATGCAATCCTTCGAGAGCAGTCAGAAACGTCGTGTATCTATAGAAAAGGGAACCTCCGTCGGCTTGAAGGTTCAGTTGAAAGCGGGTGACTCACAGACGATTTCTGTGGTCTACTAGAAATTTGGGTTAAATAAAAAGTCCACGAACGAAGGGTTTTTACAAGCCCTTTCGTTCGTGGATGTTTGTATTTATTCCTTAGCCAGGTTTTCCCTGAGTTGCTCCAAAGTAGATTTTTCAATTTTCAAGGCGGTTCCATGTCTGGTTCCCTCGGGGAACGAGACTTCATCGGAGATGTCGGTCCAGTTTTGCAAATCGCTTGATTTGACCGCGCCCATTTGATGGTCGGTGTATTTGTCGAAATAGACGATCCAGTTTCCGTCAATGAACAGAGAAGTGGGGCCTTCTGCCCAATAGTCGCCCGTGATTTTTACCAAAGGATTGGAATAGGGACCGGTGAGTTCATCGGCCATGGCCACATGCAGTGATTTGGCAGGCGGTGTGCGCGTTTCGTCCTTCAAAAACATCACATAGCCCTCTTCAGTGGGCACAATGGAGGCATCAATCACATTGAAGCCGGGTTCGTACAACAACTTTGTATCGCTGAAAGTCTCAAAATCCCTGGTTGTAACATAGTACATGCGGTGGTTCAAACCGGCGTCAGCCTCTGTGTAAGTCTCCGGAAACAGGCCGGTAATAGTCGTGGCCCAATAGATCATGAATTCATCGTTTTGGGCATCATAAGTGATCTCGGGCGCCCAGGTGTTGCGTGCCGAATCTTCATGCATCATCACGGGAATGAATTTTTGTTCCGACCAGTTGTAAAGGTCTTCCGAAGAGGCATAACCAATGCCTTTGTCGGTCCAGCTGACCGTCCACACCATGTGATAGGTGCCATCGGGTCCCTGAATGATACACGGGTCGCGCATCAGTTTGTCTTTTCCTACCATGGGGGCCAACAGGGGTTGGCCCTCGTTCATTTCCTGCCAGGTATAACCATCCTGACTCCAGGCGTAGTGCAGACCGGTCTCGCCGTTTCCTTTGAAATAGCTGAAGAGGTAAACCGGCTCTTCTTTTGGTTGGGGCGTTTGACAAGCTGCCAAAAGCAGGACGCCCAAAAACAATACAACAAAGTTTTTCATAGATGTAAAATTAATTTTTTCAAATATAGCCATTCGTCATCGATTGGATTGGCAGTTTTTTTAAAAAAAGTGATACAAAATCAATCCATTCAAGCCGCAAGCAATACATTTAATCACCCTTCCGGTGACAAATAAGCGGTTTTTTTAAGCTATAGTCGCTTAAATTTGAGGCATTAAAAATGGAATACAATGAGAGACTTGATTTGGAATAAGAAGAAGCAGCGAAAGTTATTTCTGACAGCCGCCTGGTTAATGATAGCCGGAGTTGTTTTGGCTGCACCGCGTGAGCGACTGCTAATGAATTTCAACTGGCAGTTTGCTTACGGACATGCCAGCGATATAGAGCAGGATTTTAATGTGGGAACCCGGTATTTTACCTATCTGGCCAAGGCCGGCTATGGGGATGGAGCGGCCGCAGAAGGCTTTGACGACCGCACCTGGCGTACGCTGGATTTGCCGCACGACTGGGCGGTAGAACAGGCTTCGCCGGGCATGCCAGTCACAGTCATGGTTATAAAACGGTGGGACATGCTTTTCCCGAATCCAGTGTGGGCTGGTACCGCAAGACTTTTGAGGTGCCGGCTGAGGATGAGGGAAAGCGTCTTTTTATAGAGTTTGATGGTGTGTATCGCGATGCGAAAGTCTGGGTGAACGGTTTTTATTGTGGCCATGAACCCAGCGGGTACACCAGCTTTTCCTTTGATATAAGTGAGTACCTGAATTATGGCGGTGAAAATGTGATTGCCGTCCGGGCGGATGCTCCATGGAGGAGGGGTGGTTTTATGAAGGGGCTGGTATTTACCGGCATGTCTGGCTGACCAAGACTTCCACCACGCATGTGCCGCAATACGGTACCTACGTTACTTCGGAGGTGAAGGGCGACCGGGCAGAGGTGACGGCACGTATCCGTGTGACCAATAAAGCCACGGAGCCGTCCTCTTTTCAGGTGCGCAATGCCATTGTGAACCCACGGGGAGAAGTGGTAGCCTCTCAAACGAGTGAATTATATCAGCTGGCGCCCATGTATAGCGATGAATACACCATGCTTCTGCCGGTGGAGTATCCGTTGTTGTGGGATTTGGACACACCTCACCTGTATCAGGTGGTGACCGAATTGCTGCGTGATGGCGAGGTGGTGGACCGCTATCCGACGACTTTTGGCATCCGGACCATTGAGTGGACGCCGGACAAAGGCTTCTTTTTGAATGGTCGGCATGTGAAGATCAAGGGGACCAACAACCACCAGAACCATGCGGGTGTGGGCACGGCCATTCCGGATGCCTTGCACGAGTGGCGATTGAAGCAGCTGAAAGATATGGGGAACAATGCCTATCGCACAGCTCATTATCCGCCTACGCCGGCTTTGCTGGAAGCGGCCGACCGTATGGGCATGCTGATCCTGAATGAAAACCGGTTGATGGGCACCACGGATGAGATTCTGGACCACCTGCGCCGTTTGATGATTCGTGACCGCAACCATCCCAGTGTGGTGCTCTGGTCCGTTGGCAACGAAGAATGGCAAATTGAAGGCAATGAGCGGGGGGCCAAAATGGCTGAATATATGCAAGCCTACGCCAAAAAATACGATACCACGCGACCCATCAATGCCGCCGTTAGTGGTACCTGGGGCGGCGGTATTTCTTCAGTGGTAGAAGTGATGGGCTATAATTATCTGCGTCATGGATCTACCGATGCCCACCATGCCAGATATCCCTGGCAGGCCTCTCTGGGTACAGAGGAGGGATCGACCAATACGACACGTGGCATTTATGTGGACGATCAGGAAAAGCAGTATCTGGCGGCCTACGACCGGGATACCCCCACCGGTTTTTTCAGCATACAGCATGGCTGGAAACATTATGCATCCCGGGATTACTTGTCGGGCATGGTCATATGGACCGGCTTCGACTACCGCGGAGAATCCACTCCCTTTGTCTACCCTTCGGTTGTTTCCTATTTTGGGATGTTTGATTTGTGCGGTCTGCCTAAGGACAATGTCTATTATTTGAAGTCGTGGTGGAGCCAGGAAGATGTGCTGCACATTTTGCCGCATTGGAACTGGCCCGACCGCCCGGGAGAGGAAATTGATGTCTGGGTGTACAGCAACATGGATGAGGTGGAGCTGTTCCTGAACAATGAGAGTCTGGGAAGCCAGAAAATGGAACCCAACAGTCACCTGAGCTGGAAGGTCACATATACACCTGGTACCATCAAAGCCATAGGCTATAAGGATGGGCAGGAAAAGATGCAATCCGCTGTGTCCACCACCGGTCAACCCGCCGCGGTTGAGATGGTGGCCGACCGGACCAGCATTCAGGGGGACCATGAAGATCTTTCTGTTATCACCGTCCGGGTGGTGGATGAAGCAGGCAGAGTGGTGCCGGATGCCAATGAGGAGCTTGTGTTTTCTATTACCGGCCCGGGCCGGATAATAGGTGTCGGTAATGGCGATCCAACCTCTCATGAGCCCGATCGTTTTTTAGAAACTGTTTCCGCCATTCCCTTATCCCAGTGGAAAGAAAAGAGCTTGTCTGAGGTTGATCTTGCAGCTGCTGTTCAACCTTCTTACGATGCCGCTCATTGGCAGAATGCTTTTGCGGATGGTGCGCTGGTGCCGGGTTCCGAATCGGCGCCAAGGGTCTTTCGGGGTGCTTTTGAACTGACAGAAGCGCAGTTGAAGGGCGAGATTCAATGGATGTACCGAAGCATTGGCACCGGGCAGTCGCTTTATGTCAATGGCCATTTGCTGGGTGAGCACCTCGACAGGGGCGAGCATACGCTGCAACTGAGTACCGACTTGCTTAAAGAAGGGGACAATGTGGTGACCATTGTGGCGGAGCCCTTTGTGATGGCGCATCCCTGGGACGAGGTGAACATGGATCCTGGCGCCTTGAAAGTCGTCATTCCGGCTGAACCATGGCAGCGCAGGACCTTCAACGGTCTGGCCCAGGTTCTTGTGCAATCCACCGGAGCACCCGGAGCTATTGAAGTCAAAGCCACGTCATCCGGCTTGAAGGAGGGAAGTTTAAGCATTGAGGCGGAAGCTTCAGAAAGAAGAGCGCACATTAAATAGACCGAAAAATCGGTAGCTTTATTACAGAAAAGACGGTAAAAATTATAATTTTGCTGGGGCAGTCTAAAAAGTTATCCTGGGGAAACCTATATGATTTGTAGCCTCGGTGTTACTCCCTCATTTCTCTGTGAACCTCTGTGTAACTAATTAAATTTCACGGAGAAACCACAGAGAACAAATAGAGATCCACAGAGTGACTTTTTAGACAGCCGCTTTATTTTTGTGTTATGATTGATTTTGCCGCCATTGATTTTGAGACTGCCAATCAGCACCGCACCAGTGTCTGCAGTGTGGGGCTGGTGGTGGTGAAGAACGGGGAAATAACCGAGCGCTTTTACAGTCTAATTAAGCCAGAGCCCGACTATTACCTTTATTGGAATACGCGGGTGCATGGTCTGACGGCCCAGGACACGTTCAAGGCACCGGTTTTTCCGGATGTCTGGCGGCAGATAGAGCCGCTGATCGAGGGGCTGCCGTTGATAGCGCACAACCGGCCTTTTGATGAAGGATGTTTGAAGGCCGTGTTTAAAATGTATGGTCTGGACTATCCCGATTACCCCTTTCATTGCACTTTGCAGGCGGCCCGGAAGCAGTTGAAGCAACTGCCCAATCACCAGCTCCACACGGTGGCAGAGTACTGCGGATATTACCTCGATCAGCATCACCATGCTCTGGCCGATGCCGAGGCTTGTGCCTGGATTGCCCGGGAGTTATTTATTTGAAGTCGGCCGGCTTTAGGTGCTCATCCAAAAGTTGATAGATGGCTTGCTTTTCGGCAATGAGCCAATTGAAAAGCGATTTATTGAACCACTTAATGCGGTAGAAATTGAATTGACCGGATGTTTTTCGCCAAAGAATATACCAGTTAAAGGCCAGTTTTCCCATGAAAGGCCAACTGACGACCATCAGAAAGGCCAGTCGCAGATCCTGCACCCAAGCGCTGATGGCCCAAAACTGCAGGAGGTAAAACAGCGGAAAGAGAACCATGGAAGCCACCAGAATGTAGCTGCTCCAGAATACCACGTCCTTCACCCTGGTCCGCACATACCGGTCTATCAGAAAAAAGGGCAGGGCATTAAATACCAGACCATATAGAAACAGAGGCAAAGTGAATACCAGCAACAAGGCATTTCCCATCAATGGTAGCAAGCATTTATTGCCAGGCTTCACCACCCTGTTTTTGAGTTGGTGTTTTTTGAGTTTTTGGTGGTAGCCTTTAACCCTTTCTACCATTTTTCCGGTTGCTTCCGGCTTTTCGCTTTCCATCTGGTCCAGCCGGTTGGCCAGTACCTGGTCCGTTTTAAACAAATGGCCATGCGTATGTTTCAAACCGCTGCGCTTAAGAAAGCGGGGCCCATAAATTTTCAGGATACGCTCAAAAATATCGTAATACTGCTTGCTTTTGAAATTAACGATCAGCGGCAGCGTGGCTTCATAGATCGCCTCTTTCAGTTTTTTGATGCCTGCCTGCGCATCCGTCAAATAGAGGTCATAAAAATCCTTTACTTTTACCGGCTGTCCCAGATTGACCAACAACACCCGGTTGAACTTCCAGTAGTGGCTGTAATGAATGCCGGTGGGGATAATTTGGATGTCCAGTTGTCCGCCGGATTTCTCCTCAGCCATAAACACAATGCGCGGTACCGCTTTTTTATGTTCTTTCACCTGTCGCTTGCCGGTGTGGGCGGCCTCCGGAAACAGTGCCAGGGAGGCATTGTTTTCGAGGATTTTTACCGAAGTGTTAAAGGTGGCATCGTTCTTTTCCAGATTTCCGATGCCATCCCGTATTCTGTAAACGGGTAAGATTTTCATGAAACGCAGGATGGCATCGACGATTTTCGATTGACCAAAAATATCGGCTCTGGCCAACCAGACCGGTTGATGGGCCAAATGAAGCACGAGGGCCATTGGGTCACTCAGGGCATTTTGATGATTCGGTGCAAAAACAAGCGGCTTGTTGTCGGGTATGTTGTCTTCCCCAACCACAATGATCTTTTTGTGGATGAACCAGTCTACAATCTTAACATAAGACTTTAATAGCCAATATCCTGGCGACCATTTTTCGTAACTCATTGTACAACAGGTTTATTTAATGACTTTCGGGACCAGAGGCTTGAAAGCAGGAGGCCACTGACAATGTGCCATACGCCCCACCATGCTGCGATAAAAGCCATGCCGCCCAATTGCAGCTCAGGTGGAAAAATTTTGGGGTTAAAGATAAGCACCAGTGCCAGACCTGAGTTTTGAATGCCGGTTTCAATGGTGACCGACCTTCGGTCTGTTCGGGAAAGCCTGAAGACAGAGGCCACGGAGAAACCCGTACCCAGGGCCAGTGCATTATGAATGAGAACAATCAAAAATATGAGATGGATGTGTCTGATGAAGTGATCGAAGTTGGCCGACAGTAAAACCACCACATAGGTAATGAAGATCAGGATGGATATTTTTCGGAAAGGTTGGGTGATTTTTTTCGTGATTTTGGGTAGGTATTCATTGAACAACAATCCTGCGAGCACCGGAATACCCAGCAAAAGAACCACTGTTTGCACCACCTGCATCAACTCAATTTCGATGGGGACCAGATACGCATCGGAAGCGGCCGTGTAACTCAGGTACAATTGGCCCCAAAGGGTGAAGTTGAGAGGTGTCATGATGAGGGCGGCAGAGGTTGAAACAGCGGTGAGACTGACCGATAGGGCCGTATTGCCTTTGGCCAGGGAACTCATGAAATTGGAAATGTTGCCCCCCGGACAGGAGGCGACCAGTATCATTCCCAGAGCCACTGTGGGTGTGGGATTAACCGCCAGGATTAAAAGAAAAGTGACGGCCGGTAGAAGGATGAATTGCGACAGAGCACCGGCAATAACCGCTTTGGGACTTCTGACAATATCAATAAAATGTTGCCATTTTATATCCAGCGCCACACCAAACATCACCAGGGCTATCACAATATTTAGAGCCAGTAGCCCCTCCTGCGAAAAATTTAAAACAATATTGTCAAGAACCTTCATCGTTGTTTTTCTAGAATGCCTCCAAATGAAAAGGCGAAATTAGAAAAAGTATCTGAATTTCCCATAAATCCCCTTTGGTAGAATATGCAAAGTCTTTGTCCGTTTTGAAGTAGTCCCCCTTTATTATTAATGCTATTTTTGTTATCAATAGTTCGTTAAACTTTTTTATTTACTTAATTTACCCTAACGACCTAATAATCTAACGACCTATTGTGTTGTAAGCGGGTGGGGAATCCCTATTTTAATGACCCGCTTCTTGTGGCCGGAGTGCCCCCGCTTCTAAAAAACGACCAATATGAAAGGAATGAAAAATCATGCTGTATTAATTCTGCTGTTTTTAACAATGGCCCTGGCCCCGTTAGAGGCCCAGCACCCCTCTTATCAGGTGGCCTCGCCCGATGGCTCATTAGAGTTATCTGTTAAGGTGGATGAACGCATCGGCTGGACGCTTAAGCAAAATGGTCTGGTAGTGGCGACTTCCCCTTCCATCGCCATGGAATTGGAAAGAGAGGGCGTTTTGGGCCACCAGGCAGCAGTTCGTCGCAGTTGGTAGATGCCTACGAGGGAGAGGTGCTTTCTGATCTTTACAAAAAGAGCCGTATTCCGGAGGTCTACAATGCTTTAACATTGGAAATGAAAGGCGATTACAAACTGGTATTCCGAATGTACGATGCCGGCATGGCCTATCGTTTTGAGACCGCTATAAGGCGTGACATAACCGTGATGGGCGAAACCATTGATTTGGATTTTCCCCATGCCAGACAGGCATGGGTTCCCTACATCCGGGAAAGTATCCACCGCTATCAGGCTTCCTATGAGAGCCCATATACCATTCAGTCGTTCAATGAAATGCATGCCGATTCCTTAATCATCCTTCCTTTGTTGATTGAAAACGAGAACGGCAGCAAAGTGGTGATCACCGAAGCCGATTTGGAAGATTATCCCGGCTTTTATCTGACCATCAATGAGGCGCGCAACGGTTTTGTGGCGGAGCAGGCCGGTGTCCCCCTGGCTGAAACGCCAGGCGGACATAATAATCTGCAGTCGATTGTCACCGAATATGCCGACTACATAGCCAGGACCAAAGGCACGCGTACCTTCCCCTGGCGGGTTTTGACGGTGGCTCAGACAGATGTGGAATTGCTGGACAATGATTTGGTGTTTCTGTTGGCATCGCCTTCACGTATTGAAGATACTTCCTGGATCAAGCCCGGGAAGGTGGCGTGGGACTGGTGGAACGATTGGAATATTTCGGGGGTGGACTTTGAGGCAGGTATCAATACGGAAACCTACCAATTCTACATTGATTTTGCTGCAGAGCACGGCATTGAGTATGTTATTTTGGACGAGGGCTGGTCGGAAAGTACCAATTTATTGAACATTATTCCTGAAATTGACCTGCAGGCCATCATCGACCATGGAAAGGCCAAAGGGGTCGATATTGTTTTATGGGCCGGGTGGGCACCTTTGCGCCACCAGATGGACGAGGTCTATGCCAAATATTCGGCCATGGGCGTCAAAGGCTACAAAATTGATTTCATGAACCGCGACGATCAGCCGGTGGTGAATTTTTATTATGAAGCAGCTCGTAAAGCCGCCGAATATGAACAGTTTGTCGATTTTCACGGCGCATACAAACCTACCGGTTTGCATCGCACTTATCCCAACGTCTTGACTTACGAGGGGGTGTTTGGTCTGGAGCAGGTAAAGTGGACCACTTACACAGATTTTCCACGCTACGATGTAACGGCGCCTTTTATTCGCATGTTGGCCGGCCCCATGGATTACACGCCTGGCGCCATGAACAATGCCAACAGATCGAACTGGCGTGCTGTGCATAGCAATCCCATGAGTCAGGGTACCCGCTGCCACCAGCTGGCCATGTATGTGATTTTTGAGTCACCCTTTAGCATGTTGGCCGATAAGCCCACCAACTACATGCGGGAGTCAGCGTCCACAGAATTCATTGCTGCGCTGCCCACTGTATTTGACGAAACCCAAGCCCTGGACGGCCAGTTGGGCGAATTCATCCTCATGGCCCGCCGTAAAGACAACCATTGGTATTTGGGGGCGATGACCAATTGGGATGAGCGCGATCTTGAAGTCGATTTTTCCTTTCTACCCGAAGGGGAATTTGAGGCCCTCATTTTCCGCGATGGCATCAACGCCAACCGGGAAGCCTCCGATTACAAGCGGGAAGTCATAAAAGTTAACCGCTCCACCAAACTCCCCATTTCCATGGCCTCAGGAGGCGGCTGGGCCGCGATTGTTTCACCTGAGTAATTCTTAAAAATAGATGTTTTGATGAGGTTTTTGTGAGTTGTTTTTGTCGTTTTATGAGATTTATGTGAACAGGAAATTTAGCGTTTGTTAACATGGATGTCTAGTTTTGAGGTATTGAAAATATTTCAATTTCACACCTGAAATTTCATTTATACCTGCCTGTCGCCGACAGGCAGGTTTAAGTTACCCTAAAATCTCAATGACAATGAAAAACAATTCTTTACTTCTTTTCCTTTTTGTTTTCGTTTTCGGTGGTCTGTTTTCTCAGAATTACGAATTGGTTTGGGAAGAAAACTTTGATGGCACCGCACTTAATACCGATGTCTGGAACTACGAAGAAGGTGTTGGTATCTGGAACACCGGATCCAATGCCGAATTGCAATACTATAAGGCCGCGAACGTGGCTGTGGGTCCCGACGGGCAAGGAAACAATGCCCTGATTATTACAGCCAAAAAGGAGACGGTTGGCAGCTACCAATTTACTTCGGGACGCATTCAATCGCGTGGCAAAGTAGAGGTCCAATATGGAAAAATTGAAGCCCGCATTAAATTACCCGTGCTGGCCAATGGTTTGTGGCCGGCCTTCTGGATGCTGGGCACCGAGAAGGGATGGCCCGCCAGTGGCGAAATAGATATTATGGAGGCCGGTAACGCGCAGGGAATTGCTGCCGGCACGCAGGAAAGAACTTTGAATGGTGCCTTGCACTGGGAGCATCAGGGCAATTATGCCGGTTATGGCCCGCAGTGGACCGCCCCTGCAGGGACATCTTTGTACGATTACAACAAGTTCACGCTGACCTGGACCCCCCAGCGCATAGAGATGCATTTGAATGACCATAGCACGCCTTACTTTTCCATGGACATCACCAGCGCCGATGCAGAGGAGTTTCGCGACTGGGCACACTATTTTATTTTGAATCTGGCTGTGGGTGGTTCTTTCACTGGTATTACCAATCCCAATAATATAAACGCACCCCTGCCTGCTCAGATGTTTGTGGATTACATTCGCGTTTATCAACTCGACGGCGAAGGGGATGTGGTGGAAACCGATTCGCAGGGCTGGGATTCCTGGTTTGGAGATGGCGGTGCCGGAAGTGTGGCCTTCCCTGAAGAGCATCTGGCCACCATCACCATATCCAACGCCGGTTGGGCAGCCTACTCTGTCCAATTGTTTAAAGATGGTTTGTCGATTCCTGACGGGGATTATGTGCTGACTTTTCGGGCAAAGGCCGATCATGCCCGTACCATCAATGTGAATTTGGGTAAAGGACTGAACGTCGATCCCTGGTTCATCGCCTACATGGATCCGGCGAGTTTTGATCTGACCACTGAATGGCAGGATTTTTCCCTTCCCATATCGAAGGAGAATGTGGAGACCGTGGGTAAGCTCGTCTTTGAAATGGGGGATATTGGAGCGGGCACCCTTACCACCAAAGTCTACCTGGATAATATTTCTTTTGCTCCCGCCGGTACCACCAACTTGGATGAAGTGGATGCCATTCATGTGACCGTTTTTCCCAATCCCGCTGAGAGCAATGTTTTTGTGCATACAGACCCGGGAAAGAAAGTGGCTTTGTACACCCTAACCGGTGTTCAGGTGGCCTCAGAAGTGGCTTTGCACGGTGAAGTTCAATTTAATGTGGCCGGTTTGGCCCAGGGGATTTACCTGGTGGAAGTGGATGGGAAAGCGAGGAAGGTGGTTGTGGGTAGGTAGGGTAGGAAGGGTAGATGGGGTTGGTAGGGTAAGTGGGGTTGGTAGGGTAAGTGGGGTAGTTTGGGTAAGTGTGAGAGGATGGGGTGCACACTGTTAATTTTTTATCCCGCTTCGCGGGACTTCCTTTCATTTTGCCATTTGCCCTATCACCCCTTCTCAACCCTTCTCACCCTTCTCACCCCATCAACCCTTTTCACCCCATCAACCCTTCTCACCCCTCTCACCCCTTCTCACCCTTCTTCCCCCATCAACCCTTCCCCAATTAATAATCCTTATCCTCCTCTTTTTTCAGGAGTTGCTTGGTGGAGAGGAGGCCGCAGGCGGCGTAGATGTCTTCGCCCCGCGAGCGGCGGATGGTGGTGGTGAGCCCCTTTTTGTTGAGTTGCTCGCTGAACCAGACCATCTTGTCGTGCGGCGTACCCCGCAACGGGGAATCCGGAATGGGATGGAACTTGATGAGGTTCAGTCGGCAGCGCAAGCCGTTGAGTAATTTGGTGATGCCCTTGACATGGGCGGCCGTGTCGTTGATGCCATCAAACATGATGTATTCAAAGGAGATGCGGCGCTGGCGGCCAAAATCGTATTCGCGCAGGAGTTCAATGACATTTTCAATGGTATAGACCTGCTGAATGGGCATGAGTTTTTTTCTTTCCTCATCAAAGGGCGAGTGCATACTGACCGCTAAATGGGCTTCGCTTTCTTCAATAAAACGGCGCATGGCCGGTATGACGCCAATGGTGGAGACGTTGATGCGTCGCGGACTCCAGGCAAAGCCCCAGTCGGATGTTAAAATTTCAATGCTCTTAAGCACCTCTTCTATATTGTCCATGGGCTCGCCCATGCCCATGTAAACCACATTGGTCAACTCATCCGTTTCCGGAATGCTGCGGATTTGATTGATGATTTCACCGGCCGTGAGTTGACCTTGAAAACCCTGTTTACCGGTCATACAAAACAGGCAGCCCATTTTGCATCCCACTTGTGAAGAAACACAAAGTGTTTTGCGGTCCGTTTCCGGAATGTAGGCCGCTTCGAGAAATAAGTTGCGGTGGGCCGGGAAGAGATACTTCTTGGTACCGTCCACGGAGGCTTGCTCCTTGCTGGGCATGGTCAGGCCCATGTCGTACTGGTCGGACAGCAGCCCCCGGGCCTTTTTCGACAGGTTCGTCATCTCCTCAATGCTGCCTGCCTTCTTTTTATAAAGCCAGTCGGCAATCTGTGTGGCCGTGAAACCGGGAAGTCCCAGTTCTTTTACCACCACCCTTAATTCATCCAGTGTCTTTCCAAAAAGTACCGCTTTGTTTGTCATCTAAAAATATATTTCAGCAATAATGTGTTCAAAAGGAACCCCCCTGTTGAGCAGCAAGTCCCTTACTTCAACCACCATGTTGGCATTTCCGCAAAGGTAATACTTTCTTTCGGGCAATATATTATTGCTTTCTTTTAAGAAAGTGGTGAGGCGACCCGAAACCACGTCCTCGCTGCTTTCAGCTGTGCAAAAACGCAGGTAGTTACTGCCCATCTTTTCTTTAAACAGATCCGAATAGTAAAACTGGTTGAGAAAGCGGGCCCCGTGCAAGAGCGTTCTGTGGGCAAATTCCTCCGATTCGGCCATCGAAATAAAGGGCGCTATACCTGTGCCGGTGGCTATCCACCAGGCCCCTTCGGGCGTTTTGGTAAAGCGACCGAAAGGTGCTGATATATAGAGGGTGTCGCCTGCCTTCAGCTTTGACATGGGCGGCGTTAGCTGTCCCTCCGGTTTTACATCGAATAAAATCCGCAGGAAGGGCTGGTCCACACCTGATGCTATGCTGTACAGCCGCAAGTCATCATCGGCATGCATGGCTGCTGCAATGACTTGGCCCGGTATAAAATCGCTCAGTTTTTCAACTTCCAAGGCAAATACGCCCGGCGTGATTTCCCGGTTGGCGTGTACTTTTGCCGGTAATACTTTTTTTCTTCTTTTGACGACCTCTGCCATTATGTATAAATGCGTTGCAGTGACTAAAAGCGAATTTTCAGGGGTTCGCTTCGCTCACTTATTTGATTAAAATTGTCCATACTGGCCACCGAAATGGTGTAGCGGGATTTTTTGTTTGAACTCGGATTACTGGGCCTGTAAAACCGGTTAGGGGTGATGAACCATTCCTCCTGACCGTCCCCACTGTCAATAAAGACAATGTATTTCAAGGGCTTATGGATGGTGTTGACCATCTCAGGAGCTTCCCAGGTAATGATGCCCCTTTTGTGGCGCACGTTTTTAACAGCTTGGGGGGCCATATTGTTCAGCCAAGGCATGGGCGGTGTAAGTGCCCGTGATTGATAAAGGGAATCCTGAAGCATGCTGTTCAGGTTGTTGTTCTCACGCATAAAATGGTTGTGGCTGTAGAAGGCACTGCCTTTGACGTTTTCAAGCTGTCGGGTGTAGTGCAACTGTTCTTCCAATTCCCGGGGATTGTCCCAGTGTTGCTGCGTACCATTGATTTTATAGATGCCGTGACCGATGTAAAGATGGCGGTTGGTCATCTGCTTGTTCCACCAGTCGGCCAACTTAATAAAATTGGCCGCCTCGTCTTTGGTGGACCAGTAAATCTGGGGCACCACATAGTCGATCCATCCCAATTCAGCCCATTTGATTACATCCGCATAAAGATGATCGTAGGAGGTGACGCCTGCCTTTGAGTCGCTGCCCCGGGGGTCGTCCGCTATGTTGCGCCATACCCCAAAAGGCTGATCCCAAACTTGACCCAGGGCTTGACCCGGTGGATGACCCGGTTGGCCTCTTCAATAAACAGGTCAATGTTGTTCCGCCGCCAGTCATGAATGCTTAGCGGTGCTTCGTAATCCAACTGGTTGATGTAGGTGGCCGTGTCGTTGAATGCTTCCCCATTGGCGGGGTAGGGGTAGAAGTAATCATCCATGTGCAGCCCGTCGATGTCGTAGCGGGAAACCAGATCGGTAATGACCTGGATGATGTGTTGGCGCACTTCAGGCAGGGCCGGGTTATAGTAGAGACGTTTGTTGTGCACCACGGTCCAGTTGGGATGGATGAGCGCCGGGTGGGAAATGTGCAGGGGATCGTCGCTGTGCAGCGACGCTCTGAAGGGATTGATCCATGCATGCAACTCCATGTCTCGTTTGTGGCATTCCTCAATCCAGAATTTTAGCAGGTCAAAGGATCCGTCGAGCGGCTTGCCCTGCTCTCCGGTCAGGTATTTCGACCATGGTGCCAGGGCAGTCGGGTAAATGGCATCGCCCGCCGGCCGCACCTGCAAAATGATGGCATTCATGCCCATGGCATGGTGGGTGGTTATAATATCCAGAGCTTCCTTCTTTAAAGCCCCAACGCTCAGACCCGGTTTGGATGGCCAGTCGATATTGGTCACCGTGGCCACCCATACGCCGCGAAATTCATAGATGGCTGTTGAAGGTGTCGAATGAGCGTTTTGAAACAGAAGAATAGGAAATACCACGACCAGTAAAATTCGCACAATCCGCATAGTAGTCATACATTGTCATTTTTAGGAGTGCCAATATAAGAGAATTCTTTGAGTTTTTTTCTCGTGTTTGTTCAGGGAGGATTGTCAGGTGCCAATTTAGGCCAATTCTCTATTGAAGCAATAAAGCCGGCATTGCCGGCTTTATTGCTTCAATGATTGTTGAACCAAAAATTTGAATCAGATTCTAAGTTTTGTTTATTCACAAGGGATTTCAATTTGGATACTAATATTGATTTGAACGGCAACGAAGTTAACATTCTCAGCTGGAATTCTTTTTACGAATTCACGCCAGTGTTCTGAGCCTTTGTAAGTCATATCCTCAGATACTGGCCTGGAAGTTGGCATTGCATAATAGCCCTGTATGAACCAATTATCACCTTCTTGCAGAAAAACGTCTTCGGCCAGTCTTACCGTTATTTTTAGCATTCCAGGGTTCAGGGCATCAGGTCTTACATAAACGGTTCCTGTTCTAAGGTATTTACCTGCCCATAATGGTTGGTCTTTGGCGGTTTGGGTTTCGTCTAGTTCAATAATGGCAAACCAAGGGGTAACATCCTTTAGCGTTCCGGCCCAGGCTGTTTCGTCCTGATACTTATAGCATATTTCGTCTTCGCATTCGGCCATCGTGAATGAGAGGTAGAACCACCACCGACTCGAAGGCCCCTCTATATTGCCCGCCCAGGCAGTCTCTTCGCCAATGATTTCTCCCGACTTATCAGTTTTAACCACTTCTGCATGGATCGCGATGATGATTTCATCGCCAATCGACCGATTATTGGGAACAGTATAAGTGTAGGTTGTCACCAAAGGCAGGTGCAAGGTATTGTAGGTGAAATGGCCGGGAACAGGCACTCCGGATTTGTTTTTTGGAATATCCTGATAAGTTGATCCCAGATGCAAATGGGTTTGTTGCAATTGCCAGCCATCTTTCGTTGTTATTTCAATGAAGATGTTTTCTTCATCGTTGGAAATAGTTATTAGTCCCGATTTCATGGTTTGTCCTGCCCATAAATCGAAGGAGGTTTCACCACAAGCGTGTTCGGGTTGCTCGCTGGTGGATTTAAGAATGAATTCATTGACTTCTGTTTCAATTGGCTCTTTTTCGCAACTGCTTAGCAGGGAAAGGATACCTGTGAAAAGCACAAGTATCAACAGATTTGTAGTTTTCGTTTTCATTGAGCGTGGAATAATAATTAGTAGAAGTGTTTATCAAATATAATTTAGCGCCTTTCTTAACGACTTGTAAATAAAGAATTGACGAAAGGTCTTTACTTGTTGACAGTTAGTATGTTTAAAGAGGTGGCGGTGAAATGCTATAGAAATTGGATAAGTTTTTATCCCCGGATCTATTTGTTGGCTTAAATTCCTGTCAGAGCGAAAAAAATCACTTGCCTTAATCAAAGGTATTACCTAAATTTTTACGATGTTTGTATTTTGTTAATGAATTCAGTCAATAGCCACTGCATGTTTTTTGGGTTAAGAAAATCGCATCAAAGCTCCATAAGTAAAAAAGTTTTTAGGGGTTACATCATCATACTGCTATTGTTGGTGATGGTCTCGGGTGCAACGGTGTTTGGAGTGCAGCGGTTAAATGGGTGGATTGACAGTACCGAGAAGGTGGATCAGTTGCTTCAAAAGATCTATCTGGCACGTATCGAAAGCAAAACCTTTTCCTTAAGCAACGATACCAGTTTTGTTCCTCATGTGGATGAATTAACCAATGAAATTCACAAGGCTTTAGAGGAGGCAAGAGACAGCCGGTTGTATAAGCAAAGTCGCTTGGAGCTGGAATCGGTGGATGCCTGGATTAAAGACTTCCATGATTATTGGGCCTTGTTTGTTCAGTTGAAGCAAAAGCGCCTTCAATCGGAGCAACGGATGGATCAACTTTTTCAAAGTATCTTTTTGGCCGCCCGGGAGCCATTCCCGCGATTGCGTTCTGCCCAACCGGTTGGAGGTGAAGGGATCAACTCACACAATGATTTGTTGTTTCAACTCCTGCATTTAAAGGAGATTGAAAAAAAGATTTGGAACTATCCGCAGGACATTGTTCATCCGGATTCGGTGAATGCGATATTCCGGCGCATACGGACCCATATTCCACCGGAAGACGTGGTGGCGCCGGATTCACGGGCAGGTATTGCGCTTCGGGCTTTGGGCAGTGATTTGGCAGAATATCAATCGGTCATTCTCCAATTGGTCGATGATATTTATGTGCTTCAGGAAACAGAGGATATGATGATTATTAGCGCCCTTACCATCCAGGTGGCCGGGGAGCGGGCCAACAATCAACAGACAGTGGCCATGGAACGTTGGTCGAGATGGAGCATGTGGTCGCTTTTGTTTATCATGTTGGCGGCTTTGGGGGTCGGATTTTTGATGGCCTACCGCTTTATTCGCCGGGTGCGAAAGGAGGAGGAAGTCCGTGATACGAAAGATAGCCTGCTGCAAGAAAACCGCAAACTGCTCAACGACATCATCAACAACAGTGCCTCCCTTATCTATGTGAAAGATTTGGAAGGACGCTATACTTTGATAAATCAGCCCATGGAAGAAATCCTTGGGATGGAGGCACATCGAATTATTGGTCGCTGCGACGATGATATTTTTCCTTCCGAATACGCCATTGTTATTAACCGGAACGATCAGGAGGTGATTGCCAGTGGCAAGCCCGTTCAAGTCGAAGAGTATCTGCCTTCGCCTACCGGAAAGCGCACCTTTCTTTCGAACAAATTTCCCATTCAGAATCCCGATGGACAGATTGTGTCCCTGGTTTGTGTATCCACAGACATCACGGTTTTGCGCAAAGCCTTGTCCGATTTAGAAAGAAGCCGGGAAAATTATCACAACATCGTTACCAACGTGCCGGGAATTGTTTACCATTGTCAGAACGACGCCCGCCGCACCATGTTGTTCATCAGTGGCGGGGTTGAAAAGCTGATTGGATTGGGCATTGATGCTTTATAACGGAGGGACAGTCGGTCATGCCCTTTGTGGACAGTGACGATGTGAAAAAATTGCGGGAAAACATCCGGCAGGCTGTTTTACGCCAGCGCCCCTATGAAATCGAATACCGGGTGCGCGATTTGTATGGCCAGCGCAAATGGGTCTATGAAAAAGGGCTGCCGGTTTATGAACCGGATTCTACCAAAGTGACCCTGCAGGGGGTTATCATTGATATCACGGCACAGAAGGAGGCCATGTCGGAGCTGATGATGCGTGACAAATTACTGGAAGGGGTCTCAGAAGCGGTCAAAGAATTGATTGTGAATCAGGTGCCCGAGGAGGCCATACTTAAAGCCCTGCGGGTAATGGGAGAGGGCGCCGGAGTGGACCGGGCATTTGCCTTTTTCAATGAACGTTCTGACAAGTCGGGAAAAATAGTCATGCAGCACCTGGTTGAATGGGATAAGGCCGTACTCGAACCGGTTTATAAGGAAGATTTTGAACCTTTGCCCTATGAGGCCATATCCACCACCTGGTTTTACCGCTTGAGTGAGAAAAAAGAAGTCACCGTTAATATGCGGCAGGCCGAGCAAGGTGAATTGATGTTTTTGAAGAGGCTCAATGTTGCTTCGGTGATGTTGATGCCTGTTTTTGTGCATGACCGTTTTTGGGGTTTTATTGGTTTTGGTTATGGTTTAAGAGGAGGCGTTTGGAATGAATCGCATAAAACGCTTTTTAAAGCGTTTGCTGTAACCCTGGGGATTGTTTTGGCCCGGAATGAAGGGGCTGAAGAATTGCAGAAAGCCAAAGAAGCGGCCGAGGCAGCCACCCGTGCCAAGAGTGATTTCCTGGCCCGTATGAGCCATGAGATCCGAACACCTCTGAATGCCATTATAGGCTGGACCCATTTGGGCCTTGAGAAGCTGGAGATTCCCGGACATTCCAACTACCTCAAACGGATCCAGTCCTCCTCCCGTTCCCTATTGGGAATCATCAACGACATTCTGGATTTTTCAAAAATAGAAGCCGGTCGCCTTGAGTTGGAATCCATCGATTTTGACCTGGAATCGGTCATGCAGAATCTGGCCGACATCGTTTATTTCAGGGCCAATGAAAAGGGCTTAAACCTGGTGTTTGATTATTCCCCCAATGTGCCTTTAAATTTAATTGGGGACCCGCTTCGGATTGAGCAGGTATTGGTAAACCTGGTTAACAATGCCATTAAGTTTACCGACCAGGGGGAAGTGATTGTTAAAATACGGACCAAGTCAATAGCCGCCAGTCAGATTGAAATGCTGTTTTCGGTCACTGATACCGGTATTGGACTTAAGGATGAGCAAAAGATCAATTTGTTTAAAGCCTTTTCACAAGCCGATGTCTCCATTACCCGTAAATACGGTGGAACCGGCCTTGGCCTGGCTATTTGTAAAAGACTGACCAGTCTGATGGGCGGAAAAATCTGGGTCGACAGTGAATATGGGGTAGGCAGTACCTTTTCTTTTACGGCCAAAGTCGGCAGGCAGGTTGTTCAGAAAAAGGAGCAGATGTGTCATGCTTTTGAGGGTGAGGGCGATACTGTTTTGATTGCGGATACGGGCAGGTCGGCTGCCAAGAGTTTTCAGCACATGTTGCAGGACTTTGGTTTCACGGTGAAGCGTTTGAGTTCAGAGAAGGCCTTGTGGCGCGAATTTGAGCGCATTGAACAGGTGGAACCCTATCGCATTGTTTTTATTGATAAAAACATCTTTGGAGAGAATGAAGGCTCCGGCTTAAAGCGGTTGTTGTCCTATGAGGAGGCCTATGAGCATTTGGTTTTTCTTTCTACTCCCTTTAATGAGGGGCAGATTAAAAGTAGCTGGACCGGTAAGGAGGAGCCGGTATTACTTAATAAGCCGGCCAATTATTCCTTGCTGTTTGATTGTTTGATGGATGTATTGGGCGGTGAGGGAACACCGCATTTGACGGCCTCAGGAAAAAAACGGGTTTACCGCGATTTGTTGCGTGAAAAACAAGAAATCAAAGCGCTGGTGGTGGACGACACGGCCAGTAACCGCAGTCTGGCCACTGAACTATTGGACATGGCCGGCATTCGCACAGATGTGGTGGCGGGTGGAAAGGAGGCGCTGGATTTGGCCCGTGGTCAAAACGGGGAGTGTCCTTATGACATCGTGCTCATGGACATTAATATGCCGGAGATGGATGGTTATGCGGCCACCCGCAAGCTGAAGAAAATTGAAGGCTGGGAAGAAGTGCCGGTGGCAGCCATGACGGCGGAAGCCTTTGGTGATGTGGAGGCTTTGTGCCTCCAGGCAGGAATGGTGGGCATCATTGGTAAGCCCATCGATCCGGAAGATCTTTTCAGGGTTATTTATCACCTGGTGTTTGGCAGCGATGAGGATGGTTTAAAAGATGAATCCAGCGACCAGGTGGAAGCTGTTCATTTTGATTTTCCTGAAATTGAAGGATTAAATGTACAGGCCGGTATTCGTCGCATGGGTGGACGCTCTGATTTATACAAGCGTTTGCTGAAAGGTTTTTGTCACGATTACCAGTATTTTGGTGCCTATCTGAATGAGCTTCGGGATGGGAACGACAAGGAGACTTTGGGCCGTTTACTGCATTCCTTAAAAGGTATTGTTGGTACCATGGAGCCGAGGTTATTTATCCGCTGGCCATTGAAACGGAAAAAGCTTTTAAGAAAGACCGGGCCGATTTTTCCGAAATATCCGGACACCTGGTGGCCGAAGTCGGCCAAATGGTCGAAAGACTTCAGGGCATGCCATTTATGAATTAAAAGGTGTTTCTTTAGACCGTTGTTGGCAACTGTTCACGTTTTTTTTCGTATTATTATACGAGTACCTGATTTTTCAGTCTGATATAATACGATGGTTATGTTTTTTAATTCGTTGACCAGATCTGGTCTTAAGTGCCTGGGGCTAAGTCTCGCACTTGGCATTTTCTTGAGTAGCTGTTGGGGCCCTGATGAACCGGCACCTCTTCCATCCATGCCTTTGATATCCATAGGGTTTGAAGATGAAATACAAAACGAGGGCATCATGCCGGTCATTTTCAGAGGTGATGGCCATGTGAGCTATACCGAAGGAGTTTCCGGAAAGGCGCTGGATTTATCACACACTTCAAAGTACCGAAAGCCGGTTGTTTTGGCTAAGGACCACCACAGCAATATCACGGATTACCCCGGCATAACTGTTTTGCTTTGGGTGAGATTATCACCCGACGATTTTAACCACTACACGATTCTTTCTCAAAAGGATGAGTTCGAAGATTTTGAGCCCCTTGGTTGGAGCTTGTCCACCGGCATCAACGGCTCCTGGAGTTGGTGGATGTCAGATGGCATACATCAAACGCATTACCGACCGACACCCGGGCGACAAGCCATTAATGACGGGGAGTGGCATTTATTGGGTTTTTCAATCGATTTTGATACGCAGGAGGCTCGCTTGTTTTATGATGGCATGAATGTGGCCGTTTATAGTCTGCAGCAAGAGGATTTCAGATTTTTTGAGCAAGCCCTCTTTCTGGGAGCCGATCCCTTCTCAGCCGATCCGGTTTTAGATACCTTTAATGGTACGGTGGACGATTTGACGGTCTGGAGCAGGGTGCTGTCACCTGGTCAGGTGGATGCCCTTTATCAGCAGTATAAATCATCCAAGGCGCCCCTTTACAAAAACATGCCGGATTCCCTGACCATTATGAACTGGAATATATGGGGAGGCGGTATGCGGGAAGGCCGGTTTGTAGGCGTAAAACGCGTGGCAGAGATCATCCGTTCATCCGGTGCTGATCTGATTTCCATGCAGGAAACCTTTGCCTCCGGTCCCCTAATTGCCGATATGCTGGGTTTCTATTTTTACCAGCGAAGCGATGGCTTAAGTGTGTTAAGTCGTTATCCCCTCGGAGAAACCTACAATATTTACCGCTCGCGCGTATCGGGTGCCATTACCGTAGAGCTGCCTGAGGACAACCGGACGGTGTTTTGCCCGGTTTATTTAAGTTACCTGCCCAACAACGGTCCCATGATCATGTCCGGCAAAGCCGTGGCCGATTCCGTGGTGGTTCGTGAAATGGAAACCCGCGGTTCCGAAATGCGCTACATTGTCTGGGAGCTTCAATCGCTGGTCGACCGGAATGACCAGGTGCCTTTGATATTGGCCGGGGATTTTAATTCCGGTTCGCATCTCGACTGGACCGAGGCCAATCGTCAAAACCGGTATGATTTGGTGATCGATTATCCGGCCACCAGAATTTTGGACAATGCCGGTTTTGTGGATAGCTACCGACAAATATATCCCGATGAAGTAGCCCACCCGGGATTTACCTGGTCGCCCCGATTCCGGGAAGTGCTTCACGACCGGGTCAACTTTGTATTTTATAATGGCAGCCGTGTGGCGCCCTCCTGGGCCAACATCATTGATACACATCCTTTAGGCTTTCCTTCCGATCACGGCGCCCTGGTTGTTTCATTCAAATGGGAAAAATAAGTTGTTTGGGCGTAAGGGTTTTTCAGAAAATTGGGTCTTAATAGTAAACAGGCTTGTATGGATCGGCAGATCAATAACCACTACCTTATACAACTGATCAATAAGGATGATCAATTGGCATTTGAGAAACTCTTTAAAGCCAATTATCCCCGTCTGGTTATATATGCCCGCAGGTTCCTGAACGACCAGGATGCGGCGGAAGATATTGTTCAGGCTGTTTTTGTGAAACTATGGGAACGACGCAAGGAATTGGTCATTGCCAATCCGCTGTCTTATTTGATGCGGTCGGTTCACAATCGCTGCCTCAATGAACTGAAAGTGAGCCAGCACCATGTCTCTATTGAAAGTGCCCTCCCTTTTTACAACGAGGAGGAGGAGGCACCGGCCGATGAAGCCCTCATTCAAAAAGTTCAAAATGTTATCCGCCAGTTACCGGAACAGCGCCAGCGCATATTCCGGATGAGCCGGTTTGAGGGACTTAAGTATCGGGAAATCGCTGCCGTTCTTGGATTGTCCATAAAAACCGTAGAGGCCCAAATGGGAAAAGCCCTGCAGTTTTTGCGGGAGCAATTGCCCCTGGCGGTTTCCAGTATTGAAGGGGACGGATAGGGGTATTTTTGAATAATAGAGTCCTTATAAAATGAAACGATTGTTTTAGATTCGAAAAAAGCAGGCACAATGGATGCTAACAATAAAATAGAAGATGTATTGGCCACCCGTATTTTAGCGGGAGAGGCTACAGAGGCCGAGATGTTGGTGCATAATGCCCGGTTAGAGGACGATGCGGATTATCGGGACAGTTGGGACAACTTTCTGGCTTTGTGGGATATCAGTTGGGACGCCCTGGCTTTTGAGGAGGTTGATACGGAAAAGGGTTGGGAAGCGGTGAAAGCACAGACCTCTGCTTTTGTGCAGCTTCCTCGCCGAAGCAATTTCTCCCTTATTCAATATGCCGCCCTTATGACTGGCGTCATTGTCGCTGCTGCCTTATGGTTGCTTTGGCCAGATTCTCAGCCGGCTACACCGTCGGCTTTCATGGCCGGAGATGCCAACCTGCAAGAAGTGACACTCTCAGATGGTACCATGGTAACTTTGAATGTGGGCAGCAGGCTGGTTTGCGAGCAGCCCTTTAGCGGTGATGAGCGACGGGTCCGCTTATCGGGTGAAGCCTGGTTTGATGTGGCAGCCCATGCTGAAATTCCCTTTTATGTCGAAACGGAAGAACTGGTCGTGCGTGTACTGGGTACCGATTTTAATGTGAGAAGTCTGAGCGATAGGGAAATGACCCAGGTTGAAGTGGGCAGTGGAATTGTAGAGGTGTTTTCATTGGCCAAAGCCAATGAAACAGTTCGGTTGGTCGCCGGAGATGGCATTGTTTTCAACCGGAACAATCATCAAATGACCAAAGTAAAGGCCAATCCCAATTTTATGGCCTGGAAAACAGGTCGGATTCAGTTTTTTGAAACGCCCATGACAGAGGTGATTGAAACGCTCGAAAGGGTTTATCGTCAACCCGTTCAGGTCACGGATGAAAGCATTTTGGAAGAGCGCTTGGGTGGAACCTTCCATCATACTTCATTCGAGAATGTTTTGGAAGTGGTTTGTAAAACTTTTAATTTAGAGCAGCGTACTGAAAATGGCGTGGTTTATTTGTCGCGTCGCTAACGAATAGGTAGTTCATGCAAAACGACCATCTTCCATCCGATCAGAAATTTCTCCAGTCATGGATGTTTTGCTTATCTCTTTTTTTTATCTCTCTCTTTCATGTACCGCTTCGTGCTCAGCAGGACGCGGATACTTCTTTCCCTGAGTCCTATACGCTTGAGGCGCTTATGGATACCTTGAGTCTTCGCTTTAACCTTGATTTTGCCTGGGATGCCGGGGTGGTTAATACGGACTCTGTGATAAAAGTCGCGTTGCCCGATGGTCCGGATCGAAGATGGATACGAGCACTCTTTGAGAAGGAAGGGGTGGAGGTGAGCTTTATGGGCAACCAGGTCATTATCGGTAAATCGCAGGGCCAACTGCCCAAGAGCCACGTGCGGACTGTTACCGGGACGGTGGTTGGTGCCGCCAGCGATGAGCCTTTGGCCATGGTGAATGTGGGGGTGGAAGGTGAGCCGGTAGGAACCACCACCAATGATCTGGGACAATTTTCTTTAAAGATGCCGGATGCTTTTGTCGGTAAGCGAATGTCTTTTTCTTATTTGGGATATGTCAACAGTCACATGGTCATTCCAGCGGTTGACACAACCGTGGTCATTCGCATGAAAGACTACACGGTCCGCCTACCCGAAGTGCAGGTGCATTACCGGGACCCCAACCAAATTGTAAGGGCGGTCCGGTCCTCGGTTGAAGCGAATTATCCTTCCCAGCGCTATCTGATGACGGCTTTTTTTCGGGAGACCATTCAACAGGACGACCAATTTGTGGATGTTTCAGAAGCTGTGATTGAAATTCTTAAGCCTTCCTATGAAGCGCGTTATGACACCGAAAGGGTTCGTTTTGTAAAGGGGCGTAAGGGCATGAAAACCCGTGAGATGGATGTGGTTCAGTTTAAGTTGGTAGGAGGGCCCTATCATTTTTCTCAACTGGACGTGATGCGTCAGGGCGACTTTTTGCCCAATGATAAGGGACAGTCGGCCTACAAATACACCTTTGACGGGGTGGATATTGTGTATGATCGATTGGTTTATCGCATTGGCTTTCGTCCCTATACCGATTCGGGGGCTTTGTTTTATGAGGGGGAGATGCGCATTGAAGCAGAGAGTATGGCCCTGGTGAGTATTGATTTTCAATTGACACCTGCTCCATTCGTCGCAGTCGAAGCTACCTGATCAAGCGGGATGCCCGCCGGTTTAAAACGCGGCCTTTTTATGCGAAATATAAAGTAGAGTATCGCCCGTGGAAAAACGGATGGGTGCTGTCAAAAGTGCGGGGAGAAGTCAGTTTGAGAGTCCATGACCGCTCAAAAAGAGAGCGGTCGGTTTTTGATACCGTTTCAGAAATGCTCGTCACGGATTTTTCGGTGGTGGAACAGCGACATGCTATTCCCTGGTCAGAAACGTTTCGGTCTGATTATGTGTTATCAGAGCATCTGGGCGAGTTCGACCCGGATTTCTGGGAGTACTATAACGTCATTCAACCGGATGAGGCACTTGAAAAAGTGCTCAATCGCTAAACTCGCTCAACGCTTAAGCGCAGCGTTGTTGCAAATAGCTGATGGTTGATTGAACGCTGTTGATCCTGGGCAGCACTTCATTTTCAATGGCCAGGTTAAACTTCGTCTCCAGGTAAAACAGAAAGCACGTCATGTCTATGTCATCCATTAACATGTCGTTTTCATAAGACGCATCCTCTGCAATTCTATCCCGTGGCACACCTGTTTTTCTTAAGACTTTGTACAGGTTTATGCGAATCATTTTATCGTTCATCATTGTATTGTTTTTGCTTGCCAATTGAACTTGTAAACTGGGTTGTACACCCTTGTTTGGTAGTAGGACAATTAAAGTGGCAGGCACACGTATGGGAGGTGACTTTTTTTATGATTTGTTTGAATGTTTTCTTTGTAAATACCCGGAGGTTGTTAAATTTGCAGCCGTTATAAATTTTAAAACTGAGAAAGATGCATACCTGGTTCGAGTGCAAAGTAAAATATATTAAAATAGATGAGACTTCCGGAAAAGAAAAGAAGGTGAATGAGCCTTATTTGGTAGATGCTGTGTCGTTTACCGAGGCGGAGAACCGCATTCATCAGGAATTGGAGCAAATGATCAGAGGTGATTTTCAGGTAACCAATATCCGGAAGGCCAATTATTCCGATATTTTTCCTTTTGAGAATGCCGATCGCTGGTTTAAGTGCAAGGTGAGTTATGTAGCGGTGGACGAAGAGGCCGGCAAGGAGAAAAAAGTGTCGAATCAGATGCTGGTCATGGGCAACGACCTGAAGGAAGCTTATGACAATTTAATGACTTCTTTGGAAGGCATGACCATCGATTTCGATGTGTTGGGGATCAATGAAAGCCCGATCATGGACGTATTTCCTTATTTTAAGGACGAAGCATAAAAAATGGATGTCCTCGTGAATCGGGGATTGAATTGTTAGAGATCGGATTGAAACAACTGGTCAATATTTTCGTTAAATTTGTGGAACAGGAATTGTAACGACTACTATTGACTTTTAATGAAGCGCTTTTTTAACATACAACGCGTGGTATCCGGCCTTCTTTTGGTGATACTATCCGGCAGTTCTTCTGGCAGGATGGATGATTCTATGTCCTATCCCCTGATGGCCATGCAGATGTACAATACGGATTTGCACGATTCCTTGCGCGTTGATTATGATTTGACGGCGATTGAAATTTCTGCAGAGATTGCCCGGCTTAAGACACAGGGAGAAAATTTGCCGGCCCGACTGCTGAACAACCTTTATTCTAACTTCTACCGACAATTGGAGTTTGATAAAGCCTGTTTAAACCTTCTGGATAGTATAGATTTTAATGAGGATACCTTATCGATTGAACAAAGGAAGGCATTGAAACAGCTTCTGATGGTTTCTCAGTTCTATTACAATATTTACAGTTCAAACGAGTACGTCAAACGCATCTTAAATCTGGGGAACATCAGTTATGACATTCCTGTGGATGTATTAATGGTGTATGAGTCCATTTTGTTTTCTGAAGAATACCGGGAGGCATTAATGCGAACGAATTCAACGAATGGTGCCTTTGATTATTCCGGCTTTCTTGAACAGTTACCTCCTTCGAGGTCCGACGTGGAAGCATTTATCGATATTGACAACAGTCTGGATTTACCCTTCAAAGCTTTTGAATCCATCACTTTTAACGGTGCTTATTTGTTCAGTTCCATTGTGGGATATTTTGAAGGTTCTTATGAAGCACGGCACAATGCCTCCAAATTATTGGAGGTGCTTCAGCCCTATGATATTGTGTTGATGAAGTCTTCTCAAAATTTAACCGATTTCTTCATCCCGGGTTATTTTGGTCATTCAGCCATCTGGCTGGGCAGCGATAGATACCAGGCTTTTAGCGAAAGTCCTGCCAAACCTACTATTGATAGTCCGTTTATGATTGAGGCCGTCCGGGACGGCGTTAAAATGAGCAGTCTGGAAGAGTTCTCATCGGGGGAAGTTTTTTTGGTGCTTCGCCCCAAAAATATATCCCTCACCCAACAAGTTTCGGTTTTTCACAACTCCACCATGCATTTGGGTAAGCCCTATGATTTTAATTTTGATTCAGAGGCCTCTGACATGATCAGCTGTCCCGAGTTGACCTTTTTGGCCTATGATTTTGTGGACTGGGAAACCGGTAGTTTACTGAATAAGACTTTTATCACACCCGATGATATCTTTACTACTGCCACCCAGGATACTTCCCTTGAAATCGTGGCCTGATAGACCATGGTAAACTGATTAAACAACCCGATGTGGATGATCTGAAATTCCAGGTCGAGAACTAGACGCCCAGCGAAGTTGTTGTTTAGATGCTCTCCGAAGTTGTTGTTTAGATGCTCGGTGAAGTTTTTCAACTTCGTCGTATCCTCCGTTTGCAGTTTGCAACTGCCATTGACCACCTTTAAATAAAAGCACTCAACTATGAATCTAAGATTTTAATATTTTGTAGTTTCTAATCGACATAAATAGGGATGTTTTATTTGAAAGTTTGAATAGGAAGGTGTCTCTGCAAATTCTCAGCGGATAAATGAATGAATTCATGATGCGGATTAAATAGAGAAATATAACTACTATTACCCGTGGCTCGTTACTGTATTGTATTTTAAAACAAGCAGTTAAATAATTCTGCCAACGTTTTTTCGATTTCAGGATGATAAACTCCGCAATACCAGACTGATTTTTATCATGCTATATTACTGATAAACATCAGGTTTGCAGTGTAGGCGGCCATGCCCACTTTTCGTTATTTTTTTCTTCTGTTTTCAATCAATTCATTATTAAAATGATGTTTTGAATTGCATTTTAGATGTTCTTTTTGACTTTTTTAGATAAGAAGAATATGTTAATTTTAACAGATAATTATTGGTAAGGAGGAGTGTTTGTTATTTTGATGGTATTGACCCTTAAAATTAAGGGGGTTCTATTCTTTGTTTTTGTGTTTTTGTTGGTTTTTTTGCTTAAAACAAGGGGGGCGCAGTCTGTTTGTTAATTTTTTGTGTCGTACTTATGGTTTGTCAATAATTTATGCTATTTTTGTGCTATCATTTGAGTGAAACAACGCTATCAGTTGGGGTTTGTTACCTGTTAAGTATGATATATGTCATGGTTGTGTTTTTTTAGCAGGAAAAGCGAAAAAAAAGTGTTAAAAAAGTAAAAAATCCCGTTTTTTATTGCTTAACTTGTAGTTGAGTAAACCAAATGATAATGTTATTGTTGTATAATTTGTGCAAATCGTCGAAAATTTAAATGTTTTATTAATGTTTAATCCACGCTTGCATGTTTGTTTTGAATATATTTTTTTGTCCTATTATTAATTTAAACCTTTAACTTTATGAAGAAAGTTCTCTTGGCACTTTCGTTCGTAATGGTTTTTGGGCTTAGTGCCATTGTAGCCCAAACAAGAACCATTACCGGAACAGTCACAGGAAGTGACGATGGGTTGCCCATTCCTGGTGCATCCGTTTTTGTAAAAGGCACAACCGTAGGTACCGTAACCCAAATGGACGGTGATTATACCTTAATGTACCTCAGGATGCCGAAACGCTTGTTTTTTCTTTTGTGGGTATGATGACCCAGGAACAGGAAATCGCCGGGCGTAGTGTTATTAATGTTGCTTTGGGTAGTGATGCCATTGCAATGGATGAAGTTGTTGTGGTTGCTTATGGAACAGCAACGCGTCAGGCTTTTACTGGTTCAGCGGCAACTGTAAGTGCTCGTGAGATTTCCAAACGCCAGGTGTCCAATATTACCCAAGCTTTAGCCGGTCAGGTGGCTGGTGTTCAGTCTTCAAGTTCTAACGGACAGCCAGGGTCTTCTGCCAATATTAGAATTAGAGGTATTGGTTCTATGAGTGCGAGCAATTCTCCCTTGTACATTGTCGATGGAATCCCGTATGAAGGAATATTTCAGCGATTAATTCAAATGACATTGAGTCTGTAAGTGTTTTGAAGGATGCAGCCGCAAGTGCCATTTATGGTGCGAGAGGCGCTAATGGTGTTGTTATTGTGACTACTAAGCAGGGAAAAAGAGGTGCTGATGCTGTGGTTACATTAGATTCCAGATGGGGAACCAATTCCAGAGCCATACCTAATTATGACGTTATGACTGATCCTGGCATGTATTATGAAACTTTTTACCGGGGTTTGTATAATAGCAAGGTACATGCTGGTCAATCTGCAGCAGCTGGCCACGAATATGCCCAAACGGTATTGTTGGATCCAGATAACGGAGGTTTAGGATATCAGGTTTATACCATTCCCGATGGGGAATATCTTGTGGGGACTAATTTTAAGTTGAATCCCAATGCTACATTAGGATACTCTGATGGTGATTATTACTACACACCTGATGATTGGTATGATGAACTTTTTGACACAGCAAACTTGCGTCAAGAGCATAATATTTCTGTTTCTGGATCTTCTGATAAAATGACTTATTATTTATCTGCTGGTTATTTAGATGATTCAGGTATTATTGATGGGTCTGGTTTTACCAGATATACTGCTCGTGCCAGTACAGATTACCAGGCTAAGGAATGGCTGAAGGTGGGAGGAAATATTGGTTATACCAATTATAATTTGCAGGCCCCTCCTGGTCAGTCAGATTGGGGATCTTCGGGGAACTTGTTTTATACTTCAAATCTTATAGCCCCTATTTATCCCATGTATGTTCGTAATGCAGATGGTAGTATTCGCAAAGATTCCCGTGGTATAACTGTATATGATTTTGGAACCTCGACTAACGCCAGTCGTCCATTTATGGGGTTATCCAATCCAGGTATTACCATGAAACTCAACCAGCATAACGCTTTAACTGATGTTTTAAATAGTAAGTGGTATGGAGTTATTTCCATCATTGAAGGCCTTCAGTTTACAACAAATTTGGGTGTCAATGTTAGAAATTCAAGGACTTCTCGTTTATACAATCCTTATTATGGTTCTGCTGCCAGTGATGAAGGTCAGGTTTCTGTTACAAGTGATCGAACCATTGGTATTACTCAGCAATATTTGCTTTCATACAAGTTTGACGTAGGTGTAAGTAATTTTGATTTGTTAGCAGGATTTGAATCTTATGATTTGAAACTTCAGAATTTATACGTTTTTAATCGTCAGTTGTACAATCCAAGTATTGGAGAAATTGGAAACGCTGTTTATGCAGATCCTAATGTAGACTCCTATACAGATAATTATTTAACCCATGGATTCTTAGGAAGAATTCAATATGATTACGATAGTAGAATTTATGCCTCAGCCTCTTTCCGTAGGGATGCTTCATCTCGTTTTGCTCCTGAAAATCAGTGGGGTAATTTTGGTAGCGTAGGTGGTGCCTGGTTAATTAGCAAGGAAGGTTTTTTTGAGAACTTAAACGCTTCATGGATTGACTTGCTTAAATTGAAAGCCAGTTATGGTATGCAGGGAAATGATAATTTGATCTTTCAGGGAGAAACCAATTATTATCCTTATCTCGATCAATACGAAGTGTTTAATTCTGATGGAGATTTTGCTACTTCCTTATATTACAAAGGAAACAGGGATATAACCTGGGAAACTTCTCATAGTTTTAATTTTGGTGTTGAGTTTTCTTTATTAAGGGATCGTATTGTTGGTAGTGCTGAATATTTCACTAGAAAGACAAGTGATTTGTTATATTATCAA
>NZ_BAZW01000012.1 GCF_000974365.1 Geofilum rubicundum JCM 15548
TAATGAATTAATGTTTAGGATTAAGGCCTAATGTTCCCTGTTGGGTTCTTCTGCACCCCGGAAGCTTCTTACCAGGCGCTGACCGGCTTCATCAATCAAGGTGAGCGTATTGGGTCCCGGATGCGGCAGAATCTCCATGTCATGATTTTGTTGGGTGCGTCCCAGATACTGTCCGTTCAGATGCCAGTGAATGGCGGCATTTTCCTGGCGGTGAACCGCACTGATGACGATGCGCGAGCGCTCTCCGCTCAGGTTGCGGGGCACAAAACGGTGGTGTGGGCGGGTGGATAGATCAGGTCCATGGTGGGTCCGGTGTCCGTGTTTTCCATTCCCGGTTTAAGAGGGGGCAGTGTCGGATATTCCGGGTGAAAGCGACGGTAATACCATTCCATGACCGGCGGAAGGATGAAAAAGCTTTTGGAGAGGAGGGTGCCGGCAGGTTCCTGGGCAAGGCTACTCCGGTACAGACCGTTGGCCGTTAAATGTACCAGTTGGTGGTAGGGACAGGGGGCGGTTTTTTGGTGGTGATGGGGATGAACTGCTGTTCGACTGGCGTGCAGTGGGGACCGGCCCGGTATCCCGATTGGGCACAGACCGGGATTTGCAGGAGGTCGTCATAAGGAATCGCCAAGGGAGAAGTGGGCGGAAGCAGGCCAAATAGCTCAAAGAGGAGCGGACCGGCCGCCAGACCGCCAACAATGCCGGGACGACCCTCGCCGGAGGCATTGCCGGCCCAAACGGCGATTACATACTCCGGCGTTACACCCACCGCCCAAGCATCTCTGAAGCCATAGCTCGTGCCCGTCTTCCAGGCCATCTGTCGGGAAGAGGAGAAGTGTTCCCATCCCGATTCCTCCGGCGGGCGCTGCACACCGGTCATGGCCTTGAGCGTAAAATAGATGGAGGACGCGTTGAGCACTGTCGGGTAGGGAAGGAGGAGGTCCGGTTTTTTAGGGGTTTCCTGCTTTTCCAGCTGCAAGGGCCGAAAGTCGCCCAGGCGGTAACGGCTGTTCTCGTTCACGTAATGCTGCAGTGTCCGGCTCAGGGAGGCATAACTGCCTGCCAAATCCCACAGAGTGGTTTCACAACCGCCCAGAATGAGGCTCAAGCCATAGTGGGAATAGGGTTGGTGGATGGTGGTAAAACCGGTCTCATGCAGGTTTTTGATGAAGCGGCTGCCGTCGTAATCGTTGAGCAAGCGGACAAAGGGTATGTTCAGGGAGCGCGATAAGGCCTGATGGGCCGGTACGGCCCCGTCGAACTGCCGCTGATAATTCTGGGGGGTAAAGCCCCGGTAATAAGTGGGAATGTCCGGTAGCAGAGTGGCAGGCAGAATTTGTCCATCCTTGAGGGCAAAGGCATAAAGAAAGGGTTTGAGCACGCTGCCCGAACTTCTGGGCGAACGGATGATATCTACCTGATAGCCCTTGTCTTTATGCGGCCCCTGACTGTTGCCCACATAAGCGAGCACTTCTCCAGTTTCTACAGAGGCGATGAGGGCGGCGGCATTGTAAATCTCATTGCTTTGTAATCGACGGCTGTGGCGCTCTACGACCTGGGCGGCCAGTCGCTGTAAATCCGTATCAATGGTCAGTTGTTGCTGTACGCCGGGGTTACGGACAATTTGTCGATCCAGTAAATGGGGCGCCAGATGGGGCATGGGGCCGGGCGCTTCGGGCAAGGGTTCCAATAAAGCCAGTTGCAGCTCCAGCGGCGACAGGTGGCCTCTGGTATGAATTTTTTGCAGCAGGGTATTGCGTTTTTTCAGGAGTTGGTCGCGACTTCTACCCGGATGCATCAAGGCTGGAGCATTGGGCAAAACGGCCAACAACGCCGTTTCTGCCCAGGTGAGCTGATGTGGCGGACGGTTAAAATAGCGCCAGGCAGCCGCTTCCAGTCCCACCGTGTTGCCCCCGAAGGGCGCATGGGCCGCATAAACGGCCAACAGGGAATCCTTACTGAGTGCCGCCTCCAGTCGCAGGGCCAGCACCATCTCCTTGGTTTTATGCAGCAGGTTTCGGGGAGCCGGACGGGCCAGTCGCACCACTTGCATGGTCAGGGTGCTGCCGCCGCTGACGATGCGTCTGCTTTTGAGGTTGGACCAGGAGGCCCTCAGCAGTGACACGGGGTTGATACCCGGATGTTGAAAGAAGTACTCGTCCTCGAACAGAAGAAGAGCCTTTGTAAATTTGTCCGGCACCGAATCGCCGGGCGGGAAACGCCACTGCTCATCCCGGGCAATATGGGCGCCGAGTAAATGGTGGTGGCGGTCGGTCAGCACCGTGGCATAATCAGATGGGAAGCGGATCACCGGCAGAAGGAAAAACAGAAGGATTAATCCCGCGAGGACCGCTATGGTCCATTTAAACCGATGGAGCATAGGAAGATTTTATGGTTAAAAGTCCCGGGCATTAGCCAAAGGCCGCCAAAATTTGAACACAGACAATCAATAGCACCATGGCCACCGGGTAAACCGTGGCATAGGCCACGGCCGGCGCATTGGTGTCGGTCATCGGTGAAGCAGCCGCCAGTCCCGGCGTACTGGTCATGGCACCGGTGATGGTGCCCATGAGCGACAAGAAATTCATTTTCTTGAAAAAGTGAGAGGCAACAACGGCTAAAAACATGGGGACAATGGTGATTAATCCACCGATGATAAACAGGTTATAGCCATAGAGTTCGAAGGTTTCCACCATGTTGGCACCTGCCTTGGTACCCACTTCCACCAAAAAGAACATCAGGCCCACCTGGCGTAACAACTGGGTGGCGGCACCCGACATGCTCCAGATAATGGGGCCGGTGCGTCCAATGCGGCTCAATATCATGCCCACCAGCAAAACGCCACCGGTCAGTCCCGGGTTAAAAGTAAAGGCATCCCCATTGCCAAAAGTCAGGGAAAGATTGCCAAAGAGAATACCTAAAACAATCCCAATGGCTATGGGGAAGAAATCGGTATCGGACAATTTTTTATCGTTGTTCCCAAAAAAGCTGAAAACCTGCTTCATGTTTTCCTTGCTGCTAGCCACCATCACCTTATCACCCATTTGCAAACGCATGGAAGGAGAGGGGGTAATGTCGATACCGCTTCGGCGCACGCGGGTTACCGTCGCCTGATAGTTGAGCCATAGGTTGAAACTGCCCAATGGTTTGTTAACTGCTTCTTTGTTGGTGACCAATACGGATTGGACCTCATAGGACTTGTGCAGGGGGATATCTTCATCGGTCTCGTGTCCAATCAGCAGCTTGATCTTTTCCAGTGCATCCTTGGTGCCGACCGCCTTGACCAGATCGCCCTTGCTTAAGACGCAGCCGGTGCCGGGATGACGGATTCCCCCTCGTGGAGGATGCGGGAAATGACCGCACCGGTCATGGAGCGTATCTTCAGCTCTTTGATGGATTTATTGAGAATGGCCTCATTGTCCACCTGAAAAGTGCGGCTAAGGATATCGGGAAAGCCCGAGTGGCTCTCTTTTTCGTATTCGTCTTCCGCAGCTTTGACATTGGCCCGGGTAATTTTGGGGTAAAGGCGCACAAACAAAATAACGCCGATAACGCCAAAGGGGTAGGCAATACCGTAACCGATAGAAATCAGGGGAGAGTCGGTGGCGTCGATGGCAGCTGCCAGGCCCGGCGTACTGGTGAGTGCTCCCGTTAGCAATCCGATGGCCACCGGCATTTCGATACCCGTATAGTAAAAGGCGATGAAGGTGATGAGCGAGGCGGAAACAATGACAATGGTGGTGAGAACCATGAGCGCCCGGCCTTGCTTACGAAAGGAATCAAAAAAACCGGGTCCGGCCTGCATGCCAATGGTGTAAATGAAAAGGATCAGCCCAAGGGTGCCAATGATGGGGGGAATCACTACCCCGTGATGGCCAAAAAAGAGGGCCACAAAAATAATGGCCGAGATATCCAGTGAAACGCCGGCAATTTTTATGTTCCCGATGATAAATCCGATGCAAATAATGACGAATAGTGCGAAATAGGGTTGAGTGAAAAGTTCCATGCCTCAGTCTTGTTTGGTTTAGAATCCACAAATTTAGGGGAAATCTTTTTGCCAAAGGACTTAATAATCAAAATAAACCTTAACAAGCCGGTAAAGTTTTGGGGATTTCACAGGTGTTATTCCACCAGATTGTGATATGAGCGATGGGGTAGGCCTAGGATGGAGGGGGTAAAACAAAAAAGCCCCGTTTTGATTTCACAACGGGGCTTTTCCAATAGAATATTCCTTATTTTAAAGAGAAGGAAGCGGAAGTCTTAATGTCGGTAGCAGATGCACCAATGATGGCGTCAAATTTTCCGGGTTCTGCCACCCACTGCGCCATTTGATCATCATAGAATTGCAGCAGAGACGCGTCAATGGTAAATTCAACAGTGACCGTTTCGCCAGGCTCAAGCTTCACTTTTTTAAATCCTTTCAGTTCCTTCACCGGTCGTGGCAGGGAGGATTTTTTATCCGCGATATAGAGCTGAACGATTTCACTCCCGGCTCGTCGTCCGGTGTTGGTCACTTCAACGGAACAGATGAGTTGTCCGTCAGCCGACAAGGCGTTGCTGCTGAGCGCGGCCTTTCCATACTGGAAGGTTGTATAGCTTAAGCCATGCCCAAAACTAAAGAGCGGCTCAATGTTCTTTTCATCGTGCCACCTGTATCCCACCAAAAGGCCCTCCTTGTATTTCACCACACCGTCTGTGCCGGGATAGTCCCCCACGGCATGTGCCGAATTGTCGGACAGCTTTACCGGATAGGAAAAAGGTAGTTTGCCGGAAGGGTTCACGTCGCCCACCAGAATGGCGGCCAGAGCGGTACCCGTTTCCGATCCCAGATACCAGCTTTGGACAACCGCCGGTGTTTGGTTGATCCAAGGCATGGTGACGGCATTGCCAGATATGTTCACCACAACGAAGTCTCATTAACTTTAGCCAGTTCAGCGATCAGGGCGTCCTGGTTGTAGGGCAGATCCATGCTCAAACGATCGGCCCCTTCGCTGTCCTGATGTTCACTTTTGTTGAGTCCGCCAAAGAAAATCACATAATCGGCCGTTTTGGCTACGGCAAGGGCTTCCGCCATCATCTCCGCTTCGGAGCGATCGTCCGTCAAATCCTGGCCGGTGGATACATTGTTGTAGCTGCCGCCCACATCTCCCACGTAACCACGGGCATACACCACTTCCACATCGGGTTCCAGGCGCTGACGCAGACCATCCAACGGTGATATCTCATACTTGGCTTTAAGCGAAGAACTACCACCGCCCACGGTCATCATTTTAATGGCATTTTCGCCAATAACGGCTATTTTTTTGGTTTTGGCCGGATCGATGGGCAGGATGTGGTCATCGTTCTTTAGCAAAACAATGCCTTCCTGCGCTATTTCACGGGCCGCTTTTCCGTGGGCCTCGGTGGCAAAAGAACCGAAGGGACGGCTGCGGTCCATTTCCGTGCGGAAGATCAGGCGCAGCACATTTTTAGCTTTCTCGTCCAGTTCCTCAGTACCTACCTCGCCCGAAGCGATCAGCTTCAGATAGGGCTGTGCCAGGTAGTAATTGTCGTAGGCATTGCTGGCCCCCCAGGAGAGGCCGTCGGTCCATGAGCCAAATTCCATGTCCAGGCCTTTGTAAATGGCCTCGCGGGTATCGTGCACACCGCCCCAATCTGATACGACCACACCGTCGAAACCCCACTCTTCGCGTAGGATTTGGTTGAGGAGGTAGTCGTTGTGACAGCAGTGTTCGCCCCTGAATTTGTTGTAGGCACCCATAATGGCCCAGGCCTTGCCTTCCTGAACAGCTGCCTTAAAAGCAGGCAGGTAAATTTCCCGGAGGGTACGTTCATCCACCTGAACATCCACCGAACCGCGGTCGGTCTCCTGATTGTTCACCGCAAAATGTTTCACACAGGCAGCTACCCCGTTGGATTGCACCCCTTGAATGTAGGGCACCACCATTTTGGAGGCCAGGAAAGGGTCTTCGCCCATGTATTCAAAATTGCGGCCGTTGAGGGGTGTGCGGTAAATGTTGACGCCGGGGCCCAAAAGCACCGTTTTGTTTCGGTAGCGGGCCTCTTCACCAATGGCCACGCCATATTTTCTGCCCATCTCCACATTCCAGGTAGCGGCCAGGGCTGTCAAGGCCGGAAAGGCGATGCAGGAGTCGTTGGTCCATTCCGCCTGTGACCACTCGTCCCAAAGGACTTCCGGCCGAATGCCGTGGGGACCGTCGGTCATCCAGACTTCTGGAATACCCAGACGCGCCACACCGGCCGAGCTGAATTTTGACTGGGCATGGAGCAGCGCCACTTTCTCTTCGGTGGTGAGGCGCGACAGCGCGTCGTCCACTCTTGCTTCCAGGGCCTGGGTATCATCCAGATAGACCGGGAGCTCCTGCGCTGCCAGCGGCAGCATCCATCCCGCACATCCCATTATTATGGTTATCAGTAAATGCTTCATAATTGTTGTTTGTTTCTGTTTAAGTTTATCTGTCTATCGTCACGACTGCCATGGTCCTAACCAACAGAAATTTATGAATTAATTTTGGTCCTTCCTCAAATTATTTTGGATCAAATGGTCATCGAGGCTTTCTGGTCAGGCGCTGCTTCTAAAATAAATTGAGTATGCAGGTAGTTCCGGAAGGGTTTCCGGACTACCTGCATACTGCCTGTCAGGTGTGAAAAAACTATTCTGCTGTAACGGTCAGGACGGCGTTGTCTCTGCCTGCTGTAATATCCACTTTTAAAATGTAAGTTTTTCCAGTCTCCAGGGTCACACCTTCTGCCAGACCCAGGTTGCCGGGATCGCGACCATTTTCGCCATCTCCAACGAAGATCAGATCGCTTTCGGTTGTTAGGGAGTTGTTGGTGTATTCGCCACCCCAATTTTTCTGATGGAAAAACTTGAAGTTGATGGAAGAGGTGTTAATGTTTTGGCCTCCTACCAGTGTTACCTGGTAAATTTTTGGCGCTACGGGCGCAAAGCATATGGCTTTACCGGGATTCCATCCTGTGGTATTGGCCAGGGAAGGCTTACCAATGTCCTCTCCGATAATCCATAGGGCACCAGAACCATCGGCTTGCAAAGTGGCCAAATCGTTACCCGACATCACTTCAAAAATAAAGTATTTATGCTCGAAGTTGGCCGTCACCCGGTATTTGCCGCTGGAGGGCACAAAGGCAAAGGTGCCGTCCTCGTTGGCTTCCATAAAATCGGGATCTATCCACCAGTCGTCCAAATCACTAAAGCCTTCAATGGAAATGGCAGCATCTTGTTCCAGTTCCTTTTCAATTTTATAATTGTTGTCATCCACCATGGCCATTTCCGTGCCGGCCATCCGAAGAACGATAAAGGGGGCCGCCTGGTAATTCAAGGTGTTGAAAGAGATAGCGTAGACGCCGGCATTGGAATTGGAAAAAGGAATCTGTGTATCGGAATGGTGTTGCACAGCCCCTTCGCGCCAGCCAAAGGTGATATCATTACCTCTGTCGCCAAAAGCAGGTGCTTTGATGACCGCTTTTACTTTTTGGGGGAAATTTTCCGTGGCCGCATATTGGTTGGGGCCTGTTTTTTCCATAGTGAATTCTCCCTCGGCTGTGACCAGGGTCAGATGGGGGAAATCGGGACGAGACACCGGAAGCTCCCATTTTTGTATTTCGGTGGCAAATTCAATGTTCTGCGCCACCAATTCTAAAGTGGCTGTTCCATCCGGAATGTTGGGTAAAAAGGGAATATATAGCTGTCCTGAATAATTTCCCGCGCTCTTTGTGCGGATAACGGTTTCTGATACCAGATCATCGCCAAAGAACAGGCGTGCTTTCAGGGTGGATAGCGGCACATTCTCCAGATCGCTGACCTCTGCGCTGAATGACAGGCTGTCGCCAAAATAAGCCGTAGAAGGCACGCCACTGACCGTTAATTGGGGTTGCCCCTGGGATTCTTCCTCATCACTACAAGCAAAAATCAGGGAGAGTGAGAGGATACTGATGAGAAATAAATGATATTTTTTCATGGTGATTTTTTTAAGTTTGTTATCAATGCTTACCATCTGAAGGAGGCCACCGATTTGGCTGGTATTTCATACGAAAAATGGTTATCTCCGTCGCTCAGGGTGACCGACTGCGCCTGCTCACGGTTATTCAGCGCCACAAAAGCATGGGTGCCGTCACTGTTCTTAAAGGCCGAATAGGTCAGTCCCTGAACCCTTAGTCCACTGGTCCCGATTCTGTAGGCACCGGGTTTCACCACGGCCGACAGATGGGCGATGATGTAATAGTGGGAATTGCGGGTGATGCTTTGGTCGTCCGAGCTGTTAATGTCGACCGCCCCGTAGCAGGTCTGACAGCCACCATCCGGTTGGGACCCCGCTCCGAATCCAGCATCAGGTTCCATACAATGACCCCTCTGCACCAATTGTTGACCGTTCCCAGGGCGACTTCTGCCATGTCCTCCATTAAGCGGGTGCTTAAGTCGCGACCATTGTTCCAGGTGCCGATGGAGGTCTCCGTGAAGATCAATTCTTTGTCCGGCGCCATTTCATGAATGTCGAGCAGCTCCGCTTTATCCCCGCCATAATTGTGGTAGGCCGCACCCGCCAGATATTGGGAGGCTTCTGCGTCGTTGTAAATCTTTACGGGGTAGTCCACCTGATCGGCCATGTTATCATAGTTGTAATTGTGGTCGAAGGCATAAATTTTGGTCTGCAAACCGGCCTCCTGCAGGGCAGGTCCCAGCTTCTTTACAAAATCGCGCTGTTCTTCCCAACCCATGAACAAAGAAGCCGAATTGCCCCGGTTAAGCGGTTCGTTCTGCGGGGTGATGGCATCAATGTGAATGCCATGACCGGCAAATGCCTGTATCCATTTCACAAAGTAAGTGGCATAATCCTCGTAGTAGGCCGGATTGAGATGGCCGCTGGTCCAGGAGTTATAGGCCTGCAAATCGGTCAGGTTGTTCACCTTCATCCATTGGGGAGAGGTCCACGGCGATCCCAGTATCTGTAAATCCGGGTTGATTTCCAGAATCTCGTGCAGGATAGGGATCACATAATCGAGCTCTTCCGTTTGCAGGGCAAAGTTTTCGATGCCAGGCGTATCGCAACAGGTATATTCGCTGAGTGAAAAATCGGAACAACCGATGGCAATGCGGATGTAGCTGAAGCCGTAACCCTTTTCGTGCGAAAAGGTCTCCGTGAGGAATTGGGTACGGTCGGCCTGACTCATCTGCAGCAGGTTGTAGCAAGAGGAGCCGGTTAGCGCCGCCCCAAAGCCATCCATTTCCTGAAATTGGGTGTCTGCCTCAAGGGTGATGGTGTTGGGCGACATGTTGGAAGTGCTGCTAAAATCCACATCACTCCGCATCAGGTCATAGGCCCGGTTGTTGGTCGTTACCAATACATACACCTCTTGGTCGGTGACCTCTGGCACGGGTTCGGGATCGATGTCTTTCTCCGTTGAATCACAGGCCGAGGTGCCGCAGGCCGTCACCAAAAAGCTGAGTCCCAAAAGCAGGTAAGTATATTTGAAAGTTATCTTCATTGTTTTTTTCTTTATTTGATGGTATGGTCAGCATCCGGATGGTTTCCCGGATGCATGAACACGTATGCTTAATATCCGGGGTTCTGAACCAGGTTGGGATTGTTGTCCAGAACCGTTTGGGGAATGGGCAGCAAATCTGAAAATTCGTTGTAAGCGCGTATTTGGGGAAGGCGACCGCTGTCGCGCTGATTCAGACTGTTCATGACCTCTTGCAACTGATTGTTACGGATGAGGTCGAACAAGCGTTGGCCCTCAAAGGCCAGCTCCAGTCGGCGCTCGTTCAAAACCGCAGCGAGCATCTGCTCGGGCGAGCCTTTGACCGAGGCTTCCAGTCCGTTCAGGTTCGCTCTTTGGCGGATCTGATCCACGATCTCCGCTGCAGCGGTTAAGTTGGCAGCACCTCCTTTTTTGACCAGGGCTTCTGCTTTAAGTAAGAGGATGTCGGCCAGACGTAATTTGATGATGCTGCTGTTGGCCGAGCGTAGCTTATACATAAACGCATAATTGTCCGATGGATAATAATTGGCCCAGGTGGTTTCGTAAAAAACGATGGATTGGTTTTTACGGATTTCATCGCCTTCTGCCTCATATGCCGCGATGAGGTCGCGGGAAGGTGTCACCCACTTGGCCCAGGAGAACTGCGTGTCGTAATTCAACAAGTCGCGACCAAACATCCAGGTCACCCAGTTGCCACCACCGGTGAAATACTGGACTTCCAGAATGGATTCGGAAGTGTTGCGGGCTTTCACATCGTTGCCTGCTTCGTTCATGCCAAATAACAGGGAAAGGTCCTCCACCAGCAGGAAACCATCTGCTACCACCGAATCGGCATAGGCGATCACCTTATCCAGATCCTGCATGGGTTTTTCGGCATAAACCTTACTCAACAGGGCTCTGGCCACTGATTTGGAGAGTTTGGTCTTGTTGGTGGCATTGTTCGCCGGGGCATAGGGAATCGCGGTAGTCAGGTCCTTTACGATTTGCGCATAAGCTTCTTCTGCGGTTTTTTGCGCCGGAAAATAGTTGGGATAGACCTCCTCTATGTTTTCTGCTGTGATGTCACCTGCTTCGCGGGTAATCACCGGGATGTTTCCCCAAAAGCGCACCATGTCTAACATCACCATGGCTCTGAATATTTTGGCTTCGGCCTTCCATTGGCGACGCTCAGTGGCAGAGAAGGCGGCATCTGGTACCGAATCAATGTTGGTGATAAGGGCATTGGCCTTGGCAATATCGGCCAGATAGCTGTTCCAGTCCCGGTTGATGACACTGTTGCCGCCATCCAGGGAGTTGTTTTCAACCGGCACAACTTCCGATCCCGTGGTGCCGGCATAGGCGTTGTCCGAGCGCACTTCGGACAGCATCAGGTAATCGAGGTACCAGTGTTCCTGCCGGTCCTTCAAGGTGTTGTAGAGTCCTTCGTAAGCCGCCAGGACTTCGCTCCGGTTTTTGTACTTGATGCGGTCGCCTTCATCGTCGGTGGACCCGACAATGACTTCGGAAAATTCTGAAATCGGATCTTCATCCAGTGAGCAGCCTGTGGTGAAAGCTACCAGTCCCAGGATGATGAGTTGGTATATGAATCTGTTTTTCATGATTTACTTTTTATGCTGTTTAAAATTCAACTTTGACACCCAGTACAAAGGATTTGGTGTGGGGATAGTGCCCCAGTCAATGCCTTGCACGGCCCCGCTGTTGCCCCACTGATTCACTTCCGGATCCATGCCGGAATAGTTGGTGAAAGTAAGCAGGTTGGTGGCGGTAAAGTAGGGTTGCAGACGGTTGATACCCCATCTCTCGAGACGTCCGCCTGAAAAGTTATAGGCCAGGGAAATGTCTTTTACCCTTAGGAAACTGCCATCTTCCACAAAATAGGAGGAGACTTTCATGTCGTAACCCGCCTTGGGCATATCGGTCAGTTGACCAGGGATGCGCCAGCGGTTTAATACCTTGCGCGACTGGTTTTTGGCATCGTACATCCCTTCTGTTTCAATGCGAGAGGCATTGAAGATGTCGTTCCCATAGGCGCCTTGCAGCAGAATGTTCAGCGACAGGCCTTTGTATTCAAAGTTATTGGTTAAACCAAAGGTGAAATCCGGATTGGGGTCCCCGATATAGGTTCTGTCAGAGCTGGAGAGTACGCCATCCTCGTTGAAATCGCGGTACATCAATTCCCCTGATTCAGGATCCACCCCATCGCTGATGTAGCCATAGAAGCCACCCAGAGAACGGCCCGGCTCGTTGCGAACCACAAACTCATTGAGGTTGTCACTGGTGCGCGCGTCATAATATATTTGTGTGAGCGACAAGCTGTTTAGCTCATTTCTGTTGAAGGAAATGTTGAAATCGGTTTGCCAGCTAAACGGGCCTGTCAGATTGCGGGAGTTGACCATAAACTCAAAACCGGTGTTGGTCATTTCTCCTTCGTTCCGTGTAATTGAACTGGCCTGGGCCGATCCCGAAGGAAGGGAAACATTCATCAGCATGTCGGTGGTGCTTTTGTAGTACCAGTCGGCGCTCAGATTGATCCGATTGCTGAGAATGGTTAAATCAATACCCAGGTTCGACTGGGTGGTGGTTTCCCAGGTCAGATCCGTGTTGCGCAGGTTGTTTTGATAGAGGGTCACTGTAGCATTTTCTTTTCCGGGTTCCCACCAATTCTGACGGGAAATGCCATATCGCTCCAGGTAAGAATAATCGCCCAGACCAGATTGGTTGCCGGTTTGACCCCAGCCGCCTCTGATTTTTAAATCATCCAGCCAGAATAGATCTTGTAAAAAAGGTTCGGAGGATAAACGCCAGGCGGCCGACGCAGAGGGGAAATAGCCCCAGCGATGGTCGGGGTGCAACTTGGAAGAGCCATCGGCCCGCATATTCACCGATATGAGATATTTACTGTCGAAATTGTAAGCCACCCGACCCAAATAAGACATGATGGCCCAGTTGGCGGCATAGGTGCCGTTGCCTTGTGACAACTTGTTACCGGCATTGATGGTCTGGATGCTGCCATCGTTGTAGTGGGTAACGGCCTGGGAACTTTGCGACCATTTGGAGGTGGTGCCGGAACTACCCAACATGACATCGAAGTTATGGGCGTTGAGGTCCCTGTTGTAGTTCAGGATGTTGTCAAAAATCATGACTGTACCCAGTGAGCGGTTGTCGCTGGCCGCCCCATGCTGAGAGCGACCCCAGGACGTTTTGAGCGGATCCAGAAAGGTGGTGGCATGGTTGTAGCTGCGATCCATGGTCATGGTCGATTTAAAGGATAAATCAGGCGTAAAGGTGATCTCAGCATTTCCTGTAGCTATCAAACGGTTATTGCCGTTCCTGTTATCCTCGCTCCGCGACATGTTTTCTACAGGATGCGTGATGTTGGCTCCGTAGAATTGGTTGTTGTACTGCCCCGGGTTTTCTGGATCCCAGATGGGTGCATAAGTGGGGGTGTTGATGACCGATAAAACCACCCCGGCACGGTTGGCTCCCTGGCCCGAAATAATGCCGTTGGAAGCATAGTCCGAATAGGAAATATTGGCGCCGATGTTTAACCAGGGTTTGATTTGGTTGTCAATGTTGGCTTTGAAGTTGTATCTCTCAAAAAAGGCCACATTGATGATGCCCTCTTCCTGGGTGTAACCTCCCGAAATGTAATAGCTTAGCTTGTCGGTGGCATTGGAAACCGATAGCTGATAATTTTCTGTTCGCGCGCTTTGGTAGGTTTCCTCATACCAGTCGGTTTGGTCGCTCAAATTGTTGGGCAAATTAATGGTAGAGCCCATGTCGCTCAGCAATTCACGGTATTCATTCACCTTGAGCGATTCAATCTCATTGGCCAGTCGTGTCACACCGGTATGTGCCGTCAGCGTAATCCGGGCATTGTCCACCGACCCTGATTTGGTGGTGATAATGACCACTCCGTTGGCCGCCCTTGAACCATAGATGGCCGCGGACGAGGCATCCTTTAATATTTGAATGCTTTCAATGTCGTTGGCCGATAAAAAGGCGATATCGGTCATGGGCACGCCATCTACCACATATAAGGGGTCGTTGCTGCCGTTAAAAGAGGTGGTTCCTCGCACACGGATCACCATCCCAGCGCCCGGTTCCCCGTTGGGACGGGTCACCGAGACCCCTGCGGCCTTTCCCTGCAGGGCTTGCGAAACCATGTTAATGGGTCGCTGGTCCAGGTCGTCCGTCGATACCGTGGAGATGGCCGTGGTCACATCCTTTCTTTTAACGGAGCCGTAGCCAATGACCACCACTTCCTCCAAACCAACCATATCTGAAGTCAGGGCGATGTTGATCGTAGAGGTGTCACCTACAACAACTTCTTCATTGGTATAACCAATAAAGGAGTAAACCAACACATCTCCCGGGTTGGCATCGATGGTATATTCCCCATTGAGGTTGGTGATGGCACCTGTTTGGGTGCCCTGAATCCAAACAGTTACCCCAGGCAAGGGCTCGCCTGAGGTGTCGGTGACCTGACCATCAATTGTGACATTCTGAGCCATCAGGTTGTGGCCGGTCAGAAACATCATCAAAAAGGTCAAGGCAAACATCCATTGACGTTTCATCGAATTTGTCTTTTTCATTTGAAGTGAGTTTGATTGTTTTTGCAAAAATTAACAAATCAAAGATATCGGCCCTGTCCGTACCCGTCAATTCCGGATGGGTGGAGAGTGGATGAAGTTGAGGCCGGAATGGCGTCAAATGGCTTTAAAACAGACTTATATAAAAACCGGAGGAGATAAAAAAAGTGGAAGGAATAAGAATCGTCTTAAACAGCCAAAGTGTTTAAAAATGTCATTTGTCGCCGAAATGATCCATCAATGGTCGCAAAGAACCCTTTCGCCCAAAATGTTAAAGTAACACTTTAGTTAAAGGCTGTCTTTGGTCTCTTCTACATTGGGTGCATTGATTTCCATGATTAATTTTTCAAAATCGTCGCGCTGTACCATGGATTTATTTTTGATCTTGGCCCGGTAATTATAAATGGTGTTGACCGAGTAACGGAGTAGGCCGGCAATTTTGGAACTGTCCGGAATGCCCAATCTGATCAGAGCAAAGATTCTTAGTTCCGTATTGAGCATCTCGCCCGGCTTCAGTTCAATGCGCTCCTGAGGTTGAAGGAGATTATTGAACTCTTTGACGAAGTTGGGGTAGATGTGCAGAAAGGTATTGTCAAAGTTGTTGTAAAACTCCTTGAGCTCATTGTCGATGAAGCTGCCCGATTTGGTGTAGCTCAGCAGTTCTGCTACCCTTCCTTTGGTAATTTCCCGGTTGACCATTTTGCGCATGTCCTCCATTTTGTCAATGTAGGTGGAGCAAATGCTTAAAAACAGACCAATGTATTCCTCCTTCACATGGTTGGCTTCAGCCAGACTGCTGTTGAGGTGCTTTAAACGGTGGTTGACGTCCTTCAGATCCTGGTTGAGTTGTTCAAGCTGGTCGTTGTATCCCTGTACCTTTGCGTGTGCTTTCTGCAGTTTCCGTTTTTGTTTGTAGATGATCCAAAGGGTCAGCATGGAAAATAGGAACAAAAGAACGGATATTCCCAAAAACAGGCGGAGTTGCTGTTTTTGGCGCTCATTTCGAAGGTTATAGGTGCGGTCAATGATGGGTTGGATTTCCGATATCTGAACGTTCCTGAGTTTGGCATTATAGAAATTGGCATCCTCCATGGCGTAGCGGATATAGTTGTAGGCCCTTTTGAGATCGCCTTCTTCAAACAAAATATTGGCCAGCAAGGTGATGGAGGCATTGTCTTTAATGGCAGAGCGGGTGTCAGAAATGGCAGAGCGGATAAGAAACTTTTTTCTTAAAAAAGGGTCCCCTTGCTGTTGATAGTCCAGCGAGCGGTGAAAGGCTACCACCGCATACCCCTGATCTTCCGGTGTGAGCAACGCCATCCTCTGATCGTTGGTTTTCAGCGCCAGGTCAATATTGCCGGAATCACGGTAGTTGGTTTCCAGCATACTCAGATAGAGGTCTGACCTGGTGTCGAGTCTTTGAAACAGTTGGGTCTTATATTGACGGGCAATTTTGTAATAGGTTTTTTTGAGCCATTCCGAACGGGAATAAAAAGCCAATTCCCCGTAGACATGATCATAGGCGTGGTACAATTGAATTTTCAGCTCTTCGGTGAGGGCCGCTTCAGGTATGGAATCCAAGATATCCACCGCCTCCTTATACATGCCGCTGGAAGCCAGGAGGTGGGCCAGCTTGATTTTTGTATCCCGGTAGGCTTCCATGTCCTCAAGATTTTGGGCCAATTGCAAATTGCGTTCGAGGTAATGAATGGCCGAATCACAAATAAAGGCTGGTAGGCTGGAAGAGTTTTTGATGAATGGCATAGCGGTTTTCCCGATGGCTGCTTTCGGCCAGGGTTCCCTTTAGAAAAGCAATTTTGGCCTCTCTTTGTTGGGTGTACAGGTTTCTGTTTTTTAATTCTTTATCCAGCACCAGAAGCAGCGAATCCACTTCGTTGGTTTGGGCGGGTGTGGAAACGGACACCGCCATCATGGCTGCAAACAGGAGGATGAGGATAGATTTCATGCGATGGTGGTTGTAAGAAAAACAATAAACGGGGAACATGAACAAAAGTAGGTATCATGGCTGATTTTTCAAAATTGACTATATTAGATGTTTCTTGGCGGAATGTAGCGATCAAAGGCCAGTTTTAGCGGGGTGTTTTTCTGCCAAATAGATAAAGTTTTTTTTAGGGCTAATTGATTACAAATAGTTAGGATTATGAATTTAAATAAAAGATTTAGCTCATTGAGTGCCCTTCTGATGGGACTGGCTTTTGCGGGATGCTTAAAAGCCGGGGTTTCTTACGATTATACGGTAGCCAAGGATGGGTCCGGTGATTTTACGAGCATTCAATCTGCCATTGATGCCACCAAAGCCTTTCCGGATGAGCCCATATCCATTTTTATCCGAAATGGTGTTTACGAAGAAAAAGTCCGGGTCTATTCCTGGAATACAAAGCTATCTTTGATTGGTGAAAGTCAAGAAAATACCATCATTACTTATGGAGATTATTTCGATAAACTGGCCTTGGGACGCAACAGTACTTTCCATACCTACACCCTAAAGGTGGAGGCCAATGATTTTACCATGAAGAACCTCACGATTGAGAATTCTGCGGGACCTGTGGGGCAGGCTGTAGCGCTGCACGTGGAGGGGGATCGCTGCCATTTTGAGAATTGCCGGTTTTTGGGACATCAGGACACGGTATATGCGGCCGGTGAAGGGGCGCGACAATTGTTTAGTGCCTGCTTCATAAGCGGCACCACCGATTTTATTTTTGGAGAAGCCACGGCCGCTTTTTACCAATGCCGGATTCACAGCATGAGCAACTCCTACATAACAGCCGCCAGTACGCAGGAACACATTCCTTATGGCTATTTGTTTTTGGCCTGTGAATTGACCGCCGATGAAGGCGTTGATGCGGTGTATCTGGGACGGCCCTGGCGTGATTTTGCCAAAGTCGCCTTTGTGGAGTGTCACTTGGGCGTCCATATTTTGCCCGAAGGCTGGAGTAATTGGTCGGGCACCCAGCGCGACCAAAGCGCCTGGTATGCCGAATTTAAAAACGAGGGTCCCGGTGCAGAGACAACCCAGCGGGTGGCCTGGTCGCATCAGCTGACAAGCGCGGAAGCGAAAGACTATACCCTGGATCAATTTTTGAATTTCGGACAAAAAAAATGGCCTATAAATAAATCATTAAATGAAAAATAGAGGCTTTACTTCATCCGTTACTTTTAATGAATGAAGATGAAGCCTCGGCAACAGTAACTAATTTTGAATGCTATGAAAAATCTGATTTTAGCCGGCATCTTGGTTCTGACAGTATGGGGCTGTAATGGTCCTCAGTCGGTTAATGAAGACTGGCAACCCCTTTTTAACGGAGAGAATCTGGAGGGCTGGGACATCAAATTCACCCATTCCCCCATGGGGGTCAATTACAAAAACACCTTCCGGGTAGAAGAGGGCTTATTGAAAGTCCGCTACGACGAATGGGACAGTCTGAATAACATTTTCGGTCACCTGATGACCAAGGAAAGCTATTCCCACTATAAAGTGCGCGCCGAATACCGCTTTGTGGGTGAGCAGGTGAAGGGGGGAGCCGATTGGGCCTATCGCAACAACGGCATCATGATACACAGCCAGTCGGCCGAAAGCATGCGACTGGATCAGGACTTTCCGGTAAGCATTGAGGTGCAGTTATTAGGGGGTGACGGTTCGGGCCCCGTTCCAACATGAATGTCTGTACGCCCGGCACCATGGTGCAGATCGATGGCGCCTATTTTGAGCAACATTGTTACAGTTCAACGGGCGCCACTTTTGATGGCGACCAGTGGGTAACGGTAGAAGTGGAAGTGAGGGGCGACTCCATTATTAAGCACCTCATAGATGGGGAAACGGTGCTTCAATATGAAAAGCCGGTTTTGGATGAGATGGGGCCCGATTATCAACGGCTTTATTCAGAAGTTCATGGCGCCCGCTTGGTGCAGGGGCACATCGCTCTCCAGGCAGAGAGTCATCCTACCGACTTTCGAAAAGTGGAAATTCTGGTGCTGGAGGACGAATAGAGAGGCTTTCAGTGCCAGCTAAATGCGTACTTTTAAAGTTTAAAACGATTCACATATGAGTAATCAAGTCCCTTTGTCTGAATTGAACCAACGCTTACAACGGTTTCAGGAGCAGATGAGTTTGAGCCATCCCGATTGGGAAATGGCGGTGATTTTTAGCAAATTAAATTTGTTGTATTTTACCGGTAGCATGCCCGAGGGCATGTTGCTGATTGAGCGGGATAAACCCGCAAAACTCTGGGTTCGTCGCAGTTATGGACGATCCAGAGATGAGTCGCGCTTTCCCTTTATTCAGCCGATGGATAGTTACCGTGAAGTAGCGGGGGCTTATCCGCAGATTCCCGGGGTGGTCTATCTCGAAACGGAATTTGTTCCTTTGGCCATGTACCAGCGTTTTCAAAAGCACTTTCCTTTTTCGGAATTCAAATCGCTGGATTTTCAGGTAGCCATGACCCGGTCGGTCAAAAGCGCCTGGGAGCTGGGTTATATGGAGCAAGCCGGAGCCATTCATCAGCGTGTGCTGGAAGAACGGGTGCCGGCCATCTTGCGGGAGGGCATGAGTGAGCTGGAACTGGCCGGTGCCTTGTACCAGGCCATGTTGGAAGAGGGCCATCAAGGGGTGGCCCGTTTCAATATGTTTGATACCGAATTGGTGGTCGGACAAATCGGTTTCGGAGAGAGCTCGCTTTATCCCACTAATTTTAATGGTCCAGGCGGAAATTATGGCATGGGTCCGGCCATGCCCGGACTGGGCAGTCGGGAGCGACGATTAAAAAAGGGGGAGTTGGTGTTTGTAGATATGGGCATTGGGGTCAACGGTTACCATTCTGATAAGACCATGGTCTACCAATATGGCGGACAACTGCCGGAGGAGGTTTTGGCTGTGCATCAGCAATGTGTGGATTTGCAGCATCAAATTGCCGCTCAATTAAAACCGGGAAAAGTGCCCGCCGAGATTTACGAGTCGGTCATGGCCGGTTTAAGTCCGGACTTCCTGGAGAATTTCATGGGCTATGGTACCCGCCAGGTGAAATTTTTGGGTCACGCCATTGGCTTGACGGTCGATGAATTACCCGTTTTAGCTAAAGGATTTGATGAACCTCTGCAAGAAAACATGGTCTTTGCCGTGGAGCCCAAGAAAGGGATCAGGGGCATTGGCATGGTGGGCATTGAAAACACCTTTGTGGTAACGCCCAAGGGCGGTCTCTGCATCACGGGGGATCATCCCGGCATGATGCTGGTTTAAGCTGCGCACAGGGGCAGTTGGGCACCCACCTTCCTGGAACAAAAGAGTGCTATCCCACAGTTAGAAACTTGCCTTTAGCCCTGCATTTGGCGGTGCACTAGGGTCAGGATGTCTTCTTCCAGCTGTTGACTTTTAGAAAGGATTTCAGTGACAGTTTTTAATACCTTGTCATTATAGCTTTTATCAGGATATTCTTTCGCGTTTATTTGCACATTCAGGGCGGCTCCCCTTACCGCCGCCCTGGCTGCAATAGCGCCCACGCCGGCATCGGAAACGGAGCCAGGGTTACCTGTTTGGGCCATGGCTTCATCACTTCCATCGACTGGTAGCTCAGTTCCATGACTTTCAAGGGGACTTCAATGGCGTAGCGGGTGGCCTTTTGAATGGCTGTCCGGCGGTCCTGCTTTTCCTGATCGGTGCTTTTCGGCAGTTGAAAGGCGGACAGGATGGCGTTGAAGGCCCTGGTGTCTTCGTCCACCAGCCTGAGCAACTGATCCTGGAAGGTCTTACCCTTTTCGGCCCATTGGGCAAAGGTTTCCCATTGCGCCTCCCAACCTCTTTTGTGGGCCGACAGGTTCGCCACCATACTGCCCAGGGCCGCTCCCATGGCCCCCATGCAGGCCGATACCGAGCCGCCCCCGGGTGCAGGAGATTCCGAGGCTGTGTTTTCGACAAATTGACTTACAGAGCTATTGATTAAGGGCCTGGCATCTTTGTCTTCGATTAAATATTCAATGATTTTCTTTTTCGGATCAAAGGGGCCCAGTTCATCCAGTCCGAGCGATTTAACCGCTATTTTTATCAATGCCTCGTCGGACACCCCGGCAGAACGTTTTTGTTTGTGTAAAAAGTAACGCCCGGCATCCAGCATGGCTTGCAGGGGTACGACGCCTACCAGTTGCGAGCCGGTCACCCGAAGGCCGCGGATTTCCGCCCGCTGGCACGCCGCCTCAAATGTTTGATGGATGGTGGTGCGGGTGATATCCGTGATGTTGAACGACAATTGTGCGATGCCATATTCTTCGATGTACCAGCCAATGCCTTTGACCCCTTTCAGCAGGCCGGGCTCGAAAAGGGGCTCCCCTTGGTTGTTTTTCAAGGGCTTACCTGTGAGCGTCCCCCCTTCTCTTTTGACCCGGCCCTTTTCCCGGAGGTCGAACGCAATGGCATTGGCCCATCTGGTAGAAGTGGTGTTGAGATTGATGTTGTAGGCCACCAAAAAGTTCCGGGCACTGACAGCCGTTGCACCGGAGCGGGCGACTTTTTCGTCGAAGCGGGCCGGACCAAAATCCGGTTGCCAGTCGGGATCGCTCAGTTTTTGCGACAGACCTTCGTATTCCCCTGAGCGGCAGTCGGCCAAATTCCGCCGTTTCTCTTCCAAAGCGGCGTTTTCGTAACAATAGACCGGAATCTGCAGTTCTTCACCAATGCGTTGGGCCAGCTGGCGGGCCAGACTGGCGGTTTCTTCCATGCTGATGCCCTTGACGGGCACCAGAGGCAGCACATCGGTGGCCCCAAAGCGGGGGTGGGCCCCCTGGTGTTTGCGCATGTCAATAAGTTGGGCCGCTTTCCGAACAGCTAAAAAGGCCGCTTCGCAGACCGCTTCAGGTGGTCCCACAAAGGTAACGACCGTGCGGTTGGTGGCCTGACCGGCATCCACATCAATGAGGCGGACCTGGTTCACGGACTGTATGACCTCGGTAATCTGTCGGATCGTTTCGGGTTGGTTGCCCTCGCTGAAGTTGGGTACGCATTCTATGATTTGGTCCATGTGGTTTTTGTTTATTGGGTTAAAATTCCGTTTTTCCAGATTTTTTCCGGACGCATTTGTCCCTGATGGTACAAGACCTCCTGGTAGTTGGAGGTTGGGAAAGCCATAAGGTCGGCCAGATGTCCCCGCCGGATGCAGCCCCGGTCCTCCAGTTGCAGTGCCCGCGCCGCCCTGATGGTCATGGCCGCCCAGGTCTCCGCCATGGTCAGCCCTTCCGCCACCCCCATCAGGGCTGCCTGCACCAGCAGATTACCCATGGGGGCCGATCCCGGGTTCCAGTCGGAGGCAATGGCCAGAGAAGTGCCGGCATCCAGCAATTGGCGCGCCGGTGCAAAAGGTGCGCCCAGTCCGATAGACGCCCCCGGCAGCACCACGGGTATTGTTTTCCCCTTGGCCAGCGCGCGTATTTCATCGGGTGTCATTGTTTCCAAATGGTCGATGCTTAGGGCCTCCACATCGTTGGCCAGTTGCACGCAGCCCGAAGTAAACTGATTGCCGTGGATGATCAGGTCAAAGCCCATGGCTTTGGCCTTGAGCAAATATTTTTTGGCGGCAGCGCTGGAAAAAGCATTCTCTTCCACGAAGATATCCACCCGGTTGGCCAGATGGAACTTCCTGACTTTGGGTAGCAGGTGGTGGACCAGGTGGCTGAGATAGTCCGCTTCTGAACCCTCAAAATCGCGGGGCAGCAGGTGGGCGGCCAGACAGGTAGGGATCAGTTGTGGGACGCATAGGGTGTCGGCCTGGCGGATGGCTTGTAGTATTTTCAGCTCGTGGTTTACCGACAAGCCATAACCGCTTTTGACTTCAATGGTGGTGATACCTTGTTTCAGCAGATTTTGTGCACGATGTTTGGTGAGTTCTGTCAGTTGTTCAATGGAGCTGCCCTGGTTTGGGTCACGGTGCTCCAGATGCCGCCACCCCTGGCAGCGATTTCCTGATAGCTTTGTCCCGACAGGCGCGCGGCGTAATCGTCTGCCCGGGAGCCTGCCCAGCAGATGTGCGTATGGGCATCGATCAATCCCGGAAAGGCCACCAGGTCCTGGTCCATAAACTGGATGGATGAGGGATTGGCCTCCGCCTTTAGCTGCTCAAAATTGCCCACGGCCTGAAAGTGGCCTTTGGCCACCAGCACGCCGCCATGGGGAATGATCTGGAGCTGGTGGTCCGATAAGGCCCCCCTCTCGGGCAGTTCGGCCATGGTTACCAGCTGTTTAAATGGTCCGATCAGTATCATCCATCTCTGTTTTAGATTTATCCCAATTATTAAACAATTACAGTAAGCATCTCCTTTATAAGTTGAAGTTTTTCAGGTTTTCCAGGGCCGACGGGTAACCGGCATCCGCATGACGGAAGATGCCCATGGCCGGGTCGTTGTACAGGACCCGGGAAAGGCATTCGGCCGCCCGGTCGCTGCCATCGGCCAGCACCACCATGCCGGCATGCTGGGAATAGCCCATGCCCACGCCGCCGCCATGGTGAAAGGAGACCCAGGTGGCTCCACCGGCCGTATTGGCCATGAGATTCAGCAGGGGCCAGTCGGACACCGCGTCACTGCCATCCATCATGCTTCCGTCTCCCGGTTGGGGGAGGCCACCGAGCCGCAGTCGAGGTGGTCGCGCCCAATGACGATGGGGGCTTTGACCCGACCGCTTTTCACCAGCTCGTTGAATAGCAGGCCGGCCTTTTCACGATCGCCCATGCCCAGCCAGCAAATGCGGCTGGGCAGTCCCTGAAAGGCTACCTTTTTACGCGCTTCCGTCAGCCAGTGCAGGAGATGGGCATTGTCGCGGAAGAGTTCCATCAGCGCCTGGTCGGTGGCATAGATGTCTTCCGGATCCCCCGAAAGCGCCACCCAGCGAAAAGGGCCCTGTCCCTCACAAAAGAGGGGACGGATAAACTCCGGAATAAAACCGTTGTAGTCAAAGGCACGGGCTTCACCGCCCTGCCGGGCCAATTCCCGAAGGTTGTTGCCATAGTCGAAGGTCACACTACCCCGTTCTTTGAGTTGTAACATAAAACCCACGTGGCGGGCCATGCTTTTAAGGGAACGTTCCTTGTATTTTTCAGGGTCGCTTCTTCGCAACGCTAAAGCCTCCTGAAGCGACAGTCCGTTGGGCACATAGCCATTCACCGGGTCGTGGGCCGATGTCTGGTCGGTCAGGATATCCGGTGTCAGCTTGTCGCGCAGCAGCCTTTCCAGCACATCGCCGATGTCCCCGACCAGTCCCACCGACAGCGTCTCCCCTTTTTCGCAGGCCGCCAGCACCCATCGTTTGGCCTCTTCATAGTCGGCCGTCATGCGGTCAATGTACTTCGTCTGCAAGCGCTTTTGAATACGCTCCGGATCCACATCTACGCCCAAAAAGCAGGCGCCGGCCATGGTTGCCGCCAGTGGTTGAGCGCCACCCATGCCGCCCAATCCGCCCGAGACAATGAGCCGGTGCTTCAAATCTCCATTGAAATATTTTTTGCCACATTCAACAAAGGTCTCCCAGGTGCCCTGTAAAATACCTTGCGAGCCGATGTATATCCAGCTGCCGGCCGTCATTTGGCCGTACATCATGAGGCCCCGTGCTTTGAGTTCCTCAAAATGCGTCCAGTTGGCCCAGGCCGGCACCAGATTGCTGTTGGCGATGAGCACCCGTGGTGCTGAGGGGTGGGAGCGGATGAGGCCGATGGGTTTGCCCGACTGGACCAGCAGGGAGTGGTGCTCGTCCATCTCCAGCAGGAGGCGGATGATTTCTTTCACCGCCTCCGGGTTACGTGCGGCCTGTCCCGTGCCACCATAGACAATCAGGTTGGCCGGATCTTCCGCCACCTCGGCATGCAAATTGTTGAGCAGCATGCGCAAAGGCGCTTCGGTCTGCCACGATTTGGCATGCAGCCGACTGCCGGTAGGTGCCCGGTAAACAGGGTGCCGGGCATAGGTGTCAATAAATTCCGAATATTTCATGGTGCTCGTTTTCAAAGTGGATATTGGCCTGGCCGGCCATCTGGTTGAGATGCTGAATCAGACCTTTGGACCGGACCAGTTCTATGGCATAGGCGATGTCTTCATCAAAGACGCGGTCGTTTTCGGTAAAGGAGACATGACTGCGGATGAGTCGGTGCGCCTCTTCAATGAGGAATCCCGACTTCAGCGGCTTACGAAAGTCAAAGCCCTGGGCTGCTGTGATGAGCTCAATGGCCAGGATCTTTTCGAGGTTATCAACGATCTGCAGGGATTTACGTCCGCTGATGGAACCCATACTCACATGGTCTTCCTGACCCAGAGAGGTTGGTATGCTGTCGGCACTCGCCGGAAAGCAGAGGCTCTTGTTTTCACTGACCAGTGCGGCTGTCGTGTATTGCAGAATCATGAATCCCGAGTTGAGTCCGGTGTGGGTCATCAGCAGCTTGGGCAGGCCCGGCACACTTTCGGTCATGGAAAGGTAAATGCGCCGGTCCGAGATATTTCCCAGCTCTGCCGCTGCCAGTCCCGCATAATCCAGCGGCAGGGCGATGGGCTGACCGTGAAACAGGCCCCCGCTGATGGTCTTGTCCTCCGAGAATATGATGGGATTGTCGGTGACCGCGTTGATCTCCGTCAGCGTGGTCTCTTTCAGGTGCAGCCAGGCATTGCGTGAGGCCCCGTGGACCTGCGGAATGCAGCGCAGGGAATAGGGATCCTGGACACGGGTGCAGTTGCGGTGCGAATCGACGATTTCAGAGTCCTTCAGGAGTTTCCGCATCCGACTTGCCACATAGACGCTGCCGGTGTGGGGACGCAAGGCGTGCAGTTCTGCATCGAAACTTTTGACCGAGCCCATCATGGCCTCCAGATTGAGGGCCGCCAGGATATCGGCGTGGTCCAGACAGTTTTGCAGTCGCTCCACAATGGCTATGGCGTGGGCAGCCATGAACTGCGTACCGTTGATCAGCGCCAGGCCTTCCTTGGGTCCCAGTTCTATCGGGGCCATGCCCATATGGTGCAGGACCTCTGCCGCCGGTTTTATCTGATCGGCCTGCCAGAGTTTACCCAGACCAATCAGTGGCAGAAACAGGTGGGCCAAGGGTGCCAGGTCGCCCGAGGCCCCTACCGAACCCTGCTCCGGCACACAGGGAGTCACATCCCGATCGATGTGCCAGATAATACGTTGGAGGGTTTCCACGGCAATGCCCGAATAGCCTTTGGCCAGTGCGTGGACCTTGAGAATCAGCATGAGTTTGGCCAGCTCCCTGGAGATGGGTTGGCCAACGCCCACACTGTGGCTCATCAGCAGGTTGTATTGAAGTTTTTTGGTGTCCTCCTCGTCGATCAACGTGGTACAGAGCGGTCCAAAGCCGGTATTGATGCCATACACGCGTTTTTTATGGTGGACAATATTCTCCACCATCTGTCGGTTGTCCTGCACTTTTTTGAGGATGGCGGGCGAAAGGATGCCGCGCCGCTTTCCTCTGGCCAGATCCAGAGCCCCGCCAATGGTCATACCATCCTTCCCGTAATGGAAGGGCTGCTTTGATTGTTGCTTTTGCATGAACCTGTTTTTTAAGTCAACAGTAGATTCAATGATCAGATAACAATCAAGTTAAGTTGTTTTTTGGGCAGATTCAATGACAAAAATTACCCTTATCTTACTTTTTATTCGGGAAGGCACAATAGGAATGGCCCCCATGTTTTTGCTGCACTCAAACAGTATGGGCTTCTAAACGGCAATCATCCTCCATCTCTTAGCGATTTTTGTCGAAGGCGGTTAAATCAGCGATTTTTATCGTCCTTAAATCATCTATATACCCGCGGGGGAATTAACTTATGGCCATAACTAAGGTCGGTCACTCTTTTCCTCTCCCCGTATTTCTACGCGGCGTATTTTTCCGCTGATGGTTTTGGGCAGCTCCTTTACAAAATCAATGAGGCGCGGATATTTATAGGGCGCGGTAATTTTTTTGACATGGTCCTGAATCTCCTGTTTGAGTGCTTCCGAGGGCGCCTGGTCGGCCGCCAGCACAATGGTGGCCTTCACCACCTGTCCCCGAATCTCGTCCGGTGCGCCGGTCACGGCACATTCGACCACCGCCGGATGGGTCATCAGGGCACTTTCTACTTCAAAAGGGCCTATTCTGTAGCCGGAGCTTTTGATCACATCATCGACGCGTCCCACAAACCAGTAGTAGCCGTCCTCATCGCGCCAGGCAATATCCCCTGTGTAGTAAATGCCATTCTGCCAGACTTCCCGGGTACGCGCCTCATCCCGGTAGTAACCCTTAAATAGGCCCTGAGGCGACTGCTTGCCCACCCGGATAACGATTTGCCCCTGTTCCCCGTCCTCGCAAGGCGTACCGTCCGGCTTCAGCAGATCGATGTCATAAAGGGGCACCGGAATGCCCATGGATCCCGGCTTTGGCGTCATCCATGGTAGTGTGGCCAGTTGAACCGCCGTCTCGGTCTGTCCAAAAGCTCCATCAACTGAATACCGGTGAGCTGCTGAAAGGTTTCGAATACCTTCGGGTTCAAGGCCTCGCCTGCCGTGGTGCAATACTTGAGGGCAGAGAGGTCATAGTCGGCCAGATTCTCCCGTATTAAAAATCGGAATACGGTGGGCGGCGCACAGAAAGAAGTCACCTTGTAATCTGCAATGACCCTGAGCATGTGGGCCGGCGTAAATTTCTGGTGTTCGTAGACAAAGACGCTGCAACCGGCCATCATCTGTCCGTAGAGCTTGCCCCAGACAGCTTTGGCCCAGCCGGTATCGGCCACCGTGAGGTGCCGGCCGTCTTCCTCCACATTGTGCCAGAAGCTGGCAGTGATGATATGGGCCAGGGGATAGGTATAGTCGTGGGCCACCATCTTGGGCTGGCCGGTTGTACCGGATGTGAAATAGAGGTAAAGCAGGTCGTCGTTTTCCGAAGGAAGGTCTGGCTTCACAAATGGTCGGGCCCGAGTTATTTCCTCCTGAAAATGGTCCCATCCGTCAGGAACCAGGGGGCCGATGGAGACCAGTTTTTCTATGGTGGGGCAGTCGGGTTGCGCCTTTTGCACATGATCGATCACCTGTTGTTCGCCCACGCAGATAATGCCTTTGATGCTGGCCGCATTGCAGCGGTATATGATGTCTTTCTCCGTCAGCAAATGCGTGGCGGGAATGGCCGTTGCTCCAATTTTGTGGAGGGCCAGACAAGCGAACCAAAATTCGTAGCGTCGTTTGAGTATGAGCATGATTTTATCCCCCCGTTCAAGGCCGATGGACTGAAAATAGGCGGCGGTCGCATCCGATTTTTCTTTCAGATCCCGGTAGCTAAAGAGATGGTTTTCGCCTTGGTCATTGACCCAGACAAGCGCCACCTTATCCGGCTCCAGACGGGCATATTCATCTACTACGTCGTAGGCAAAGTTGAAATTATCAGGAATGTTAATTTGGAAGTTTTGCTGAAAATCTTCCAAAGACGAGAATTCGGGCTGGGTTAAGTATTTCTTATATATCTGCATGCCAAATGCTAGAATTTATAAATAATGCCGACGGAGGTATCCAGCAGATAATCCTGAATATTGTAGCCATCATTGATCCCAAAGTAGAAATTGGTACTTCCGTCTGTATTGACAAAGGAAAACACCGGAGGCATCAGCATGGTTAATCCCCATCTTTCACTCAAAGAAACCCCCAGACCGGGTCTGGCGACCAGGCCTACCGAATTGTATCCGTCCAGGTCGTTGCCATTGACTTCGCCGGCGTGGAAGCGCAGGGGAAGTTCTCCCTGACCAAAGAAACGAACATTTCCGGCTTCGCTGAACCAGTATCTGGCAAAGGGAACCAGTGAGGTGGTGTTGTATTTTGTTTCGGTAACACCATCGTCGGTACTGGAGGAGCTGAATCCGAGACTGCCACCTACCGACCAGTTGGAATTCAGGTGCATACCAAATTGGGGCATAAGGGTGGTGGATGCCCGGTCCGTTCCGTTTTCAGAACTGCTGATGCTCAGTGTTCCACCCACCCACATGTTGTTTTGGGCCATGGATCCAAAACTGACCAGGAAGGTCAGTAGGGCCGTAACCATTAAATTTTTCATTGTTTTCATTTTAAGGTTAGTATTACCTGATTTTAATATTCGAATGCAAGTTTTAAAATTTTTGGTGATACTTCCAAATTTACTCAACTCATTCCAACTTTCTTTGTTACTTTTGTAGATCTGGTGCTAAAACCCAAATCATTTATCCAAATCATCCGTCCATGGATCCATCATCAAGTGAACTTTTAACAGAGAAGCAGCGCTTATTAGATCAACGCTATCTGGCTATGGCCACCGTTTGGGCAGAAAATTCTTATTGTAAACGGCGGCAAGTGGGTGCCCTCCTGGTCAAAGACAAAATGATCATCAGTGACGGATACAATGGCACCCCATCCGGATTTGAGAACCAATGTGAGGATGAAAACAATGTAACCAAGCCCTATGTGCTGCACGCTGAGGCCAATGCCATAACAAAAGTGGCCCGGAGCAATAACAGTTCTGATGGGGCGACGCTTTATGTGACATCATCCCCCTGTATTGAATGTGCCAAGTTGATTATTCAGGCCGGCATTATTCGCGTGGTATTTCTGGACAATTACAGGGTCGAAGATGGCGTTCAGCTTTTACGCCGGGCTGGCATTGAGGTCATCCAGGTCAGCCAAAGCACCAGATAGAATATTTACTTTTGCACAACCAATCTTTCAATATGCGTTACAACAACAACCTCAAACAAGTTATTTTACCGATTTTATTCGCGCTTGTGTTATCCGGGGGCTTTTTTTTGGGACAGCTATGGGTGCCTTCCGGGGAAGGAAAATCCAGCAGCCGAATGTTTATATATCCCCAGAGCAATAAGATAGAGTCCTTACTCAATCTGATTGAAGAGCAATATGTGGATTCTGTGGAGAAAGAAGAATTGGTGGAGGGGATTATCCCGGAAATTCTAAAAAATCTGGATCCCCATACGGTTTACATTCCCGCTGAAGATCTGGATGCTGCCAATGAGGAACTGGAAGGAAATTTTGGGGGTATTGGCGTACAATTCAGCATGCAAAACGATACTGTTTTGGTGATTAGCGTGGTATCCGGCGGACCTTCTGAAAAGTTAGGCATTATACCGGGCGACCGTATAATTACCGTGAATGACAGTGTTATTGCCGGGGTTGAAATGGGCACGGATAAGGTGGTTGGAATGTTACGGGGTGAAATGGGAACCAAGGTGGACGTGGGATCATGCGTCGTGGCCGGCCCGATTTGATCGATGTGGAAATTACACGTGGTTCGATTCCTGTCTATAGTGTGGATGTGGCTTACATGGTCACGGATTCCATCGGCTACATTAAGGTCAGCCGTTTCGGACGCAACACCTATCAGGAATTTTTGACGGCCATGGCGCGCCTCAAGGCGCACAATTGTCAAAGTGTGATCGTCGATTTTCGTGGCAATTCAGGCGGCTACCTTGATATTGCCATTAGCATGACCAATGAGTTTCTGGACAAGGGTGATTTAATTGTTTATACAGAAGGAAAGGCAAGTCCGAGACAAGACGCTTTGGCCAACGGCCTGGGATCTTGCAAGGATATGGGCGTGACGGTTTTGATTGATGAATTCAGTGCCTCGGCCAGTGAAATTTTTGCCGGGGCCATCCAGGACAATGACCGGGGATTAATTGTGGGTCGACGCTCATTTGGCAAGGGACTGGTGCAGCAGCAGATTCCGCTGCCCGATGGCTCTGCCATCCGACTGACGGTGGCGCGCTACTATACACCCAGTGGAAGAGGCATACAAAAGCCCTATGAGAATGGGGTGGAGGACTATCACCGGGATATTTTAGCCCGGTTCGAGCATGGTGAATTTTTTGAAAGGGACAGCATTGATCTGGATGAGTCGCTTGAATTTCGTACCCGAAACGGTCGTTTGGTGTTTGGTGGTGGTGGAATTATGCCCGATGTGTTTGTGGCCAGGGATACAACGGCTTTTTCTGACTATTACTACCGACTACGGGACCGGGCCATTATTTATCAGTATGCCCTGAGATATAGTGACGACAACCGTTTGCAATTGCAACGTTTTGATGACGTAGATGCCCTTAAGAATCATTTGGATGAGCAGAATTTGCTCGACGGTTTGTTGGCTTTTGCTCGTGAAGAGGGCGTCGCCTACAATGAAAAAGACTTTAGACGTTCGCGTCAGTATATAGCCGTGGAACTGAAGGCTTACATTACAAGAAATATTTTGGACAATGAGGGATTTTATCCGGTATTTCATGAAATAGACGAGGTGCTGAAAGTGGCCGTGAATCAGATTCAAAAGGGTAATGATGTGTTGACTTTTGACAATTAGCGGGGCTGGATTATTGTTGAATTAAATTGTAAAAGTGGATCATGGTATTAAAAATAATTCTATTCTTCATCATCTTCTATTATTTATTCAAGCTGGTGGCCAGGGTTTTTTTACCAATATTTGTTAAGAACAGAATAAGGAAGATGGCGTCTGAGAAGGAGAACGCTTATAAGGAATACGTTAAGCAACAGAAAGAAAACGAAGGGAAAGTGTTTGTGACGCACCATCCTCCGATAAAAAAAATACCCCAAAAGGTGATTTGGATGGGGAGTATGTGGATTATGAAGAAGTGAAGTGAAAGGGCGAAGTTACAAACTTCGCCAAGCACATTTAAAGAAGTTGCCAAACTTTGTCAAGGGCATTTAAGCAAGTTGCCAACTTTATCAAGGACATTTAAGCAAGTTGTCAACTTCGCCAACCGCAGGTATTTGGGCTGGTTGCACCTGTAGTCAAGTGGTCAGCTTTGTCAAGTGGATGGACTTCGTTCAGCCGGTTTTGATTTATCTTTTGTGCAGGCCGCATTCTTTGGTGTCGGGATTTTCCCACCACCACCTTCCGGCACGTACATCCTCGCCCGGCTCAATGGCACGTGTGCATGGCAGGCAACCAATGGATGGAAATCCCTTATCGTGCAATACATTATAGGGGACTTTATGGGCATGAATGTATTCCCAAACCTGTTCTTCGGTCCACTGGGCCAGAGGATTAATCTTCACCAGTTGATTGTTCTCATCCCACTCAATCACATCAATGTTTTGTCGGGTAACCGCCTGCGAGGCCCGAAGTCCGCAAATCCACGCATCCAGCGTGGAGAAGGCCCTTTGCAAAGGTTCTATTTTACGCCAGTGACAGCACTCTTTTCGGTTTTCAACGCTTTCATAAAACAGATTGATGCCTTTGCGGTTAACCATCTCCTGGATCTTTTGATGGTCTGGAAAGAACACCTCTATTTGGTTCTTATATTTGCGGGAGGTACGATCGATGAGGTCATAGGTCTCCCGGAAAAGCCGGCCGGTATCCAGTGTGAAAATACGGGCATTGGGATCGATTTTAATCAGCATATCGGTCAGTACCTGATCTTCGGCTCCCAGGCTTGAGGAGAGCGCAATTTTGGGGTTAAAAACAGGCAATACCCTTTTTAGTATATCTTCTGGTGAGGCATTTTCTAATTCCTTGTTCAGTGCTTTGATTTCCTCTTTGGTCATTTTCTTTCCTTTATATGGTCCAATTCAATTCTGTCATTTTCTGCAATCGCCAAAACAAACCCCCATGTAGCGGCCTTTTTCAACCAATTTGTTGTCGGCCTCAATCAGACGGACCTTGCCGCCCACCTCGTCCAGTGGCACGCTGCTGATGACCCCATTGCGCATGGCCACCATGGTGCCGAATTGTTTTTCATGTATCAGACGCGCCGCATAAGCGCCAAAACGGGTGGCTAAAATACGATCTGTAGCCGTGGGGCTGCCTCCGCGTTGAATGTAGCCCAGGATGGTTTCCCGCGTTTCCAGTCCGGTATTTTTACGAATTTGTTTGGCAATATAGGCCCCGGCCGATTTCTTCGAAGGTTTTTCGATGCCTTCACCGACCACAACAATGGAATAGGGTTTTTTCTTTCGGCTGCGCTCCATCAGGCATTCGTAAACGTGATCCAGGTTATAGGGAATTTCCGGTACCAGAATAACATCACCGCCCCCGGCTATCCCCGAATACAAGGCAATCCAGCCGGCATGGTGGCCCATGACTTCAATGACCATGACCCGCTTATGTGAATTGGCGGTGGTATGCAAACGGTCAATGGCTTCGGTCGCGATGTGTACCGCCGTATCAAAACCAAAAGTGACCTCGGTGCCCCAGATGTCATTGTCGATGGTTTTGGGAACGCCAATGATGTTTAAGCTCCCGGGCCAACAGACTGGCTGTCTTTTGCGTTCCGTTGCCGCCAATACAAACCAGCGCCTCGAGTCCCAACTCCTCGTAATTCTTCTTTATTAAGTCCGGTTTATGTTGCGGGTCTTCTCCGTCCACCGCCTTAAAAGGCTTCAGACGAGATGTGCCCAATATGGTTCCGCCCAAAGTCAGGATGCCCGACAAGAGCTGTTCATTCAAATCGATGGTTTCTTTTTCCACCAGTCCGCTAAAGCCGTTGACAATACCAACCACATCCATGTCGTATTCCACAATGGCTGTCTTTCCTACGCCCCTGATGGCGGCATTGATTCCGGGACAATCACCTCCGGCTGATAAAATCCCAATTCTCATTTTTCTGCTTCCCATATCGATTGTATTTTAAAAAAGTTTCTTTTGTTTCCTTCTACCGGCAAATTTAAGTCATTCAGGAGTGAAAAACCAACAATGGGATGTCTGTGCTGAATAAAAGTTGGCGGATGATGGAAGGGCTGAACAGTTTTTTTAGCAAGGTCCGCTTTCTACGGGTCATGGCTACCAGGTCGGACGGGTTATCCACGAGATATTCCTCAATGGATTTAACATAGTTCTTCCCTGTGATGATGTCAAAATTAATATTGAAGTGACGGTAAGTGGTGTCACAATAGCTGCGCAACTGATCCATTTTCCGAATGTCATTTTTGTCGGCTCTGGTGGGGCAGAAAAGCACGGCATTAATTTCTGTATGGAAAGGAGAGATCAGCCGAATCAGGCTGTGCAGGGAAATGTAATCCCGCTCGTTGAGTTCCAGTAAAAAAAGAACCTTGCCATGTTTTTTCAGGTCTATTACGGAATGGGCGGGTACCGCCAAAACAGGGGCGGTAACGCGCTGTATCACATCGCTGGTCACGCTGCCCAAAGCTTCTTTAATGGTTTCTCCTTTGGTCTTGGTTCCCATAATTACCACATCGTAAATCTCCTCGTTGCTGATTTTGGGAATGATGTCCTCCGGATAACCGTATTCAAAGCGATAGATGAGGCGGATGTTTTTCTCCTGCAAGGAAGACATCTTCTGAACCTTGTGGGAAATCAATTGCTGCAGCTTTTCCTGTGTTTCTGCATCCTTTTGCTTAATTTCCTCCCGGGTTAAGAGGGGCGTATAACCTTGTGATTCCGTGTCCTGCTCCGTTTCTTCCAGGGAAATGTAATCGGTAAAACAGTGCAGAACGGAGATTTCGGCGGGAAATTCTTCCGCAAGCGTGAGTGCGAAGTTGAGTGCATTCAGCGAATAGTCCGAAAAGTTGAGGGGCACCAGAATTTTTATCATAGCTTGGAGGTTTGTCAGGTTTCACCAATGAAAGATACTGCTTTTCTCACTTTAAGGGTGCATTTGCGGAAGTAAAGTTAAGAAACTGTGGCGCAAAAAAAAGAGGTGTCCGAACAGACACCCCTCTTTTTATTTCTTCAATACGCTCAAATACAGAGTTGTATCATGCTTGGTTTTGACGACTAAAGGATGAGCATGGCATCGCCATAGGTGCCAAAGCGGTATTTCTCTTTAACGGCTACTTTATAGGCTTTCATGATTAAATCGTAGCCGCCAAAAGCGGCCGACATCATTAAGAGCGTAGAGTAGGGCAAATGAAAATTGGATATCATGCTGTTGGCCACCTGAAAGTCGTAGGCCGGGAATATGAATTTGTTGGTCCATCCTTCAAAGGGCTTCACATGGCCATAGGTGCTTACCGAGCTTTCAAGGGTACGCATGACGGTGGTACCCACCGCACAAACCCGCTGTTTCTGGTCTTTGGCATTGTTGATGACCTTGGTGGCCTCCTCAGAAATGAATATTTGCTCCGAGTCCATCTTGTGCTTGGTCAGGTCCTCCACATCTACGGTTCTGAAGTTGCCAAGGCCCACATGCAAAGTGACGTAGGCAAAGTGCGAACCTTTAATTTCCAGACGCTTAAGTAATTCCCGACTGAAGTGCAGGCCGGCGGTCGGGGCTGCCACAGCACCTTCGTTTTTGGCGAAAATGGTCTGGTAGCGCTCACTGTCTTCCGGTTCCACTTCTCTTTTGATAAATTTGGGCAGTGGGGTTTCTCCCAGACTATAGAGTGTTTTCTTGAAATCTTCGTAGGGCCCGTCGTAGAGAAAACGAAGGGTCCGTCCACGCGAGGTGGTATTGTCAATGACTTCCGCTACCAAAGAATCGTCATCACCAAAGTACAATTTATTGCCAATACGGATCTTTCGGGCAGGATCCACCAAAACATCCCACAAGCGTTGATCCTGATTCAGTTCCCTGAGCAGGAAGACCTCAATTTCAGCGCCCGTTTTTTCTTTGTTGCCATACAGGCGGGCCGGAAAGACCTTGGTGTCGTTAAACACCAAAACATCATTGATGCTGAAATAGTTGATGAGGTCTTTAAAAACTTTATGTTCAATTTTGCCGGTGGCGCGGTTGATGACCATTAAACGGGATTCGTCCCTGTTGGGTGACGGGTGTAGGGCGATCAATTCTTCTGGCAGTTTGTACTTGAATTTCGATAACTTCATTGTAACAAAAGAGTTATATGGATGAATAATTTATACACAAAAATAAGCTAATCTTATACGTATGAAAAGTCAAATTGTTTGAATTGTAACCAACAATTTTTCAAATTGTTCCATGCTTAAGGCCCCATCGAGCTTCATGGGGCCGATGGCCGTTCTTTCAAGGCCCGATAAATGGGCCCCGCTATGAAGCGCTTTGCCCAGATCGTGGGCAAAAGAACGGATGTAGGTTCCCTTGCTGCAAACCACCCGAACCAGGGCTGTTGGTGCGGTATATGCCAGAAGCTCCAGGTCCTTAAATTCCACTTCCCGCTTATCGAGTTTCAGGCTTTTACCTTTTCGGGCCTGCTCATAGGCCCTTTGACCATCTTTTTTGATGGCCGAAAAAACAGGCGGTGCTTGCATCTGAATGCCCTGAAAACCTTGCAGGGCCTTTTGAATTTCAGCCTTTGTTATATGGTCCGTTTCAAAGTGTTGGTCGGGCTCCGTTTCCAGATCATAGGAGGGCGTGGAAGCCCCAAAAGTGATGTGGGCCACATATTCCTTGTCCATTCCCATTAACTGGTCAATGGTCTTGGTGGCTTTGCCGGTACAGATGATGAGCAGTCCGCTCGCCAAGGGGTCCAGTGTGCCGGCATGACCCACCTTTATCTTTTTAATGCCCAGGTATTTCTTAAATTGGATGCGGATTTTGTTGACCACGTCGAACGACGACCACGAATAGGGTTTGTTGATGAGTAAGGCCCGACCCTCCAAAAAATCTTCAGCCCGACAGGAGCTGTCCACGCTCAATGTTTTTAATAGTTCTTCCATCACTATCTATCCCAGCAAATTTCCGCTTATGGCAATAACTGCAACCACTGCACAATAAATGGCGAAATAGATCAGTTTGCCTTGTTTTACAATGTTGATCATCCATTGGCAGGCCACCAGGCCGGCCACAAAGGCGGCGACAAATCCCACCACAAGCACCAGAACCTCTGAGCTTTGGGTAGAAGCCTGCGCGGCGGCATCGTACTTCAGCAGGCTCAGTACATTTTCCCCCAAAATGGGCACCAATACCATCAGGAAGGAAAATCTGGCCACCTCGCTTTTTCTGTTACCCAATAACAAGCCGGTGGCGATGGTCGCCCCCGACCGGGAGATGCCCGGCAAAACAGCCACGGTTTGTGCCATGCCTATGACAAAAGCGTGGAAAAAGGAGAGGTCTTTATCCCCTGATTTTTTGTAGTAGGCAAAAGTCAGAAATACGGCCGTCACCAACAACATGGCGCCTACCAGAAGCAGGATATTGGCCGATTCAAAAACAGCTTCCACCGCATCTTTAAAAAAGAGGCCGACAATGGCGATGGGAATCATAGAAACCGCTATTTTGACAATGTATTGTGTCTCTTCATTCCATTGAAAGCGAAAAAGGCCTGACAGCAGATTGGCAATGTCCTTTCGGAATACCACCAAAGTACTTAAAACAGTGGCCCCGTGCACCATTACGGTAAATGTGAGGTTTTCGGCGGCTTCCACGCCCAGTAATTCTTTCCCTATTTCGAGATGCCCGCTGCTGCTGACCGGCAAAAACTCCGTCAATCCCTGGATAAGACCAAGAATAAGTGCTTCAATCCAATTCATCTAAAGTGTTGGTCTTATAGGTTAGTGTCTTTTTTGTCGACAGAAGGTTTTTTCATGATGGCATAAATAGCGAACACAAAGCCAAAGAGCACTACCACGGGTGCCAGAGTTATCCGTTGAAAGCCATAGATGGCTTCACTGAAGACTTCCGGATCATCGCTACCCCCACCCATCATTAAAATAAAGCCAATGACAACAATGGCAAAAGAAATGGCTAAAAGGATGTAATTCTCTTTGTGAAGGGCCATTTCAAATTTCTTCGTCGGTGTTTCAGATTTTGCTTTTTGTGACATACTATTGAAGGTTTTTGTTTGATAACAATGAAGAAGCCATCGGGCAAATCTTCCAATGATTAATAATAGAGTTGATCGGTTTTAAGCCGCAGATATTTGTTGACGGCGAAAAAGGTGGATATCAGGGTGATGAATATCCCGACGCCAATGACAAAGAGAAACAGCAGGGCAATGAGGAAGAGGTTTGAAAATCCGATGACCCCATTCATTTCACTGCTCAATCCGAAAATAAATATGGAAAGCAACACGATGGCCACCGTAGCCCCTGCCAGTCCGTGCAGCACACTTTTTAGCAGGAAGGGTTTTCGTATGAATCCCCGTGTGGCTCCTACCAGTTGCATGGTGTTAATGAGAAATCTGCGGGAATAGACCGACAAGCGAATGGTGTTGTTGATCAGAGCAATGGCTATGAATAGTAGCAGCAGACTGAAAATGGCCAATACAATGGTGATTTTTTTGACATTTTCATGAATCGCATCCAGCAGATTTTTCTGGTAATAGACCTCCTTGACCTGCGGAAAGCTGTTGATCTGTGCCTCAATGCGGGCCATGCTGTCGGGATTGGCCCAGTCGGCCGCCAGCTTAACTTCGATGGAGGCCAGTAAAGGGTTGTAACCCAAAAATTCCACAAAGTCTTCTCCCAGTTCATCTTTAAGCGATTCTGCCGCCTGTTCCTTATTGATGTATTCCGCCACGCGCACATAAGCCGCTGCGTTCAGCACTTTTTGCAGGCGAACCACTTCCGCCTCGCGGGCGTTGTCATTGATTAATATTGTAAATCCAAGATTTTCTTTCACATAGACCGAAAGTCGGTTGGCATTCAGGTACAAAAAACCGATGATGCCCAATAGAAATAGTACCAGCGAAATGCTGATAATGGTTGTCGCGTATGAACTTCGAAGCTTCCTTTTGGCTGCAGTATGGCTCATGCAATGGTTGTTTTTTGATGACCGAAAGGGTATAACTCTCTCAACTTAGCTGCAAATATAGTCAAATCTTGGGCATGAACATATCTTATGGGGCTTAATCATGGCCATACCCTAAAAATCCGCTTTCTTCGTTATGTAATTATCGTCTGGTGTCCTTCGGCTTTGGAAAAATTTCGCTTGATTTTAAATGAGTTGCTTATATTTGTCGCCATGCATCTTTCACAAAATAAAATACATTACCTATTTGACCATTTGCAGCAGCATTGGGTGCCGGATAAACGGGTGACCGAAGCTTTTGTCATTATTGGGCCTCACCAGCCTGTGCCGCAGGGACTTCAGGGAAAGATTGTGTTCCGGTTGTCGGGCCAGGACCAGCCACAGCCTGTTAATGTTAATGTTGAGGGACAGGACATTCCTGTTCTTTTTCCGCTTTCTGAAAGTTCTGTGCTTTATCAGATGGATGAATCCGGCAATCTTTGGTTCAGCCACGATTACTTGTCTTCCGCTTTTTATGTATTGTCGGGCCTTCAGGAACTCCGGGAAGGCCATCGGGATGCTTACGGCCGGTTTCAATATGCCGGAAGTATTCAAAACAGATATAACATTGTTTCAAAGCCTGTTGTTAATTATTATTTCGAGTGTTTATTGAAAGGTTTCGAAGCTTTCGGCCAATTGCATGATCTGCCGATTAAGCGCCGGCGCTTGTTTGATAACTTTGGTTTTTTACTCAGTCATGACGTGGATAGGGTATCCTTTCATCATCCAAGATTGATGATTTATAAAGTGCTGCAGATTATAGGATTAAAAATTAATACCGAAAGTAAAAGTAAATTGTTTAAACAGCTCCTTTCAGGTCTCCGTTTTCACCTTAATCTCTGGGGAGGAAAGGATCCCTGGTGGAACTTTCGTTGGATGATGGATGTGGAAAAGCGCCTGGGCATCCGTTCGTCTTTTTTCTTTTTGGCGAGGGAAGAGGGGACTAAAAATGCCTGGTTTAATTTTTCTTCTAAAAAAATAAAACATTTAATATCTGAACTTAAAAGTGAAGAATTTGAAGTAGGCATTCATGGTACTTTTAAATCCGTTACGGACGGTCCAAGTCTGCAAAAGCAAAAAGCAGCACTGAGCAAAGTCTCCGGTGAAGCACCGGCAGGCATTCGACAGCACTATCTTCTTTTTTCGCATCCCACTACTTTTAAAATCCAGGAGGCCGCTGGCCTGGTCTACGATTCCACCCTGTCTTTTCACGACCATGACGGCTACCGCAATGGCTATTGTTATCCCTTTCGTCCCTATGATTTTGAGAAGGATGTCCCGATGCAGATATGGGAAATCCCCCTGGTGATGATGGAAGTGTCCGCTTTACAATACCGTCAACTCTCCTTTGCCGAAATCGAAACCAGCGTATTACAGTATGTACAGGAAGCTCAAAAATTTGGGGGCCTGTTTTCTCTTTTGTGGCACAATTGTCGGTTAAATAATGATGAATACAACGGTGTCACAGATTTTTATATGCATTTACTGCAACAAATCATGGAGTACCAGCCTTTGGCGCTAACGGGAATCGGTTGTGTCCGAAGGGCGCAAAAGGCTTTGAATGATTCCGCGATTTCTCATATTTAATGGTTAATTTTGTTAACAAAATATGAGAAAGCTATTAAGAAATTGGTCGGAGAAGACGGGGCAGTATGAGCGACTACTGCGACTGTACTTCAAATGGTCGCTTTTTATAAAGCGACTGGAAACACGGGTTTTGATACCTGTGCTCAGTGCATCCGGCTTAATGCGAAAAGTCTATTTTGCTTTGTTTTCAGACGTTTTTTCTTCTGAAATGAAGTTGTATATTTTGGGTCGCCAAGCCTACCTGAAGCGCAGTCTTTTTCAACAAGGTAATCCTTCTCATCTGCGCCGTAACATTCATCGTCTGGAAAAGGGACTGATGGCCGAAAATCGCAAGGCCTTTTTTGGCGCTGATTATCTGTTGGAAACGGTTCACCAGTTTGCTTATTCTGTGGAAGAGCTTCAGCAGTGTACGCTCAATGATTGGGCCTTTGATGTGTTGGAACAGTATTTTCAATGCAGTCCGGAAGTTCCTCTGGTGACTCAGGCCCAGGGGATATTTTCAGCGGTGAACTACCTGAAATTATTACCTGCGGTTTACCGGGGTCCTTTTGTTAAGTCGCCCACCGACCAGGAATTGTATGCCCGGTTTCAACAATTGGCCCAAAGCCGCAAATCTGTCCGTTCTTTTGTGCCGGGAAGTGTGCCATCGGCAGATGTTTTAAAAAGAGCCGTGGCTCTGGCCGCTTTGGCGCCCAGCTCGTGTAACCGGCAGCCCTTTAGGTTTGTGGTACTCACCGAAGCTCCCCTGGTGGGTGATGTGGCCCGTCTGGCAGGGGGAGCCAGATCCTTTGCCGAAGGCATTCCTGCACTGGCGGTTGTATTGGGCTCCACCGCCGTATCCCCTTCTCCGGGCGACCGGCATTTGATGTACATCGATGGCAGTCTGGCAGCCATGAGCTTTATGCTGGCCCTTGAAAGTCAGGGCTGCGGCAGCTGTCCCATCAATTGGCCCGATCACCAAAAGGCCGACAGGGCCTTGCGAAAGCATTTGACCATGAAAGAATACGAGCGGCCCGTGATGCTTATTGCCATGGGGATGGCCAAGGATAATTCAATGGTTGCTTGTTCTGTACGGAAAGAAGTTGAAGAATTACTTGAAATATTATAATGGTGTCGCAACAACCAAAACCGACCATCGTTATCACCGGTGGTAACTTTGTCAATAAGGGAGCAGAATCCATGCTGATGTCTACAGTGGATGCGGTACGGACTTATTTTCCCGGCTATGAACCGGTGCTGCTGGACCTTTTTCCGACGGTGAAAGCTTCAGACAAGGGGGCTTATCCTTTTCGCATTGTCAACATGCATGTACGAACGCTTTACCGAATGGGTTTTCCAATATTAAAGTTGTTGTTTAAAAAAAAGGCGATCAGTGATCCTGAATCAGAAATAAAAAGTGCCATAAATTCTGCCTCTGCTGTTTTTGATATTAGTGGTTATGGTCTTAGCTCGCACAACCAGGCCCTGATGTGGAGTGTCGCCTATTTGCTGCCCATATATCTGGCCAGAAAGAAGGGCATTCCTGTTTGGCTGTTGCCGCAAAGCATGGGGCCTTTTCATTTTAAGGGTCTGAAAAAATGGCTGTTTCAAATTTTTGCCGTGCCTCTTTTGCGCTATCCAAAAATCATTTTTGTGCGTGAACCGGCCGGACTCAAAGCGGTTCGCCAAATTAGGAAAGAAGCATCCGAACTGTCGGCCGACATAGTACTTCAGGTGCCCGAAAAAAAAACCAACAGCCCTGTGTTGGCGGGCCCCGGTGTTTTGGTTATTCCCAACCAACAGCTGTTTCGTGTTGTGGGGAAAGATTCGACCCTGCAATTGTTTGAGAATCTGATCCGTCAAGCACTGGATCTGCGTATACCGGTAAGGATCATACAGCATAGTCGGGACGACCGCCTTTTTTGTGAGCTGCTGAAAAGCCGGATTTCTCATGAATTATTTAAGGTGGAAGATCAGGTTTTGACTTTAGAGGACCTTCATACGGCTATCCGGGGATCGAGGTTTGTCGTTTCGGGCCGTTACCATGGGGCCATTCATGCTTGAAGCTTCATAAGCCCGTTATTATTGTGGGTTGGGCGGAAAAGTACCGGCATCTGGCGACCATGTTTTCTTTGGAAAAGCTGTTGGTGGATGTGAGTAGTGGAAAGGTATCTTCAAGTATAGATAAAGTTGTTAAGTCTTTAATTACAGAAGAACAGGTTCTTGTAGATCGAATTGAACAGCAGATATGTCTGATTGAGCAGGACAATGTCTGGAAAAGAATTCAATTAAAATAAGCCTTATGTATTATCCCGTTGTGCTGTTTTGTTACAATCGTCCCGATCATGTTCAGAAAACCCTGTCGGCCCTTTCGGCCAATGAGGGTGCACTTGATACGCCTTTGATTGTATTCAGTGACGGACCGGCTACAACCAGGGATGTTGCTTTGGTGAAATCCGTCCGACGCCTTTTAAGCATCGTCCAGGGTTTTAAATCGGTTCGGATCGTATGCAGTGAAGGCAATAAGGGCTTGTCGGCCAGTGTTATTGATGGTGTTTCGGAGGTTCTGTCCACCTTTGATGCCTGTCTTGTTTTGGAGGATGATTTGGAAACGGCGCCCTATTTTCTGAAGTTCATGAATGAAGCCCTCTGGCAATATAAGAACGATGGGCACATTTTTTCAGTATCCGGGTATTGTCCACCCATTGCCATTCCAAAGGATTATAGCTTGGATTCCTTTTTGTTTCCCCGAATCAATTCCTGGGGCTGGGGAACGTGGCGGGACAGGTGGGAAAAGGTGGATTGGTCGGTGGCCGATTTTCAGCCGTTTATCTCAAATAAGGCCATGCGGGAGCAATTGGCAGAGCAGGGGGCCGACCTGCCGGTGATGCTGCTGAAGCAACAGCAAGGTAAGATTGCTTCCTGGGCTGTACGCTTTAACCAGGCCTGTTTTAATCTGGGAATGACCAATGTTTATCCGGTTCAGTCTTTGGTAAGCAACCGGGGAGCTGACGGTTCCGGCACCCACATGAAACATTCAGGTAAATATGCTGTTGCCTTATGCCATAAATACTTATCATCCAAAAGGCGGGCAATAGTGCCGTCATAAATCAACGATTTCGTGATTTTTATAAACCCTCGCTCTACCGGCGTGCCATCAATTATTTAAAAATAACGCGCTATCTTCGCGGTTGGTAGGGTCTTAAATTGTTTAAACCATTATCCATGCAATTTCAAACGCGTTTTGTTTTCAGGCAAGGTGCCATTTACGGCGTTGGCAATGTGTTGACCAAATTAAGTGGCGTTATTTTAATTCCGCTCTACCTGGATTATATCAATGAAAGCGAGTTTGGCATTTTCACCCTTTTTGAGACCCTTTTTCAATTTATTTTGATGCTTTCCGGACTGGGCGTCAAGGGTGGTTTTACCCGCTGGTACCATGAAATGGAGAGTAAGGACCAAAAACGGTCGCTTTTTTTTACCACCTGGAGTTTTAACGCCTTCACCAGTTTCTTGTCCGTTTCGGCGGTCGGCCTGCTTCTCTTGTTTTATTCAACGGCCATTTTCAAATACGAGATACCAACCGATTTAATCATTTACTTTTTGATTGGGACCTTTTTTCGGATCCTCTACGATGTGCCCTTTTACCTGCTTAAATTGGAACAAAGGGCCACGAGCCAAACCTGGTGGTTGGCGCTAAACATCACATTGATGTTGGGCTTCACCTTTTATTTTCTGGAATACAAGAAGATGGGTTTAAAAGGAATTTATCTGGCACAGATGGTGGCCCATGTTTTGACCTTTTTGGCCTTAGTTCCGTTTATTATAAAGAACATTCAACTAACCTTTTTAAAAGGCATACTTAAACAATTAATTCACTATGGGTTCCCGCTGGCCGTATCCAACGTGTTGACCACGGTTTTGACGCTGAGCGACCGCCATATCATTAATCAGTATCAGAATCTGGATGAGGTGGCGAGTTACAGCATGGCCTTTAAGGTGGCCAATCTGGTTCAAATGATTGTGGTTGCCTCACTCATCACCTCTTACTCCAATTACTTTTTTAAGACGATGCATAACCGGGACAGCATGCTTTTCTTTGCCCGCTTTACCCGTCTGTTTGTTATTTTGATCACCTTTGGAGGACTCGGGATTGTCCTGTTTTCGCCGGAAATTATCTATGTCATTTCTTCCGGCAGTCCCTTTTTCCAGAGTTCGGTGATTTTGATTCCTGTTTTGATGGCAGGTCTTATTTTTTCCGGTTTGAGACAATTTCTTACCTTGCCATTGAATAAGCATAAGAAGACCAGGCGGATATCACTCATCCTGATACTCAGTGCAGTGGTCAATATAGCAGGCAACCTGATTTTGGTTCGGGAATACGGAAAAATGGGTGCTTCTGTATCAACGGTGTTGGCCCAATTGTTTGGTTTGGTCTGGATCATTGTTGAAGTCAAGAAATATGAAACCCTTCATTTGCAGTTGGTCAAAAGTTTTTGGCTCATTATTTTTTGGGCTGTTTTGGTGGTGATTGGTATGCAGACTTTTGTTTTTGATTTACCTTTGGGCTGGTTGTTCAAATCATTGGTGGTTTTGGTTTTTATGGCTTTCATGTTTTTTATGGGTCTGATAACAAGGGAGGATGTTCAAACGGGACTTAAAATATTTAAATAATGACTATCTTGAGTCCCTGAAATGCTTCGCAGATAGAGTTCTGCCTTATACGGATAATAAGAATGATGAACTTAAATGGATATTTTGTAGATGACCATGAGTAGTTACTGGCCATATCTTTTACTCATTGCCTGTATAGTTGTTTTCACAGGTGTTATGATACTTTCTTTTAAGGGGCTGGGATATAAAATGATGAGGGCTGAACAGGGCCTGTCTTCCCGATTGTCACTTTCCCGTCGTTTAAAGAGTTTGCGTATTATTTTGGCCGTTTTTGGATCTTTGATTTTAGCGATCGGACTCGGGGGTGCTTACTTTGAAGTTCAGAGGGTGCGGGACAATCGTTACCAGGAATTGGAAACCATTGCCCAATCGGTTGCCAACGGATTCAGTTATGAATTGATTGCGCCGCTGACTTTTACTGAAAGCGATACCTCCAATGCCGCATACGGATACATTTCCCATCATTTGGAGGTGATGGCCGGGCACTATGACCACGTCCAGATTTACACGATGGTCATGCGTGATTCCCTCATCGTCTTTGGTCCCTGCAGTCCCGCCCACAACCAGTATGATACCGTTCTGCCCGGTGAAATTTATCAACACCCGCCGGAGGGATTGTCCGAATTGTTTTCAAGCGGCCGAAGCCTCATCCTCGACCCCTATAAGGATGAGTTCGGATACTATATAAGCGCCTTTGCACCCGTTTTACATCCTTTATCATCTGCACCTGCCATAATGATTGGTGTGGATATGGAGGCGGAACAGTTCGATATCGAAAGGGCCATGGCTCCATTCGTCCATTGGTGGTCACTTTGGTGCTTTTGCTTTTATTATTGGGCGGCTCGTTTTATCTCGCCCAAAGAAGTGTCCTCGATTTTCAGCGGTATAAATGGTGGCAAAGTCCGGAAGCCCTCTTTACCCTGCTTATTGGTCTGGCCATTGGCGGACTCATTATTTGGTTCTCGTTTTCTTACGAAATGCGTTATCGCCAAGCCATCTTTTCTCAATCCTCCACCTTTTATGCGGCCCGGATCAACGATTACTTTCGTTCGTTTGGCACCTCCTGGCAAGAGACTTTTCGTCCGATACCTACCCAAAATTCTGTTGACGATGCGCTATTCAGACAGCGAACATCCACCCTTATAAATTATGAATTTATAGAAGCTTGTGGTTTTGCGATGAAAACCGGAAGCAATGGTTCCATGGCCCGATGGATACTGCAGCATTATTCGGAGAAGGATAAGGGATTGGACCTTACCAAGGAATGTCTGGAAGATTTTCTGGCCCATATCCATGACAAATTGGAAACCTCCTATGCAACGGGATTGAGGGGTATTGAGTTTGCGGTCCGGGATTCTCTGGACATTAAATTGGCCTTCGTCTTTCAGCCCATTGATCCTAAGGACGCTGAATTACCAGCGCTCTTTTTTGCGGTAGTTGAACCGCAGGTGCTTTTAAATGAGGCCGTTGCTTCCAGTGGTGAAGCCGGCACTTTTAATATTAAATGGGAGGAGTATCTGGAAGGTGGTGTCAAAAAGGAGATGGCGCAATTCGGTTCCTCTTCCGCGCCTTCCCGATGCATCGTGGGTATGGATAGCCAGCATCCGGTATTTGTCTTCGGCCGTGTTTTTGTTTTAAATATGCAGCCTGGCCCGGCATTCATTGCTACCCACCCGCCAAGAATATTGTATTTTATTATTCCCACGGTGCTTCTATTTTTGTTTTTGATTACTTTCATTGTTGGGGCGTTCACAACGGAACGTTACCGTCTGGAGCGTGTTGTAGATGAAAGAACCTCTGAGCTGGCGGCCTCTGAAAAGCGCTTTTCTTCTTTGTTTAGTTCTGCCCTGGAGGGCATCGCCCTGCATCAGGTCGTTCGGAATGAGAAAGGGCAAATCACCGACTATTCTATTACCGATGTCAATCCCGCCTATCGCCGTTTGGTCGGGAAACCCGAAAGTGAAGTAAAAGGACAACTGGGCAGTGTGGTATATGGGGAGGGTGGACCGCCCCCGCATCTGGACGTATTCGCCCGTGTGGTGGAAAGCGGTGAGCCAGCCCGTTTTTTGGAATTTTTCCTACCCTTGAATCGTCATTTTGATGTGTCCGTGACCTCGGTTGGCCCCGATCAATTTGCCACCGTTTTTAATGATATCACCGAAATAGAATTGGCCACAGAGGCCTTAAAGAAAAGTGAAGAGAAGTATCGCTTCCTGGTGGAAAATCAGAACGACTTGGTCATCAAGGTGGATCGAAAAGGACAGTATTTGTACGCCAGTCCCTCTTTTTGCAGGTTTTTTGGCAAGAAGGAAAGCGATCTGTTGGGCAAAGTCTTTATTCCTCAAATTGATGAGAGCGATGTGGTGACTTCCTTTAAAGCGTTAAAGGATTTGGCCGCACCTCCCTATCAGGTGTCTTTTGAGCAAAAAGTGAAGTCGGTTCAGGGATGGCGGTGGTTGGCCTGGAACAACAGTGCCGTAATGGAAAACGGTCAAGTGGTTGGTTTTATTGGTGTGGGGCGGGAGGTGACCAAGCGCAAGCGTTCTGAGCTGGCTTTGGAAGAAAATCAAAGGAAATTGCAGGAACAGAATGACGAATATTTGGCCCTAAATGAGGAATACCAAACCCTGAATGAGGAGCTGAACCAAACCAACAGCGAATTATTTGATGCCATTGAAAAAGCGCAGGAGAGTGAACGGCTAAAAACGGCCTTTTTGCAAAATATGTCGCATGAAATACGCACCCCCCTTAATGCCGTTATTGGTTTTTCAGAAATGATGTCTCTAAGCGGTTTCAGTGATGAGGAAAAGCAGGAATTTGCCGATATCGTGGTCAATAATTCCCGCCAGTTATTGAGTCTGGTCGATGATATCATGACCATATCCACCATTGAAACGCAGCAGAATAAGTTGTCTGAATCACCGGTACATATCCCCTCTTTGCTGAGGGAATTGCATGCTGTTTTTGCCAACAATTTAAAGCCAGGGGTAGATTTAGAATATGTTTTTAGCGAAGACGATCAGCAGGGACTGACCATTTTAGCGGACGAAATAAAATTGCGGCAGATCTTTATCAATCTGATCGGAAATGCCATTAAATTTACGCACGAAGGAAGCATTTGCTTTGGTTACGATTTAATGCAGGAAAAAAGCATCCGCTTTTTTGTGAAAGATTCCGGAATCGGTATCTTGCCTGAAGTAAAGGATAAGATTTTTGAACGATTCAGGCAGGCGGGTGAAAGCATTCAAAAGAAGTATGGCGGAACCGGGTTGGGACTGGCCATTTCCAAGGGACAAGTCGATCTGATGGGTGGACAAATATGGGTGGAGTCTGAAATCGGCCAGGGCTCTGTATTTTACTTTGAGATTCCCTTAAAACAAGTCCGGGTTTAAAAATCTGACCTTCATTTTAATAGATAGGCATATGCGCGTATTACACATAAATAAGAGTGATGTAAAAGGCGGAGCTGCCGTGGCAGCTTCCCGTATCGTGCATGCGCTACGGGGCATGGATGTGGAGGCTTCCATGCTGGTGGCAGAGAAGTCCGGAAACGATGCATCCGTTGTTTCCATCGCCAATTCCAGACGGGAAAAAGCCAAAGTTATGTATTATTTTCTGCAGGAGGTGGCGGCCTTTCTGCCCCACGAGAAAAGCAAAACATCGCGTTTTGCCTTTTCGTTGGCCCGTCGGGGTTTTAATTTGCATAAACACCCCTTGGTTTTGGAGGCAGACCTTATTCATTTGCATTGGTTCAACCAGGGCTTCTTATCTCTTAAAGGCCTGGAAAAAATTCTGCAATTGGGAAAACCGGTCGTCTGGACCTGCATGACATGTGGAGTTTTACAGGCGGCTGTCATTATGCCGGGGACTGTGAAGGCTATCAGAAAAGTTGTGGCCATTGTCCGGTCATTCAGGATCCCTCCCACAATGATATATCGGCCCTGCAGCATCTGAAGAAGCAAGCGGCCTATGCCGAGGCGCCTTTATCCATAGTGACCTGCAGTCAATGGTTGGGATCGGTGGCCCGGGAATCCAGTTTGCTGCAACAGCACGCAGTTATTTCCATCCCGAATCCCATAGATACAGAACTTTATGCGCCTGTTCCCCGAAAAGAAGCGCGCAAGCGACTCCATTTACCACCCGATAAAAAAATACTTCTGTTTGGGGCAGCCAACGTGGCCGATCCGCGTAAAGGCATGGCGCTTTTGTTACATGCCCTCAAGACATTGAGTACCCGAAAGCAGGCCGATCAAATAGAGCTGGTGATTTTTGGAAAAACGCCACCCCGATTGGCCGAGAAACTGCCGTTCCCGGCCCGCTTGATGCACTATGTAAGTGATGTAGAAACCCTGGTGGATTTGTACAATGCGGCCGATGTCTTTGTCTTACCTTCTCTGGAGGACAATCTGCCCAATACCGTGATGGAGGCCTTATCCTGCGGCACACCGGTGGCCGCTTTTCGTATTGGCGGGGTGCCGGAAATGGTCGCCCATGGCATATGTGGGTATCTGGCCGCGCCGGGTGATGCGGATGGATTGGCGGAGGGGATTGAATATCTGCTGTTTAAGTGTGCAGAGCAAACCTGCAGGGAGAATGCCCGGGACAAGGTGCTGAACCATTTTGCCCCTGAGCTTGTGGCCCGGCAGTATTTGAATCTCTATCAACAATTGCTTGGTGAAAAGGAAGGTGGAAATGAATAGTGCAATGAATAATCCTTCGGAAAATCCCAAAGTATCCATCATAACGGTGGTCTTTAATGCCCGGTCCACCCTGGAAAGAACCATTCAGAGTGTCAGATCGCTCGATTATTCCCATGTGGAATACCTCGTCGTGGATGGTGGAAGCACCGATGGAACCCTGGACATTATCCGACGATATGAAGCACACATCAATGCCTGGATCAGTGAACCGGACAAAGGACTGTACGATGCCATGAACAAAGGTCTGAACATGGCTACCGGGGATTATGTCTGGTTTCTGAATGCAGGCGATGAGGTGGCAGCACCTCAGGTGTTGACACGATTATTTGAGCAGCGTCCTGGCGCCGACATCTATTATGGTGATACCATGATTGTTGATTTGGAAGGAAAGGAAATAGGGCATCGACGTCTGTCTCCCCCCAGGTCGCTCACCTGGAAAGATTTTCACAGGGGCATGTTGGTGAGCCACCAATCGATTTTGGTGGCCCGGTCGCTGGCCACACCTTATGACCTGAGGTATCGTTTCTCGGCCGATTACGATTGGGTGTTGTCCGCCCTGAGGCGGGCCCGGGTGGTGGTGAATGGCGAAATGGTCTTGTCCAGATTTCTGGATGGCGGCCTCACGAAAAAGAATATCCTGCCCGGATTAAAGGAGCGATTCAAAATAATGAAGAAAAATTTTGGCCTTTTGGCTACTTTTTTTCATCATATTCCAATAACTTGCAGGTTTTTACGTTATCTATTAATACATCGAAGATTTTAAACAGACGCCGGGAATAAAGTTTGTTTATTAGGATGGGGTCTATAATGTGAGAGTTGTTAGACCCGACGTGTTTTTATTCCCACCCCCAAAACTTGATGCCTTGCTTTCCTGTTTTCAGGAAGGAGGATGAATGACGCCCTTAACCTAAAAATTTCTGTTATGATTGATGTTTATCAAAAACAGGTTTTTGAAACCCGCGAAACCATTTGTCAGGTCACCCACCACGACCGTTTATTGCTCGAATGCAGTAAAGTACTTAAAAATGAGATTTCTGAGTTAAGAAAAACTTCCAGTGCGCTGAGGCGAGCAGGCATCTTGCCTGAGACCTATAACAAATCACAGCTTTGGCACCTTATCTGCTCCACATTTAGTCCCGATTCCACCAAGCGCAGTGTTACCCGGCAAAAACTTTTGATCATGCAATTGAACTGCCTGGCCAGCGAAGAAATTGTGTACAATTTGAGCAGGCGACTGGAAAACATGAGCTACAGCGGTGAAATTAATTTAAAGCGCATTCGCCGGGACGAACAAAAATTTCAGCGCCAGCTCGAAAAAGCGTCCGAATTGATGGAAGGATCCACCCAGGTGCGTTTTATTAACTTTACCAAAAAAATAGGGGATTACAAAGGTCAGTTAAAGGCGGCCCGTGAAGCAAGAATTCATGGAGAAGCGGCCCATCGCCATCTACGCAACTTGTCCAATGACCTAAGAGAGATCACCTTTTGGGGCAGTGGTGAAGCTGCTCTTCCGGGAGAAAACGACGACCATGCCAATGCCCTGCTCGAGCGTATGTTTGAATCCGTTATCAACGCCTGTATCCACCTTTGCGGATTTAAAAGTGAGGTCAACGAATTTGCCCAAAGCAGAGATCTGGATCTGCACTTTCAGGCCGTCATGCATTTCAGGACCGATTTCTTTAATTGCCTCACCGCCGATTGGGTGGAGTCCCGCAAGTTACGGATGACCGGTTTCTGTGTGCAAAAAACCGTCGATTCATTGGGAATGTTGATGAAGGGGCTGAGCTCAAGAATTTTAAAGATCGAGGAAGAACTGGAAATCATTCATGAAGAAAGTTCGGCCATTCTCATGGTGGCAGAAAAAGTATAATCGACACCTGCCCTTTTAAAAATCCCCCTTTTCGGTGGCTCTGCTGAGCCGCCGAAAAGGGGGATTTACTTTCCTTATATTGAAAATTAGCTCCTTTTCTGTTCTTTTCTTCGGCGGATAAACCAAGCCACCATCAAAACAAGGATCAGAACAGAACCAAAATAGGCCAAGGCCTTTCCGTATCTGTAGGAGGCCGGTTCAAAGCGAAATTCAATGGTGTTGGTTCCGCCCGGTACAAAAATGCCCCTCAGTAAATAATTGACCCTCAAAACGGGCACTTCAGTATCGTTCACAAAGGCCTTCCATCCCTTGTTGTAGTATATCTCGCTAAAGACCGCCAGTTGTGCTGAGCCGGTCTCCGATTGATAAGTCAATTTCTCAGGATGATAGTCGGTCAGCTCAATGGTACCGGATTCCGCGCCAACCGTCTGGTTCTCCAAAATCCCGGCAAATTCGCTGTGCACAATTGCTGTCTCACTCAGATTAACCTCTGCCAGTGCCTCTATTTCATCCCGGGTGCTCGTAACGGTCAATACATCATTCACCAGCCAGGCATTGCCCATGGCGAAGGGGTTTCTGACGGGCTCTTCTTCCGGGTTGTGGATGACATAGCGGGTATTTAACATGTTAAGTACCGGCATCTTTTGCAAGGCAGTCTGAATGGCCTCGTTGGGCTGACTTTGTTGCATCATGCGGCGCAAAACTTGTAAATCGTTCTGAATGTACCAGTCGATAACATCCTGATACCTTTGGAGTTTCGCACCATGGTAACCGCCAATGGATTTGTGAAAGTAGCTGGTGTGTACCTCATTGAAGGGATTTCGATAGACCGAGAATACCCGGTAGTTGGGATCTTTGTCCTCCAGCACCATTTTATCCGCCGCTGTTGCTGTAAAGGGCTGATTCACCATTCGCTTGGACTCAAAGTGCTCATTGTTCAGGTAGCGCTTATCGACGCCCCACAGGTCTACCAAAATGAGAATGGCCAAACCGGGTAGCAAATATTTGACGCTGATGCTGTTGCGTGAGAAAAACCACAGAGAACCACTGGCCAGAGCGATAAAGATCAAAGACCGGAAGGCATCCGTTTTCAAGAGGTTGGTCCGCATGAACTGCATCTCCTGGACAAACAAATCGTAGATAAAAGCCTGATCCGGGTTGGCCGCCTTTTGGGCGTTGATGGCATTTAACTCCTGTTCGCTGATGAAATTAAGGAAGCTCCCCGGAATCAAATAAAAGATAAGCGCCACGCCACCGGTCAGTCCAAGCGCCAATAGAAATTTATTGGGGTTTTCCCGAATAATCTGTGGCGTTTCCGTTACTTTTTTGAGTCCCAACAAGGCCAGTACCGGCATAGTCAATGCGGCCAACACCAGTGTCATCTCAACCGTTCTGAATTTATTGTAAAGGGGGAAATGATCAAACAGGAATAGGTTGAACCACTCGAGGTTATTTCCCCAGGCCAAAAGGATCGATAAAATGGTGCCTGCCAGTAACCACCATTTTTCCCGGCCTTGGTAAAAGAAAAGGGCCAGGACAAACAGAAAACACACGATGGCACCCACATAAACCGGTCCGGAAGTAAAAGGCTTGCTGCCCCAGTATTTTGATTGCTGTAAAATTTCATTGGCCAGCTGGTTGACAAATTGGGGTTGTTGCTGGCCGTAATTGATGCCTTTCTGACTTAGAAAACCGGCAATGCGCTGTTGCAGGCCATCTCCCAGGTCCGGATCTTGTCCGATGGGCTCCGAGGCGCCACCATGAAAGTTAGGAATCAGCAGGGTTAGCGTCTCCGCTTTTCCGTACGACCAGGCAAAGGCGTAATCCGGATCCAGTCCGCTCACCTTTTTTTGCGTGGTTTCTTCGGCCAGGAGCGACTGTCCCCTCATGCTTTCCTGTCCGTATTCGTAGGTGGTCCACAGGTTAGAGATGTTGGGCATAATGGCCAAAACCGCCGCCACAGCCAAAAGGCCCGTGCGCTGCAGGAAGTCGGGAAAAGTCTTATCAACAATGGCCCGGTACAACCGGTCCAAAATTAGAATTAATACCAGTAAGGCCAGATAATAGGTGATTTGCACATGGTTATAGGCAATTTCACTGCCCAGTGCTACCGCCGTAAAAAGGGCACCGCCCCATTTGTTTTTATTGTAGGTATAGAGAATGCCGCCAATCACCGGAGCCATAAGTGCTATGGCGTAGGCCTTGGTGATATGTCCCGCAATAATAATGATGAAGTTATAAGAGCCGAAGGCAAAGGCCAAACTGCCAATAATGCTGAGCCAGTGACTGAAGCCCATGCTGCGCATCAGAATAAAAAAGCCCAGCAGATAAAGAAAGACGATGGCCACCGTGTGGTAGGGGAGTCCCAAACGAACGGCTCTGTTGACATAAGAAAACAAGTTGGCAGAAGCATCCGCCTTTATCTGATAGGCCGGCATGCCGCCAAACATGGAGTTGGTCCATTGGGCCCTCTCGCCGGTTTCATCCTCAAGTTCGACCAATTCCTGCGCCATGCCAATGGCATGCGTGTTGTCCATCTGAGGCAACTTTTTTCCTTCCAGCACGGGACTGAAATAGATCAATGTGATTACAATAAAGAATGCAATGGCTGCCAGATAGGGGAGCAGTGGTTTGATTTTATCCATCATCCTGATTTTTTTGGTGTAGCCCCAAAAATAGGAAATTATGCACGGAACTCTGTTAAAATCGGAGGAGTTTCTGTGTTATACCAGAAGAAAGATTGAGTTGGCAGATGGGGACAGACAGGTAGTTAAAATTTTTGCGTCTGGATTGAAAAAAGGGGTAACTTTTTCCCCTTATTGTTAGTATAATGCAGCGTAGCCGCATTATACTTTTCTGCAAAAGACCACAGGAAAGTATACCGCTGGCGTTACTATATTGTTTTTAATGTTCTAAAATTTAATATATTATAGTTGTTATTTTTAATTAAATGCTGATTGATATGAGAAAACAATTACTAACATTTGCTGCCGCAATGATACTTGGGTTATCAATGGCGCCAAACGCTTCTGCACAATTAAGTGATGAGGAGTACAATTATGTAACAATGGATTTGCGCGGGATTTTAAATTTGACAATGACCACCAATCCGCAAGTTGATTTTGTATTCAAAACCATTCAGGAATACCAGCAGGGCATTACCCGTTTTAATGCCACGCAATTGGAAGTGGATGCGACTTTGGCCTGGGACTTGTTCGTTTATGCCAGTACGGATAATTGGACACAGGTTGAAGCTTATTCAACCAATGGTAACCCTGTATTGCCTGCTGAAATTTTGGAGATGCAATCTTCAGTAACCAGTGCAGCACCTGTAAATATGAATGCCTTCACTTCATTGTTGGGTTTGACCAACTCTACTGTAGCCGCCGGTGTGCCCACTGCTGCCACTCAGTTTCTGGCCGGGGAATTTGGTACCGCAGCCGGTCAGTCTTTTGACCCGGGAACCGCATCTGCTAATCCCGACACCCACCAGTTTCGTATCGATATGCGTTTGAGACCTGAAGTTCCCGCCACTTTTGCTACTACCGGTGTTGATTTAACATTGGATGGAAACAATATTGCTTTTGCTCAGGCGGGCTACTATTATATGGAAGTTGTTTATTCCTTAGTTGAAGATTTATAACATTTTGGTCTTTAGTACTTGAAAGGAAACGGGGGAGGTAAGCCCTGTTTCCTTTTTTTTGCTTATTTTGGTAGGAAATATAATGTATGTTTCGCACGCTATCCTTTTACCTTATTTTGATAATGGTCACACCCTGTTTAAGTACGACGGCTGAGGGGCAATCGGTCAGTTTTGAACTAAAAACATCCCCCAATGTGGCCTTTGAATTTACAACGGTTAATCAATACCTCGCGGGAGTTACACGCGTGAATGCCATTCAGCTTAATATTGAAACTACGGATCAATGGGACTTGTACGTTGGAACAACCTCTGATTTGCCAGGGTTTTGGGATGAGGTTAGTCTTTATTCTTTAAATGGGGACAGACCTCCTGTTTCTATACTTCAATTGAGGGCCAGAAATGGTTCCAACACTTCTCAGGTGTCCAATTTTGTTCCACTGCGCGATCTGTCTGATCCGGTTTACTTAATTGGATCTGCTGCTACCGATGCTTTAGTGGCTTGTCCCAACACCGGAGCCAATGCGCCAGGAAGTTTTGTTTTAAATCCTAATTGCTACCGCTTTGATGTTGATTTAAGGATTGTTCCGGGACTTGAATACCGGGCCGGTCTTTATGAGTTGAGAATTGACTATGTTATTGTTCAGGATTTATAAGTTGTGCATGGGGCGAATCTGCTATATTGTTTTAATAAGTTGTTTGTTACTGGTGGGGCACATTGATCTGCATGCCCAGGCAGGTGGTTTGGAAGTCCGTTTCAGGTCTGCCGCAACCGACTTAAAGGATGAAGGCCTGGCTTCCAATGTTCTTGTGATTAGGAACAATTCCGGACAATCTCAGGATGTTCAGGTGCAACTGATTGCGCCGAATGGATGGCAATTATGGGGACAGAATACCCGAACGGTTCATGTGGCAGCCAGTGATTCTGCCTTTGTTCCTGTACGTATCAGTAGTGGAACGCCACTAAATGGGGAATTAAATTATGCCCTGAATGCAGTCGTTTCCTTAAGGGGCATGGTTATTGCCAACGCTGAATGGAGTGTGCGATTATTGCGCACAAGTGCCTGGTTGGTCTCCACTTCGGGCAATCGGCTCTACTTCGCACATAATTCAGATACAGCCAGTGTTTCTTTACGCCTTTCTAATGACGGAAACACCAATGAACGATTGATGATGCGTGCAGAGGCACCCGAGGGTTTGGTTTTTGACAGTGACAATGGTTTTATCCGGCAGCTGGAGATGGCCGTTCAGTTGCCTCCTGGGCAGGATACTGTTCTTTGGTTGCCTGTGAAGTTGATTGCTAAGATGTCCCGACCAGATGGGCAGCCACGTGGCTATGAGGACCAAACTTACCGCATAAAGCTTTCTGTTCAATCACAGGGAGGGGTTCGACAAGCCGGGCGTACATGGACAGGTGCAGTTGAGTGCTTTAGGTTGGACAGTGATGCAAAAATGGAACCCTCCCGCTTTAATGCCTTACCACTTACAGTGGCTTTTAATACCTATAACATTGTTTCTGATTACACTTACGCCACACTTAGCCTCTCCGGGACAAAGGAGTTTGAGCGCAACAACGGACTTTTAAACTACTATTATCAGACGGATTTTTTGCAAAATCAAATGAACCTGGAATCTTTTCTGGGGAATTATCACTACATGGGCTATTTTAGTCAGAAAATGACCCTTGAAGCAGGTAACCTTTCCATGAATAAGGCAGGATACGGTATCAGCGGAAAGGGGTTGCGGGGAAGTTATATTTACGGTAACCACCGGATTGGAGGCATCTATTTGCGGCAACCTGACCTGATGAATGAATCCACTGGGAGTGGCATGGGCAGTTTCTATTCGTACAACACACAAAAGTTGAGAGTGGATGGTTATGGGCAGTTCACCGAGAGTAAAATCCGGCACACCGAGTCGGTTCTGGCAACCGCAGATGTCTCCTGGCAGTTTATCCCCCGACACCGATTGCGTTTGGGAGGTGGCTATAGTGCTGAAACACACGCTTGGGTGCCGGATTCCTCCTTTGTTGTCAATGGTTATTTAGCACGTTTTGGTTATAATACAAGCATCCAGAAATTTAATTTTTCTGCCAATGGGTATTACGGTTCTCCCGGGTATGTCGCACAAAACGGTGTATTATCAGCTGCCACCAGCTTAAGCTATTCCATGGATGATAACAATCGCTTAAGCCTGTCAGCTTCGCTTTTTGAATATGACCCACAGCGTTACAGTCGGGGACAATTACTCACCGATTCTGTTTTTAATGAGCGCACCAGGGTGCTTCTCAAGTATCATCAACGACACGGATCGGATAATTATGGTTTGGGAGCGGTTTGGTATCTTATGCGCAGCTCCTATCTTTTCAGCGATAATTATGGGGTGGATTTGGATTATCGTACCCGGACGGGGCAGGTAAGTGTTTTTGCCAATGCTTTTTTGGGGGCTATGGCTTTTCCGGAAATAGAGGATTTAGCAACCATTTTTGTTGCCAATGCCCGGGCATCTTTGCGTTACAAAGATGTCAATGCCTCTGTGCGCTACTACTATGGTCCATATACAACGATGGATCAGATGGAATACATTCAAACCGGTTTTAATCCTCAAAAAGTCTATCTCAATTTGCTGCATGATTGGTGGTTGTTCAGCGATTATATCAATTTACATACGGGGCTGAATTATTACTACGCTACTTATCAGAACCGACATCAGTTTAATTTTCTGCCTGAACTGTTTTACAGATCAAGAAATGGCTTTGTTTTTTCCGTTTATGCACGACACATGATTTTTGGTCATGGGGATTACGACAGAGACATCGTTCGAGGCGGGGTGCCGACAACCATTACCCAATCGGCTACTTCTTATGGCTATACCGAGTATGGGGCGGGACTTAAGTTTAATCTGAATGTTCCGGCATCCATGCCGCGCAATTATGATGCCCGCTTTGTCGTTTTTCAGGATGCCAATGGCAACGGAATTTTAGATGGTGCCGAACATGGCATTCCCGATGTATTAGTCAAGGCCAGCCCGGATAGCCCGATGCGAGATATGGATGGCAATGATTTTTATTATGAGACAGAAGCGTACAGTCTTATTTCCGATGATGAGGGAGTCGTTTCTTTCAGGAACTTACCCAAAGGCAACTACATCATTGAAACCATACCCTTGACCGCACAGGGGGCCATGGCCGACATTAAACGCTTTTATAAAGAAGTTTCGGGTAACCGGACGCTTTTTCTGCCGTATAGTGATGGTGCCAGGTTGAGTGGGAGTATATTGTTGCAACGCGACCGGTACGGTACACAGCGCGATGTTCTGATAGATAATATTCGGGTAACCGCTACCAATAATGCGGACAATAGCTCTTTTAGTTCGCTTACCGACAGGGATGGTAGATTTGTGTTGTATTTACCGGGAGGAGAATATACTATTTCGGTCAATGAAGGGGCCATTGATCAGCGATTTATGTTTGTCGACAATGATGTTGTTTTAAGCATATCAGCCGCTGCCGGAAACTATACCGTTAATTTCCAACTGGTAGAGCGCCAGCGCAACATTCGTATGGCGCCGTCTAATATTGATGAAGAGTAGTTTAATACAATAGGTCGTTAGGTGTTGTTAATTTGTTTTAGAAAAATTGAATTATGATGAAGAAGATGGTTGTTTCGTGTTTATTGACTTTGTTTTCTTTAGGTGTGATGGCGCAAAGTGCCTCTATTTCTCCTTCCCGGTTTTATTTTAAACAGGCACCGGGTGAATCGGGCATTCAATTGCTCAGAGTGACAAATAATGGAGAAAAGCCTGAAACCTTTCAGATATCATTCGCCAATTTTGATTCTGAAGGAAATCAGGGGAAAACATCTTTGGTAGACGACGATTTTTCCAGTGGTTGTGCCCATTGGTTGTCGGCCACACCTGCCTTTTTTGAAGTGGCTCCCGGCGAGACAAAAGATGTAGAGATACGCATTCAGGTTCCATCCACACCTGAAGCCTTATCGGTCAGATGGGCTACCGGACAAGTTCGTTTAGCATCAGAACGATCGGCGCTGAATGAGCGAGGGGCTGATGTGACGGGTATGCAGATAATACAGACTTTTCAGTTTTTGTTTCATGTATTTCAGACCCCCCCGGCATTGCAGGATATGAAGGAAGCATCGGTTCTTAGTTTTCAAAACGTGACTGAAGGTCAGGATGCGCAGGTTACCTTGTTGATGGAGGTGGAAAATTCCGGAACAGCCATTGTCGATTGCGTTCCTTATCTGGATGTGCTGAATACCGTTTCGGGGGAGACAGAGCGTATCATGAATAAGCCTTTTTCAATACTTCCAGGGGGTAAACGGATGGTCAGGTTCCTTCTACCCGAAGCTATGGCCCCCGGTCCCTACAATATTCTGGGTGTTATTGATTATGGAAGTCGAACCGATTTAGCAGGTGCGGAACTGAATATTGTTGTCGATTAGATTTTGTTTATTGTTTGAACTCCGGCCATGAACATTTTCTCAACTCGGATGTTTATCTCTCATTATTAAACATCTAAAATTGTGAATTATGAAAACAACAACATTATTTATAGCGCTTTTAGTGGCAGGTTTTACAGCTTCAGCTCAGCAACTGTCATTGGATGTAGCTAAAAGTAGCATTGAGTGGACCGGCAAAAAAATTGGTGGTCAGCACAATGGAGACATCAAATTTATATCGGGCCACCTCAATAGTGAAGGACGGGCCTATACCTCGGGCGAGTTCATTGTGGACATGACCAGTATTGTTGTAGAGGATATAGAGGATCCCGAAACCAATGCCAAATTGGAGGGACACCTGAAATCAGATGACTTTTTTGGTGTGGCCACTTACCCAACCGCCAAGCTGGTGATTGACAAAGGTGTTTTGGTAAAGGACAATACCTACGAGTTTACTGGAAAACTGACCATTAAGAAGAATACCGAGCCGGTAACCATTAAAGCCACCATGGACACCAAAGACGGTCACCGGGTCTTTACCGGACAATTGGTGGTGGACCGTTCCAAGTATGATGTGCGTTACGGTTCCAAAAGTTTTTTTGATAATCTTGGCGACAACATGATTTACGATGATTTCACCCTCGATTTTAAAGTGATATTAAACGAGTAATCAGGTGAAGGTTTTCAAAATATAGAAGCAGGGCGGTTCGTTACGAACCGCCCTGTTTTTAAATCCGGCCGACGCAACCATCAGGTTTCGGTCCTTTTGTATATATTTGGCAGACCTAACGGTCACCTTTATTACCAGAAAAGGAGCATCTATGATAACTGTCTGTGTGCCTGTTTACAACTACCATGTTACCCCTTTGGCCATGAAGCTGAGCAAACAAGCTCATTTGGCTGATTTTCCGGTAGAGATTCTTTTTTTGGACGATGGCTCAGATCAGGCCTATGCGCCGTTTAATGACAGCCTGTCCAAACTCAATCACATCCGTTTTATCTCCCAAAAGAACCAGGGACGCTCGCGCACGCGCAACCATTTGGCTGAAATGGCCTTGGGTGAGTATCTGATATTTATGGATTGCGACTGCGATGTGCCCGATGATTTTATTGCCAAATACGCCGCTTATTGTCGCCCGGGCCAAGTAGTTGTTGGTGGCTTACAGTACCACGAACGCCCCCAAGACCCCTCTCTTTGGCTCAGGTGGAAGGTGGGTGTGAAGCGCGAAGTACGCAGTCTGAAACGCCGGCAGGCCGAACCTTATGCCAGTTTTCTTTCCTCCAATTTTATGGTTCCCAAAAACCTCATGTCGAAGTTGGCTTTTGATGAAAACATGCGGGGATACGGGCATGAAGATACGCTGTTTGGGCTTGCCCTGAAGCGCCACAAAGTACCCCTTGTGCACATCGAAAACGCCGTTTTCCATCAGGGCATCGATCGGGCCGACGCCTACCTTAAAAAGTTGGAGCAAAGCATCGACAATCTCGTGCTGATAGGCGACCAGGCCGAACTGGCTGAGGGTTTTAAGTTGTTCAGATACTATCTGTTCATCAAAAAAGCGGGATTGACCCGCCTTTTTAATCAGTTGTTCAACCGGGTTGAACCAGCCATGAAAAAGCAATTTTTACAGGGCAGCGACTCCCTTCTTCTTCTGGATCTTTACAAGCTGGGACTGCTTTGCCAAAAGTCCCGCCACTCTCGTTGATTCTAATCAATCACCTTGAGTGCTTTGCCAATTTTTACAAAGGCTTCAATGGCTTTATCCAGCTGCGGTGTTTCGTGCGCCGCTGAAATCTGAATGCGGATGCGGGCCTGACCTTTCGGCACCACCGGATAATAAAAGCCAATCACATAAATACCTTCATCCAATAGTCTGGATGCAAACTCCTGCGCCAGTTTGGCATCGTAAAGCATCAGTGCAACAATGGCCGAGTTGGTCGGTTTGATATCGAAGCCCGCCATCCTGATTTTTTCTTTGAAGTAATCCGCGTTGCGCATCACCTTATCGCGCAGCGCCGTACTTTCTTCCAGCATTTTGAATACCTCCAACGCCGCACCGACAATGGCGGGAGCCAGGGAATTGCTGAAAAGGTAGGGGCGTGAACGTTGACGCAGCATATCGATGATCTCTTTTTTCCCCGTGGTATAGCCGCCCAGGGCTCCACCCAATGCCTTGCCCAGCGTTCCGGTAATGATGTCCACCCGATCCATCACCTGGTGGTGCTCATGGGTGCCGCGACCGGTCTCGCCAATGAAGCCAGAGGCGTGACTGTCGTCCACCATCACCAATGCCTTATAGCGATCGGCCAAATTGCAAATCGACTTTAAAGGCGCGATATCGCCATCCATTGAAAACACCCCATCCGTCACGATGACCCGGAAACGCTTGCCTTGCGCCTCTATCAGTTTCGCTTCAAGGTCGGTCATGTCCGCATGCTTGTACCGGTAACGCGCTGCTTTGGACAGGCGCACACCATCAATAATGCTGGCGTGGTTCAACTCATCCGAGATGATGGCATCCTCTTCGCCAAATAAGGGTTCAAAGACCCCTCCATTGGCGTCAAAGCAGGCCGCATACAAAATGGTGTCTTCCATCTTAAAAAAGCGGGCAATGGTATTTTCCAGCTCTTTGTGAATGTCCTGGGTGCCGCAGATGAAGCGGACCGACGACATGCCATAACCGTGCGTGTCCAGAGCTCTTTTAGCGGCCTCAACCACCCGCGGGTGGGAAGATAGCCCCAGATAGTTATTGGCGCAAAAATTAAGCACCTTTTGGCCCTTGTTGACACTGATCTCCGCCTGCTGGGGAGAGGTGATAATTCTTTCGGTTTTATAGAGGCCGGATTGCTTGATCTCTTTTAATCCCTTTTCTAAATATGATTTGAATGCGCCGTACATGGTGTTGTTTTTTATGAGGTATTAAAAATACGCAATTGGCGGTTAAATGGAAATGATTTTTATCCGCCTTTTTCCTTGAGGTGGATTGGAAGTTCAGGATTTTGGATACGTTTAGCCCTTGAGGGTTTCGACTTCTGAGCGGAGGGCAGCCCAGATGGTGTCGTCCATTTTGGGTCCCATTACTTCAATGACTCTGGCGGAGAGTAGAGCGCGAGATGGCCGCATGTCTCCATGGGCAGCGCATGAATCAGTCCGTACAGAAAACCTGCTGCGTACAAATCACCGGCGCCGGTGGTGTCAATTGGGTTGGCTTTAATGGCGCCGACTTTAAATACCTTATCAAGATACTTGATGTAAGAGCCTTCCGGTCCTTTTTTCAGAATGGTGATGTCACATAACTCACCCATCCAGTCCAGAGCGGCATGATCTTCCAATCCGGACGTAAAAGCCTTCGCCTCTTCTTCGTTGGCAAAAAGAATATCCACATAATCGCGCACCATTTCACGCAGGAATTCCAGATTGTCCTCCACCACATTGAAGCTGGCCAGATCTAAGGAAACAATTAAGCCATGCTCCCGGGCCCTTTTCAGCGCCTCTTTAATCAGTTGCTGGTTTTGTACCAGATAGCCCTCTATGTGGAAGTAAGTATAATCAGCAAACAAATCATGGGGAATGTCTTCGGCCGTCAGTTCAACCGCTGCCCCCAAAAAGGTGGCAAAGGTGCGCTCCGAGTCGGGCGAAATCAAGGCAATGGCCCGGCCCGATTCATTGGGGCTCTCCAGCAGGAGGGGGGCAATGTTTTTCATTTCCATGTCCTTTCGGAAAAAGGTGCCCCATTCATCCTTGCCCACCTTCCCCAGAAAGCCGGTCTGTATGCCCAGATTGGCCAGACCATGAATGGTGTTGGCAGCTGAACCACCGGAGGCTTTGCTGCTGCCATTGTGGCCGACAGCCGCAATGACGTTATTGGCCATGAGCATATCTACCAGTTGCATGCTTCCTTTTGGAAGGGCCAGTTGTTCCAATACCAGATCGTTATCTAATTTCAATAAAATATCCACGAGGCATTGCCCATTCCTAAAACTTTTCCCATAATCTTGTCATAATCAATTTGTGATTACAAAGATGAAATTTTTTCTCAAAACTTGTTGCATAATTGCCAGAAAGCATTTAGTTTTGCAGGGCATTTGAGAAATGTAACCCTCTTCATTATTCATTTCTTTTGGATGTTTAAAATTCCTCAGTAGCTCAGTTGGTTAGAGCGGCGGACTGTTAATCCGTAGGTCGTAGGTTCAAGTCCTACCTGAGGAGCTTTTTTTAAAGCTGCCAGATCATAGGTTGATTATATTAATAGCACATTTTCCTCAGTAGCTCAGTTGGTTAGAGCGGCGGACTGTTAATCCGTAGGTCGTAGGTTCAAGTCCTACCTGAGGAGCCAAAATCAATAAAGCCATTCGTTCGAATGGCTTTTTTATTTCCCCCAAAGTCGTTGCAGGGGGCACTTCCCCAATGTTCTCTTTATATAAGCTGTTTGTTACATTAAGCATTTAATGGGAACAAGGTATTTCAGGTCGAATTTCTGTTACAATATTGCATTTAAATTATTTTGATTGTATTTTTGTAACAAAGGAACAATCTTATAACTATGAAACTACCGTTGGCAATAATATCGCAAAACTACGCAAAGCGCAAGCCTTAACGCAAGAAAACCTTGCGTTATATCTGGGTGTATCACGTGTACAAATCTCACACTATGAAAGAGGAGAGCGTGATGTTTCTGTTACAGAAATGAATAAATTGGCAGATTTGTTTGGTGTTGAATTATCTGATCTTCTTGAGGAAGATGATGATCTTCAAAAAATGAATCTGGCCTTTGCCTTTAGAAGTGCTAATTCTGAATCTGATCTGGATAATATAGCATTTTTCAAAAGGGTGGTGTTGAATTATTTAAAAATGCAGCGCATCAATGAACTATAGAATAGAAAAAGAAGCATCCGAGTTTCGCACGAAGAATGGGTTTTCAAATTCTGATCCTATTCGTTTAAAGAGCTTATTAATAAAGCTTAATGTCATTACGCTTTTCAAACCACTTTCCGAAAATTTTTCAGGAATGGCTATAAAGGTAGGAGGCTCACGGTTTATGCTTATTAATTCAGAGCACTCCATTGGCAGGCAACACTTTTCTATCTGCCATGAATTGTATCATCTATACATTCAGGAAGGTTTTACGCCACACCACAGTTCTGCTGGCGTTTTTAACAAGAAGGACAGCATTGAATACCAAGCGGATTTATTTGCTGCCAATCTGTTGATGCCTAAAGAAGGGATAATTAATCTAATTCCGGATAAGGAATTGAGTAAGGACAAAATTTCACTTGAGACAATATTAAAAGTTGAACACTTCTTTAGTTGCTCTCGTAATGCTATTTTGATAAGATTTAAAGAGTTGGGGCTAATTTCACAAAAGAGCGTTGACCATTTTAAATCAGAAGTCATTCTGTCGGCCAGGAAGTATGGTTATGATGATTCTCTTTACAAGAAGGGTAATCAAAATATGGTGGTAGGGAATTTTGGAACTTTGGCCAAGCAACTTTTCGATAAAGAAAAAATATCAGAAGGGCACTATTTAGACTTGATGGGCAGCATAGGATTTGATGCCTTAAATAATATTGATGCCCATGATGTCGATTAATACGGAAAAGAAAATAATTGTTGATGCCGATGTGATCATCCATTTTTCTAAGGGAGAACAATTGTTCTTGTTACCACAGATTTTTCCGAACAGATTGTGTATTTTGAAAGACGTTTTCCTGGAGGTTTTTAAAGGAGTTCTTCGCACTGAAATCGAAAAATTGTTGCAGATGAATTTTCTTGAAGAAATTGACTTCTCCTCTGATATTGATGTAATAAAGGAATATGCAAAGTTAAAGAAAATGTTTGGTCCAGGAGAAAGTGCCTGCATGGCTTATTGTAAATTTCATCAAGATGTTCTGGCCAGCAGTAATTTAAAGGATATTAAACAGTATTGCAAGGATAATGGTATTACATATTTGACAACCATGGATTTTTTGAATGCGGCTTTCGAAAAGCAATTGCTCAATGAGAACGAATGTGACTATTTTATTTTTAATGTGCTTTCAAGAGGAAGTAAACTGCCATTTAAAACCCTTGCAGATTATAGGAAGTCAGTACTTTGAAAACTGATTATTCGTCTTCCTAAAAACGTGCCTGTTGCTGTATGATTCCAAGCGTAAAACGCAAATTAATATGGGGGTGGAGTATCAATACGATCCACTAAATAAACTCTGGAAGCCCGAATCAGGTGGAAAGGTCCGGGTAAAATTTTGATTTGCAGTTTTTTGCTTCATTGATTAAATTTGGGTTAAAAAGCTATGCAGAGAGTGAAAGTATTGGTGGATGGCCGTGTTCAGGGCGTGGGATACCGCTACTTTGTGGAAAAGCAGGCTGTGCGGTACAGGATCAGCGGACATGTTAAAAACCTTCCGGGCGGAACGGTGGAGATCGATGCCGAAGGAGAGGTGGACCAAATCAGGGATTTTTTGGAACAATGCCACCAGGGGCCACCGATGGCGCGGGTGGATTTGTTTCACCGACTGGATGTCACTCCTTATGGGCACACCCGATTCAGAATTTTACACCATGAAGAGTTGTGAAACAAAAAAGTCAGCGCTTGAGGCGCTGACTTTTTTGTTTTTCTTACTCCTTGGAACCTCTTTTGCGTTCGTGTTCCTGAAGCAATATCTTTCTAAGACGGATCGATTTGGGAGTCACCTCCACATATTCGTCCCCTTGTATGTATTCCAGCGCTTCTTCCAGACTAAAGACGATGGGCGGCACAATGCGTACCTTGTCGTCCGAGCCCGATGCCCGCATGTTGGTCAGTTTTTTACTTTTGGTCACGTTGATGGTCAAATCCCCATCGCGGTTGTTTTCCCCAATCACCTGTCCCATATACACCTCTTCCTGTGGGAAGATGAAAAACTTGCCACGGTCCTGCAACTTGTCGATGGCATAAGCAAAGGTGGTACCCGCTTCCATGCAAATAAGAGAGCCATTCTGACGTTTTTCAATGTGTCCCTTCCAGGGTTGAAATTCGATAAAACGGTGGGCCATGACCGCCTCACCAGCAGTGGCTGTCAGCATGTTGTTGCGCAATCCGATGATACCACGTGACGGGATAATAAATTCCAAATGCACCCGCTCGCCTTTGCGTTCCATGGATCTCAACTCACCCTTGCGCTGGGTCACCTGTTCAATGGCACGTCCCGAAAATTCATCGGGCAGGTCAATGGTCAGTTCTTCAACCGGCTCATGTTTTTCACCTGCTATTTCTTTGATGATCACCCGTGGTTGTCCCACCTGCAGCTCATACCCTTCACGACGCATGGTCTCTATGAGTACCGATAAATGCAAAACACCCCGTCCGTAAACATTCCAGGCATCGGCCGATCCGGTTTCCTCGACACGAAGCGCCAGGTTTCTTTCCAGCTCTTTATCCAGACGGTCTTTGATGTGTCGAGAAGTGACCATTTTGCCCTCTTTACCAAAGAAGGGTGAGTTGTTAATGGTAAACAACATACTCATGGTGGGCTCGTCAATGGCAATGGGATCCAATGGCTCCGGATTTTCCAGGTCACACACCGAATCACCTATATCAAACTTATCCAGACCAATAATGGCGCAAATCTCACCCGTTAGTACTTCATCCACCTTGGCTCGTCCCAGTCCGGCAAATACATTCAGTTCCTTAATTCTTGTCTTGTGCATTTCACCAAGGCGATTCACCAGGGCGATATCCATTCCGGCTTTCAGGGACCCGCGGTGCACCCGTCCAATGGCAATACGTCCCACGTAAGAAGAGTAGTCCAGAGAGGTGATCAGCATTTGCGGGGTACCATCGTTCACCTTAGGTGCAGGAATGTGCTCCACAATCGTATCCATCAGTGAACTGATATCCGTGGTGATTGTTTTCCAGTCGTTCGACATCCAGTTGTCCCTGGCCGAACCATAAACCGTTACGAAATCCAACTGGTGTTCGGTGGCTTCCAGGTTGAACATCAAATCGAAAACCGCTTCCTGTACCTCCTCGGGGCGACAGTTCGGTTTATCTACTTTGTTGATGACAACGATGGGTTTCAGGCCAATGGCCAGTGCCTTTTGAAGTACAAAGCGCGTCTGAGGCATAGGTCCCTCAAAAGCATCTACCAGCAATAAAACACCATCGGCCATGTTAAGCACCCGCTCCACCTCGCCGCCAAAGTCGGAGTGACCCGGTGTATCTATGATGTTGATTTTAGTATCCTTCCAGATGACAGAAACGTTTTTCGAAAGAATGGTGATACCACGTTCTCTTTCCAAATCGTTGTTATCCATAAAAAGTTCGCCCATTTGCTGGTGATCCTTGAAAAGCTTTCCAGCCATGAGCATTTTGTCGACCAGCGTTGTCTTACCGTGGTCAACGTGTGCTATAATAGCAATGTTCCTAATGTTTTGCATAAACTAACTTCCAAATTGGGGTGCAAAATTAGTGTAATTTAAGCTATTACGAACCTTTGGGTAGGGCAGGGAAGGAGATTGCCCTTCGGGGTCACCTTAACAAGCTATCAGTTAGGGCATTGTAAAAAGGTTAATTTATGGTAAATTTTTTCGACCACAAAGGTGCTGAACGTGCAATGAATCAATGCAAAAGCCGGTTAAAAAGTCATTTAGTCTTAATAAGAAAACGCCAAATACTACGTTACTCTCGTTATTGAAACAGTCATTTACGAAATGTAAACTCCTTGGTTTCAATAACTTCGAAAGCCTTGTCTTTGGCGCATTCTTAATAAAGACTGAAAAATTTGTTGTTTTTTTAGAGGTACTTTGCAAGGTTGTTAACCCTCCACAATGGTGATCCAGCCGTACTTATCCGGCTCTTCCCCATTCTGAATGGCCCTGAGTTTGTTGTATAATTTTACCGAAACGGGACCCGGTTGTCCGTCCTTGCTAAAGACATAAGATTTTCCGGTATCCAGGTCGTCCACTTTGGCCACCGGACTAATCACGGCGGCGGTACCGCAGGCGCCCACTTCCTCAAAAGTCTCCAGCTCCTCCAAAGGCACAGGTCTGCGCTCCGTTTTTAAGCCAAGATCTTCTGCCAGTTGAATCAGACTTTTGTTGGTGATGGAGGGCAATATCGATTTAGACTGCGGGGTGATATAGGTATTGTTTTTGATGCCGAAGAAGTTGGCCGGACCACATTCATCCAGAAATTTTTTCTCACGACTGTCCAGATACAAAACCGCCGAATAGCCTTTTTCATGGGCAATTTTACCGGAGGCCAGACTTGCCGCATAGTTACCACCCACCTTGAATGGGCCCGTACCGTTGGGCGCGGCCCGGTCGTACTGGCGCGTAATCATCAGATTGGTGGGTTTGAAACCTTCCTTAAAATAGGGACCCACGGGGGTCACAAAGACCATGAACAGATATTCATCAGCCGGTGATACGCCCACTTTGGGACCAGAGCCAATCAGCATGGGACGAATGTACAGAGAGGCACCTGAGCCGTAAGGTGGCACAAAACGGCTGTTGAGTTCCACCGCTTTTTGGCAGGCCTTCATAAAAAGATCCACCGGAACGCGTGCCATCAGAACGCCATCGGCCGAATCCAGCATCCGTTGGGCATTGTCGGCCATCCTGAAAATACGGATTTTTCCATCCTTGCCCCTGAACGCTTTCAGCCCCTCAAAGGCTTCCTGTCCGTAATGCAGACAAGTAGCGGCCATGTGCATGTTAATGGTTTCGGACGAGCTGGTTTCCAGTTCGCCCCATTTCCCGTTACGGTAGTAACACCGTACGTTGTAGTCGGTTGTCGTATAGGTAAAAGATAAATTACCCCAGTCAATATCGGCAGTCATAATAAAATGGATTACAATTTTGTCTCAGTTCGAGAGTAAAAGTACAAAATTCTTCCTACAGTTGGATATCAAAATCTTAAGGAATAGAAAGACTTTGCTTATTTTAAGTCTAATATTCCAAATTGTCGATCGTATGGAATGTTGATGTCAATAATTTCAAAACTTGGCTTAATTCTTTTGGATAGCATCTTGTGAGTTTTCATAGAACGTGAATCGGATGTTACAAAAAATGCTATGGATTTATCACAATCTGCTTGAGCGAAAAGCTTTGAGTCATTAGGGATAATCGCTCTCGGTTTTAAATCTTCCCGGGATATATTTTTTTCTTCAAAAATGGCTTTAGCAAATTCACCTGTCCTTTTAGCATGGTCAAGATTGAATGGTAAAACCTGAATATTCATTAAGGGAAGTTCATTAAGAGCACCACCGACACAGTATTCTGCAATAGAAATGGTTGAAGTTTTTATGTTGATATCGCTTTCAAGAAAATACCTGAAATAATCTCTGGCATTTTGGTGTAAAGGGTCTTCATCATTAAGCAGACGGATAAAAAAGCTGGTGTCGAGTAATACACTATGCGTCATAGTCTCCTCTTAAATTGGTTAGCCATTCGTCCGGATTAATTCCCTTCCAATTATTTTTAGCTTTATGAATTAATAGGTTGAGATATTCGTCATCATATTTCGGTTTGAAATCAATCAATTCTATTAGCTGTAAAGATCTTTTATCAATTTCCCCTGTTTCAATGTTTTGCTTTCCAAAAGCTCTGATCCCGAATTTTTTATATAAAAAATTCTCTTCTTGCCCCATTAAATAATCTTTATCTGTGTCTATGGTAAGAGAGCCAAATTCCTCTGTATCTAAATGAATATTTGCTTTACTTTTTCCCCCAGCGTTGGTGAGCGTTCCATAAAAATAAAATTCTGCATCGGCCCAAACATTTTCTGTTCGAACATACATTGATTGTGGGTTGATTTTGAAAATCAAGTCTTCGTCAACCGATGTTTTAACTTCAAAATCATAATTTTTTTGGTAAGAAAAGTTCTGGATGTTTTCAATTGCTTGAGCTGTTCTCAATTCCAAAAAATCGATGGAATTGTGCTTTTGTATTTGAGATAAAACGGCACTAAATCCAATAATAGCTTGAATGCTGGTTTTAAAGATGTGTTTAACAGATCCTTCCTTAATGTCATAAGTGATAATTGGTCTGTCTTTTTTGTTGGTGGGATACAACAGATCTTCTATGTTTTGGAGCATAGAAATAATCTCCTTCACATCATAATTGTCAGGAGAAAGCTTTATGTTTCCTTTGTTTCCGAAAACTCTAATCTCTATGTTTCCAATTTTGTCCATATGTACAAATATAGCACAAAATCTTATTTTTTGTCAAAATTAGGCTGATAACTGGCTTGTCAAAAACTACTTAACCAAAAGCAGGAGTGCCGACAGCGCAATAATAATCAGCACCAGATAGCGGAAAGTCTTCTCGGGAATGTAGCTGGCAATTTTTTTGCCCGTTACTACTCCCGCCACAATGGCCGGAATCATCAGCAGGTTCATGTGAAAAGTGGGCCAGGTAATGGAGTGCCACACAAAAACGTGGAAGGGGACCTTTAGTACATTTAGGGTGAGAAAAAAGATGGCGCCGGTCGCAATAAAGCTGTTTTTGGAGATGCGGGTCGATAACAGATAGAGGTTGAAAATGGGACCGGCCGCGTTGCCAATCATGGATGCAAAACCACCCAAAAATCCGGTGGTGGCCGATAGAACGGGGGATTGCGAGAGGTTGATTTTTTTGCCAAAAAAATCAAAGAAGAGCAGGATGCCCAGACTCACAATAATCAGAACCGCAATAATGTCCCTAAAGGTACCATCATGAATGTATTTTCCTACCACCACAGCAATCAGCAAACCCGGAAGCACCCAGGGTAAAAGTTTTTTCACCTGACTCCATTGGGCGCTTTTCCGGTACATCCGAAAAGCCAGCATGTCCGAAAAGATCAGTATGGGCAGCAGAAGGCCCGTTGACGCCATGCCTCCGTACAAAAACACCATGGCCGGAATGGTCACCATGCCCAGGCCTTTCAGACCGCCTTTTGACAGACCGTTGATAAAGGCACAGGTAAAAGTGGCCAGCCATACAAAAGGGCTGACATGGAGCGGATTCAACAAAAGCTCAATCATGCCTGCAAAGTAATGGAAAATTGCTGGTATGCGTGAATTTCAGGCTGTTAAAAAATGGTAAGAAGGGGAGAACCTAAACAAGCAAAGATTATTCAAGTTCCAGAAGTACCGGGCAGTGATCACTCCCCATCACCTGGTCCAGGATGTCCGCCTTTTTTACCTGAGGTAAAAAAGCTTCGCTCACCAAAAAGTAATCGATTCTCCAGCCCACGTTCTTCCCCCGGGCACCTGCACGGTAGCTCCACCATGAGTAGCGGTCCGGCGTGTCGGGATGAAAGTGGCGAAAGGTATCTTTCAATCCTCCGCTTGTGAAGCGGTCCATGCCGTCGATTTCCTCCTGCATAAAGCCGGCCGATTTGTTATAATTTGCTTTGGGGCGCGCCAAATCAATCGCTTTATGGGCCACATTAAAATCGCCACAAACAATCACCGGCTTTTGCTTCTCCAGCTTTTTCAGGTAGTTGAAAAAGGCCAAATCCCAGCTCTGACGGTATTCCAGACGCCTCAGGTCGTTCCCCGAATTGGCACATACACATTGATCAGATAAAACTGTTCGTACTCCGCACAAATCACCCGTCCCTCCGTGTCGTGGTCGGCCAAACCAATGTTGTTGATGACCGACAAAGGCTCCGTTTTGGAAAGAATGGCCGTCCCCGAATAGCCCTTGCGGCCCGCCGAATTGCTGTACAGGTAGTAACCCTCCACATGGGTCAGCGTTTCCGCCACCTGACCATCCTGCGCCTTGGTTTCCTGCAGGCAAAGGATGTCGGGATTCAGGTTCTTAAAGTCCTCAAAAAAGTTTTTTTGTGCGATGGCACGAATGCCGTTGACGTTCCAGGATATCAGCTTCACGATTCTTGTTTTTTGGATTTTTCATTACGGACATTGCCTTACAATGTACGTGATGTTATAACAACAAAGAAAATGGATAAGTTTTAAACCCACAACATTTTATTTGTCGGGGCGCTCGGTTCCTTTTCATTTTTTGACTAAGAGTGAGGGGATGTGAAGATGGCAGTTGTCAACCAATTACTCCTTCATTTCACAAACCAATAACACCGGATTATCTGTATCCTTCACATCCAGGAGTGATTGGATAAAGTGCTTTTCTTCTTCTGAAAGTTTTGAGGTATCCGTCATCAGTCTTTCTATTTCTCTCACTATAAAACCTGCACTCTTCATCGCAATCAGTTTATCGTCGAAATTGGTATCTATCCATAATGGTGCGATTCGATTGGGTAATCTTGGATTCGATAAGGATACAAAAACATTTTCACTCTTTTTTGAATAGTACGCCTTATAGACTAATCCGTTAAATGGAAAAGTCATGTAACACCAATTTGAGGTTTCAATAAAATCATATATCCCCGTTACATATTTGCTATTCAATCTGGATTTGAATTCCCCTAATGATGAGAAATTATCAGGAATTTTCTCCTTTAAACTTCTATCTCCAAAGTTGACATAATAGCGTGATTTAAGCTCACCATTATCTATACTATAAATAGTGTCGTTGCCAAAAACGGGTGTAATATTTGTGAAATTATCAAAAAATCGAAATCGGTTTCCATTTCCCATAATCGAATGTTTGACAGGGAAATATCTTTCAGTAAAGTTGCCTGATTTATCTATCCTATAAAGGGCAAAATGATTATTGTTCACATTAGATTCAATACCAAAACTTCCGCCCCAAAGGTAGTATTCCCCCTTTTTCTCTGATAAGGAGAACGCAAGTGGATTTAAAACAACAGAATTATCAGGAGCTTCAAACTTTATGGTTTCAATTAATTTTCCATCATTTGTATACACTAAAACTCTTAAATAGTCCAGAATATGGATATTCCCTTCAAAATCAATTTGAAAATCCCTGAGTTCAAAAAATTCCTCCGGTCCTCGACCTTTTTTGGATATCTCTCGAATAAATTCGCCTTTGTCAGAGAAGACAAAAAGATTATTTGTTTCATTGGAGATAAAGATTTGATTGTTATCAAATAATATTTTACGATGATTACTAATCAGGCATTGTTTGTTGGTTTCCAGCTTAATGGCTTCAATCGAAGAGAAAATTGAGTCCATCTGTAATAGGTTGTCATATGGAGGATTAATGCAAATTTCAGTTACCCCTTTTCTTATTATGGCAGATTCTGTTGTGGTAGGCTTATTACTACATGCACAATGCAAGAATGCAGAAATACTTATCCAAATTGCTAGTGTTCTCATAATTTATATGTGCTTTATGATACTGGCCGCTTTCGCTTTGAAGATGGGCGGTACAAAAAGTAATAGCAAAGGGGAATGAAATAAAGGCTGACAAAGGTGCCTAATACCATGCCGCCGATAACGGTCAGGGCCAAAGGCCGTTGTAGCTCGCTGCCCATGCCGGTGCCCCATAGCACCGGTAATAACGCCAGAATGGTGGTTACACTGGTCATTATGATGGGTTTGAGTCGTCGGTGCCCGCCCTCTTTGATGGCTGCCACCAGGGGCATGCCCGACCGGTAAAGGCGGTTGATGGTATCCACTTTTAGGATGGAATCGTTGACCACGATACCGCTCATCACAACAATCCCAATCATGGCCATCACATTGATGCTTCCCCCGAAGAGCCAGAGTAGGAAGAGGGCGCCCGACACATCCAGCGGCACTTCCAGCAAAAGAATGATGGGCTGCCGCAGTGACTCGAACTGGGCGGCCAGAATGAAATAGAGCAGGACCAGGGAAATCAGCAGGATGATGGCCAAATCGGTCACCATTTTCCGGGACGTGAACCAGCTGCCTGAGAAACTCACATCGGTATTGAACTCTGTGAAGAGCAGGTGGCTGATTTTATTCATCACTTCGCTCATGGCGCCTTCCGGCTTTTGCTCGAAATAGATGGGGACAAAAACACCGCCGCTGCCCCCATGCAGTACCTTGTAGTCTTTAATATCCACTTTGTATAGCAGGGCACTGACCGGAATTTCGACCTGTGCCCGGTTCATGACCTTGATTTCATCCAGCAGGCGGTTGACCGGAATGGGGGTGTTGCCGATGACCATGGGCACGTATTGGGAACCGGTGTGCAGCACGCCCACATGCCAGGCGTTTAAAGACGAGCGCAGGCGGTTGAGCAGGGACTGGTAATCCACGTCATACAGCGTCATCATTTCCGTTCGCAGGCGAATTTCAACATAGTTTTCAGAAGCGGGCGGAAATAAATCGGTATTGGGAAAGGACTGCTTCAGGGCCTCTACCATGGCCGTGGCATCGGACAAATTCGGGATGCCTTCCGGACTCTGGTCGCTCACGTGCAGCACCAGTTCAGCTTCCTCGTTGTTGAACAGTTTTTCAAATACCGTCTCGGGCCATGAGAAGGACCACAGGGCCTCCGGCCAGTGCTCTGTAAGGTAATCCGACAGATGCTCCTTGAGTCCTGTAACCCCGGCGGGTGTGGCGCATTTAAAATACAAGCTGGCTTCCGAAACCGACTGGTCCATATCCTTATGCAGCACAAAGTTCTGCGATCCGGTATAGCTGTTGCTGAACTCAGAAAAATCGGCCGCCACCTGCTTCACCAGGTTCACCCGCCTGATATTCTCCTCGATATGAATCCCCGCATTCCAGTCCAGCTCCAAAAAAACATCGTCATGCGTAAAGGTCGGAAATTGCTCCTTTTTCATATACCATCCCAGAAACAAGCCGGGAAGAAGCAAGCCCAGGAACAAAGCCATATACCAACGACGGTGGCGAAACACGCGGTCAAAGCCCCGCTCATACAAGTCCTCTGTCTTAAAAAGATTGATGCGCTCCAGCATCCGCGTTACTTTTCCCTTGTGATTGTCCAGCTGTGGTCCCGACGGATGAAACAAATGGTACAAAACCGGAATCAGCGTGATGGAAACCAAAAGTGAAGCCACCAGTCCGATGCCCACAGCCATCGCCTGATCATAAAACAGGGCCCCGGCCATGCCGCTGATGAAAACCAGCGGCACAAATACCGCACAGGTGGTCAGGACCGAAGAAATCAGCGGACGAATCACCTCGTTGGTTCCCCGAATGCAGGCCGTGGCCAGACGATCTCCCTTTTCCCGGTAGTGGGTGATGTTATCAATGACAATGATGGAGTTATCAATGATCATTCCGATTCCCAGAATGAGTCCCGACAAAGAAATAATGTTAATGGAGAGGCCGGTCAGGTGAAAAAACAGCAAACTCACCACCAGCGAAACCGGAACAGAAATACCAATCAGCCAGGGCGAACGGGCATCCCGAAGGAAAAAGAAAAGAATGATGAAAGCCAGTAAGCCCCCAAAAATCAGGTTGGTTTGCAAATTACGGATGGAATAATCCAGGATGGCGGTCTGGTCCCTTACTATTTCAAAATGCACCCCTTCATAGTTGGTTTTGAAATGCGCAAGCAGGCTTTCTGTCTTTTCCTTCAGCTCATCCATGCGGGCATCGGCCTGTTTGATCACGGCCAAAGAAAGCGCAGGCATGCCGTTGTGCAAAAAGACGCCTTCCTGTTTTTTGGGGCGCAATTGCACCTCCGCCAAATCTTCAAGTTTCATCATTCGGTCGCCCACCCGCAAACGGATATTCCGGACGTCTTCCACCGTACGCAGATGATTGCTGAAGCGAATATTGAAGCGGTACTGTCCATCTGCCACCGAAATGGAGCCCATCGACAAGTTGTTCTGTTCCAAAGCCTTCTCAATAATACCATGGGTTACTCCCAAGGAGCGGAGCAAATTATCGTTGGGCTGAATGTACAGCTCAGGCTCCAGGTGCCCCGTTACATCCACCATGGCAATCTCCGGCAATTGTTCCAGGCGCTTAATGAGCACCGAGCGGGTCAAATCACTCAAAGCCATAAAATTCACCGGATTCTGATCGTCCATCCAAATGTTGATATAAAACACCGGCAGATCCGAAGCCGAGGCCTTGATAATGGCCGGGCGTTCGAGGTCGGCAGGCTGGCTGCGCAAGGCCTCATCCGTCTTTTCGTTCACATCAATAAAAGCATAATTCACATCGGCGCCATAGGCAAATCGTAAATTCAGGAGGGCCCTGCCGTCGAAACTTTCCGACTGGATATGGTCCAGTTT
>NZ_BAZW01000011.1 GCF_000974365.1 Geofilum rubicundum JCM 15548
TGGAAAATGATTATTATCTTTGCTTGGTAATGGATTTAAGCATGCTTAAGTTTACGTTCAATTAATAATTGATTTTCGGATGTACGGAATAGATTTGAATACCTTGCTGTTTGCATTTGGGCTGACGCTGTTTGCCGGTCTCTCCACCGGTATAGGAAGTGCCATGGCCTTTTTTGCCAAGCGTACCAATACCCGGTTTTTGTCCTTAGCCCTTGGCTTTTCTGCCGGTGTGATGATTTATGTCTCCTTTGTTGAAATTTTCTTTAAGGCGCAGGAGGAGCTGACAGGACATTTAGGCGAAAAATCCGGCACGTGGGTGACGGTGGCTGCCTTTTTTGGAGGAATGCTGTTGATCGCGCTGATTGACCGCTTTATTCCCAAGGGTGAAAACCCCCACGAAATCAACATGGTGGAGAATATGACGGAGGCACAGCGACTTCAAAAGACCAAGGAGAAAAAACTAATGCGCATGGGCCTGATGACCGGACTCGCCATTGCCATCCATAATTTTCCGGAGGGTCTGGCCACCTTTACGGCTGCCATAGCTGATCCCAACTTAGGTATTGCCATTGCAGTGGCCATCGCCATTCACAACATTCCGGAAGGTATTGCCATTTCAGTGCCCATTTATTATGCCACCGGTAGTCGTCGGAAGGCGTTTAAATACAGTTTTTTGTCGGGACTGGCAGAACCCATCGGTGCCATTTTTGGTTTTATGGTATTAATGCCTTTTATGGGGCCCATGTTGTTTGGAATCGTCTTTGCTTCTGTGGCTGGCATTATGGTGTTTATCAGTCTGGATGAATTGTTACCAGCTGCCCGGGAATATGGGGAGCACCACCTTTCTATTTACGGGATGTTTGGTGGGATGGTGGTGATGGCTCTCAGCCTGTTGATGTTCATTTAGTTTTTGCAAGAAGACTAAGATTTGTTTTTTTAGTCACGATTTTAATGAAAAAAGGTTTGAGATAATGCGGAGAACGGAAAGGTTTAAGAAAGTTATTGCCTGGTTTCAGGAGAACATGCCTGTGGCTGAAACGGAGCTGCACTATACCACTCCTTATGAGTTATTGGTGGCGGTGATTCTCTCAGCTCAGTGTACCGATAAGCGGGTGAACTTGATCACACCGCCTTTTTTTGAACGCTTCCCCACGGCTGAAGTTCTATCTAAGGCAGAAATCGCTGAGGTTTTTGAATACATTCGTTCCTGCAGCTATCCCAATAACAAAAGTAAAAGTCTGGTCGGCATGGCCCAGAAGCTGGTGGGGGAGTTCAATAACGTAGTTCCTTCCGATATCACAGAGCTTCAAAAGTTGCCTGGGGTTGGTCGAAAAACAGCCAATGTGATCGCTTCTGTGGTTTTTGATCAACCGGCTCTTGCCGTGGATACCCATGTGTTTCGGGTGGCGGCGCGCATTGGCCTGACCAAAGACGCCAAGACGCCTTTGGAAACGGAGCGGCAGTTGGTAAAGCACATCCCTGAATCCCTGCTGGCCATTGCTCATCACTGGCTCATCTTACACGGCCGATATGTTTGTGTGGCGCGTAAACCCAAGTGTGCTGAATGCGGACTGCAAGCATTTTGTGATTTCTACCACCGAAATAATAAGGTTTAACCTTACCTGGATTTAGAGAATAGCCAGTCGAGCAAGCCAGGAAGTTCAAACGTAGGGTCCCAGGCATTGTGATTGGCATTCGGGAATTCGGTGTATTTAACATCTGCACCGGCCGATTTAAGGGCCTCATACATTTCTTGGGAAAAATTTACCGGCACCACATCGTCCTTGGCCCCGTGGGTTATCCACAATGAGGTGTAGGGGGCATAATTGGCAGCAGCGTTGGTATTGCCTCCTCCGCAAATGGGAATGGCTGCCGCAAACAATTGCGGATGTCTGGCCAGAATATCAAAAGTCCCCATAGCCCCCATGGACAGTCCCATGATATAGAGTCGGTCGGGGTCAACGGCTTCGGATGCCAATAAAGCATGTACTAAATCAATGACCATCTGCTGCTCTTTGACCGGCGTTTCTTTCATGTTTTTGAAAGTGTCACTCAGTTCGTCTCTCAGGGTTGTTCGAACGGCAATCTCCACCCAGTATTTGTTCTCCGGGCATTGCGGAAATACCACAATGGCCGGATAGTTCAGACGGTTTTCCGGGTCTGTAAACAGGGTGGCACCATGTGTGAGCTGCTTTTCATTGTCGCTGCCCCGTTCACCGGCTCCGTGCATAAAAAGGACCAAGGGATACTTTGCAGCCGGGTCGTAGTTGTCGGGATAAAGCACCCTGTATAACAAGGAGTCTCCGGTTTCGCTGTGAAAGACCTTCTTTTTGTAGGCACGCTTCATACTGCTTTGTGAATCGAATTGCAGTTTTACAGCAACTGGCAAATGGTCCGATGGGAAGCGATTGTTTTGAAAGTCGGTCAGCGCACCATATTTAGCCACTTGGAAATCGTCCGATACAAAAACGTAATCGATGCGGTTTTTCAAGGGCGCATTTAAATTGAAACCTGAAAAGGTGCCAACGGGTCCATAAGGTGGGCTTTCAGAAACAACATAGGCATCGTGCAGAAAGTTTGAGATGTGCTTGATTTGTTCCGTATCCGGCGTGGAGTTGAGGTCGCCGCAAAAAATGACAGGCTGATCTCCGGCTATTTCACGGATTTTTTTCACCATTAACTTTCCCGATTCTTTTCGGGCAACGACCCCTTCATGGTCGAAATGCGCATTGAAAACATAAAACGACAGGCCATTTTCTTTATCTAAGAACTGTGCCCATGAGCAGACTCTGTGACAGCATGTGGCATCCCAGCCCAGAGATGGTGCGTCAGGTGTTTCACTGAGCCAGAAGTCGCCCGACTGAAGCAACTCAAATCGCTCCTTTTTATAGAATATGGCGGCATGCTCTCCACCCTGAAGACCATCATCCCGACCCGAACCCGTGTAGGCAAAGGCCTCCATGGTGAGTAAATCTTCTATTTGTCCAAAAAAAGCTTCCTGGGTGCCGATGATGTCGAATTCGTGGTAGCGAATTAGATCCATCACAAACTCACTGCGATGGGGCCAGGCGTTTTCTCCGTCGGATGTGGTGTTTAGACGAAGATTAAAGGAAGCCACGTTGATGGGGATGTCCCGCTGGGCTGTGAGTGATAGTTGCCAGGTGGCAACTATCAGAAATAGTAATAATTTTTTCATTTTATTTTTTTTGTGCTCGAGCCGCATGGGCTTTTCCTTTTTTTCTGAGGCGGAAAAGAAATTTCTGTTTTTATAGGAATTTTTATCCACGCATTAAGCTCCATGCATCTTTAAGTTTTTATTATCTGAACAAGTGTATCAAATATAACTGTTTTTGTAAAAAGAAGCCGCCTGACAGGCACCCTCTTAGTTCAATCATGTAAAAAATAGGAGTCCACGAATCGAAGATCAACGAAGTCAATTTCACTTATGCGAATAAAACAAACTCTTAAAATTTTTAATTCGTTTAATTGGCGTAATTCGTGGATACCCTTTTTTTTATTCCTCCAGCCTAAAATCAGTAGAATTATCAGTGTCTGAATTGGGACCTATGAAGACTTTGAAATCGCCTGATTCAGCGGCCAGGCGCAGGTCCTGGTGATAGAAGGCCAGATCGTCAACGTTGAGCGTGAAGGTCACTTCTTTGGATTCGCCCGGTTTCAGGTTGATTTTCTCAAAGGCTTTGAGTTCTTTCACCGGGGGTGTCAGACTCCTGATAACATCCCTAATGTATAATTGAACGACTTCTTCGCCTTCAAAGTCACCGGTGTTGGTAACTTTTACAGAGGCCTTTAGCTGCCCATCGGGCTGGATACTTGTCTCATCGATTACCACATCGCTGTATTCAAAAGAAGTATAACTCAGTCCGTACCCAAAAGCAAAAAGTGGTGAGTTGGGAACATCCAAATAGTTGGAACGGAATTTCTGGAATTCATCGCCCGGGTTGGGGCGTCCCGTCACTCTTTGGTTATAGTAGATGGGTGTCTGACCCACATTTCGGGGAAAAGTCATGGTGAGTTTGCCAGAGGGGTTGTAGACGCCCAAAAGTACGTCGGCAATGCCATTGCCGGCTTCTATGCCCGCATGCCAGGTCAGCAGAAGAGCATCTGCCAGTTCATTTTCTTCTTCAAGGGCGAGGGGGCGACCACTCATGATGACCAAAACCAGTGGTTTACCGGTTTGGGCCAGTGCTCTTACCAGTTTCTTCTGGTTTTCAGGCAGTGTAATGTCCGAACGACTGGACGATTCGCCACTCATTTCAGAGGCTTCACCAACTACAGCCACGATGACATCAGAGCTGTTGGCCATGGTCAATGCTTCACGCAGCATTAACTCCGGTGAACGTTCATCGATATCGATGCGGGTTCCAAAAACATTCACTTTTTCAGCAAACGCCGGGTCATCACTAATATTGGCCCCTTTGGCATATTGGATTCTGGCATTGGTGCCCAGTGACTTTTGCAGGCCTTCCAAAAGGGGAACCGACATTTGCGGATCTCCGGAAACAGCCCAGGTACCCAGCATGTTGTTTTTGTTGTTGGCCAGGGGACCTACCAGTGCAATGCGTGTGTGGCGACCAAGCGGCAGGGTTTGGTTGGCGTTTTTCAAAAGCACTGCAGAGCGGGCGGCTACATCACGTGCAAAACTTCGGTTGGCCTCGGTAAGGATTCGGTTTTCAGGTCTGCTGTCATCAATGTAACGATAGGGATCGTCGAAGAGTCCCAGCTGGTATTTGGCCTGAAGAATTCTGCGGCAGGCCTTATTGATAGCTTCTTCGGATACAGTGCCTTCATCCAAAGAATTTTTGAGGGTGGTCAGAAAGCCTTCCCCCACCATGTCCATATCCAGTCCGGCCTTCAGCGCCAGGGCCGAAACGGCTTGTAAGTCGCCCAATCCATGATCCACCATTTCATTGACGGAGGTATAGTCCGAAACCACAAAGCCATCAAAATCCCACCGGTCGCGCAAAATGTCCGTCAGCAACCATTTGTTGGCCGAGGCCGGTACACCATCCACGTCGTTAAAACTGGTCATTATACTGCCCGCCCCTTCTTCAATGGCTGCTAAAAAGGGTGGAAAATAATCGTTGAACATTCTTATTCGGCTCATATCTACCGTGTTGTAGTCCCTGCCGCCTTCCGGTGCACCATAAAGCGCAAAATGCTTAACCGTAGCCATCATGGTATTCGCCGCGGTCAAATCATCTCCCTGATAGCCGCGCACCATGGCACGGGCAATTTGTGACCCCAAATACGGATCTTCGCCGCCACCTTCCGCCACGCGCCCCCAGCGGGCGTCCCGTGAGATGTCTACCATGGGCGAAAAATTCCAGTTGAGTCCGTCAGCTGTGGCTTCTTCCGCCGCTACCCGGGCGGTTTTTTCAATCATGGCCATATCCCAGCTGGCTGACAGACCGAGGGGTATCGGAAAAACGGTTTTGTAGCCGTGGATCACATCCGATCCGAATAGCATGGGAATCTTCAAGCGGCTTCTTTCCACGGCCAGGGTTTGTGCCTGTCGAACCTTTTCAGGACCAGTCACCCCAAATATGCCTCCCACTTTTCCCTCAATAATCTTGGCCTCTACATCGGTGCTGACCGCCGAGCCGGTGGGAATACCTCCTCCGGGAGTGATGAGGTTGAGCTGGCCGATTTTCTCTTCAATGGTCATCTGGCTCATCAGGTCGTCCACAAACCCATCCATCTCACTTCCTTTTTCCTCTTGGCTGCAGGCCAGCAGGAGCGTTGTTGCTAAAGCCAATAAAATAATTTGTCTCATAATGGTCTGTTTTTATTTCAATGCTAATTTATTCTGGATATATTTTGTTTTATGGGGCAAAGACCACCCAATGATCTTATGCACGTATTTAAATATCATTTGGTTATGCTATTGTTGTTTTTGTATGATAAGTTTGGTGCTGTATTGATGGGCACCGCAGCGCACATTGGTTAGATATACCCCGTTGGGCAGTTCTGAAATGTTAACCACCAGACCTGTTTCTCCAGCTGTCAGTTGTTGTGATTGCACCATTTGCCCGTGGAGCGTAAATATATTGACATGGATTGGCTGGTTATTGTCCTTAGTCGACCATTCAATGCCCACCTGCTTACTGGCCGGATTGGGATAAAGCCTCAATTCTTCTGATGCCGGGACCGATCGGGTGCTCGTGGATGTTTGATACGCAAAGCCCAGTTGGTTGAGTCCTGCCTGCAAATCGGCATCCTTCATCACGGTGTTCCATAGCAGGCCCGTGCGATGATTTTCCAACATCGACACAATGGGGCCCTGATCAATACCAATATAGCTTTTCTGGACCCAGTTGTACTTTTCGTTAAAAGCATCGTAGGGGCCATACAAACCGAAAAGATCCTGACCTCTTTCCCGGTAGAAATATTTCAAGGCCATCATGGAGGCTTCAGGGAGGTAGGGCATGCTGGACAAGGCGGCGGTAGGACTAATGGTCCCGTTGTCGTTGTTCATGGGTTCATGGGCTGTATAGCCAAAGGGATCATCACTCGCCGTTAATCCCCAGCAATTCGTGCTGTAGCCTTTGTGGTTCAATGGATTGTCTATGGCATAGGCGTGGTGAATCTTAACGGTGTTGACATACTCCTGCCAGTAATTCGCATATTGATCGGACAGTCCCCGGGGATTAATGCCCAAATGGCTGTAATGCACCCAAAACAGCGGGCCACCCCAGTTGGGAGAGAGGAACAGCTCGTGGGTGTAGAACACGCGACGGTTGACCATATCGCCATTTCCAGCCCAGCCCTGTTCGTAGACCTCCTTAGGAATGGAGTGGGTGGGCGAGGCGGCCGCCAGAATGTAGGTGACGAGTGCTTCATTCCAACCGTAGATCTTCATGTTCTTGGCAAAGTGGGTGTTGGGCGACCAGTGCCAGAAAAGAACGTTCTGGTCCCCGTTCCGGTACCAGTCCCATTCAATGGCCTCCCAGAGCTGGGTGGCTTTCTCCCTTATCTGGACGGAGGCGTTGTCCGTACCGGTAAAATAATTGCGCACTGCCAGTAGGCCCTGGGCCACAAAGGAAGTCTCCACCAGATCTCCTCCGTCGTCCCCCGCTGAAAAGGGAAGTGTTTGGTAGGTGTCCCCGTCGTACCAGTGCGACCAGGCACCGTGGTGCCTTTCGCAGGTCTCGAGGGAGGTGAGAATTTTCAGGACCCGCTCCTTAATGGCCTCAGGGTTCTCAAACGCCCGCTCATGCGCCACAATCATGGCCATCAGTCCCATCCCGGTGGCTCCTGAGGTCACGGTACTGCCACCCACATGACTCCTTTCCATGGCCATGCCGCTGCCGGCATGGGCCCCTTCCCAGAAATAGCGGAAACTGTAGCTTTGCACCATGTCCATCAACTCGTCATCCGTAAAATCCCTAATGACAGCACTGGCTTCCGCTGCCTGGGAGGTTTCGCCGGATGCCTCTGCCACAATCCGGTAATGAACCGTGCTGTTGCGGTATTGTTGCGGTACAAAATCCAGACAATAGGGCTCCTCTGTTGTATGGCGCAGCTGATAGGTTTCCTGGTTGTCAAAGGAGGCATATATCTGATAACTCATACCCTCCGCGGGGTGAGCCCACCGGAGTTCTGTGTGGCTGTCATAGCCTGTGGCTGTGACCGTTTCGACGGGTGGAATGACTTCTGAAAGAAGCGCAAAGGGGATGCCTGACAAAACAGAGAGGAGTATACCTTTCATTTTTGAAAAATTAATGGTGTATGGTGTTCGTTTACCACTTCCAACAGAAGGGAAGCCTAATTCTAATCCCGAAGGTGCGGTGTGGCGAAACCTAATCTTTTTAAGCCGCTTTGAACGTCGCTGTTTTGCATAAATAACTCCCACAAAAGAGCACTTCTGTGGTTCTCAATCATGATGGCAATGGGGCCCTGATCAATGGCCAGGTACCTTTGCGGATACCATTGGTATTCTTCGCTAAAGGCATCGTAAAACCCATAAGGCCCCCATATTTGATGGCCCCAGATTCTCATAAAAATGACGCATCACCAGCATGACTTCCCCGGGGGCATAGGGCAGTGACGACAGTGCGGCTGTGGGTGTAATAACGCCTAAATCGAAGGCGGGGCTATGTCCCGCATACCCGGTGAGGTTCGACTGGTCAGAATCCGGTTTTTGGTCCGTTTGTCCCTGGAAGTAGGCCGCAGCCCCCGGTACGCTGTAGCTGGCTGTTAAACCCCAGCTCCTTTCACCATAACCTTTATAGCCGTGGGGATTGTCTATGCAGTGCTGGCGGTTGAGCAGGGTGTGCGCCACATTGTTTTCCCAGTAGTCGGCATACTTATCCGACAGTCCCCTGGGATCCAGTCCCAGAAAGGAGTAATGCGCCCAAAAGAGCGGCCCGCCCTGATCGGATTTGACCCGATGTTTAAGGGTCAATGCCGGATTCTCTGAGGTGGCCGTTATAGAAATGGCCCCACTGCCGGCCCACCCTTCATGGTAGACCGGTGGGGCGATGGGAAAAGTGGGCGAGGCGGCTGCCAGGATGTAGGTAATCATGCACTCATCATAGCCCGTAATTTTATGGTTCATGGCCCATTGCTTGTCGGGCGACCAGTGCCAGTATAGCACATTTTCCCCATCTCTGGTGTGCCAGTTCCATTCTACTTCGCGCCATAGCTGGTCAATTTTTTGTGCCAGCTGCTGTTCATCGCTGTTACCATCTGTAAAGTATTGTTTCACTGTTAGCAAGCCCTGAACCAGAAAGGCTGTTTCCACCAGGTCGCCCCCATTGTCATTTTTGGAAAAGGGCTTCACCTTACCCGTCTGACCATCCAGCCAGTGGGGCCAAACGCCATGAAAGCGGTCGCTTTCTCCAGAAAGCCGACTATTCTGGTCAGGCGCTCAAAGCCTTCCTGTCGCATGATCCAGCCACGCTCTATGCCGGCAATGATGGCCATCAATCCAAAACCCGAACCTCCGGTGGTGACAATGTGTGCGTCATTTTGGGGGTAGTGGCCATCGATGTGAAGGCGTTCACGCGCCATGCCTGAGTTGGGTTCGGCACCTTCCCAAAAATATTGAAAGGTGTAGTATTGAACCGTATCAAGCAGCCGCTCATCTGTTAAAACCTGCGGTTGGGTATCGTTGTTTTTGGGTGAGGACAGGCCACACCCGGTCAGCAGTAAAACGACTGATATAAGGAAGAAAAGATAGTTCATGATGGAAGTTTTTTTGGTATGGAAAAACAGGAGGATGTATCGGTAGCTATACCGTTACATCCCCTGTTAATCATGATTTTACTCAGCGTCTGCGATGATGGTTTCTATCTCTTCCGGCGAGAGCACTTTGTTAAAAAACCTCAGGTCGTCTATGTAACTCAGATCCGATTTATGATCCCAATAGGCAAAGTTGGGCGCCCTGAGCCTATCGAAATGGCATCAGTCCCGGTCCAGTCAATGGCGGCACCTGTCTCAGATGCCAGGGTTTCAACCCCATTGATATAAATAATGCACTCGGTAGCCGAAACGGTGAAGGCCAGATGCACCCATTCTTCAGCGGGCAGGGTAATGACCCCACCATCGTTCCACACTTCGGCGTCGCCTGTGCCAAGGTTCAGTTTAAAACGCTGTTCAGTGGCACTTCCTTCGCGGAAAAAGCGCAGACCTTTGGTTCGGTCTTCACCTTCCGGACTGATGGAAATGATGCCAGCCCGGTCGGGATCGGGATTGGCTTTGTACCACATGGCGGCACTAAAAGCGTCACCGGTCAATCCTGCAGAGGGGAAGGTGATATAAGCGTCGGTGGCTCCCGCATAGGCGTCGGACCCCAGCTTGGCAAGACCTGCGAAGTCGGGCGTGCCGACCATCGCGGCTTCCGTTTCGCTGATGAGCTCTTTGTAGTTGCCATCAAAAGGCATGTAGAAAGTCTCTCCGTCATATTTGGCCTCGTATGTGACGGGCTGACCTTCATCTGCCATTACTGTCTGAACTTCTTCCTGTGACAGGGCTTTGTTAAAGATTCGCAGTTCATCGAAGAGACTCAGATCCGATTTGTGATCCCAATAAGCAAAGTTGGGCGCGCCAGAACCAATTGAGATGTTGGTGGTACCTGTCCAGTCAATCACATCGGCCATTAGGGCGGTTAAAGTGGCTTCTCCGTTGATGTAGATGATGCATTCGGTTTCTGAAATGGAGAAGGCCAGATGTACCCATTGGTTGGCGGTGACATCCACCACGCCGCCATCGTTCCATACTTCTCCATCGCCTGTGCCCAGGTTGAGTTTAAAGCGTTGTTCCGTGGCACTTCCTTCGCGGAAGAAACGCAAACCTTTGGTCCGGTCTTCCCCTTCGGGACTGACAGAAAGCAGTCCGGCCCGGTTGGGTTCGGCATTGGGCTTGTACCAGAAAGCTGCACTAAAGGTATTCCCTTTGAGATCATCCATGGGGAAGGTTATGTAAGAATCGGTGGCGCCTGCATAGGCTTTTCCGGAGATGCCGTTGGCTGAAAAGCCCGGCTCACCTACGATGGTAGCGTCTGTCTGCGAAATCAATTCCATGTAATCGCCATTGAAGGCCATGTAAAACACCTCGCCATCGTATTTAGCTTCATAAGGCGGAACCTTCATGAAATGGACGGTGGCTGAAGAGGTTTTACCCTCAGTGTCTTCGGCTGAAACCACCAGTGTGTGTTCTCCGTTGCTGAGTTCTTCATACAGCAGACTGCCCACAAAACGGCGATAATCTTTAAAGGTATTATAAGTAGCAATCTCAGTGCCATCCAGTGTTACCTTAATTTCGCCAATTTCAATGTCGTCTTCCACCTCAAATTTAATGGTGATGGAGGTGACGGCTTCTGTCACCATTATTTGCGCGCCTTCAGCCGGGTAAGAAATGTCCACTGTTGGCGCAGATTCATCCGGCCCGGCATCTACCGGAGAAATGTCGTCAATGCCATCATTGCAGGCGGTAAAAGTGGCCGTTAGCAATGCGATGATTGTTAAAAATATATGGAATGTCTTCATAATTAACTGTTTAATTAGTTGGCTGCTTTTTTTAGTCTCTTAGAACCGGGAATTGGTCCAGCTGATTTTGTGGATAGGGCAGATAGATGTCGGCTGCTGTGAAGGTTCTTCCTTCATAGTTTAGGGCATTGTACTGTTCCAGGCGTACCATGTCGTAATACCTGATGCCCCATTCCATGGCCAGTTCCGCCAGTTTCTCATCCATCACCTGTTGAGCGGTCACGCCGCTGACAGGGGTTAGACCAGCACGGTCGCGGACCAGATTTACCGCCTGGTCGGCTGTCATTGCCGGGCTGCTGGCACCTCGTGTCAGCGCTTCGGCATGCATCAACAGGATCTCTGCATAGCGGATAATGGTGAAATTTTTATTGTTTCCATAGCCTGTGCGTCCCGGCGTTAGCTGGTCCGAAGGTAAATAATGCTTGCCGCTGGCAAAAGCGCTCTGGGATAGTCATTGATCACGTCACCCGAAGGTGGTATTGCTGATCCAGTTCGGGAGCGTGGCATAGGCCGCATCTTTTTGAATTTCTTCAATGCCCCTGTTGGTAAACAAGACACTGGTTTCCAATCGGCTTTGCTCGCCACGATCCAGCATGAATTTGATCCAGGTGATACTGGGTTCATAAAATCCCCAGCCATCGCTTGCGGTAGCTACTTTGGGCGACCAGCCTGGGGACCATAGAAGGCAAACAGGTGGGCAATGATATCACCGGAGCCCTGACCGAAATCGGAATATTGGATTTCCAGGATGTTTTCGTTGTTTAACTTACCTGGTATTTTAAACAGATTATAAAAGTCCTCTTCCAATTCAAATTTGTCGGAAGCAATGATCGGGGAGGTGGCATCCGCTACTTTTTGGTATTGCTTGAGCTCCAGATTGGCCAGAGCCTGGATGGCCAGGGCTGTATATCTGGTTACGCCGCCACGAATATCGCTTCTCTGGTTGGGATGCAAGTCGGGCAAGTCAGCCATGGCCACATCCATCTCGTCAGAGATGTGTTGCATCACCTGGTCCTTTGTTGCAGGTTCCATGGTTAACAAGTCGGCCGGGTCAGAACTGGTGGGAATAAAAACAGCACCCCATGTCCTGGATAACTGTAAAAGCAACCATCCTCTGAGCACCCTTGCCTCTGCTATGTATTGGTTTCCCAACTGCGCTGAGGCGCCATTAGTAATGTATAAATCTACTTGTTCCATGGCCGAATGGGTAGCAAATATGTCTTTGTAAATGTTTTGCCATAGGGAGTTATACATCCAGAATCCTCTGTTGTAGTTGAATTTATCGGTTTCCGCAAAGTCCTGTTGATCGCCTAATCCACCGTGGTTCACATCATCACCTCTGACAGCAATCAAAGGATGGTCTTCCCAGCCGCGGGACTGAAATTCAGCATAGGCACCTAAAAGCGGTTGAATCATATTTTCAGATACTGTATAGTCGGTTTCCTCCGTGAAAATTCTGTTTTCAGCCGGTTCTTCCAACAGGTCGTGACAGGCAGACACTGATAGCAAAAAGCCGAAGGAGGCGGTGAGCATTAATATATATTTGAATGGTTTCATAACAATCATTTTTGAGGATTAAAATTTAATGTTTAGTCCAACGGTATAAACAGCCGGTATGGGGTAGGTCTGACGATCAATACCATCTGCTACCTCCGGGTTAAAGCCATTGTAATTAAACAAGGTCAAGGGTCGTTCAGCCGTTGCAAAAATCCTTGTCTCAGGAATGGTATTGCCCAGCAGCTCCTTTCCCTTAATGCGATAGCCCAACTGGATGTTTTGAATCCGGAAGAAAGAACCATCTTCCACAAAGTAGTCGCTCATCTTTTGGTTCCAACCTTTCCTGAGGCCTGCCGATGAAGGATATTTGTTGGAGGTTCCCTCGCCATGCCAGCGATTGGTGGCCAAATCAGCATCCAGATTTCCATCGGCCGTCCATATCATTTCTCCTCTTTTTCTGTTGAGTATTTTATTGCCTGTCTGTCCCAAAATATTCAGTGAGAAGTCAATATTTTTATAGTTCAAGCCCAAATTGGCCCCATAGTTAAAGGAAGGGAAGTAGGATCCCAGCACCACCCGATCGGCATCATCAATAGCCCCATCGTTGTTCTGATCTTTGTAGATGAAATCGCCCGGAACCAAACTGTTGGCAACAGCAATCGGATCACCAGACACTTGTGCATCGTTTTGGTAAACCCCTTCAACTTCGTAACCAAAGAAGGCCATCAAGGGTTCCCCGACAATGGATCTTTGTCTGAATTCTGCAGAGCCTCCGTCAATATATTCCTGGCCATACAAATAGAGTACCTCATTTTTCAGGGTGGAGATGTTACCACTGATGCTGTAGGACAGGTCATTGGTCAGCTGGTCGCTCCAGGTAAGGATTACTTCAAGACCTGCGTTCCGTATCTCACCAACATTACGCAACACGGTCTGTCCAATGGAGGGTATGCTTACGTAAATGGCCGCATTTTTAGTGTCTCTTATAAAGTAGTCAATGTCGGTTGACAAGCGACTGTTCAGGAATTCGGCGGTAATCCCCACATTGGTCTCTTCCGTCAATTCCCATTGCAAGGCAGAAAAAGTGCTTTGAGCAATGGTGCCCGTCACCAACTGGTCGTTAATTGCAGTGGTGACGACACTTGTAGTAGCTGCTCCGTCACTGGCTTGTATTCTGTCGTTCCCCAATCTACCCCAGCTGGCGCGCAGTTTTAGAAAGTTGATGGCCATGTTGTTTTGCATAAAACCTTCTTCCGACAACACCCATCCTATACCAACAGTTGGGAAGTAGCCCCATTTTTCCTGGTATTTTGAGCTTCCATCGGCCCGCATGGTTCCATAAAGCAGATATCTGTTGTCGAAGTTGTAGCTACACGGCCAAAATAAGAAAGTCCGTATTGTCTGAGGCCGCCATCACCGACACTGCCTTCCGGTTTGGTTTCAGCCTGACTGATGTACCATGCTTGTCTTTGCTCGTGAGGGAAACCCAGACCACCTGCCATAAGCCTTCATAGGCCTCATCGCGGTAGGAGGTTCCTAACATGGTGACGAGGTTGTGTTGGTTGACTTTTAGTGTGTAGGTGAGTATGTTGTCCCAGTTTTGGTTGATCCAGACCGATGAGGTTTTGTTAATGGTCGATTCTTCCCGCTGAGCTCCACTTGATATAAAGTAGGGTAATCCTATATTGCGCTGGATGAGTGAAGTAAAAGCGTTACTGTAGGAAGTTTTAAAGGTTAAAACCTCAGGAATCAGATCCAGTTCAGCATAGAAGTTGGCATTGAGCTTGCGTATTTTTTGTTGGTTTTCCGTATAATTCATGGCCGGAAAAGGGTTTTTACCATCCCGGTAACCTAACAGCTGAGCGCTGGAGTATTTATCTGGCCAGGCAGCTTCATTCATTTCATCGTACACCGGCATAATGGGGATGGCGTAGTAGGCCGTATGCCAGGCGCTCCCATTTTCCAGATGCTTTGTGGCATTGCTGAAGATCATGTTTCCGCCTACAGTCAGGCGTTCATTAACGTTGTAATCCAGTTTGGACCTTAGATTGAAACGCTCGTAATCATTTTTCATGTCCAGAACACCTTCCTGTGCAAAATAATTGGTACCCAAAGAATAGGATGCATTTTCGCCGCCACCGGTCACATTCAGACTGTGGTTTTGAATGGGGGCTGGTCGAAGAATCTCATTATACCAATCGGTATTGACATTCGGAACATTGGGGTTGATGCGGCTACGGCCATATCTTTGCATGGCATTGTCAATGTAGCGACATCCGTTGGTGAACCGGATTCTAAGGCCATTTGGGTGAACTGCTCGGCGTTGGCCATTTTTAGTATGTCCTGAGCCACCTGATAGCCATAATAGCCATCGTAAGTGATGACGGACTTTTGATTGATGCCGCCCGATTTGGTTTCTATCAGCACTACCCCGTTGGCTGCTCTTACGCCATAAATCGCCGCTGCAGAAGCATCTTTTAATATCGATATGGAGGCGATGTCGGCCGTGTTCAAAAAATCAATATTGTCGAAAAACATGCCATCCACAACGTATAACGGAGCTTCGTTGCCTTGTCCCGGATAGGAGCCAATACCCCTTACACGGATGGTGGGGGCAGCACCCGGTGCACCACTGCTCACTACCTGCAGTCCGGCTACTTTTCCTTGTAGCGCCTGCATGGCCTGGCCAGTCGGTGTTTTATCAAGGTCCTCTGATCTAACTGTGGAAATGGATGAGGTTAAGTCCCGCACCGGTAAGGAGCCGTAGCCTATGACTACTACCTCGTCCAGACTGGAGACTGCAACTTCCATGGCCACATTGATTTGTGTCTGATCGTTAACTGCAATGGTCTGTTGCTCAAATCCAACAGAGCTGATTACCAGGGTCACGCCCGGTTCAGCATCCAGCATGTATTCACCGTCAATGTTGGTTATCGTTCCCTGAGTGGTACCTTCTATTACAACGGATACACCGGGGAGCGGTAAGTCGTCATCTGCTGAAGTAATAACTCCCGAGATGGTCCTGGTTTGTGCAAAGAGCCAGGTGGTAGTTCCAAATAATAGTATCAGGAAAAGGCTCCTTAATAGCGTTCTTTTTCTCATAGTGAAGAAGATTTGAAATTATTACATTTTAACAATTGGTCAAATCTATTAACATTAAAAGACGATGTCCACTAAAAGACCTAATCAAAACTTTCGTCCTGATATTTGTCATCACATCATTGCTTGCTCATTTTTGTGTAAGTGGTTTATTATGAACTAATACTGAGCAGGAAGTCTGTTAAGTTTTCTTCATGGGAGAGCTCGAGTTTTTTCCTTAATCGGTAGCGCTTGAGTTCAAGACTGCGGACAGAGACGTTGAGAAGGGCAGATAATTCTTTGGTGCTGAGGTTCATTTTAAGAAAGGCACAAAAACGCAGGTCATTGCTGGACAGGTGCGGGTACTTTTCACTCAGGTGTTCGTAAAACTTTGAGTTGATATGGTTAAAATTGGTTTCAAACAGTAGCCAGTCGTCATTGCTGTTGAGATTGGAGTCGATGAGCCGGACCAGTTTTGCGATCGCTGCCTTTTGGGTGTCGGGCGCCTTTTTTATTTGGAGGATGCCTTCCTTGAGGGACTCCAACAATTGGTTTTTATTGGCGAGGCGTAAGGCCGAGGTACCTATTTCGTGACTCTTGTGGAGGACTTCCTGTTCTAACCTTTCCTTTTCAAGGGACATGATCTTCTGTTCTGAAAGAATTTTTAAATGCTGCAGTTCTTGTTGTTTTTCCGACTCCAACTCTTTTTTTTGTTTCTGAAGATGGGCGCTGTGGAGTAAAAGTGATACTTTGAGCAGGCCCAAAAGGAGCGCGACATAGGCTGCCAGGGCCCAGTTGGTCAGGTACCAGGGCTTTTGAATGCGGAATTGGTAAAGTAACTTTTGTGACAAGGGGGCTGACGCTACCCTTACGTAGAATTCGTAAGTGCCCGGCGGCAGGTTGTTGTAGCTTTGGTGACCAATGCTTTGTGGGGCCGACCAGTCTTGTTCCAATCCCTTTAACCTTACCTGGTAAAATTGGGGCAAAGCATCGTAACTGGCATTGGTGAAAGTGAAATGCAGGTTGTTTTGATTGGCCTTGAGGGAATGGACTTGTGTGGAATCGGTTGATAGTTGGTAGTTGCGTCGGGCATTACCGGTTTCAGCCACTACCTGGGTGAGTTGAATTCTGGGTATGGCTTCAGATTGATGGCTGAGCGATTCATTCGAGAATAACACCAGCCCATTGTCCATTGTTAACGATGCTAAATGCCCCAGCGTTGAAATGTTTTCGTAATTTTCAATGATTAAGTCGCTTGGCGTCATGAAGCTGGACATTTCCGACAGATTAAATTCCGAGTCGATTTGAAAAAGGTGCGCTCTGTCACTGGAAATGAACCAATACTGATGACGTTCAATCTCAATGATCCGATAAAATCCTTGATAATTGGCCAACTGTTCGTTTATTTTCTCGAAGGGAACAATTTCATCGTTAATTTCATCGTAGGTATAGATGCCGGCAGAGGTGGTGAAAACAATTCGTCCGCGAATGGTGAAAACATGTATGTTGTAATCCTCCGGAAAACCGTCCTCCTTACCGTAATATACCACTCTTTTCAGTTGGGGGCGGTTGGCCTCCATGATGACTTTGTATACCCCTTTTTGATTGTGGGAGGCCCAAAGCACTTCTTGTGAATGCACGGCCACAAAACGAATGGGTTCCTGAAGTCCCTGCGCATGGTGTGAGAAATTCCATTGTCCCCTTTCGTTTTTCCTGTAAAAGGCCAGTCCCACATAAGTGCCCTGCACCATCCAGTCACTGTTAATGGGTTGAAGGTTCCATCCGCCGGCTACCGGCGAAGTCCAACGAGGCGCCTCTCCCGGTTGGTCAATGATAAAAGTCCCGTTGTTATGGCCACAAAAGAGTTGCTGGTCGTGGATGCTTAAATCCCAGACCTGACCCTGTGTGCCTTCAACAAAAGTAAAATTGTTTTTAGAAGTTTGGTTTTGGCTGGCCGCCGTGTAAAACAGCCCGTGGTTGGTGCCGATATACAGGTAGGGGCCAAAAAGGGTGGCATCGTATGAAGCACCCAGCTGACCGGAAATATCGGCAATATAACGGAAGGGCGAATGGGTTTTGACGTAGGTCAGTCCATTGTCAAGTCCCAGCCACACATTCCGGTCCACGTCGAGCAGCATACTCAGAATGGTATTGTTGTTGATACCTTGCGACATATTTAAATGCTCCAGAATTTGGCCTTTTTGATTGACCACGATGCACCATCCTTGATGGTGCCGAACATCATGGTGGTGTCGCTCAATTGAACACTTCTGTTGAGCTGGTTTTTCCGGAGAAATTCCGAGGCTTCACAATTCCAGGAACCCCAAATCTTCCCGGCCTTTTTAAACAAACCATCCAGGGTTGTCCCTACCATTTCATTCGCTCCAAAATTAAACCAGGCAATCACTCTTGAATTCTTAAAAGTGCTGCCACCCTCCATGAGTTGGTAGTCTCCGTTTTTATAAGCGTAGAGGCCCATGTTTTGCAGGTGCACAGCCAATTGACCCTGGTTGCTCATCAGGTACAAAAGGTACGACGGTCCTTTATGGGTGGTCAGCTGGCCATCTTTGTATTCGTAGATGGCTGTGAATGACTGAAAATGAACGGTGCTGTCTTGGCGGATGATTTGCCAGATTTCTTCGTTGTTGGCAATTTTTTGCGGCAACGAATCCGATAGAGAAATGTATTCGAGTGCACCCGTTTTGGCCACTTCGAAAAAACCAAATTCTTCGTAGCCCCCTACATAAACCTTGCCCTGATGGTCGCTCAGGACGGCCCGCACAGGTAGTCGGCTGGGCAAGAGGTAAGTCTGCCATCTGGTACCGTCAAAGCTTAAAAGTCCCTGATTGTTACCAATGTATAGGAACCCGGTGGTGGTATCCTGGTGGAGGTCCCAATTCTGACTATGGGCTTTATAGGCACCTTTGTCGTAGTTTTTGAAAAAATAATTCCCGGTAAAAGGAACTGGCTGTCCATACGCTGGGAGCAGCATCCCCATAAAAAGCAAGGCGTGTACAGCAGCTAAGCGGACCCTTTGCTTTTCTTGGAATGGGGCAATATTTCTCATAAGTAGTCAGCTATTCGTTTCTATATTATCCGGTTTTTTTCGGATAGCCTAAATTACTATTTATCGGTGTTTTATCCAATGGGTAAGGGGTGTATTCATAGAAAAAGCTGCCCTGGCGGGGCAGCTTTTAGATGATCAGAATTTTTGAAATGCCTTATTTCCACAATCCATCGGGGTATTCACCTTTATCGTGCAGCGCTTTCAGCGATGCCTGCACCAATGGCTTGTCCTCCTGGTAAGTTACACCAAACCATTTGGCCGGGGTGTTGATGATTTTTACGCTGGCTTCGCCGGCCTTAACCATATCGTCGGCCGCTATGTTGAAATAGTATTCCGACTTAAGTTCGGATCCTTTTTCTTTCAGGAAGCGCTTAAAGCCATTTTCCAGATGGCCGAAGAATTCGGGTTTGAAAATCCAGAAGTTCATGGAGATGGGCTCTTCACCTGTCAGTTCCTCCTTGTAATCGTCCTCGTAGAAATAGATCTTATCTCCTTCCTTACCAATTTTGGTACGCTCAGTCACCTTGGTCAGGTTGTTGTTGGCATCCGATTCGCATACGCCACGTGAAACGGTGCCATGCTCTGATAGCGTGTTTTTAAGCGCATAGCCAATCATGGCATATTCATTGACATCCTTGCTGCTGTTGATAAACTCGATGGCTTGACCATAGGCATCCTTGCCATAAAAGTCGTCTGCATTGATGATGGCAAAGGGCGTGTTAATCACCTCTTTGGCCATTAACATGGCGTGACCGGTTCCCCAGGGCTTTTGGCGATCCTCAGGAATGGAGAATCCTTCCGGAATTTTATCCAGACTCTGATAGACATACTCGGTTTCAATTTTTCCTTTGAGGCGTGGCTCAAACTGATCTTTGAAGGCCTGGGCAAAATCTTCACGGATCACAAAGACGACCTTGCCAAAGCCGGCACGGATGGCGTCAAATACCGAATAGTCGATGATTGATTCGCCGTCGGGCCCCAGTTCGTCCATTTGTTTAAGGCCACCGTAACGGCTGCCCATACCTGCTGCAAGAATGAGAAGTGTTGGTTTCATGTTATCGTGTATTTAATAGTAGTTTTTACTCTTATTTATAGGACGCTACAAAAGTGCGAATAATTAATTTTTTTATCAAAATTACGAAAAAAGGAGGTGGGGTGCTAATGGGGGATGGCAGTTGCAAACTGCGGGAAGGGATTTGGCGAAGTTGCAAACTTCGCCAAGCAACGTGGAAATAGCATTCCCGATGCCGGGCGAAGTCTCCGACTTCGTCCTTTTTGTTGAATTTGATGGCAGTGTGATAGATCTTTCGTCCTTAATTTTTTCAGTGATTTTGGTTTTGAAAGTCTTTGACGATGCTGGACGTTAGCCAGTTGGCTAAGGCCTGGCGGTTGGATTCAACGACAAAGCGTTGCTGGTCGCGAAAATTCCGGATATTGCCCAGTTCAATAAAAACGGCTACCGGATGGGTGTGTTTGAGCATATATAGATTACGGTGGTTCACCGTGCCGGAGAATCCGCGTTGGGGTTGGTGTTTTTTGTAGTTCTCTTCAAAAGTCTTACTAATGGTTTCGGCCATTTCTTTGCCTTTGGGACTGTTTTCGTGGTGGTAGAAGAAGACATCCAGTTGCTTGTTTTGACTGCGGCTGTCCAAATGTATTTCGATACAGCGTTGATAGGTGGCCGCTTCTTCTTTGGCGAGTTGGTTGATGACCGTCGTTCTTTGTTTGAGCCGCGTCAGTTGATCCAGGGGGATGACCTGTCCCAGAACCGTTTCGTGCTGATCGGGCAGCAGATAGGCACCCGATCGTATGCCATTGAGTGAATCTGCAACAATGACGTGTACGGTGGCACTTTTCTCCAGCAGGTTTTTGGCGAGTCGGAGGGTGATGTCATAGGCATACTCGTCCTCAAAAAGTTGATGTTCGTCATATTGGCCAATGGCGCCCGGGTCGGGCCCCCCGTGACCACTCACCAGATAGAAGACCGCTCCTTTAAGCTCACTGTCGCGAATTTTTAAATTCTGGTGTTCCAACCCAAATAAGGGGTCGACCCATTCTTCGGCCAGAACAGGCACCAGGTACTCCTGGTGCAGATACAGATTGCCGTTGGGGTCGAAACGCCCTTCATTTATTTGCCGAAATCGCTCTGTTTCACTGGCAGGATCCAGGTGGTGTCGACGTAAAAAGGACCAAACACCTTCTCCTTCCTGCGGTTTAGACAGCAAAAAAGTTTCAGCAGGTTGGGCAGAAATCAGTTGGTATATGAAGAATGAAAAAATCCCGATTAATAGAATGCGCATGAAATTCTGGTTGAATGACGCAAAAATAACAGTTTAATCGGGATTTTGTTAATTGTTAGGCGACAATTGGCTTGTTTTTAATGGTGTTAAGATGGATTTTTTAAACGAGCGGAAGTGCTGAAATCTCAATTTATATAAGCTAAGTTGAATAATGCCCCAGATGGGGTTTTTCTGCCTGGCCTCAGCATAGTAATTCGCCAGCATCGACATTTCAATGGGAGATCCGCCCAGGCGTCTGAGGTTAGAGAAGCCGTTGCGATGGGTTTTTCTGCTGTTGAAGCGCATGCGGTTGATGTCCACCAGACTAAAACTGTAACGGTTGTTGCTTTTGTGTACCAAAACGTTGCCCTGACTCAGGTCGAGGTGACGGATTCCCTGCTTGTGCAGTATATGACAGGCATAAAAAGCAAAATCTCTGATGATGGCTTCCTTTTCAGGTAGCTGATTATTGAAGACCTTGGCCAGGGTGAAAGTATGAGCCTCATAAAGTGAAATGTAATAGCTGTGAGAAATAAAGCCGTGCTTATCACGGAATTCGACCCAGGCAACGGGTTCAGGGGTGGCCACACCCATTTCCCGGAGTTTGTAAGCATTGTAGAAGCTTCTTTTGGCTTTGCCCATGCGGAGGAAGGCATAAGCATAACGGTTGATGAGGTTGGGTGGACCAAAGGACTTCACGCATAGTTTATTCCCATTTATTTCGAGGACTTTTATTTCGTTACGAATTTTATAGATGGTCGTGCCGTTTTGGGCAAATCGTTCATTCATTTTGGGAAGTACCGCCGCCAGATGGCCGTAGTTGGGGTTTAATTGATAGCTGAGCATGACAGTCCATTTAATTGTGTGACTGCAATATCAGGTTTTTGAGGCTTGGGGGGCTATTTAAAATACTGAAGTGTATAAATTTAGGGATGGATGGTTGGAAATACCCCTTACAAATCGGCCCAGATACGCGCCATGGAGAAACCCGGAGCTTCCATACTGAGGTTGAGAAAATAGCCAAAGGGCGTGATGGCTGTTTGGTAGTGGCCGTTTTCCAGCCGGGCCTTGGTGGCCTTAAAAAGTTCCCGGGTGAATGAAAGGGAGGCTTTGGAGGCCGACAAATGGGCAAAGGAATGAAGAACAATGGATTCGGTGTTGTTTTTCCGGGCGACCCATTTGAGATGATTGGTCAGTTTCTTTTCACGGCTCAGTATATCCTGAGTTTCATCGGTCTCCTCTGCTTGAATATAGGCCACTATGCAAGAAGAGAACCGGCCCTCCAGGGCCGGTTCGTCCGCTTCTTCGTGGTTTTTATCACCTATGGTATAGGAAAATTTGGAGGTATAAAAACAAAGCACCTTCATGCGCGTATCATTTATTTTAGCAGGGGGGTGATAATTTCATCATAGTCGTCCGCCACCTGGCGAAAGACCGCCATGCTTACACCATGCTCCAATTGCGAAAATTGGTCGTAGTTGGTCCATGATATATAGGTGAGTCCGTCTTCCTTCTCATAGACTGCCACCCGACAAGGCAGCATGGACATGTTAAAACGGTCGTAATCGCTTGTAAGTATCTCTTTGGCTCTGCCACCGTGACAAAGTTCAATGATTTTAGCAGGGGCTACTTCAACGCCGGCTTTGAGCATATTGGCCTGCATGTCGTGGACAATGGGAACAACATAACCCAGTTCTGCCGCATTGGCTTGCAGTTGTTCCACCGTTTGCTCAAAATCGAGGCGACTTTCCCGTTCGGACAGAATGGTTGTCTCATTTTGAGGTTGACAACTCGAAAGGCCCAGCATAAGGGTCAATAAGGCCACTAATGAAATTTTCGTCTTCATGGTTTTAGAATTTAGTGCGTTACTCTATTTAAACAAACCAAGTGCTAAAAGGTTGAAAATCTTGTTTCTTGCTGCTACTTGAGCCATTGATCCAGCCATCCGGAAAACTCCCTTTGCCATAAAATACCATTTTGGGCAGATAGTATCCAGTGATTTTCTTCCGGGAAATAGAGGAATTTGGCCGGAAGGTCTTTGATGCGCGCGGCATTAAAGGCGCCCATTCCCTGCGTGTAGGGAATCCTGAAATCTTTTTCAGAATGAATCACCATCATGGGAGTGTCCCATTGATCGACAAAGAGGTGGGGAGAAAAGGCGTATTGATTGTTGGGATGTTCCCAGTAGGGACCATCCATGTCCCAATCCACAAAAAACATTTCCTCGGTAGTGGTGTACATCATGTCTGCATTGAAAATGCCACAATGGGAAATGAAGGTTTTGAATCGCTTGTTGTGGTTACCGGCCAGCCAGTAAACCGAATACCCGCCGTAGCTGGCGCCTACGGCTCCAAGACGGTCCTCATCCACAAAGGGCTCCCGGGCCAGGGCATCAATGGCGCTAAGGTAGTCCTCCATGTTTTGCCCCCCGTAATCTCCACTGATCTGCTCGTTCCATTCTGTACCAAATCCCGGCAGTCCCCTGCGATTCGGCGCCACAATAATATAATCGTTGGCCGCCATTAACTGGAAATTCCATCGGTAGCTCCAGAACTGACTCACGCCACTTTGCGGGCCTCCCTGACAGTAAAGAATGGTGGGATATTTTTTATTGGGGTCAAAGTCGGGCGGGTAAATCACCCAGGTCAGCATTTGCTGGTTGTCGGTGGTGGTGATCCATCGCTCTTCCACCTTTCCTAAACTTAACTGGTTGAGCAATTGTTCGTTGGTGTTGGTGATGTTGGTGGTGGAGCCATCCTTGATGCCGATTCGGAACAAGTCGGCCGGCGCACTCATACTCACACGTGTGGCAATCAATGCATCCCCGGTATGGGCCACATCATTGAAGTTGTGCTGCCCCTCCGTCACCTGATTGATGCTGCCGTCACGCAAACTCAGTAAATGAATTTGATAGGTGGCCTTGACGTTAGAGGTGAACCAGATAAAATCTCCGTTGCGGTCCCAGGACGGAGCTCCGGCGTTATGGTCGAATGGCGTCGTCAGGTCCCGTTTTTCCCCGGTGGCCATATCCATTAGAAACAGGCGGTTTTTGTCTGCCTCATATCCGTCCCTGGCCATGCTTTCCCATAAAAGACGGGTGCCATCGGGTGAAAATACCGGGTTTTTATCGTAACCAGCCATGCCCTCCGTCAGGTTAGTGGTCAATTTCCCTTCAAGGTCATACATATACAGGTCCGAATTGGTAGAGAAGGCGTATTCCTTGCCCGTCAGTTTCTTGCAGGTGTAAATTAGTTTTTGTCCGTCGGGCGACCACGCCAATTGTTCCATCCCGCCAAAAGGTTTCAGCGGAGCATCGAAGCGTTCGCCTTCCATGATGTCCGTGCCTTCTTTGATCAGCTGACCATTTTCATAGGAAGCAATAAACAGATGGCTGTAAGTATAATCGTGCCAGCTGTCCCAGTGCCGGTACATCAAATCCGTTTCAATACGGGCATTGGCCTTGGGCAGGTCGGGATGCAAATCGTTCACGGTCTGGTCGAGCTTAACCGGTTTAGAATAAGCAATGTGCTTTAAGTCGGGTGAGTAAAGATAGCCCGTAATACCATCTTCAATGTCAGAGATTTGTGTACGTTGACTGCCATCGGGGTTCATTTCCCATAGCTGTGCAGTGCCCGACTCAGAGCTTAAGAAAGTTATTTTTTGGCCATCGGGCCGCCAGTCGGGCTGACCTTCATTCTCTGCTGTGTTGGTTATTTGCGTGGGGCTACCACCATTGGCCGGTACGGTGTACAGATCCGTGTAGGCCCGGTCTTCCGCGATATGGGTATAGGTCACCGAATACAACACCGTTGCACCATCGGGTGAGACTCTGGCATTTCCCAGACGACCAAAAGACCAAAGGGCTTCGGGGGTCATGCGCTCACTGCTTAGCTGCAGGTCGCGGTTGTGATGCGATTCTTTTTCTGAAAGTTTGGATTCATTGGTGCAGGCCGCTGATAAAATCATAAGCGTTAAAAGTCCGGTAATTAAATGTTTCATAGTTTTGTCGTTTCTTTCTTGTTTTCAAAAATAGCTATTATCTTTAAGGGTTGCAAAGGCTTGTTGTTGATCAAAATCTGAAGAGATCCGAAAATTTACCATAAAACATCAAATAATGAAAAGAACTGTATTTGTTGCAGGACTGTTGATGGCTGTATCCATCAGTTTGTTGGCTCAAAACCAGACGGACGTTCGTCTGAAATGGAAAGATAAGGACCATCAGGAAACGGTGATCGTATCGGAGAGCGGGGATTTGTACCGCGATTTGGACCACCACGGCCCGGCTATTGAGAATGAATGGATGGCGCTGCGCTTGTATTTCGATCACAAGGTGGCCATAGATGTGTATAATAAACAGCGTCCCGGACTGGAGTTGGCTGAAGCCGGATGGTATCCTACCGTGGAGCAACAGAAAGAGGGCTGGGGAGCCGATTTGTACAAAGCCGGATCGACTGTTGGCCTGGGTGGTGTCCGGTTATGGGACGGCGAAAAAGAACAGTTTTTGAACCCCGTTACTAAACGCACGGCGCGCGTTCGAAAAGAGGCCAATCATTCGTACATGGAAATGTTATCAGAGGGAATTCCGTATAAAGGGGATACCATCGATGTTCTGGTCCGGGTGACCGTTGTTTCAGGTTTAAGAGAAGCCAAAGTCGAAGCCTTTGCCTTGAGCAGTAAGCCCGTTCAGTTTTTAACCGGCATCAATTACCATGAAGGAACAGAAATCCGGCAGGGGGATGACTTTATCGGTACCTGGGGCGTCCACCCCGAAGATGTGGCTGCTTTTCAATTTGCCATTGGTGCCGGTATCCTTTATAATCCCGAAGATTTTGACAGCATCGACAAGGCCAAAACGCAATTTGTCATGATCAGCAAGCCTACCAAATATTTGGAGACCTGGATCACTTCGGCTTGTGAAAAGGAGGCTGAGTTGAACGATGTCAATGAGTTCTCTCAGTATCTGGATGATTTTCGAAAATAGTTATCCTGACTTTGGTATTAGTAGTTTGTTCTCTGCAATTGTCTAATAAGCTAAAAACCTAACGCCCTATTGTATTATGTGCGTTGTCAAAAAAGCCCGCGATTGCGGGCTTTTTTGGCCTGGATGTTATTTTTTCATCATTTCTTCATCAATCATCCTTAAATTTGCTTTATTAATAATTTGACTACAGCGATATGCAATATCTTTATGGAGTGGTTTTGGTGCTTTTTTTTCTGGTGTCCGGAGGAGGTTTGGCAGCTCAGCAGCAAGAAGTTGAGCAAGAGCCGGAGAAAGAGATGCCGGTAAAAGAAGAGAAGGCCGGGCAGCCGACTGAGGATTTACCTTCTGAAGATAGGTCTCCTGAGAATCAACCTTCTGATTCAAAGCGGGAAAATGATCGTCAGTCGGAACAATCCCAGGCAAAAGTGAAAGAGGTGAAAGGGGCCCGACCTTTGATCAGTAAAGATCGTAAAGGAGCGCGACCTGATATTGAACGTCCCGCAGGTAAAGGTCGCCCGGCAGGAGCAGGACGGCCCGGAGGTGCAGGTCGCCCCGATAAGCCGGAAAAGCCAGACCGTCCCAGCCGACCGGAACGCCCTAATCGACGATAAATGGCCATTATAACAATGAGGAGACTACTGTTTTGCCTTTTGGTAAATGTTCTTACCATCGGTTTAATGGCGGAGACTTCTGCCGACAGTACCAAAACCGATGGTGTGGAGAAAGCCCGACAGGCCTCCTTGTATCTGGGTGCCGGGTATGGCAGTGATTTGCTTTATTCGGGCTATTCTTTGTCGGGACAGAAGCCTTACTACTCCATGGATGTGTTGTATAGTTTTAACAGGCAGTGGAGCGCCTCCGCTGCCATCTATCATTTGGATGGTGCAGAACCAGGTATTGCTTTTTACGATGTGGCGCTGGGTTACCGTCGTTACTTTAATTCGTGGTGGGATGCAGGCGCCTCCCTTTCGGCCTATTTTACCAATCCCTCTATTCAGGACATTTACTTTGGTCATTTTGCCTATTTGACATTGACTGGTGGTTTCGACTGGAGAATACTGTATTCCAAATTGGTGTACAGTGCCTTGCTGGATGATTCCGGGAGTCACTACCTGCAAATGAAAAACAGTCACTATTTTTCCACCAACGATTTTTGGAACGATAAGGCTTATATGGATTTTAATCCGACTTTTAATTTGGTGTTTGGCGACAGGTATAAGTTGATCACAACAACCGCTGGCGACCAAGTCGGACCGGGAGGTGGTGCCGAGGAGGTGGTTGGTTATGAGAGTTTATTTGGCTTAATGGATCTGGAGTTTTCCATCCCCATCGCCTTCAATTATGGCGATTTTAGCGTGGAAGTGGAGCCCTTGTATTACATTCCCATCCATAAAGATCCGGACTATCCTGCTGAGAAGGGGTTTTTCTTCTTTGTGAATATGTATTATAGAATCTTTTAGATCTAACAAATCATGAACACCCTGATAGTTGAGGATGAAAAGGAATTGGCCCAAGAGATAGCCGAGTATCTTCGGAAGGAGCGCTTTATTTGTGATGTGGTGCATACCGGTATGGAAGCCTCTGAAATGATTGCTGTGAATCAGTACGATTTTCTGCTGCTGGATTTGGGCTTGCCCGATTATGACGGACTTGATTTGGTCACTGAAGCGCAAAAGGAGGGGAGTGAAGCAGCCATTATAATCATTACCGCCAGAGGTGCTGTGGAAGATAAAGTAAAAGGACTCAACCTGGGTGCCGACGATTATTTGTCGAAGCCTTTTGCTTTGGTAGAGCTGCTGTCGCGCATGCAGGCTGTGGCCCGACGAAAATTTAAAATGGAGACCAATACCATTGTCTTTGGCGGATTTGAAATGGATGTCAATGCCCGGGTGGTCAAGTTTAACGAGGTCGTGGTAGATGTTACCAGAAAGCAATTTGATTTGCTGCAATATCTGGTGATGAACCGGAATCGGGCACTTTCTCGCATTCAATTGTATGAGCATATTTGGGGGAATATTCTGGATGATCAGTACGACAGTAATTTCATCGATGTACACATTAAAAATCTGCGCAAAAAGTTAAGCGAATATGGTCCGGTAGATTGGTTAGAGACGGTTCGTGGTGTCGGTTATAAAGCCACATTTTAAAAACTAATTAGGAACTAGAATTAAAGGAAGCTTCATGCGATTACAGCACAAACTGGCCTTGGCCAATTTGCTTTTTAAGATAGTGTTCATGGGACTGTTTTTGGCAGTTACACCGTGGTTGTCAGAGCGCATTAATTTGTACCAAACCGATAATGATTTGATTGAGAAGCGGGAGGAGGTGATTGGCCTGATCTCCGATTTCGGTGTGGCGCCTTTTTTGGTGGACGAGACGGAAGACTATTTTGCCAGTTATAACATTCTCAAAGAAGAATTCATTAGTCTTGAGCAGATTGATTTGGACGAATACTGGAATTTTATTGAGGTTACCCAACGCCGCATCGATGATGAGGTGATCGATTACCGGGTGCTCAACTATTCTTTTCTGGTGGATGGGGAGACCTATCTTTTGGAAATCGGTCAAAGCCTTTCCAGTATCGCGGTGACCGAAAGAAATATCCGTCGGGTCACCATCGCCTTTTTATTTCTGTTTTTGCTGGTTTCCGTCCTTTTCGAATTGGCATATACAGGTGCCTTGTTGAAGCCACTTAATAGAATCGTAGCAAAAATCAGGGCCACTACCATACCTGAAAACTACGACCTTACCCCGGTTGTATCATCTACGCAAGATTTTAAGATGCTGGATAGCACCCTTTCTGAATTGATGAAAAAAATTAGTGCTGCCCTTCAAAATGAGCGGGAAATCACCCAGAATATCTCCCATGAACTGCTGACGCCCATTTCCTTGTTACGTAACAAGCTGGAAAATATTTTGATGCGTGAGCAGATAGATGAGGAGCTGGCCATCAAAGTCAATGAGTCACTAGCGACCCTGCACCGACTGAAGACGCTGGTGAACTCCTTGCTTTTAATTGCCCGTATCGAAAGTAACCAGTATTTGCGCAATGATAACGTGCAGATCGGCGATTTGATCAATGAGGTAGTGGAAGAGTTACATCCCATGGCTGATGATGGTGGCGTGGTGCTTATTCAGGATTACACCCGTGAATTGCATTTGTTTCAAGCCAATCGTCCCCTTCTGTTCTCCCTCTTTTTTAATGTGATTAACAACGCTCTGAAACATACACCCAGAGGCGGAGAGATTTGGATCCATGGTTATCGAAAGAAGAAGCGCTGTGTGGTTGAGGTTTTGGATAGTGGTGAAGGTATTCCTGCGGATTTACTGCCAGACATTTTTATGCGCTTTAAGAAGCGCAATGGTGCCGAGGATGATGGCTCAGGCATTGGTCTGGCCATAGCCAAGTCGGTGGCCGATTTTCACCAAATCCGGGTGGAGGTCTCCTCAGAACCGGGCAAGGGAACACGCTTTGTGTTCAGTTGGGAATTGTAATATTTCCTGTTGATTTAGTATGAAATAAATACGGCCGGTGTGGGTGTGCTGTCAGGTCGCTTGGCCGGCGGCTTTTCGCGGATATAATGGTCTTGTCCTCCTTTAAAGCATATATAATAAATATGATTTAAGTTGGTTTTTATAATGCATATGAGTAGAGACCGCATTATATTTGTCATACAAAATCATACAAAAATGCTTCGCTTCTCAAATAAAATAAAATACGGCTTACAGTTTTTGCTCTTCCTCGATGTGGATAGCGAAGATTTTACCGACATACAGCGGGCCGCCTTGTCCTGCGAGATCCCCCAAAAGTTTTTGGAAGGCATCGCTGTCAGCCTCAAAAAACACGGCATACTGGAAGTGAAGCGGGGAGCAGGCGGTGGTTATCGCTTGTCGCGCACCCCCAAAGAAGTTACACTGGCCCAGATTGTTGACGCATTGGAGAGTGTCTCACCCAAAGTGGGCGCCAGCAATAACGAACTAACCAGTCAGGTGGTCGAGGAGACATTAAACGATACCATCGATCAATTTTGGGCTTTGTTGCAGAATATCAGCCTGCATCAAATTCAAAAGAAATATTATGAAAGCGCTGATAAACTGATGTATTATATCTAAAACACGATAGCCATGACAAAAATTGCACAAAACATTACAGAATTAGTAGGAAAAACCCCTTTGGTAAAAATCAACAAGTTGGTCGGCCCCGATGCCGGCGAATTAGTGGCCAAGTTGGAATTTTTCAATCCTGCAGGATCGGTCAAAGACCGTATTGCCTTGAACATGATTGAGGATGCCGAGCGTAAGGGAATTTTGAACAAAGACTCTGTAATTGTGGAACCCACCAGTGGGAACACCGGCGTTGGATTGGCCTTTGTTTCTGCCGTAAAAGGCTACAAGCTGATACTGACCATGCCGGAGAGTATGAGTATTGAGCGTCGCAAGTTGCTGAAAAAGTTCGGTGCCGAGTTGGTGCTGACACCTGCTGCCAATGGTATGAAAGGTGCCATTGCCAAAGCCACTGAAATTGCTGCCGAAAATCCCAATTCTTTCATTCCTCAGCAGTTTAAGAATGCGGCCAATCCGGAAGTGCATCGCCAAACAACCGCCGAAGAAATCTGGGCAGACACCGACGGAAAGGTCGACTTTTTTGTCGCCGGCATCGGTACAGGTGGTACCATTACCGGCGTAGGTGAGGTGCTTAAAGCCAGAAATCCCAATGTGAAAATTATCGCCGTTGAGCCCGAAGCCAGCCCCATTTTGTCGGGCGGACAACCCGGTCCCCACAAAATACAGGGCATTGGTGCCGGATTTATTCCCGATGTACTCAACACCTCCATTTACGATGAGGTAATCAAAGTTGGTAATGAAGAATCCATCGCCATGGCCCATCGGGCAGCCAAGGAAGAAGGTCTCCTTTGTGGCTATTCTTGCGGTGCAGCATTGGTAGCAGCCATTCAGGTGGCCAACCGACCGGAGAACAAAGGGAAGCGCATTGTTGTCATCCTTCCCGACACGGGCGAGCGGTACCTCAGCACCTTCAACATCGAGTAAGTATTTAACGATTTTATCAAATATCGGCTGAAAGTCCGTTTTTTGACATCGCCTTTGAGGTCATCCTTGTGGAGACGCGCCACGTCTTCACAAGGACCCAATATTAAGAAAGTTAAAGAGGTCAATAGATTATTAGGGCGTTAGGTATAAGGTAAGAGCAAGTCCTTAATTATAAGCTTATTACGTATATAGGCAACAGGGTTGTAACTGCTTGTAAATTAAGCAAATAAAAAAAGCATAACGAACTATTGAGAGGCTTTAGCCCCACCATAAATATTAGGTCTTTGGTGCATTAAAGGAGAATGAAGTCATTCTTCATTTTTATCCGTAGAAAGACCTACTTAAATTGTATGTAATAATTTACATAGTTTAATGTATTGCATACGTAGTTACCATTCCTGTTTAAAACCACATCCATTTAACATGTCAGACAACCAGTTATTTAAACCCGAAGAACGCAGTGAGCTGCAGCGGGTGCTTTCGACCATGAACCGGGAGCAGTTGCTTTGGCTTGGCGGCTATATCTCAGCGGCCATCGACTTTGCCCCTTCGGGCCACGATACATACAGCGATCCCATCATTGAGCCCCGTGCGGTGGCCCAGCATGCCGAGCCATCGGCAGCGGCTGAGGACAGTGCCCGCTCCTTGACCATTCTTTATGGTTCCCATTCCGGCAATTCGGAAAAAACAGCTCATATGGCTCGGCATGAGGCCGAGCGTTTGGGCATTTCCTGCAAGGTGAAAAACATGGAGGACTACAACGCCCGCTTTTTGAAAGATGAGGAGCAAATCCTCATGGTGGTCTCCACCCATGGTGAGGGTGAACCGCCATTGGCGGCTCAGGAGTTGTACGATAAACTGGCCTGCAATAAGGGGCCCGACTTGTCGGAGATCCCCTTCGCGGTCATTGCCCTGGGAGATAGTTCCTATCAGAAGTTTTGCCAGACCGGCTATGATTTTCACAGTTTCCTGAAGAAACTGGGCGCCGAACCTTTGCGGGAGGTGGCTGCCCTGGATACGGATTTTAACAATGAACTGCCTTCGCTGATTCCGGCAGTCGTAAAGCTCTTCGCCTCATCCGGATCTTCCCCGGCAGCTGCTCCATCAGCGGCTAAAGAAAGGTCTGCCGATGTGATGGCTTCTGATACGCCCGTGGAGGCGCCAGTGCTGGAAAAGTTGCAGTTGAACGGAAGGGGATCGGAAAAGGAGACCTGGCACATTGAAATATCTACGGATAAAAAAGGATTGGTGTACCAACCGGGCGATGCCCTGGAGGTCTATGCCAACAACAATCCGGAATTGGTTCGGGCGGTACTGGGCAAGGCGGGACTAGAGGGGACCGAAAAGGTGGAAATCAATCAGCGCCGTTATTCACTGGAAGAGGCGCTGACCAATCATTTTGAACTGACCCTGGTCACCCCGCCGGTGGTAAAAAAGTTTGCCACCTTATTGGATGACGACGCGCTCAACAAACTGTTGGATGATGCCGACAAGCTGAACGAATTTATCCGGGGCACCGATGTGCTGGATTTACTGACCAAATATCCGGTGAAGTTGACCATTGGGGAATTGTTGTCCTTTCTGCGTCACCTGCCACCACGTGCTTATTCTATTGCTTCGAGTCCCGCCGAGGTGGGCGACGAGGTGCACATTACCGTCGGTGCCGTGCGCTACGAGAAAGACCAGCGCTGGCGGGGTGGGGTATGCTCTACCTTTTTGGCCGACCGTCTGGAAAACGATGACAGCCTAAAAGTTAAAATTAAGCCCAACAACCAGTTTCGCTTGCCCTCAGATGGTGATACCCCCATTATCATGGTGGGTGCCGGTACCGGCATAGCACCGTTTCGGAGTTTCATTCAGCACCGTTCGGCCACCGGCAGTAAAGGCAAAAACTGGCTCGTGTTTGGCGATCAGCATTTTACCACCGATTTTTTGTACCAGTCGGAATGGCTCAAGTATAAAAAGTCCGGACTACTCACCCGCCTTGACGTCGCCTTTTCACGCGATCAGGCTGAAAAGGTCTATGTGCAGCACCGCATGAAACGCTATGGCAAGGAACTCTATCAATGGATCGCCGGTGGCGCTCACTTTTATGTGTGCGGTGATATGAAAAAAATGGCCGGGGACGTCAAAAATGCTTTTCTCGATATCCTGCAAATTGAAGGTCATATGAGTCGCGAAGAAAGTCAGGCGTATCTGGCCAAATTGCGGAAAGAAAAACGTTACCAGGAAGATGTTTATTAGCGGGCTCGCCCTTGCGCTCAAATGCTCACCCCCAAACTAAAAACAAATTGTATGTCTAAATTACCTGAACCAATTGAGTGGACCCCCTCGCCGGTGGAACACATCAAGATAAAAAGTAACTTTCTGCGCGGCACCATCGTCGAGGGACTCGCCAATGATACCACAGGGGCCATCTGCAGTGATGACACTCAGCTTATTAAGTTTCACGGCAGCTATCAACAAACCGACCGTGACCTGGATGGAGAGCGCAAGAAGCAAAAACTGGAACCGCTTTACAGTTTTATGATACGGGCACGGGTACCGGCGGGTATTGCTACGGCCGATCAGTGGTTGGTGTTCGATCGACTGGCCGATCAGTATGCCAACGGAACGCTTAAATTGACTACCCGACAGGCCTTTCAGTGGCACGGTATTCTGAAGCGCAACCTTAAAAAGACCTTGCAGGGCATCAACACGACACTGCTCGATACCATTGCCGCCTGTGGCGATGTGAACCGCAATGTGATGGCCACCTCCAACGAGGGACTGTCGCCACTGGTGGCTGAAGTGGCGACTTTTGCACAGACCATCAGCGATCATCTGCTGCCAAAGACAACGGCCTACCACGAAATATGGCTCGATAAAAAATTACTTTCAGAAGGTGGCAGCGATGAGGAGCCCATTTTGGGCAAGACCTACCTGCCGAGGAAGTTTAAAATTGCGTTGGCTACGCCGCCTTATAATGATACCGATGTCTTTGCCAACGATATCGGACTCATTGCCATTGGCGAAGGCGACCGGTTGGTCGGCTTCAATGTGGCCGTCGGCGGTGGTATGGGAATGACTTTCGGCAATGCTGAAACTTATCCCAGATTGGCAGACGTGATTGGTTATGTGTCCAAAGAGGAAGCGCTTCAGCTGATTGAAGAGACGGTGAAAATTCAGCGCGATTATGGCAACCGTGAGAACCGCAAACTTGCCCGTTTTAAATATACCCTCGACCGGCTGGGCACGGATGTTTTTAAAGAAATGTTGGAACAACGCAGCGGCATTCGGCTGCAACCTGCCAAACCCTACGAATTTACGCAGAACGGAGATGTTTTTGGATGGAAGCAGAACAGTCGCGGCAAGTGGTTTCTCGGTTTGTTTGTCGAGCATGGCCGGGTGAAGGACGTCGGTAATTATAAGCTCAAATCCGCTTTGCGCGATTTGGCGCGCATCAAGGTATGTGATTTCCGGCTCACCGGAAATCAGGGGCTGGTGCTCGGCCACATCGATGAAGGGGATAAGGTACAGGTCGAGAAAATCCTCAGCAAGTATCAGGTCGATCATGTGGACAATCTTTCTGGTCTGCGCAAGCATGCCATTGCCTGTGTGGCGCTGAATACCTGTACACTGGCCTTTGCCGAAGCAGAGCGCTATCTGCCCCAGTTGAATACCAAAATAGAAGCCATTCTTCAGGAACTGGATCTGACCCACGAGGACATTCTGATACGAATGACCGGCTGTCCCAACGGTTGCGGCCGGCCCTTTCTGGGCGAGATTGGTCTGGTAGGCCGTACCCTTGGAAAATACAACCTTTATCTGGGTGCCGGTTTTTTGGGGGAGCGACTAAATACCCTGTATCGTGAGATGCTTGACGAGAACGAAATCCTGGATGAATTATCTACCCTGTTGGCCCTTTACGCCGAAGAGCGGAACGCGGGGGAGCATTTTGGTGATTTTGTCGTGCGTGCAGGCATTGTAGAGCCCAGTCAGTCAGTTGCAACCATTTAACCGTCAGCCATGAGCAACGAACAAAGACAAAGAAGTATTTTAAAGGCCCTTTCATACCGGATAACCGGCTCTTGTTTCACCATGGCAGCTGCCTACTTTTTTACCGGTGAATTATTGGTGGCCGCCTCCATTGGTGGCATCGAAATTGTCTCCAAACTGCTTCTTTACTATTGGCACGAAAGGCTATGGGATAAGATCAAGTATGGTAAAAAGAAAAGTTCACCAGAATATGAAATTTAAAACAGCGCCATGTCTTTTTTACCCGTTTGTCTGCAAATAGAAAATGAACAAATCCTCATTATTGGCGGCGGCAAAGTCGCCCTTCACAAAATTGAGGGTTTGGAGCGCTTCACCCGTAACATCAAGGTGGTAGCACCCGAGGTGGTCGAGGGCATACGCCAGCGCTCATGGATCGAAGTGGATCAGAAGGGCTATGCGCCTGCTGATTTAGAGGGGCACTTGCTGGTCTTTGCAGCGACCGATGACCCTGAGTTGAATGCCCAAATAAAAAGTGACAGCCTGTCCCACCGCTGTCTTGTGAACCTCGTTGACAATCCCGCCAAGGGCGATTTTGCTTCACCGGCCATTTTCAAGCACAACAACATGGCCGTGGCCGTCAGTTCCAATGGGGAGAACGTTCATGCTTCTGTGCAGTGGCGGAACGAAATTCGCTCGCTGGTGGAGGATGGGACCATTAAGGCCATCCATCACTGATTAATTGGGGGCTACGAAAATAGATCTTATCCGCTCGCTCGGCTTTGCCGCTTTGCTTGCAAAGAATTCCGCTAATTAAACGAATTGAAGATTGACGGAGTTTATTGAGAAAAAGATAGATTTATTCAATTTTAAGGATGGGAATTAAAATCCATATAAATCAACTTTGGTTGATTTAAAATTTATGTAATTCGAGTAATTCGTGGATTCTTTACCCAAAATCCTAAGTGGAAAATAAACATCGAAAACTATGAGTTTGACACTGAAAAAAACATTTCCCCGCGAATCGTGGGGTCATGTCACCATAGCCGGTTTTGGTCCCGGTAATCCTGAATTGCTGACTGTGAAAGCCTTGTCGGCCCTGCAACAGGCCGATGCCATATTTTACGATGATCTGCTGGATGCATCCTACCTCGATAACTTCGAAGCGGAAAAAGTATACGTGGGTAAGCGAAGTACCAATCATGCTTTTCGTCAGGAGGCCATCAATCATAAATTGTGGGAAGCCGCAGTCGCCGGCAAAAACGTGGTACGTTTGAAAGGCGGCGACCCTTTCATTTTTGGTCGCGGCATTGAAGAGTACCACTACCTGGCAGAGCGCTCCGTGGATGTGGAGATCGTGCCGGGTATATCCAGTGCCATGGCAGCCGCTGCCGATGCTTTGGTACCCCTGACCGCACGCGGCATATCCTCTTCGGTGGCCTTTGTATCGGGGCACGACCTCGAAAAGCTGGTCGTTCCCAAGGCCGAAACCCTTGTGGTTTTCATGGGCGCCTCCAATCAGGCGGCTTTGGCCCAACGCTTGATGGCTGAAGACTGGGATCCCGCCACGCCTGTGGCTGTGACGCGCAATGCCTCTTATGCCGATGCGGAAACACGTCGCTATACCCTCACTACCATTCAGGAAACAACAGATTTGTTGCCATCTCCCGCCATTATGATGATTGGCTGGACGGCCGCCCCAACGCCCGATGGTGCTCGTAAGAAATGGTTATATACAGGTTCAGGCATTCAAAATTTCAATGAGGCAGATGGTGTAGCTGTTCACTCACCCCTTATTTCGGTGGAAGGTGATTACAGGGAAAATCCGGACGCATTAGACCAACAGGACCATTTGTTGTTCACCGGAAGAAATGCCGTAGAGCATTTTTTCAAATATCTGAGGCACCACCAAATAGATATTCGTCAGACAGCCGCCATGAAGATTTCGGCCCTCACCCATTCGGCCTCTGTGGCCCTCAAAGAGCGCGGCTTGCTGGTCGATCCGCTGGTCCCGGCCGATGCGAAAAACGGTTTCGCCCAACTCAACCGCTGGATCAGCTTTAAAAATGAGCGCATCCTCATACCGCAGTCAGGAAAGGGCATGCCACTGCTTCTGGAAAGTCTGAAACAGACCGGTAATACGGTTTCCACGCTAACTGTTTATGCCACGCTCAGACATCCCCGTCCCATCCGTCATGATCTCAATGGTTTTTACGGCGTGGTATTCACCTCCGCCTTAACCGTGGAGCACTTTCACGCGTTTTACGGGAGCTTTCCCGACCAACTGGTTTATCGCTTTGGCAATAAAATCGCTGAAGCCATCTTTCACGAATTAAGAGACAAAGAAAAGACCCTATCCGAAAAGGGTGTTAAGCTCGTCCAATAGGGTCGTGTCAGTTTTTGATGAAAAATTATTTAAAGAGTTGCTCCAGCACCCGTTTAATTTCCTCCGTGCCCGGGTTGATGTCGAAGACATGCCGGGGCTTCAGGTAAGTCACTTCCTTTTCCCTTTTGAAGCGTGCTTCACCGCCCCCGGTTATGTTTAGCATGATGGTCGCCTCTTTAGGAACGCGACCTGCCTGCACCTCTGATATAAGGGAGGCTGTGGCGACCGCTGCTGCCGGGTGGATGTCGTTGCCTTCTGTTTCCAAAAAGACCTTCGCCGCCTCCATGGCAGCTTCGTTCGTTACCGCCAGCACATCACCGCCCGCATCCTTCATGCAGTCGTATAAACCACCGGCAATGGGGTAGGGCGGAAAGCGGTTCGAGAGCACCTTGGCCACAATCGTCTCCGCCTGGTGACGGGCATCCTCATCGTCGAGCGGTAACAATTGCCGCGAGTCTGCCTTCCAGGCATTGTATATCGCCAGGAAGGGCGCGTTTTGCGAGACCATTAGCTTCATTTTGTGTCGACCAAAGCGGCCATCCACAATCAGTCGGTCGTTTGCCTCCCAGGCCGCAATGGCACCCGTACCACTGCCCACCGCCTGAAAATAGTAGTCGGGTATTTGACCGATAAAATCAACGGCCGACAAGGTGGTCGTGCCCATGCCATCTCTGCGGGCCACATTGCGTGCTCCACCCTCGGCAAAAAAGCCGGGTAGTGTCACCACCTTGTTAGAAAGGTGGATGGCATCAAAATAATCGCTGCCACTGCGGGTGCAGACCAGCTTAACGTTATCATTAATAGGCTCATCGAACCACATCGCATCCAGATTGTCTTCGGGCACACACAACAACAAAGGCACATTATTATCTGAACACACCCGTGCAAAAGCCCGTGCCGTATTACCCGCCGATGCCACTACCAGCACTCCCTTGGTTGCCTCCGTGATGCGGCCGCACACCGAGTAGGCCTCCGTCTCCTTAAAAGAGCAGGTGCGCATATGGACCCCTTTTTCCGGCCAGTAGCCGCTGAAAGTGATATACAGATTTTCCAGACCCAGGTATTTGGCCAGTCCCTCACTTTTATAGGTCACCGGTGCCGAAGAGCCCTGCAGGTAACGCGTTACCGGCAACCATTCGTCGAAGCGAAAAACCCCCATTGAAGCATCTTTTACCACCAACTGAACCTCCTCGTAAACGGTCCGGACCAGAGTCGGTTCCTTCTCGTTGGGCGCGTCCAGCGTCCATCCCTGGTCGCTAAACTGCTGGCCGGTCTTTATGGATTGCAATAGATAATGTGTTGGCTTAAAATCTTCAGTCATATCACTGTCGTTTAGGACCAGCAAAATTAGGGAATTCCTATAAATGGGGGTGGGTATTTATACTTATTGTGGGAGGAAGGGTGGGGAGGGTATGATGGGTAGAATGGGTAGATGGGGGATTAGGTTGATAGGTTATTAGGTTGATAGGTCGATAGGGTAGGAAGGGTTGATGGGGTGGATTAGGTTATTAGGTCGATAGGGTTGATGGGGTGTGAGGGGTAGATGGGGTGGTGGGGGTGGTTGGAAAAAATAATCTATATTTGGGGGTTGGGTATTAAAGCCCTTCAAACTAATGAACTGTTAACCTAACGATCTATTGCATGAAGAAAGTATTTATATTTTTAGCGGGTTGTTTACTGTTGGTTTTTGGATGTAAACAGACTTCTGCGGAATCTATTGAAGAACAGAAGAAGGAGAATTTCCATATCTACTTATGTTTTGGACAATCCAACATGGAAGGATCTGCTGAGATCGAAGAGCAAGACCAAACGATCCATCCACGGTTTAAAATGTTGTCATCGGTGAATTGCCCGGATGCGCAAAGAGAGCTTGGGGAATGGTATGATGCCGTCCCTCCATTGAGCCAATGCTGGGTGGGACTTTCGCCTGCCGATTATTTTGGAAGAACCATGGTCGAAAATCTGCCGGATAGCATAAAAGTGGGTGTTATTAATGTGGCTGTTGGGGGATGTGATATCCGGTTATTTGATAAAGATGTTTATCAAGCCTATACAGACACCTATCCTGAGGAATGGTTTCAGAATAAGATGGCAGCCTATGGCGGCAATCCCTATGCCCGTCTGGTTGAAATGGCAAAAATTGCCCAGAAAAGCGGTGTGATTAAAGGGATTTTATTGCATCAGGGAGAAACAAACACTGGCGATGAGGAATGGCCCAACTACGTAAAGACTGTCTATGGGAATTTGTTGGCAGATCTTTCCCTGAATGCGGAGGATGTACCCTTACTGGCCGGTGAGGTAGTTGGGGAGGATCAGGGCGGCATTTGTGCCAGCATGAATCCCATCATCAATACACTTCCGGACTTTGTAAAAACGGCCCACGTAATTTCTTCAAAAGGTTGTACCGTAAGAGATGATCAGGTGCATTTTGACTCTAATGGCGTTAGAGAGTTGGGTAAAAGGTATGCAGAAAAGATGCTTTCATTGCTTGCTGTCAAGCAATGAAAGCCTGTTTCTAAAAGGTTTCGTATTCCTCAATATGGATGTTTGGACTGACCTTGATGTCCTCAATGGACGTTTCTTTTTTTCCATTATCAAAAAAGGAAGTGTTTTCATTTTTTGAGGCAGTGGTTTTACTTTCTGTATTCCCCAGCTTGAAGAAAGCGAAAACCTCTTTTAGTTGAACCGCATGAACGTTGAGGTCTTCAGCGCTGGAGGCCATTTCCTCGCTGGCAGCTGCATTTTGTTGGGTTACCTGGTTGAGGTGCTGAATAGAGTTGTTGATCTGGTCGGCACCGACGCCCTGTTCCATGCTGGCCGCTGCAATTTCCTCCACCAGTTGACCGGTTTTTTCAATTTCAGGAAATAGGCTGGTCATCAAGGAAGCAGCATGCTCAGTAGAAGTCAGACTTTTAGAAGTCAGGTTTATGATCTCGTCTGCAGCTGTCTTGCTCATTTCTGCCAATTTACGGACTTCCTGCGCCACTACGGCAAAGCCTTTGCCATGTTCCGCCGCTCTGGCCGCCTCAACCGAAGCATTAAGCGCCAGTATGTTGGTCTGGAAGGCAATGTCATTTACCACTTTTATTTTCTGGTTGATGGTCCTGATGGACTCCAGATTATTGACCGCCGCGTCACTCATCTCTTTGATCCCACTCTGAACTTGTTGGGAAATATGCTGCGTTTGTCGGGCATTTTCCGTGTTCTGATGAATGTTGGCCACCATTTGCTGAATAGCGCTACTGGCCTCCTCGGCATTTGAAGCCTGCTCATTGGCTCCCTGCGACATTTGCTTCGAAACCATTTTAAGCACCTCACCCGAGACGGATAGCTGGTCCGATTTTGAATGCAGATCCGTTATAATGTTGGTTAAATTGTTTTTGAGCTTGTTGATCGACAGCAGAAGTATGCCCAGGTCATGCCGATCATGCATATTTTTATTATCTGTGATAATGGCTAAATCCCCGTCAGCCAATCGGTTGAGGTTGTTGACGGCATCCGACATCGGACGAACAACAGATATAGAAGCATAGTAAAAGCAGATAACGCTAATAATAATATTGGTTAGAGTAATGCCCAGACTAATAAGGATGTTGGCCTCAAAAAACTTGTATTTAAGGCCCGTCATAAACATGATAACAAGCAAATTGATCAACCAAATAACTCCCACCCTCACAAAAACAGACTTCTTAAAAAAACGATTGATCAATAGAACTGCCGTGATACAAGCCAGCGTAATGCTAATTAAGTTACTTACAAAAAAATCCATAACTCTTGAGTTGTTAAAGGTTTAGTAAAATGTGGACATAAATGATTCTTTGCCCGATAGCTGGACAACAGAACACTGTTTTTAGTGGTATGGTATAAGCAAATATATGATAATTGTCATTTAGATAGAATCGTTCCTATCCATTAAGATGGCTGTTTTTGAGCAATAAAAGGAATTGTTTGCTTTCTAATCAATGGTATGTTTCATAATGATATAATAAACATAAAGCAAAAGGAGACTTCTATGTTTCAGAATATCAAATTTTTGATTTGGGGGAACCATCCCTGAAAATGGAACGACCTCAGCCATTAATGCTCTCCCGAAATTGTTCAGTGAATGGTCTTGTTTTTTGACGAAAATCTTATAATTGCTGACGTAGGTTTGAACTTTGGTGGTGGGGTAAAAGTGATATTTTGCAACCACCTACTGGCTTCCGGGTAATCACGAGTATTAACACTTTGATTTGGCCGAAAAAAGTGGTGTGCTTCATGAGCAAATCCGCAGCAATGTGTTTCTGGTAAATAATACTTCAGTGTTACATGGCAACGCTAAACTGATTTTCTCAACTCTTTGGAGTTAAATTAATATCGGTCATGAATGGCTGATAGAAAGAAATCCAAATGATTTTCATCTTATCAAAAATGGAGGTTTTCGCTTTTCAGCAGAGCAATACACTCAACTGCATGAAGAGTGCCTGGATTTAATTCAAAATGAGTTGAAAATTGTCAAGACTGAGAAATTGGCTGTTTTCACCCACCATTGTCCAACCTTTCTCAACTACCCAGAACAATATAAAGGTGATGTACTTAATGAAGCTTTTGCTGTTGAGTTGCACCACCTAATTGAGTTGTCCGAAATTGCTTTTTGGGTATATGGGCATCACCATTGCAATACTCCGGAGTTCTTTATTAGCAAAAGCCAACTTATTACCAATCAGTTGGGCTACGTGCAGCGCAATGAGCACCAATTGTTTGAGGCCAATAAATGCATTGATTTGTGAAAAACAAAATAATAAACCTGTATTTGCTCAATATAGCTAGTTGCTTTATCAATCACAAACAGGTTTATTATGGTCTTTATTTTAACCCAAAAGGGTACCAGTATTTCAATCCAAAAGTATACCATTCTAACTTAATATAAAAGGCAACAGTACGCTATTCCAACAGTACCCCTGGAACAGGGTACTGTTGAGGTGTTTCAACCGCTGATGGGAATATTAATGGCAATATCCGTTTCGGTGCCAATTCCCGCTATCAGACTGAATGCACTGCTATGCATGAAATTACTCATACTTATGGGGTAGGAACATCCTCCAACTGGGCCTATCCTTTTGTTCAAAATTCAATATTTGTCGGTTCAAATGCGGTAGCTAAAATCCAGGAATTTGATGGTTCCAGTGCTACTATTAGCACTGGGGGAAGTCATTTCTGGCCCTATGGACTAAATTATAACTCCAAGTGGTCCACTGCTAATGGTGACAAGCATGCTCAAATTGTTTGGGCAATGGTTCAGGATGGTTTGTAATTGAAAAAATAATTGGAGATAAAAAAAGCTGCCTCTGGTGAGGCGGTTTTTTTAAGGGTCCGGCTTACCTGTAATGATGGCTGTATTCGGTAAAATTGTACTGGTTGAACCGAAATTTTTGGCGTAATAACTCCGAGGGTACTGGCACAAAACGAAGCTTTTTATCCAATTAAAGCTATATTTACTTCTTAAACTAAGCATGCTGAAAATGAAATCTCAATTTTTATTCATTCTATGGATGGCCTTTTTGATAATTGGGTCCTTAAATGCAGTTAGGGCAGAGAGGTGCGAAATGTCTGAATCTGTGCCTTGTGTTTTAAAACCCAGGATAATTAATACAACAGACTTGGGAGCCGATCCGGATGATGAGCAATCGATGGTTCGCCAACTCGTAAGTGCCAATGAATTTGATATTGAAGGTTTAATTGTCGCAACCGGTTGTTGGAAGAGGAGTCAAAGCAACACGGATATGTTGGACAAAATCGTAGAGGCCTATGCTGAAGTTTATTCAAATCTAAGCGTTCATGCTGAGGGTTTTCCCACCCCTGAATACTTAAAGTCCATATCGGTGATGGGGCAAAGGGGTTATGGCATGAGTGACGTGGGGACTGGCAAAGACAGTCCAGGCTCTGATTTGATCATTGCTTCAGTCGATAAGGATGACCCGCGCCCGGTTTGGGTCATGGGCTGGGGAGGCATGAACAATATAGCCCAGGCCATTTGGAAAGTGCGGGAGACACGTTCACCGGAAGAATTGGCAAAATTCTTAAGCAAGCTTAGATTATTTGACATTTTAGGGCAGGATGATGCCGGTGCCTGGATTGCCAGTAACTTCCCTGAAGTTTTTTATATCCGGGCTACAAGTGTTTATGGTTGGCAACCATCCAAAGAGTACCTCGTTGAACACATTCAAAGTCATGGCCCACTGGGAGCTGTTTATCCGGACACCAAATGGGCCACGGAAGGCGATACCCCTGCCTTTATGCATGTATATCCAAATGGTTTGAATGACCCGGAACAAATCGACCAGGGAAGCTGGGGAGGTCGTTTTAATTTATCCAGGAAAGAGAGTATTCGGAGTATGTCTGAAGTGCATAAAATTGAAGAGGAAGGAGAATCAAAATTTGACCCTTATTTTATGTATGGAAACACTGAAGAAGGGGCAGAGGCCATAAAAAGATGGAATAATGGCTATGATAACGATTTTGCTGCCCGAATGGATTGGACCATCGCCAATAGGTACGAAGATGCCAACCATCATCCTTTGGCGGTTTTGAATGGAGATAAGACCCGAAAGGTGTTGCACAGGTCTGCAGTTCCGGGTTCTGTCATAGAGCTAAATGCATCAGGATCGTTAGATCCTGATGGCGATGCATTAAACCATTCATGGTCTATTTATGAGGAGCCCGGTACTTATAAAGGATCTGTAGCCATTCAAAATAGTTCATCAACAAGAGCAAAATTGGAGATACCTGAAGACGCCGGTGGAAAGACCATTCATATAATTTTGGAACTTTATGACAATGGTATCCCCAATTTGTATGCTTATCGCCGCATGATTATTCATGTGCGCTAAGTTAGTGAAGCCGACCAATAATTCATGCGTAAGCCTTTATGGACTTATTCTTTCTTTCTTTGGTTGGGACAGGTGTTTATGCCCAACAGGGCATATAGTCCACAAATCCGAAAGAGGCCGGTAATCAGCAAAATGGCTGCCACAATGAGAAGTGTCATTCCTGCAGTTCCGGTTACCACGCCGCTGAAGTAGAGAATTACCAAAATGGCTGCAATTACAATTCGAACAGCCCGGTCTGTCATACCTACATTCTTTTTCATACTGTTTGTTTTTTTAAGGATAATAACACAATGAGAATTATTTTTGACCTTTCAGGGCCGGCAGGGGTGACCTGAAATTATTATACTTCCGAAATTTGATTCCGCTTGAAGCGGCCTGCACTGAATGGCGTTTGGGCAAAATTCCTTGCTATTGCTCATCGGCTTTTCATCGGCTTCTCATCGGCTTGTTTAATGTAGATAATAGTTGATAATAAAGCAAATTTTATAACAATGAAAAGGAAGGGCATGTAATTTGCTCATTTCGAGGAACTGTTTTTAATCCAAACAATATAAATTCTTTACAATGGGAAAGTGGCTATCCATAATAATTTTGATTTTTCTGATGGCTTCTTGCCATCAGAAAAATTCAGACCAAGCTTCTTATGCTGTGGCTGAAATGGATGAAGAGATGGTTCCAGTATCACGACAATCTGGTGAAGAGCCTCGTCCGCCGGTGGAACCAATCGAAAATCCAGAGGTGATAAAGAAGAAAATCATTAAGGATGGGCGTCTGGGGCTGAGGGTTTCGGAACTTGAAAAGGCAAAAGGGCAAATTGATACCATGATTAAAGATCATGGTGCTATTATGCCAATGAGCGTTTTCATAATACGGACTATGAATCCTCTTATAATCTTCAAATTAGAGTTCCTTCCATAAATTTTGAGCATTTAATTTCTGATATTGAAAATGGGGATGGCCAAATTCTTTACAAAGAGATTGCCGCACGTGACGTAACAGATCAATTTATCGATTTGGAAATAAGACTGGATAATAAAAGGAATTATCTGGAGCGATATAATGATTTGTTGAAACAGGCTAAAAATGTCCAGGAGATACTGGAAATTGAAGAAAAAATTCGCGTTTTGGAAGAAGAAATTGAGAGTACAACCGGCCGACTTAAGTATTTGAGTGACTTGGTGGATTACAGCACGCTTAACTTGACCATCTCTAAGATTGAGGAATTTAAATACAATCCTGATAACCGGGACCGGTTTTCAGAAAGATTGAAACAGTCCTTATCAAAAGGATGGTATGGATTTGTTGATTTCTTGCTCTTCATGATTAGGATTTGGCCATTTTGGATAATTGTTGCCGGGATCGTTTATCTCTGGAGAAAGATTAAAAGGGCTAAACGTAAAAAGTGACGACTAAGCTTGCTCTTTGTTATTTCTCTCGAATTTGTAATGGAATACGGGTGATTTCAACATCTTCCTTGTTGGTGGCATAAGAGACATAAAGAAATTCTCCCCAAATGATACTTTTGGGGTAACTGTATCCTACTCTTTTATATTTCCCCTCGTATCTCAGGGCTTGCAGGTTGTTGCCACTTCGTATTAAAAAGGCTTTGTTGAAAAGAAATCCGCCTTCGCTTAAGGTAATGACCAGCGGATAACGTTGTTTGCTGCCAGTGGGGTTGTCTACCAAAAAGGCGGTGCCATCTGGTAAATTTCCAGCACTTTGCTTGGCTCTGGAGTCGGGGGTGTCGATAATGACAGGGGTGGTCCATGTTTTGCCCCTGTCGTGACTGATAGAGGCTAGTTTTTTATAGGTGCTATGCTGATCGCGAAAAACCATTACGATGGCAGAATCCTTTCTGTAAAACCAGCTGGGCTCAATTTCGCGACTCATTTGGGGGTTGTTGGATGGGAGAAGGGGCATTTCGCCAGCCTTCCAATTGGTGATACCCAAAGGGTCATCTGTATAATAGGGTTTGACTTTCAAGCCGGGTTGCATATGAAAGGCGGTTATGATCCGTCCATCCGGCAATGAACGAAGATCTTGTTCTATGATTCCCATTACCGGTTCGCCATTATCATGGCTGACATGGCGCGGTGCTTGCCAGGTAAGCCCATCAATGGAGGTCATATATTCAGTATGTCCTTGCTTTGATCCGTCGTGAAAGTTGGGCCAGACGCCAATAAAGGCCACTAGCGTTGAGCCATTACTCCACCATCCGCCACTGGTTCTGATTCCCTTATCCCAAGGTTCGGTCAAGGCAATAGGTTGAGCCCATTTTTCCCCATCCTCACTGATGCTGTAGTAAATTTGAGTGTCTTCCCCGTCTTCATCTACAGAGGAACTTTGCCATTGAGCATATAACTTTCCCTTGAAGGGAAATAATACCACCCCATGGTTGTACTTGTTGTCATGCTCCCCCGGACTGAAAATGGTAAAGGTTTCAAGGCCTTCGGCGTATTCCAGTCCTAAAGTATTTGGCTCTTGCAGGTCATACAAGGGCAGGACGGAAAAAGGAGGTTCGCCTTGTGCTGTTAGTTTGTTGGGTAAGCACAGGGAAGCGAAAAGAATTATAGTGGTGAATAGATGAGAAGCTACCATGGTTTTGTTCTGGTTTATATTTTTTGTTTTTTTAGAAAGGAATGGGCATAACCAACTTAAAAATAGAAAAAATCTATATATATCGCTAGATTTTTTGTGCTCTCAGCCTTCTATATGGTGGCCAGATGAAAGGTGTTCTGTAAAACAATGTCCATTTTAGTCTGTTTAACTGACTAGACTCTTGAGGTTTCATCACATTTAAATTCAGTAAAGATGAAAAGGAATTTATTAGTTGTCCTAACGGTTTTGTTGGCAGGTCAATTAACGATGGCCCAAAATGATGGTTTGAAATGGCTGGATATTGAATTGGCCAATTATCCATATCCATATGAGGTTTCGACCTTGTCTTTGCAGGTGCAAAGACAGGATTTAAAAATGGCTTACATGGATGTTAAGCCGGACAATTATAATGGAAGAAACATCGTTTTAATGCACGGAAAAAATTTCAATGGTGCTTATTGGAAAACGACCATTGAGGCTTTAATTCAGGAGGGATTTCGTGTTATTGTGCCTGACCAGATTGGATTCGGGAAATCGTCCAAGCCTGAGCATTTTCATTATACCTTTCAACAATTGGCTCAAAATACCAAGACGCTACTCGACACTTTAGAGATTGATAAAGCTGCCATATTGGGACATTCCATGGGTGGGATGTTGGCCACCCGCTTTGCCTTAATGTATCCTGCCACCACTGAAAAGCTGATTTTGGAAAATCCCATTGGATTGGAGGACTGGAAGCTAAAAGTGCCCTATAAACCAGTTGAATGGTGGTACAAGAATGAGCTTAAAAAGACTTATGAAGGCATTAAAGAATATCAACTGGTCAGCTATTACGACAATCAATGGCAACCTGAATATGACCAATGGGTCAACCTGCTGGCTGGATGGACACTCAATTCAGACTATGAAACCATTGCCTGGAATGCTGCGCTCACCTACGACATGATTTTCACACAGCCCGTTGTTTATGAGTTCCTAAACATAACAATGCCCACGCTTTTAATCATTGGCACAAGAGACCGAACAGCTCTGGGAAAGTCTTTGGTTTCTGATGAGGTACGCAAAACGATGGGCCTCTATAATGAGTTGGGCCGACTAACGCAAAAGAAAATCCCAAATTCACAGTTGGTGGAACTGGCGGATGTGGGACACTTGCCCCATATTGAAGTTTTTGATAAATTTATTCGTTCGTTACTTTTGTTCCTGAAGGAATAGGAGGTGAATGTGATTGGTCTTGTCTGGTAAATGGCTGATGAAATAATAAAGGCTCAGGAAAAGGAAATTGCCGAAATGAAAGCCCTGATTAAAAAATGGCAGTCAGAAAAATAAACAGATGTGACAGATTTTTATAACTTGGAACACTCAATACCTGAAAAAGAAATGGATGAATAGAATGAGGTTATTTGTTATTGTTGTTTTATCGGTATTAAATTCCCATCTGTTGCTGGCTGTCCGGGCGCCAGGTTTTATTGTTACAAATGATTCAGATACCATAACAGGAGAAATAAAGATTCCAATATTTGATAGCTACACAGGTGGACTCAGCCTGTCCGGGATTAATCTGGAGCAATTTCATTCGGTTTTGAGATTTAGAGAAACCGGTACCGGTCGGTTTGAATCCTTTAAACCACATGAGATTGCAGGCTTTGGCTTTGAATATAAGTCAATAGATTACAGGTTTAAGGCATTTTCGATCGCGACCAATAGTATCATCGAGTCTGAAAGGACAAGGTCCCGGTTTTTAGTTTTGTTGTTTAAGGGAGAAGTTTCTGTTTATAAGGATATGGTAAGGATGGATAATTTTGTTGCTGAGAATGCGCTTAGCGACAGGGTTATTGACCATTATGATTATTATTTGTTTGACGATAGACAGGGATTGAAAAGGGTAATTAGAACAGCAAATTATAGAACTGTATCTGAATTATTGAGCTTGTATCAAATTGACCAGGATTTCGTTGAGCAGCTGCCATCTGATTTAAGATTTAAGGATATTGTAGAAATCCTTCAGGGATATGAGAGTTGGAAAAAGCGAAATGTTGCACAGCATAAATTGTGAATCAAAATAAATTATATCTTTGGTTGGTAATCTTAATTCAACCAAATATGAATACTTGTACTTTCCTATTAACAGGATTTTCCTGAACTTCCGGATTTAGTTTTAAATCAAATATATACCGTGATTGTTTCCCAAATAAATGCTTTGTGTGTTTTTTTGGGTAACCGATTATTAAATAGTGAGAATGAGTGATAATACGATTGATAGTTTACGAGAGGCACTGAAGCACTCGCCTGAGAATGGTCCGTTGCGACTATTGCTGGCGGATACTTTATTGGCATTGAGTAGATTTGAGGAAGCTGAAGCGGAGTATTCGACGCTTCTTAAATTGGGTGATCATACCAAAGCGAAGATCGGCCTGGCGCAGGTGTTTTTTAGTAAGGGCAGCTATTCCGCCTGTAATGTGATTTTAGAGGAGGTGATCGATAACGGTACAAGGGATGTAGAGGTATTCACCTTGTATGCGAAAGGCCTTTTGAAAGAAAATTCAGTGGATAGAGCCATTGAAGCCTACCAAAAGGCATTGGCCATGGACCCCGATCATTTTGATGAGGAACTGGACAGCCAGTTGCGACTAAGAGGTGGTAATGAGTCCCCGGAAGAGGGTGAGGAAGAAGAGGTGGACAACCGTTTTTTGCAAAAGCCCGACATCAATTTTAATGATGTTGGTGGAATGGAAGGGGTGAAGAAGGAAATTGAATTGAAAATTATTAAACCCCTACTTCATCCGGAGCTTTACAAAGCTTACGGTAAAAAAACAGGTGGAGGGATTTTGCTGTATGGGCCTCCGGGTTGTGGTAAAACATTTATAGCCAAAGCCACTGCGGGACAAGTAAACGCTAAGTTTTTAAGTATTGGTTTGAATGATGTGTTGGATATGTGGATTGGCAACAGCGAAAAGAATCTGCATGAGTTGTTTGAGCTGGCCAGACACAATACGCCATGCGTATTGTTCATCGATGAAATTGATGCCTTGGGAGCCAGTCGCAGTGATATGAAACAATCAAGTGGCAGGCACTTGATCAATCAATTCCTGCAGGAACTGGATGGCATAAATAGCACCAACGAGGGGGTTCTTATTGTGGGTGCCACCAACACGCCCTGGAATCTGGACCCTGCTTTCAGGCGACCAGGCAGGTTTGACAGAATTGTTTTTGTCCCACCTCCGGATGTGAAATCACGGGACTCTATTTTAAGATTGAAATTGAGCAATAAACCGACAGGGACCATCGATTTTCAGAGCATCGCGAAGAAAGCGGAGAATTATTCGGGGGCGGATATCGATGCCATCATTGATATGGCCATTGAAGAGAAGTTGGAATCCGCTTTTGTGGATGGTATCCCAAAACCGCTTGAAACCAGCGATTTGGTTAAGGCCTTAAAAAAGCACAAGCCCAGCACGCAGGAATGGTTTGCCACCGCGAAGAATTATGCCTTGTTCGCCAATGATTCAGGCCTTTATGATGATATTTTGACTTATTTGAAAATAAAAAAGTAACATGGCAGAAGACAATCGACTGGTTAAAGTTGAAATATTTATTCAACAGAATAGATTTTTGGAGGCTGAGAAGGTCCTTTCCGACTTGCTCTCTGAAAATCCCAATGATACCCAATATCTGTCGTTACTTGCGGAGGTTAACCTGCAACAGGGCAAATTGGACAATGCTCATGTGATCATTAACAGTGCTATCGGACTATCGCCGGATGCGCCGCATTTATTCTATATCAAGTCGCGTATTGCCATTCAGCAGGGGACTTTGGGGGAGGCGGAAAAGTTTATTCATCAAGCCATTGATCTGGATCCCTATGATGCCGACTATTTTGCATTGTTGGCCAGTATTCAGCTGGGTCGCAAGCGCTTCAACGAAGCGCTTGAAACGGCCAACCGTGCCCTGGAAATTGAAGCGGAGCATCTGTTGGCCCTGAATACCAGAAGTACGGCCTTAAATAAGCTCAAACGCAGCGAAGAATCATTCGATACCATTGAAGGGGCCTTGCGTGAGGATCCCAACAATGCTTATACGCATGCCAATTATGGCTGGGGTTTGCTGGAAAAGGGCGATCATAAAAAATCCTTGGAGCATTTTAAGGAAGCTTTAAAAAAAGACCCCACTTTTGAATATGCACAAGCTGGCATGCTGGAAGCCTTGAAAGCCGCTAATCCGGTTTACCGACTGTTTTTGAAATACGCTTTTTGGATGAGTAATCTGACATCCAGATACCAATGGGGAGTTATTATCGGTTTTTATATTGTGATTAGAGTATTGAATGCGGTTGCCCGTAATAACGAGGGTCTGCAGCCCTATCTGACCCCGGTAATTATCGGACTTGCCCTGATTGCCTTTTCAACCTGGGTTATTGCCCCAATCAGTAATTTGTTTCTGCGTTTCAATAAATACGGACAGTTGCTGCTCGACAAAAAAGAAAAGTTGAGTTCAAATTATGTGGCTGCCAGTTTTGGATTGTTTGTGGCTGGACTCCTGGCCTATTTTTCCCTGTCTGATGCCAGGTTCTTACCCATTGCGATTTTTGGATTTGCCATGATGGTGCCTTTTAGCGCGATGTTTTCTCCCTCGAAGTATAAAAATGCTTTACTGATCTACGCCGTTGTCATGGCGGTGGTAGGTTTAATGGCCATTGGTCTGACCTTTGCTACCGGTGATATTTTCAATACTATGACGCTGGTTTTTGTGGTCGGCTTTGTTGGCTTTCAATGGGTGGCTAACTTCTTGCTTATTAAAGAGGATAATCAGTAAACACGAATGAAAAACTCCTGTCAATAACTTAACTTAAATCTTAATTCTACCTGATATGAAAACAAAAATAAGCGTAATTGGGCTATTTGTTTTAACCCTTATGATTACCAGTTGTACCTCCAGCGGGAAGCCGAAGGATTTTGATTATGGGCATGCGCAAAATAATAAATATCTCAACTCGTTTTTTGGGTTAGAGGTTTCATTGCCAGAAGATTGGGTTGTTCAAAGCAAGGAGCAGTTTGAGGATATTGCTAAGTTGGGAAAGGATATTGCTGTTGGCGATGACGAGAATTTGAAAGCTGTGGTAGAGGCTTCAGAAGTAAATTCAGCCAACTTGCTGGCCGTTTTTAAGTACGAAATGGGTGCGCCTGTTGATTATAACCCCAGTTTCATGTTAGTGGCTGAAAATTTAAAAAATGCACCGGGTGTTAAAAATGGTGGCGACTATCTCTTCCAGACAAGAAAGCTTCTCAAACTCTCGCAAATACAATACGACCATATTGATGAGGCGTTTACAAGGGAGATGATTAACAATCAAGAGTTTTACCATATGAATTGTACCATAAACTATATGGGGTTTATTATTCACCAAAAGTATTATTCCACTATTCAGAATGGGTTTTGCCTAAGTGCCATTATATCATTTGTTGACGAGGAACAAAGGAATGATCTGGAGCAGGTGGTTAATGCAATGGTATTCAGTAATTAATAAAAGGATTTGAACTTGTTGAATTAATGAACTTGCAACCTTATGATAATTAAAAGCTATGGCAGAATTGAAAACAAAGCAAAATGATGCGGACGTTCACGAGTTTATCAATGCCGCAGCTGATAGTGAGCAAAAGCGAAAGGACAGCTTTGAGTTGTTGAAGTTGATGCAGGATTTTACAGGTTATGAGCCTAAGATGTGGGGGGCCTCCATCATCGGATTTGGGAGTTACCATTATAAATCTGAAAGAAGCAGCCAGGAAGGAGATTGGCCCCTTGTGGGATTTTCTCCCAGAAAATCGGCTATTTCTTTGTATGTGTATTCTGGTTGTTCCGGCCAGGAGGATTTGCTGAAAGACTTGGGGAAATTTAAAATGGGTAAGGCTTGCATCTATGTTAAAAAATTATCTGACATTAATCAAGAGGCCTTGAGAAAACTGGTGATATCAACCATTGATTTTCTTCAATCAAAACATAGTAATCAAAATAAGTAAAATCGAATTCCGATGTTGACATATGAACGAATTTATGGTTGTAATCCTTCGGGTAGGTTAGTTTTGGGTGAATTAAATAAAACTAAAAACAGAAGAATATGAATACCATGATAAAGATTTATTTGAAGTTGTTTTTGAGGTTTGCATTGATTTTTGGACTGTTAATATTTTTATTTGATTTCCTTCTGGATGGAAAAGTGGAATACGTCCAGAAAAGTATTACAACCCTCCTTTTTGCTGCATTTATGGCATGGTTTTCTGTTCGAAGTGCCAGAAAGAGGAAACTTGAAATCGTCGGGGGAGAATTGACCGAAGCGGATTTTGTTGTTTCTAAAAGTGAGTCAGTGCCAAAGCATCATACAATTCAGGAAGTATATGAGTTGCTGAAAACGCATGACACGACCAGGAAATGGAAATTTAAATTGAGCGATTCGGGAATTGTTGGAAAAACCAAGTTGTCATGGTCCTCCTGGGGCGAGCGGATTTTTATTCGGGATTTGGATGATAAATTGGTCATTGAAAGTAAGCCGATCTTTATAACAACGATTGTGGACAATGGAAAAAACCATGAGAATGTGCAACTGATTAAGGAGGTCATAGCGCAATAAGATTTCTCCCGGAAAGAATACTTACCGGGTCATGTCATTTCGAAAATATGGAAAAATTCATGGATGATAAAGTGATGCAGGATAAGGCAGTAAGCCTTATGGATAAAGGGTTTAATTGTTCGCAATCTGTTTTGTCCGCCTATTCGGAGGTTCTGGGTTTCGATAAGGAGCTGGCACTAGGTGTGTCATGCGGATTTGGTGCTGGTATGGGGCGCTTGCAGGGAACTTGTGGAGCGGTTACCGGAGCTATATGGTTTTGGGTATTTATTGCAGCCAAAAGTATTCGGATAACGGGACGCGAAAGGCCCATTCATACTTGATGATTCAGGCGTTTAATAAGGAATTCATCAAAAAACATAAAAGTACAGATTGTCGTAAGTTGTTGAATTGCGATTTGACAGCAGAAGAGGGGCAACAATATTTTCAGGATAACCAGCTGGTGGATTCTGTTTGCAAGCACTGCATCCGGGATTCCGTTCAATTCATCAATAAACAAATTGGAACCTGAAATAATGGATGGTCATAAATGAATATGGCCAATGTTTAATTATGGATGGCTTCCTCTCAATAGCGATTTAATTGGCTGAGCAACTCATAATAGGTGTATTCGGTTTCTAGAAATTGCATCCAGGTTTCCTGGATAAAACGGACATCTGTCAGATATTCCGAGAAGCTTATCTGACCGGCTTTCAGCAATTCTAAATGGCTTTGTGAAACTTGTTCTTCTTCCATTACTGCCTTCATTTGCTGGAAATTGTTTTGGAGTGTGGCGGCTTGATGAAATAAATTGGAGGCCCTCCTTTCCAGCTCACCTTCTTGTTGGGTCAATCTCGCTGCTGCCCAGTCAATTTGCAAGCGGGCCTGTTTGACCTTGTTGGTGTTTTGCCACAGGGGAATGCTGATGCCTACGTGAAATCCTTTCAGGTTTTGGTCCATAAAGGATTCCGATCTGTAGCCGGCCGCGAAAGTGGGCAGCCTGTTCATTTTTTGATGGCTTACTTCTTTTTCTGATTGCTTGAGGCCTAATTGGGCCATGGTTAAATCGGGGTGGCTGTCAGCCAGGTTTATCAGGAGGGAATCCAGATCCGGCAGCTTCCATTCCAGGGGGTATTCATATATAAGATGGTCGATGGAATGACCGCCGTTGAGTTGACGGAGATATTGTCTTTGCACTTTTATTTCGGATTGCGTCTTTTGCCATTCCGTTTGGACCCCGATGTTGTAGATTCTGGCCTTGTCGAAGGCTGGCTTGGATATTTCACCCCTTTCAAAACCTTCTTGCATGATGGCCACCAATTGTTCCCCATCTTTTTTTCTTGTTTTTAGCAGCGCTTCTTGTTTGTTGAGCCATACCAGGTGGAAGTAAACCGACCGGGCATTGTGCAGAATTTCTCTTTTTTCTTTCTCGGCCAATGCCTCCTTTTGCTGGTAATTTAATTCTTGAATGGCTGATTTAGAGGTATAGTATCCCGGCCATTTGAAGGATTGGGTAATTTCCAGTTCCTTTTGGTTTCCTGGCAGGTCGGGTCCGGACCAAAGGTGGTTGTAGGTGACCTCGGGATTTTCGGGGTAGGTACCAGTTTTGGCTTTGGTCTTTTCTGCATTTAACCATTTTTGAAGGGTGATTAATTGCGTGTTGTTTTGTTCAATGCTTTGCATCAGGTGGCTGAACGACTGTCCAAACCCCGGAAGTGAAAAGCATAGCAATAGGAGGATATTAATGGCTCGTTTCATCTTTTTTTGTTTTAACCAGGTAATAAACGGCAGGAACGATAAAAGCATTCAGTAAAGTGGCGCTAAATAAGCCCCCCAGGATGACTACGGCCATGGGACTTTGAATTTCATTGCCGGGCCGGTCACCCGCTATGGCCAGCGGAATGAGTGCCAGGGCAGCTGTTAAGGCGGTCATTAAAATGGGGTTGAGCCGGTCAAGTGCACCATGTAAAATGGCTTTTCTAAGGGGCTCACCTTCCTCCAACAGGGCGTTGAAGCGCGATACCAGCAGAATGCCGTTGCGGGTGGCAATGCCAAACAAGGTGATGAAGCCTATTATGGCCGGTATGCTCAACATGCCTGAGGTGATCCAAATGCTAAACACACCACCAATTAAGGCCAATGGCAGGTTGAGCAGGATGACTGCCGAAACGGTGACATTTCGAAATTCCATGTACAGCAGCAGGAAGATGATTAAAATGGCGATCATGGAGGTGTAAAACAACAGTCCGGCCGCCTTTTCCTCACTTTCAAACTGTCCGCCATACTCAATGTAGTAATTTTCAGGCAGTTGGATGTTTTGCTCAATGGCGTTCTGAACATCCGTGACGACCCCCCGTAAATCGCGGCCGGATACGTTGGCGGAGACCACCACTTTGCGCTGCACATTTTCCCTGCCGATGGTGTTGGGGCCCGATGCCGAAAGGATCTCTGCTACTTCTTTCAGGGCTATTTTTTTTCCATCGTGGGTGTCAATCAGGGTGTTCTTGATGGATTCTATGGATTGACGGTAACGGTCGTTGTACCGCAAAATCAAATCGAAACGCCTGTCGCCTTCGTAGACTTCCGATACTTTTTCTCCGGCAAAGGCTACATCAATGAATTCGGCCAATTCGTTGACCGGTATGCCGTATTGCAATAGCATTTCCCGTTTGGGCTTTATCTGTAATTGCGGAATTTCTACCTGCTGTTCTACATTGACATCTACCAGACCATCAATATTGGTTATGACGGATTTGATCTGGTTGGACAAGGAAAACATTTGATGCAGATCGGTTCCAAATACCTTGATGGCGATATTGGCCCGGGTGCCCGAAAGCATGTGGTCGATGCGGTGAGACAAGGGCTGACCGATGGTGATGTTGATGCCCCGGATGGTTGCCAGACGACTGCGTAATTCTTCCAAAAAGGCCTCTTTTGACCGGCCGTTTAATGTGAAAGGAATATCAATTTCAGATGAGAACACGCCCTGGGCGTGTTCGTCCAGTTCGGCCCGTCCTGTTCTCCGGACAACCGTATTAATCTCCTCCATTTCGAGCATTTCCTTCTCTAACAGGAGGTTCATTTTGTTGCTTTCGTCTAAGGAGATGCCTGGCAGACTAACAGTACTCAGGGTGAGCATGCCTTCGTTAAACTCAGGCAAGAAGCTTCGTCCCAAAGAGAAAAAGACAAATATGGCGGCCATAAAGAGCACGCCAGCTGCGGCCAACATGCTCTTTTTGAGCTTGAAGGAACGCTCCAGTGCCTTTCCATATTGTTTGTTGAGCCATCGTACCCAGCGACTTCCGGTTTTGTGACCGGCCAGTTGTTTTTCGCTGGTCAGCATGTAGCTGCAAAGCACCGGTGTCAGTGTAAGGGCCACTATCAGGGAGGCAAAAAGGGACACGATAAAGGAGATGCCCAGGGGTTTTAACATTTTACCTTCCATGCCTGATAGAAAGAACAGGGGGATAAAAGCCACGATAATGATCAGGGTCGCATTTAGAATGGAGGCCCGGATTTCTTTGGAGGCATTGAAGATGACCGAGAGTTTGGCTTCCTGCTCCTGTTTGGGTAGGCGGGCATTTTCTTTGAGCCGTTTGAGCACATTGTCCACATCAATGATGGCATCATCCACAAGGGAACCGATGGCGATGGCCATACCACCCAGCGACATGGTATTGATGGTTAAGCCCAGCCATTTAAGGGTAAGCACCGAAACCAGAAGGGATAAGGGGATGGCAATGAGGGAGATGATGGTTGTTCTGAAATTCAACAGGAAGAGGAAGAGGATGATGGCGACAAACAACCCGCCTTCCAGCAGCGCGCGGATGACGTTATCTACGGCCCGGGTTATAAAATCAGCCTGTCGGAAAACGTCGCTTCTGATTTTTACGTGGGCAGGCAGATTTTCCTGTAAACTGGCAATGGCCGCGTCAATTTTTTCGGTTAAAACAAGCGTGTTGGTGTTGGGCTGTTTTAGAATCGTCATAACCACTGCGGGCTGACTATTCAAATAACCAGCCCCAATTTTAGGTGAGGTGCCTGTCTTTATAAGGGCTACATCATTGATGGATATGGGCTGACCATTATGAACTTTAATTACCGAACGCCCTATGTCCCCGAGATGATTGGTGCGAATGATGCCACGAATAACGTACTCATTGCCAAAATCGTTGAGGAAGCTGCCAGTGGCATTTTCATTCAGGTGTTCGCAAGCCTTCAACAGCTCCTGAAAGCTGACTCCGAAATGGTCCATTTTTTCAGGGTCGGCCTCTATGATATATTGCTTGTGATCACCGCCCATTACTACTACCTGAGACACACCACCTATGGAGAGCAGGCGGTTACGTATTTGCCAGTCGGCAATGGTTCTCAAGTCCATCGGCGAGATGGAATCGGACGAAACGGTCAGGACCATAATTTCTCCAATGATGGAGGATTGGGGAGCCAGCACCGGATTGCTGGCATTTTCCGGCAGTTGTTCTGCTACCGTTGCCATTTTCTCACTGACGATCTGGCGGGCCTTGAAAATATCCGTATCCCACTCAAAATCGACCCATACAATGGAAATGCCGGTGGCTGAGGAGGAGCGTACCCGGCGGACATCTGCTGCGCCGTTGACGGCTGTTTCAATGGGAAAGGTGACCAGTCGCTCAACTTCTTCGGTGGCCATGCCATGGGCCTCGGTTATAACAACCACCGATGGGGCCGTCAGGTCCGGAAATACGTCCACTTCCATTTGGGTGGCGACATAGCCTCCCCCCAATAAAAGGACCAAGGCCAGAAACAACACCAGAAGCCTGTTTTTTAATGAAAAGTCAATAATTTGGTTCAGCATGGTTTCCTATTTAATGGGTGTGACCATGTATGGGTAAATCGCCCGACATGGCTGCCAGTTTTATCTGATAGGCACCTTGGGTGACGATGCGTTCACCAACCGCAAGGCCTGAAGTGATTTCTACCTGAATCCCGTCGTTGTTGGCCAATTGAACGGGCCGCTTGACAAAGGATTCGCCGCCGGTTTGCACAAAAACAAAATATTGTCCCTGCTCTTCAATGATGGCCGACAAAGGGACGACCAAGGCCTGGTCCTTCTTGCCTGTTTTCAGAAAGGCTTCCAGGTACATGCCGTTCATGAGTCGGCCGTTGTTCTGAACCGCAAATGTTATGGGTATGCGGCTGTGGTTTTCGCTGACAAAGGGGGTTTGGGCGATTAATTGTCCCCGGACAGCTTCAAGTGTTAAAGCCTCCTTGTCATCGGGCAGGGAGAAGGTGGCATCGAATATTTCGCTGACTTTCTGAAAATCAGACGCATTTACATAGGCTTCGTTGCGTAGGTCCTGATTGCTGCCGATGTCCATGAGGACAGAACTTTTATCCACAAATTGTCCGTTGCGCACAGCGATATGACTAACGAATCCGTCGATGGGGGAGGTGATTTTCAGGCCATTCCCGGAGACTTGATTGGCCAATTGATAATACCGCAATGAATCCTGCTGGTATTGTGTTTCGATGGCCAGAAAATCTTTTTCTGATATCACTTGCTTTTCAACCAACTGTTTGGTGCGGAGATAATCGGTTTTGCTTTTGTTGAAGGCTATTTGGGCTTGTGTAAGTCGTGCATCCAGACTGTTTTCGATACCGGTGCTGGCGACTACGGCCACCAGGTCGCCTTTCTGGAGTTTTTGTCCAGGCACAACCATCAGCTTCACCTGTCCCTCCGTTTGAGCATTCAAGGTCAAGGAGGATAACGCCTGTCCCTTAACTTTTGCCGAGGTGTGAATAACCGAATAGAAGGGTTGAAGCTTTATTTCCTGTGTGGCAAAATCCGTCTTCCAGGCCTGCTCTTTTAAAAAAGAAATGGCATCGGCATCGTGCTCATCCTCTGTTGCGTGGGACGCTTCATTCGCATGGCCGTAAACCGGTATGTCAGGTATTTCAAAGGAGGCCTTTCCGGAGGGGCTTTCAAGTTCAAATTTTAGCTGGTAGTTGCCTGCTTCTTTAGGTTGCAGAGCGGGTCGGAAGATTCCTTGGGAAGCGGGGCTTTCAACCCGGTGCCGAAGACCTTTGCCATCTTTTACAATGCTAACTGTTAGCTGGCCTTTGGTCACCGGTTGGTAGTCGTCCAGTTGCGTCAAGTGGGCGGCAAAAATGCTTGTCTGCCCTACCGTTAAGGCCGGGAATTCTACAAAAAGTTCGTATGCGTCTGAAAAGAGGGTAAAGCTTTGAGTTTCCGGCACTGGGTTATCATGTGCCTCGTGATCTTCTGTTTCAAGCCCCCCATTGCCATCATGTTCGTGTCCCCCGGTAGGGTGGTTGCAGGACAGGAAGAGGCTGGTCACGGCGATGGTTGAAAAAAATAAGCGTGCTTTCATGGCTTTTAGTTTTGGTAAGATTCCGGAGCCTGAAGCTCCGGAATCCTGATCTTAATGGACATGACCATCTTCGTGGTCATGGTCGTGATGTTCTGCTGGTGTTGAAGTGTTTGTGCTGTCGCCAACGACAAACTCTTCCTGTTCAACCTGTTCATGGTCGTGCTCATGGTCATGGTTTTCAGTGCCATGGTCATGTCCGTGGTCGTCGCTGTTGTCCGTTCTTAAACCACAGGAAGCAGCCATGAATGTCAGGTAAGCAGAGAGCATCAACAAATACATGAATCGCTTCATAATTGATTGAATTTAGTATTCACCCAAAGGTGAATGGAATTAAAAATAGAGTGATCGTTTTCCTGGAAATCAGGCCATAGAAGGAGGAGCCCGTAAGCCGATGGCTCCGGGTTTAAAGATGCTGGTTATCAGGAAGGGCTTGTCGCTAAAGCGGATCAGGTCCATTTCCGGAGGAGGAGAAATCCTGACGTTGCTACTTCTAGAAAGAACGGCAACTGTTGAAAAGGGCACTTGAACATCCTTGTTGAAATTGATGCGGAAATAGTCAAAGTCTCCATCTGCTGAGAGATGCTGATGGAAGGGGAAGTTGCTCGCATCTGCATCCTCTGAATCATGGTGGTGGTTTCCTTCGCCATGATGTAAGTGATCGAAATCAGAGGAAGAATGATGGTGACCAGGATGGGTGGAACGAAGCGAAAGAACAGAATTATCCAGATCATGATGATGATGGGGAATCATCTCGTGACTTAAAGCGGCCAAAAAGGCCAGCAGGAGTAATATGGAATAGATTCTTAACTTCACTTTTACAAAGATAAGGTTTTTAGAATGATTTCAAATAACAGAAATTCAGATCGTTTTTATTAAAGAAATAATCGTGATTCTTTTTGCGTGATTTAATCTTTTTCCCATTTTGGTTATAGGTTATGGTTAATCGAATTTCTCTCTTTTTGTTTCTAGCTTATTTTGTCGGATGACCAAAGAGGCCTAAATATTATATGGCTGGTGCTGGCTTACAGATCCTTTACACACCTGAATCCGAGATGCATCATTCCTGAATCCGGAGAAGATTTCATACGGGCGGAGGCCCGGTATCCTGCACAGTAGGAATCGTTGCATAAAAAGGAACCGCCCCTGATTGTTTTTTGGGGCATGTTGGGCGATAAGGGATCATAGGATTGCTCAGGACCTTTGGGGTTTTTGTTGACCGGGTTGTTTTTGAGAGAGGCATAATATTGGGCGTGGTACCAATCTGCCGTCCACTGCCATACGTTTCCGGCCATGTCATACAAGCCAAAAGCGTTGGGCGCAAACGACGCGACAGGTGCTCCGTATTCATAGCCATCACTGGCCTTGTTGGAGTAGGGGAATTCGCCCTGCCAGTAGTTGGCTCTTTCGGGCGAAACTGGCTCATTGCCCCAGGGGTAAATGTATTCATCATGACCACCTCTGGCTGCATATTCCCATTCGGCTTCTGTGGGCAGGCGTTTGCCTGCCCATTGGGCATACGCCTGTGCATCAAACCAGGAAACATGAACCACGGGGAAGTTTTCTTTTCCCTCGATGGAAGAACCCGGCCCCTGAGGTTGTCGCCAGTTGGCTCCCGCCATCCATTTCCACCACGAGTGGTGGTTGTTTAATGAGACTTCTTTTTGAGGCGCAGAGAACACCAATGAAGCTGGAATGAGCAAAGAATCCGCAGGCTTGGGCGTGCCGGGTGGCAATTGTTGCTTTATTTCTTCCCAATCCGGCGCCACCTCAGCTGTTGTTACATAACCTGTTGCTTCCACAAAGGCTGCAAACTGTTGGTTGGTAACGGGATGTGCATCCATTAAAAAGCTGTCTACCTGAACAGAAGCATTCGGAAATTCGTCCGCTCTGGCAAATTCCTTTTCCCGGGCACCCATGGTGAAGGTGCCACCCGGAATGACCACCATACCTTCTGTTGATGTTGTTTCCTGTCCGGGAGGAGCATTTTCGGCCGACAAGTCAAATCTTGCGTGGGCCTGCGGCATGCAGCAGGATTTGGTGGCTGCTTCATCCTGTTGTTGTTTTGAAGGGTTTGTCTGACAGCCTGCAGTTATTGCGAGAAGCGCCGTTAGCGCTAAAACTATTTTCATTTCCAGGTCCGTTTAAAAATTTTTTGGCATCGCATCCTGGTGAGATGGATACTTTTTAAACAGCCGCTGGTAATTATTGTTTAAGGCAGCGGCTCCATTTAGGCGTGAACAATTCTTTGCAGAGCCGGCAAAATAATCAAGTGATTATTTTGTTCCATTAATTAGTGTTTATAATACAAGTGCGGATTATCAATTCTAAAAAAATTAATTCGCCACTTTTAATTGCTCCACCACTTGCCTCACCTGCTCGGCATCGGGATAGTCTTTCAATATCTCCATGGCATAGCTCAAGGCCTTTTCTCCTTGATTGTTATCCAGGTAGAAGCGCAACAGAGCCGAACGACTGTTCAGGTTGTCGATCACTTCTATCTCGTTTTTCAAATATTGTTCAGCTTTTCCTTTGTCTTTCATGAAATCATACATCATGGCGATGTTGTGATTGACGCGCGGGCGTTCCGGAGCCATTTCTTCCCTGTCACAAACAGCAGCACCATCAGCAGCGCGGCAATACCGCCCAGACCAAAGGTGCGGTTGAATTTGATGGCCCGGGTATCTATTCTTTGGGGGTGCAGGTGCAGAAGGAGTCTGGTGATTGCTTTATGTGTGGCCGGCTCTTTCATCGATGTTGACGTTTTGTGGGTGAATGCAGGCCCTTGAGATGAATTATGAAGGGCAAATATAATAAACTCAATGGAATGTTTTACATTCTTGAAACGCTGTTAAGTTGTTCTGGCAAAAAGATCCGATAGGCTAAGTGATGCCATAAATTTGGCTTCTATTATACTGAAGCAAGGGGGACCTCCAAGGAAAAATCAATAATTGGGATGGTGTCGGTACCTGTCCAATAGCTTTTATTTTCTAGTCAATTTCATAGAAGAACTCCGGATGTTTAATTGGCCGCTTAGGGTAATTTCGTGCGCATCCTGAAAACCACGTATTCTGTTTTTTGTGAGCGAAAGATTGGCTGGGCCAGTCAACTGAAATATTTTCTTATAGTTTTGGTATTTAAGGTGCTCTGTTGCAGAATGAGTTTTATAAACTAAAATGAAGCATTACATTTACCAAATAAAATAAATAACAATGAAACGAGCATGACAAGATTTGTCACTAAAGAACATGTATAAACTTCAATCATGCAAGTTCCATCAGACCAATAACTTAGACTAATTTTATACTGATGAAAAATGTAATTCTGGTTTCATTTCTGGTTCTGATTGGAATCCATTCATTGGCCCAACAGACCGACATTAAATTCCTGTCGGGTACGGATGCTGCAAATACGGTCGAGTGGGATTTTTATTGCACCGATGGCAGGAACAGTGGAAAATGGAGCAAAATACCGGTCCCATCCAACTGGGAATTGCAGGGCTTTGGAACCTACAATTATGGGCACGATGAAGAACGCGGCAAAGAACACGGATTATACAAATACGAATTTGAAGTTCCACAAGACTGGAAAGGAAAAACAGTAAATGTTGTCTTTGATGGCTCCATGACCGATACCCGGGTGAAAATAAATGGTAAATCGGCCGGAGAAATGCACCAGGGCGCATTTTACCGCTTTAAATATGACATCTCAAAACTACTGAAATACGGAAATACAAACCTTCTGGAAGTTGATGTAGCCAAACACTCTTCCAATGAATCGGTTAATCGGGCCGAGCGCCTGGCCGACTTCTGGATTTTTGGCGGAATTTTTCGTCCGGTTTATTTAGAAGCTATGCCGGCTGTGCACATGAAGCGCATTGCCATTGATGCAAAAGCCGATGGTTCTTTTCGCTCATTCATCGAATTAAATCAATCAAAAGCGGATTATTCAGTTACCGTTGATTTATTTGATTTGAAAGGAAATAACATTGGGATCAGTGTGAGCAAAAGCGTTTCGAAAGGCGAAACCGAAACCTGGGTGGAAGGTCAGTTCGACGGAATAAAATCGTGGAATCCGGAGTGGCCTGCCTTATACGATATAAAAATCAGCCTAAACAGGAATGGCCAAGTGATTCATGAACTCACTGAACGAATCGGATTTCGTACAGTTGAGTTACGTGAGCACGATGGTTTTTATATCAACGGTGAAAAAGTCGTCTTTAAGGGTGTTAACCGCCACTCTTTCTGGCCGGAAACAGGCAGGGCTTTAAGCGAAGAAAATCATTTACAGGATATTCGTTTGATGAAGGAGATGAACATGAATGCCGTGCGTAGCTCGCACTATGTTCCTGATAAAAGATTTCTGGAATTGTGTGACTCCCTTGGTCTCTTTGTTTTAAACGAAGTTACGGGCTGGCAGGATGGCTACGATACCATTGTTGGACCAAAGCTTGTAAAAGAAACTGTTTTAAAAGATGAAAACCACCCAAGTGTCGTCATCTGGAATCACGGAAATGAAGGTGGCTGGAATTTTGCCAATGAAAAAGGCTTTCATCAATACGATATTCAAAAACGGCCCGTACTCTATCCATGGCTGCTGAAAAATGGTGCAGATACTTTTCATTACCCTGAGTTCAATCAAGGCATTGGCCGAAATGTTTTTGGTAACGATCCTTTTATGCCGACTGAATTGCTGCATGGTTTGTACGATGGTGGACATGGTGCGGGACTAGAAGCATTTTGGAGAAGCTACGAAGCTTCCCCACTTTTAGCAGGTGGATTTTTGTGGGTATTGTGTGACGAAGCCGTTTTGCGTACCGACAAGGAAGGAACTGTTTATGATTCAGATGGAAATCATGCACCTGATGGAATATTGGGGCCGCATCGTGAGAAAGAAGGCAGTTTTTACACGATTAAAGAAATTTGGTCGCCGGTACAGGTTGAACCGGTGACCATCAATAAACAATGGAATGGCAGACTGTTTTTGAAAAATAAATTCATATATACCCATTTAAATGATTGCGCATTTAGCTGGAGAGCCTATAAAACCGAAGTGGGGACTACCAAAAAACGGCTTACCGGCTCAGGCGTTGTGACCAATGCCGATGCTGAACCTGGTGAAACAGTCAGAGTGACTGTAGATTATGGCGATGCCTTGCAGGAAGCGGATATTTTTGAATTCACAGCTTTAAATCATGAAGGAAGTGAACTCTATACCTGGAGCTGGCCGGTTGTCCAGCCAAAGGAAATTGCCCAAAGAAGTATCATCGGTGACAACACGGGCCAGGTTTCAGTAGAGGAAACCGATACAAACGTTAGGGCTACCGCAAACGGAATTGAAGTGGTTTTCAATAAAAAAGACGGCACCATTCAATCGGTGAAAAATGCCAATGGTTTGGTTTCGTTAAACGGGGGACCAGTTCCGGTTGGTGTTGAAACCGAAGTGGTTGAAACAAATTGGGAAAACAGTTTAGATGGTCATTTTCAATTTGTAATTAATTATTCGAAATATCCCGGACAAGCCGTATGGAAATTACATGAAAACGGACTGCTCGAACTCGAAGTTCAACACATTTCATATATGATTGGTAAATATGGCGGAATACGAAACATTGATTATATAGGCATTTCATTCAATTACCCCGAGGAAAAAGTAGAAGGAATCACCTGGATGGGACAGGGCCCCTACCGTGTTTGGAAAAACCGTACAAAAGGGCATAATCTTGGTGTTTGGCAAAAGGCTATAACAACACCCTGACAGGCGAAAGTTTTAACAACTTAGTTTACCCCGAATTTAAAGGGTATCACGGAAAATTGTATTGGGCTAAACTGGAAACAACGGAATCGGATTTTACGGTAATTTCTGAAACACCCAACCTGTATTTCCAACTGTTTACTCCGGGAACACCGCAAGACGCCAGGCCCGGAACATCACCGGCATTCCCTGATGCTGACTTGTCGTTTTTATATGAAATTCCGGCCATTGGCACCAAGTTTAAAGATGCGAGTGAACTGGGCCCCAAAAGTCATAAAGGTTTATACAGAGGTCATCCGGGCGATGAGGGATATCCCATCAAATTGTGGTTTGATTTCCGGTAGCCATTTTGTTTTTCAGTATTTATAAAACAAATTCAAACAAAATGAGCAAAGTTTTATCTGATTTAAATATTGCCTTGGGTGATCGGGGCTCTTAATCTTCATAAGAGGAAAAATGTTTTTCTGCCTTCTTTCAGGGGTGTTTTCTCAACCAGGCGATGCTAAAGGCTTGTCTACCGTGACGGACTAGGCCTGCGCCAGGGAAAATGGAAATACATTGTAGCGGGTGAGCGCTCTGGTTTTGGCTACAATCGTCACAATATGGGCGAAGGACATAGCCTTCAGATTGAAAAACTGGATGCCACGGAATATTTGTTTGATTTGGAAGTTGACCCTAAAGAAACCGTTAACCTGTCCGAATTGATGAAATCGGCCCGCACGGAATCGGAAGTATTATTTTGTTTATTGTAAATAAAATAATGTCACTTTTGTTTATTAAAGCCTTCTTCCCTGAATGATTCTAAGCAATACGGCTATGACAGCAATCACTAAAAGAATGTGGATGATTCCTCCGGCCTGGAATCCTAAAAATCCAACCAGCCAAAGAATGATTAGCACCACTGCGACTATGTATAACAAATTTCCCATGATTTTTTAAATTTAAGGTGGATATTAACTATACGACAAAGATGCGGCTTCTGAAAACAATAATTGTTACATAACTATTATTACAATTTATATAATTCACTTATTTTTCTGTCTAAAGTTTAATAGATTTATAAATTATGATGTCCTTTAATTGCACAAAAAAACTTCATGATCAAAGGTTTTGTAGTGATAGTGAGGCGATGGTGTTTTGTTAGTATTAAACAAAATCAGAAAATGTTTTTGACGAAATGCTTACCAGCCAGAAGACGAGGGCGGATTGTTTTGAGGGATGCCTGACATGTGCCCAACCCGGTGCGGGAAAGCTGATTTTTATTCCGGAAAAACGTGAAGGATCAGATCAAAGGTGTTCCAGATTATGTCCCCGTTTTTGCTTGAGCAGTTTGTAGAAGGAGGGCGAGAGGCCGGTGACTTTCTTAAATTGATTGGACAGGTGTGCTACACTGCTATACTGCAGTCTGTAGGATATCTGAGTTAAATTCAGATCATCATAAAGCAGTAGTTCCTTCACCTTTTCAATTCTGTGCATGATGATGTAATGCTGCAGGGTAATGCCTTTTACTTCAGAAAAAATGTTGGACAGGTAGGTGTAATCGTAGCCCAGTTTTTCGCTGATATAATCTGAGAAGTTCACCTTGGGTAGCTCATCGCTGTGATGAATCATTTCGGTCACCACATTTTTTATTCTTTCAATCAGGATGCTCTTCTTGTCATCAAGGAGCTCCAGGCCGGATTCAAGCAAGAGTATTTTAAGTTGGTCGTGTTGTTCGGGCGTTATGTCCTCCAGTATCTCCACCACACCCAAATCAATAACCACGTATTTGATACCTAATTTCTTGAGTTTCTCTTTTTTACCATCAATTTGCATCGAAGGCTAACCATGTATTTAATGAAAAGCTTCATGCTCCCAATCTGTTTTTGAATTGTTCCTGCTATGACAAATTTACATCAAAATCATTGAGATAAATAATTTATAAGACGGGACTGTTTTCCATCCCTTCGAAATGCTCGATTTTAAGTTGACTGCTTTCCTTTTGGATCAGGGAAGGATGGCTGCCTTTTTTATCCGTTTTGATCTGTCGCAGTTCGCTTTGGTGCACATCATCCAGAATAAATGCCGGGCGGCCGTCTGACTGCATCAAACGGACTTCAATATGATCAAAGGTCAGATTTTTGGCATGTCGCACATAGAAGCCATGGGCCGGTAAATCACCGAAATACATGGGGTCGGGATAGCCATCTTCATTTTCAGGGACTTCTGTTTGGGCCTGGGTTTCAGGCGCACCGCCATCAGCCAGCATCCGGATGTTGCTGAAGGTGACACCCTCTACGGGGTGTCCCGGAATGCCCATGACCATGGCGCAATAACGGGGTGGAACACCGGTCATGGTGACGTTGGAAATGAGGATGCGATTGGTTTTGCCGGGTACAATACCTTCCGGTCCTCTAAGTCGTCTGCCCAATCGGATAAAAAAGCCCGAGTCGAGGATGTCCCGCATGGTAATGTTGGTGATGGTAATGTCTTCCATGAATCCGCCGTCCACGGTCTCCAGAGCAAATCCCCGGCAATGATCAAAGGTGATGTTGCTGATGGTAATGTTTTTAAAGCCGCCGTTGGATTCGGTACCCAATTTGATGCGACCGGTCACTGCTCCTTTGTCGGGCGCCGCTTTTTGCGTGGTTTGGAAGGTGCCATTCAGCATGGTTCCCAAATCATAGCCCGAAACGTGACAGTTGTTAATGACCACATTTTCAGTGGCACGTGCATAGCCAAGTCCATAGCTGCTTTTGAGCACAATGGCATCGTCGTTGGGGGTGTTGATTTGACAGTTGGAAATGCGTACGTTCCGACAGGCATCAATGTTGATGCCATCCCGGTTGGAGTCTATCTTTACATTGTCAATGGTGAAATTGTCCACCCCTGTGGGTAAAATGCCAAAATGCCCGCCACGGAAGATGGTGATGTCCTTGATCGTGATATTTCTACATTCTTTCAAAGCAATGGCTTTATTCCCCAAACCCGGGGTTCGCCGACCGTGTTTGACCAGTCCGTGCCCGTCAATGCGGCCGTAGCCTTCTATTACAATGTTTTCCAGACCAATGCCCCAAATGAGGCTGTTTTTCCAGTGACTGTGGCCAAAATCCTGGTATTCCAGTGAGTCGCCCCACACATTTGGTTCGGCAGGGTCGTAGCCCTGGCCGGGGTGGTTGTCCGGACTGGCAGCCAGAAGGGTAGCGCCCATGTCGAGATGCAGTCGGATGTTACTTTTAAGACGAATGGAGAAGGAGGGATATATTCCTGGTGGAAAGTAGATGGTTCCGCCACCTTTTTCGGAAGCGGCTTCAATGGCAGAATTAATGGCCTGGGTATCCAGCGTCTTTCCGTCTCCCTGAGCCCCATAGTCTTTTATGTTATGCCATTCGCCGGCCCATGCCGGCGATTGCAGAGAAATAAGGAGGGACAGGGTAAACAGGAATTTGAAATAATTCATGGAAGTCGTGTGTTTTTGTTGAAGGGCCAATCACCCGGGAATCTTTTTGCGTAACAACAAATTTAGTGTTTTTTGATTGATTTAAAATAAGAAGGGGCCGCGAATCGTTATTCGCAGTCCCTTCTACCTTAACCCTAACCCAAAAATCAATATGTTTTTATATTTCCATCACCACATTCAGACTTAACGCAATATCAAGGGTGGTGGTTGTTTTGCTTTCTACTTCTACATTTTCTATGGTTTCGATGACCTCCACTTCACCTTCTTCGGTGGTGCGAACGACGACTAAATCATAGGATCCTTCTGCCAGAAAGGCGATGTGGTAGTAGTCATCAACATCCACGACATCACTGCTCACGGCATTGGGGAAACGCGGCATTTCTTCTTCCGGCTCTGCGGCTTCGTCTTCGGTATAGCTGCCTTCTGCATAGGCATATACCACATAATTGGCTTCGTCTTCAATGCCCGAGAGGTGACCTTCAATGCTTCCGGCCTGGTTGTCAACCACCAGTCGAATGACCGGCTTAAGGATGTAGCGGTCGTTCATGCCGGTTTTTACAATCGACTTGCGAACATCAAAGTCGGCTGTGACATAGGCTTCTCCGTTTACGGGTATGCTAAAGGCTCCAACGGCTTTGAAACCCGACTGGCTACCTGAGGGTACAAATAAGGGGGAGGTGGATCCATCGTCGAATTCGATGTAAGCACCTGAAGTTGTGGGGGCTCCTTGTCCGTATTCCGTAGCGTCCAGCATGAATCTTAGCTGACTGTAATGACCGGCGTTCAATTCAAAATTCCCCAGCATCTCAAATTCCCCACGGGTCAGTGCCAGTAAATCATAGGTTGCTGGTCCTTCAAAATCTTCAATGGTGACCCAGCCATCGGCGGAAGAATGGTATTGCAGCCCCACAACGGTAATATATACACCGGAAATGCCATCCGTATCGATGGGGGCATCCGTAATGGCCAGATTGAGTGTGCCTTTTCCTTTTTCACTTTCTTCACACGCGGTGAAGGCAATTAAGGTAAATGCCATGAGCATTATTCCAAAGATATTTTTCATAGTACTGTTTTTTTATGATTAACTGAATCCGGGTAAATAAACTTTACCCGGATATTTAGTTTTAACGGTGTGTTTATTGTCGGTTACTTTCCGCCCTTTGAACGGTTTTCAGTCCGGGCACGCTGGGCATTGCCTGCTGATTCCCCGGATCTTTCGGGACGGGCATTTTTTCTGTTTTCCATGCGGGCATTTTCCTGGCGCATGGATTGTGAGCGGGTACGGGCTGCTTCGCTGCGCTCTAAACCACGACTGCGTTTCTGAAGGGCTTCTTCTTTACGGGCATTTTTGCGTTCTGTACGTTCCAGTCTTTTTTGCTCACGTTTTTGCAAGGCATCTTCGGCAGGAACGCCATCATGGACGCGTTCTTGCGCCTGTAGGGCTTCACGGGTTCTTGTTTGCTCGGGCTCCTGTGCTATGGCACCTGCACTGACCAGTACGAGGGCTGCCAAAAATAATTTTGTTTTCATTTTTTTTCTTTTAGTTGATGTTTACATCTAAAAGGGTTAAACACCCGATTCTGATTGTTTGATGATTCAAAGATGCGACCCTGAACATGAATAAATGGTGAAGTTTTTAACAATAGGTCGTTAGATTATTAGGTCGTTAGGTATTAGCAAGTCCTTAATTATAAGTCAATTACGCATACAGGCGGCAGGATCATAACTGCTTGTAAATTAAGCAAATAAAAAAGTTTAACGAACTATTGATTAAGGAAGGTTGTTTTTTTTTCGAAATCAGATTTTTTTGCGGATGCAGATAAAAAAAGAGAGCCGGCGTAACCGGCTCTCTGGGAGAATAGTGCTTTTGTTTAAGCGGAAAGAAATGTTAGACGCGCTTGCTTTTAAAAAGAATTATTTCGCAAACAGTTGTTGATGATGGGTGAAAACCTAATGGCTTTCTGCTATTTCATTTTCCGTACTAAAGGACGGCGCTAGCAGTCCGGCACTGTTGAACAGACTGGCTTCACTGCCATTTTTGTAGGCATAGCGGGCATTCACAGGTTCGGATACCTGGGGAGAACTCAGGATGAGGGTGTCACCCTTGATCTCTGTCTGAGCCGGATGGAAAACCCCGTCTTCCTCGGCTATTTCAAACTGGTTGGGTACCTCTTCGTTGATAATTAGGGCATCCTCCGTATGTCTGAACGACAGGTGGAGGGCATTGCCTTGTGTTTCTTTTTCTGCCGGAACAGGGCCCGAGAAGGGCACCTCCATCTGATAATCATGGGCCAGTGCCCATAAAGCTAACCTTTCACCTACATCGGTTTTATTGGCCGGATGTATGTTGTCCACATTACCAATGTCCAAAGTTGAAATCATGCCCGTGTTGGGCAAATCCATCATGCGGCGCTGGGCTTCACGCAGGTGGGCCGATGCATGACCATCTAAATCGTTGTAGTGCCAGGGTGCCAATTGCACATAATAGAAGGAAAGATCAGGGTTTTCGAACTGGTTGCGCCAGTCGGTCACCAACATGGATTTCAGTCGCATGTACTGATGGGCCCGGCCAACGTTGGATTCGCCCTGGTACCAGATGGCGCCTTTCAAGGTATAGGGGGTTAAGGGGGCTATCATGGCATTGTAAAGCACAGATGGCGTGTGAGCGGTCAGGGCCAGCGACAAAGAGGGACGGTCAGCAAAGTCATTGTCTTCGGGATTTAAGAGGTAAAGTCGGTTGCCTCTTAATTCACCTACCACCATGTAGGGCCAATCGCCTGCCAGATGAATGGCTGCTTCCGGCTGATTTTCCGGCGCAATTGTCAGGTCCTCCGACTGCCCGCCGAAACCGCCACCCCCCTGGGTGTCAATCACTCTTACAGCAATGACGGCTCTGCCGGCATTGACCCATTCAGAGGCAATGGTGTAGCGACGCTCCATTTGCCAAAAGCCGTCTTCTTCGGTGGCGCCCACCTGTATGCCATTGAAGTAGGTCACATCCCGATCGTCAATGGGACCCAAATTTAAAACCAAATTCCGGCCTTCCCATTCGGCAGGAATTTTTACTTCCCGGCGCAGCCAGACAGCGCCGTCAAATGCTCCTATCTCGCTTTCTTCGAAGGTGCCGGGGATCGACATAACGGGCCATTCCTCGGTAGAGGTGGATGGATTGGTGCAGTATTCGTCAAAAATATCGATGCCAATTAAGGGGTCCTTATTGTCCTTTATAGAGATTAGGGTGCTTTCGTGTTGATTGAGCCACTCGTTGTACAGCTCTGCCTGTGGACCCAATTCTTTGATTTGTTCGATAATGCTGCTGTAATCTTTATCTATGGCGAGCATTTGGCCGCTGACCCACGCTTCTGCCGGCGTTCCGCCCCAGCTGCTGTGAATGATGCCTATGGGAACGTTCAGCTCCCGGTGGAGTTTTCGGGCAAAGAAATAGGCGGTGGCGCTAAAGCGGCCGGAAGTCTCCGGGGAGGCCATCTGCCAGTTGCCCGTTACATCCTCCAGTGGCAGGGCACTGGTGTTGCGGACCACTGTAAACATCCGGATGTCCGGATTCTCAGAGGCGTTTATGGTGGCTTCTGAATCCATGATCAAATCATTGGGCGGCCAGCCGGTCAGGGGCATTTCCATGTTCGATTGTCCCGACCCCAACCACACTTCGCCCAGCAATACGTTGTTGATGGTGATGGACGACTGGCGGGCCGAAACGGTCAGGACATACGGACCACCTGCTTTAGCAGTGGTCAGGTTGAGCAGCCAGGTGCTGTCATCAGCTGCGGTAGCAGATGCGCTGGCGCCCCAGTCGCCACTCACCGTCACCTCGGTGCCCGGAGAGGCCTTGCCCCAAATGGCGGCTTGGCTGTTTTGCTGCAGTACCATGTTGTCTGTAAACAGGGCAGGCAGACTTAATTGCGCATCTTTGGCGCAAGCGCTCAAAAGAAGGGTGGTCATGACCAGGAGGGCTGTTTTGATGAAGTTCGATAATTGCATTGTGCTGAATTTATAGGATTGTTGATAGAAATAAGCCGTTATTTCGTTTCTTGAACAGAAACAAATGCTATATTGTCCGGGTGCTGATTTTTTAACCCACGTAAATTTAAGAAATATTATCTTTCGGAATTGATATTATTTATGCAATGATGCGTACAGAATTATTAAATAGGTCGCCCAGGAGCGAAAAAATTGATTTGTCGGTGGTCATTGTTACCTACAATTGCCGGTCGTTTGTGCAGTTGTGTTTGTACAGTTTATTGTGGCAGACGGATGAGCGTCTGGAAGTGATTGTGGTGGACAATGACAGTCAAGATGATACGGTTCAGTCAATCAAGGAGCAGTTTCCGCAGGTGATCCTTATCGCCAACCAAAGCAATGTGGGTTTTGGCACTGCCTGTAATCAGGGCATGCAAATAGCGCGTGGACGTTATTATCTGATGTTGAATCCCGATACTTTTGTGCCCGAGGACCTCTCACAAAGGGTGGTGACTTTTATGGATGCCCACCAAACGTGCGGAGCCATGGGCGTTCATATGTGCGACGGTACGGGGCGCTTTTTGCCGGAATCAAAAAGAGGATTGCCCACCTTGTTTCGCTCCTTTTGCCGGTTTTCCGGCTTGTCCACGCTGTTCCCTGCCTCCAAAACATGGGCCGGCTATTACATGGGGCATCTGCCGGTGGAAGAGACCGCTCCGGTTGAAATTCTTTCCGGGGCTTTTATGGTGCTTTCCAGAGCCGCCATTGAAAAGGTGGGCGGTTTTGATGAGACGTTTTTTATGTATGGGGAGGACATTGACCTGTCCTGGCGCATTCATCAGGCTGGTTTCACCAATTATTATGTGTCGGACATTAAGATTGTGCATTTTAAAGGAGAAAGTACAGCGAAGGACCAGCGTTATGTGAAGATGTTTTATGGGGCCATGGAACTGTTTTATAAAAAACATTTTGGCGCGCGCCAAAATGGGGTGCAGCGACTTTTGGTCCAATGGATGATTGCTACCCTCGGTCTGTTATCCTCCTTGCGCCGGCTATTACCGTCTCCTCAGGTGGTAGCTCCTGCCTATCCGCTGCAGGGCGATTATGTCGTTTTGGCGGGCGACCAATGGTCCTCTTCCTGCGTTGCTGATACCCTGATTTCCGGAAAGGGAAAAGTGTTGTCAGATGCTGCTTTAAAGGATGCTGTATCTGCAGAAACCTGCCTTCTGGATGTTTCCTCATGCCGTCCGTCAAAAATTCTTGATTTTGTGCGAATAAAAGGTTTTTTTTGTAAAAGGCTGTTGTGGTTGGCTCCCGGACGAAAAATGGTTTTTCATCCGGTTTCTTCTTCTAACAGAACCGTTATTACCAAACTTGATTAGCCCGATGAAGGTCGTTTTGTGAGATGATGTGATAATAGTCAGTTTGCCGAATGTGTTAATTGTTTGATTTGGGTTTTTGATATTCATTAGAAGCTATTTGATTATGCGGACTATTTTTACTGTTTTTTTGTTACTGAGCTTTTTTGCTTTGGATGGCTTTTCTCAACGTCGTGCATTGCGAACGGCCGAGTCACATATCGACAACAATCGTTTCACACAGGCCATTAGTGTGCTGCAACCCTTATTGGTGGGTGAGGATGTGAACAGGGAAGCCTATCTTTTATCGGGCATTGCTTATTTGAGTGTGCCCGGTGGTTCTGAAAGGGCTCTGGAGTTATTTGATATCGCCATTGAGCATTATCCACTGGAGGACAAACCCTCACGAAGAGCTCTCGAGGCACGGTTTTACAAGGCACAGGCCTTGCACCTGGATTACCGTTTCGAGGAGGCCCTCGGCTTACATACCGAGCTTTTGGAAGTGATTCCTTCATCGGAGGGTGACCTGATTGAGGCCGTGAATCGGGAAATTGCCTATGGAGAGCAAGCGCTCTATATGGTTCAGAATCCGGTCCCCTTTGAGATTCAAACGATGGGCAGGGCTTTCAATTCTTCACACGACGATCATAGTCCGGTAGTGGCTCTGGATGAATCGACCATTTACTTTACCTCAAACCGCCCCCTGAGTGAAACCGAAAGAGAGGAGGGGCAGTATTTTGAAAATATTTATGTTTCCTATTGGCGGGATGGGGCGTGGACAGCTGCCACCCCTTTGGAACTGCCCGGAAATTACTATGGTAACCGGGCCACTGTTAGCTTAAGTCCCGATGGCAATTCCCTTTTCTTTTTTCAAAACGATGGCGCCATTGGGAATCTTTATGAAAGTCGACTGGAGTTTGGCGAATGGACAGAGCCCATTCCCTTTCCTCCGCCAATTAATTCGGGTTATAATGAAAGTCATGCCAGTCTGAGCCTCGATGGCGAGCGCATTTACTTCACCAGTGACCGGCCAGGTGGCTATGGGGGAAAGGATTTGTATGTGTCTCATCTTTTGCCCGATGGCTTTTGGGGTGAACCGCTGAATCTGGGGCCTGAAATCAATACCCCGCTGAACGAGGAGAGTCCTTTCTTGCATCCCGATGGTCGCACCCTCTATTTCTCTTCAGAGGGACATGCTTCCATGGGTGGTTATGATATTTTTTCCAGCATTTTGGACGATGTGGACGGGGAGTGGAGTGAACCCACTAATTTGGGCTACCCCATTAATACACCGGATGACGATATCTTTTTCATGCCTACACCGGACGGACAAAGGGTGTACTATGCCTCGCGCCAACCCGATGGCTTCGGTTCCACAGACATTTACCTGATTACTTTTCCTTCAGAAGATGACCGATCATTGGCCGTTGTGGCCAGCCACATTTATGATGAAAATAAAATGCCCTACAGCGATGCTGTGGTGCGGATCTACGACCAAGAGAATGAGTTGCTGCAAGGTATTTACCGGCCCAATTCTCTCACCGGTAAGTTTGTAGCGGTATTGCCAGCAGGAAGGAGCTACCGCTTAGAATTACAGACTGAAGGTTATGAGCCTTTTGAGCAAGTTTTCACACTTGAAGTGCGAGATGTTTATGGGACCCGTAATCGTGCCACCTATCTGGAGCCTATTATGTTGAAGAGGGGGGAGTAGGCCAATAGGTTATTTGGTCAATGGGGTAGGAAGGGCAGGAAGGGTTGGTCGGGTATTAGGTCAGGAGGTGAAGCGAAGCGGAATCCGCGAAGCGGGACGAAGCGAAGCGGAATCCCGCAAGGCGGGATCAATAGGTTAATAGGTCAATAGGTTGAGAGGGGGAGAAGGGTTGATTGGGCAGGAAGGGTGAGAGGGGGTGATGGGGAAGGAAGGGAAGAAAGGATCAAGAGGGGGAGAAGGGTAGGAAGGGTGGATGGGGAATAAGGTTGAGAGGGGAGGTTGTTGGTTGGGATGGGTCTGGTGTAGCGATATTATAAGGTATTTTCAAATAAAGTATAAAAGGCAGGTGATGGTTTAAATTTCCATCGCCTGCCTTATTTCTTACTGGTACTGAATTTTTCTTTCCTAAGTTCTAATAAGTACCTGGTGAATTCTACCTAAGTTCTTACTGAACCATAATCTTAAATACTTTGTCGAATGGATTGTTTGAAACCTTTACCAGTTTTAATCCCGGACCGTTCAGGCAGAAGCATCCAAAACAATGGTGCCCATTCCTTTGGCCTGGGTGATTAGACTTCCGGTGCTGGAATATACGGTGACATTACCTTCTGTTTGGTCGTTCATGTCAACAGTCAGTTGGCCATTTGTTTCGTTGAACCATACCTGTACATTAGATGCATCGAAATTAGGAATCTTTGTGGCTGCGGACTTACTGATAGCAATGGTTTCTGATTCGAGATCTACTCTGATGTCATATTTTCCGGCATCTGCGGCATCAATGATCCAGGTATTATCAGTTCCTGATCCGGATAGCGTAACCTGATAATTGGTTAAGCCTAAATCTTGACCTTGTGTTAATGGCATAATCCAATCCCAACCATCATCAAAAGTCTTTATGGTGGCTATTTTAAAACTTCCGGCAACCAAATCTCCTGTCCATGTGAATAGGGCCGGATTCAACTCATCCACTTGCATGTCTGATGCCAAATCCAAACTCCAAGCGCCCGGGGTAGCATCACCGACTAGCGAAAGGTTCGGATAATAGTCAAGTTCAATGATTTGAATAGTGGAAGCATCCAAATCAATGGTGATGGAATAACTTCCAGGTGTGGTGACACTCCACTTATTGTCAGGTCCCTCACAGCCGGTCGTAACAATGTAGTCTGTTGCGGTTAAAGCCTGTCCATCCTCTGTTGCATTAATCCATTCACCTTCACAAAAATCACCATTAAAAGCATGGAATTTAAAACTTCCGGCTTTTAACTCACCTCTATAGGTGAAAATTTGGCCATTTTGATCCAGTTGAAGGCCATTAGCAGCCCAACCTGCTGAAGTAGCATCCCCAACAATGGACATGTAATCGTACTGCGCATGGACTGTTGAAAGAGAAAACAAGCCCAGCAAAAACAAACTAATTAAATGTAGATTTAGTTTCATAATTAAAAGTTTTAAGGATTAAAAAAAACTGTCTTAGGAGAAAATCAATGGCAAGAACGAAGTTCGCTGCCATTGATTTATCAGGTGTAAAATTGATTGGTGAATTGAAATGCTTATTTATGGGTCACAGTAAGCTTAAGGTCTTTGTCAGGCTCAGGTATCGTTATCACACAGGTGTTATTTTCCTTATCCCAATACCATTGTAATTTTTCATTGTCGGATGGCCTTCTCGATTGGCGAATCTTTTTGCCATTTAGTTCGATGCGTTTGGGCTCCTGTGTGTTAATTACTTTTATGTGGTAGTCACGTTGGGTCAATGGATAGCCATTTGTTTCCTGAGCGGAAACTTTTAATTCGGCACCACTATTGTTGAAGCTGTACTGAATAATCCGCTTACCAAATTGATCCCTTTTGTAATTATTTGATTCGCCATCGTCTTCATATAACGAAAATTCCGTTGCCTGATGGCCGTTGTTGGCGGGAAACACCATAAATGTCAGAGGGTAATTGTCCTCTTCGTGGATGTATTGCATCACGGGCATCATGGGGATAATGGATCCCTTTTTGACGAAAATGGGAACGGTTGATAAATCTACGGGATAATCTATCCACTGTCGCCCCCTAAAAATATTTGACGGATCATGAAAATCCACCCATTCACCGGCAGGCAGGTAAACCCGTTTGATAGAGGCATACTGTTCCACGACAGGCGCCACCAGCAACTCACTTCCGAAAAGAAACTGATGTTCCGCTTTTAAGGCTTCCGCATCATCGGGATACTCCAAAATAAGGGCCCGCATAATGGGCAGTCCCGTATCGTAAGCCTCCCTTGAATAACTGTACAAGTACGGAAACAGTTGATATTTTAGCTCAATGGCTTCCTTAACAATTTCCAGGACCTCTTCGCCAAACAACCACGGTTCCACGGCATTGTTGCCTTCGTGATGAATGCGGCTCAGTGGATTAAAGGCGCCAAATTGCAACCATCGGGTGTATAGCTCAGCAAAGCCTGAATAGCTTGAAATGTCCCCGCAATAACCGGAAATATCGGTGGCCCAAAAGGGGATGAGTCCCATACCGGATGAGAGGGCCAGGGGAATCTGACCCGCCAGACTCGACCAGCCGTTTAATATATTACCTCCATTACCTGCATCACCCGACCATCCAAAGGTATAGCGCTGTAAACCGGCATAGGCGGCTCTGGTCATCTGAAAAATCCGGGTGTTGGGATTGTGTTTCTCAAACTGTTCCGTCACAATTCGATCCCATTCCAAGCCATATACATTATGTATTTCATCGTGCATGCCTGCATGGTGCTGCATATTGAGTCGGTCTACATCTTCTTCGTTGCTCCAGGCGGGTTCGCCCATGTCTGTCCAAAAACCTTTAACCCCGTCATTGATGGGCTTTTGCTGGTATTCACCCCACCAGTTGGCCACCTCCGGATGGGTAAAATCAACCACCCCACAATTGCCACCCCATGGCCATGGCATGTCATAACTTTCTCCGGTTCGGATGTCGGTAGCGAAAAAGCCCAATGAGTCGGCTTCAAACCATTGACTTTCGTTGACTTGCGAAATAACGGGGTCCTGGGATACCACGACTTTAAATCCTTTATCCGCCAAGTCGCTCAGCATTTTTCGAGGGTTTTCATAATTGCCCTCTCTCCAGTTAAAGTCCTGCAAATGCTGTGTCCATCCAATATCCTGATAGATGATGTCGCAGGGGATATTTCTGGATCTGTAGCCTTCAGCAATGTCCCTTGTCAGGTCTTCTCTGGTCAGCAAGCCGCGACTTTGAGAGAATCCCAGTGCCCAGTTCGGGGGCATGATGGGCTGTCCGGTTAATTGGGTATAGCGACCAATTATTTGCTTATAGTCGGGTCCGTACATTACGTAGTAAACCATTTCGCCGCCTGGTACCTGAAACGAATAGTAATCCTCCGATTCAGAACCCATTTTAAATTCTGTCTTATAGGTGTTGTCCAAAAAGACACCATAGCCATAACTGCTCAAAAAAAAGGGAATACTCTTATAAAGCGGGTCTTCGTCTGCCGAGTAGCAAGGTTTATCACTGTTCCACATCGTAAAGGACTGGCCTCGTCGGTTGAGTGAGCCTCCCTTTTCTCCCAGTCCCAGGAAAAATTCATCTTTTTTGAGGGTTTTATACACCACTTTGTCCGCTTGCTTTTGCACAAAACCGTTTTCCTGGTAGTCATCGAGCAGCAGGCGCTGATATTTATCGAAAATGCTTAGTCTGAAGGGCCGGGCATTAATTCTAAGAATCAACGTCCCTGTATATATTTCATAGCCTGCGGGGTTTCCTGGATATTCACTTCTTCGATACCCTCAAAGGCTTCATTAACAACCGCGAAGGAGGGGTTTGAGCGCATGAATTCACCCTTTGGATCCATCCAGACTTTGATCACATCGGATCCCAATATCGATAATTTGACCTGAAAGTCGTTTTCGCAGGTGAAAACCACTTCCTTTCCATCGATTTTGTATGCCAGAATATTTCCGGGACGAATGTCTTCTGACCGATCCATACCTGTCCCGGTAGCTCCGGGTAACAGAAACCAAGTAAAACAAACCAACAGCAACAACCTATATAACTTCATAATATTTCGTTTAGTATTCTATCACAATCATGCCCCAATACTTAAGACCTGGCATTTTAAAAGAGGTACTCACTGCGTTTTGGTTAAAGCTAATTTCTTGAGGAACGCCACCATTCAAATCTGGTGAAGCCACCCATATCCTCTTAACCGTACGATCGGTTCTGAATTTCATGCCGGCATCTTCAATCATCGTGGGTTCCGGTTGGTTGCCGTTAAGGTCGCGCCAGTCAAAACTGTTGGCCACCGACAGGTTGATTAAATGGATGACCTGTTTGTTGTCCACCAATTTTCCTACAGATGCCACTTTGCCTGTTTGTGGAGGCCATGCGGCCACATCCATGCGTCCGTTGGTGCAGGAAATATCCACACTTTCTGTGTTGAAAGTTCCACCGTCGCGCAAAAGGTTTTGATAGCCCACCATAAAATCGTAGTAGTTGACCAGTGCCCTTTGCAAGTCCCCTTTCATCTGCAGATTATTGTTGGGAAAATACTCTTTGCCCAGCATGTGCTCACCCAGCTCCAGGTGGGAGCCACCGAAGGCAAACATCACCGCGTCGGTCAGCAAAACCCCCGGCGTATTGAAGTAGCCTGGCCATCGGCTACATTGTAATTCATGTAAGCGGCAAAAACGGTTTTTAAATCGTTTCTGAATGCGTTGTTTTCATGGATGATGCGCTCCAAATCAGTGAATTTTGGGGTGTCACCCCAGACTTCATTGTAAAAGAAATCAATGTCTCCTTGTGCAATTTGTTCCTGCCCGTATTCACTCACCGCATTCATGATGAGCGCTTTCTCAGGATGTTCATTTTTCATGGCATCGATGAACTTCAGGTATTGTTCCGGCAGATTCACAACGTTACCGTTGTAATCGTAAACGGTTTCCCTGTTGCCCAACTGATCAATCTGAAAGCCATCAAAATCAAAGACCTGGTACACATCGTCATTTTGTTGGGCCATATAGTTTAACCAACCGGAATGACCCGGATCGGTCAGGTAGATGTCGCTCCAAAAGTACGGTTTGGGCAAGCCATGGTAATCCTTGTTATTTCTGAACTTGTCCTTAAAAATGTACCATTCCTCTTGTACGCCATCACTGGCACCATCACTCAAAACGCCAAAACAAAGGTTGTAAAAGATGGATTTCATGCCTCTCTCTCGTCCTTCAGCAATGTATTGGTCGATCGTCTGTTTTGAATTGGTGCGGTTGGCTATCTCTTTCCATGTTTCTGCCGGGTTTGCCGGAGTACCTGCCAGCGGTTTGTGGTGTTTGTAGTGCCAGTCCTGGTACTGCACACCGTTGATGTGGTGGCGGTTCAGGTTGTGGATGACTTTTTTAATGGCTTCCTCACTCATTGGTCCATAATGCGATAAAAAGCCATATCTGGGGAATTTTTTCCAGTCGGAAGATACATCCACAGCCATGCTACCCATATAGCTTTCATGGTCTTCCCCTTTTGACACAATTTCCACCATATATCCTCTAAAGTCCTCCTGTGGAGGCGTCCAGGTCCATGTTTTACCGCTTGCCGGAACTTCTTCTATCACATCGCCCAAATAGGAGTATCTGATATAAACGTCACTTCCCAATTCTTTATCTGCCTTAAAAGAAACCTGCTCCCCGGGCATGTATAGCGCCTTGTCCTTTTCTAACTGAACAGCTGTAACAATGTTGGCATCGCACCATTGTTGTTCGTTAAATCGTTGCTGTCGTCGCACGATACAAACAGAGCGGCAAGGAGTGTGATTAACAAAAGTCTCATCATAATCAACGTCTTAAAAGTATCTCTGCAGCTGTTGCATAACAACAGCCGTAGAGATTATTTATGTTCAATATTTACTGCTTAACAATACGCACCGTTTCTTTTAATTGATCCAGGGTGATGGTATAGGTTCCGGCCGACTGGATGTTCCATTTCATGTCCACATCCATATAATCGGCATATTCGGGTGCTGATTTGTCGGTGAAAAGCATATCTTCTACCTCACCTGTTGGCACTCTGTCTGCCTCAACCGGCATAAACCATGCCCCATTCCAATCACTTTGCTTGTCGCATGAAAATTTTAATTCGCCGGCGGTAATTGCTCCTGTCCATGAAAATACATACGGATTTTCCGAATCTAAGGTCATGGGGCTTGCATTGCCTAAATCCCAGCCACCGGGTGCTGCACTTCCGACAAGGTACATGTTTTCATAAGGCGTAAACACGCTCATGACCATTTTTTCCTCACCTTCTGTGATGTCCAGGTACAGTTTGTAGGGCTTATTCGATTCGGCTTCACTTAACAACACTTGTGATCGCCTTCGCCATTCTGCATGACCTCTGAATGTGTATAGGGTGCATTCGCAATGGTGGGATGGTACATGTCGTCCCAGCTTCCCGAAGCAGTCCCGAACTTAAATTCGCCTCCTCCGGTCCATTCCATTACATCTCCAAATCGGAATAGGAAGGGATTGATCACATCCTGCTTCATGGCAACATGACTCCATCCGGTGAAGGATCCGACAAAATAGATGTGGTCATATTTTGGTCCCGCCATGCCATCGGTTTCTTCAATGGAATAGGTCAGGTCAATAATGTTGACCGTAATGCGGTAAAATGCACTCGCAGGTACGGTGAATGGCTCATCCGGATCCTCGTCACTTTCGCGTAAATACAAAGCCTCAGATGTGCCAGACATGGTTTTGTTGTAGGAGGGTAAAAATTCGCCCAGACTGGTAATGAATTTAAAGGAGCCTGGGTTGCGTAACTCGCCGGTCCATACAAACCCACCTGCTTCGCCACTTATGGCGGTCATTTTGGTGGCCGCACCGGCATCCCAGCCATTAGGGGTGGCATCGCCTACCAGATAAAGCGTCTTGCTTACCGGGCGATAGGGGGTCACCACTATTTTGATGGGGTCACTTAGCTGTGGTTCTACCGTCTCATTCAAGACTTCCGCCACAATGCTTACTTCTATGGTGGCATCTTCATCAATTGGCAGGGCCAATTCTTCCAGCATTAGCCTGGTCAGCTGCTCATTGGTGTAGCTCAAGGAATAGACGCCTTTACCCATATATTCCACAATGCCTCCCTGAAAGGCGTTGCCTTCCACATCCATGCGAAAAGTGTACTCAATGGCGGCGCCGGTTCCCATGTTCGACCCACTGGTCCATTCAAAGGTAATGGCTCTGGCATCTGGTGCTTTTACGTCCAGATCAAGGGTGTCTGCGCTGGCCGAAACGGTCAAAACATCGTATCCTTTATTTAGTTCCATATGGTCTTCGGTACATGAGGTAAAGCCCATGCCTGTCAAAAGTGCCACTATCCAACTATATATCTTAATTGTTCTCATAACTGGTCATTCTTTAGTTCCTGGTTTGGATTAATACCCTTTGTTTTGTGTCATTTGAGGATTGTCATCAATTTCCTCCTGCGGAATGGGAAAGAGCAATCTGTCCCTGGTCACGTTTTGCTTGCCGATTGATTTGAAGAAATTAACAGCATAGGCCCCATCCTGAATCCGCACCAGGTCGAACCAGCGATGGCCCTCAAACGCCAATTCCATCCTTCTTTCATGAATGATTAGCTCCCTCATCTGATCCTGGGTCTGATCTTCTATTGGAGCAAGGCCTGCTCTGTCGCGAACCATATTTAAGGGCTCTTCAGCTTCGTTGGTGCGTCCCAGTTCATTCAATGCCTCCGCCTTCATCAGAAGCACATCCGCATACCTGTATACCACAAAGTTGGCGGGGTTGGTATTGTACTCATACGAAACGCTGAATGGTGCAAGGAATTTTCGGACATTGTAGCCTGTTCCGCTCCACGAAGGGTCATAATCTTTGCCATCAAAGGATGGTCCGCCTTCATAAAAAATGGTTATGTCTTTGCGCAAATCACCTTCTTCATAAGCATCCACAAATTCCTGGGTGGGTTGATTCCAACCCCAGCCACCGGCTACCAGACCGGAGTTTCGGGGTCCCATGAAGGTGCTTAGCCATGAGGAACGGTTAGCGTTGCCCCAGAAATCTTCGCTGGGATCTCCGTCGTATTGCACTTCAAATAATGACTCCGGATTGTTGTCAATGCGCGCATCAAAATTGTCGGCATAATTGTACAGAGCTAAATCATACCCTAAGGCTGTTACGGAATCACACAGGTTTATGACGCTGGTGTAGAAATCTCCCTGCAGAATATTGGTAGACGCCAGTGTTAGTTTAATTTTTGCCATCATAGCCAGCGCGGCATCTTTACTGGCACGACCTAAATCGCTATTGCCATATTCGCTTTTTGCCGGCAGAAGTTCAATGGCCGCTTGTGTGTCTTTGAGTATTTGACGATAGACCTCCTCCTGAGGTTTTCTTTTCTGACTTAAGTCACTGCCCGGCAGTGCAGGGGTTAGGGACAAGGGAACATCCCCGAATACCCGTACCAAAATAAAGTTGTAATGGGCTCTTAAAAAGTAGGCTTCACCTAACAAGCGATTTTTTAAAGCCTCATCAATGTCCAGCTGCGGGATTTCTTGCAATACGAGGTTGCAACGCAGGATTCCCGGATTGGGTCCCCGCCAAATATCTACGGCAGCTGCGTTGGCCGAAGAGGCCGTGAAATTGGCCAAATCGGAGGTCTCTATACCATCTGTTCCGCCGTTGGCACCCACCACACTATTGCCTGCCATTATATCGGTGGTCCACATGCGCATGTTGTATAGCTTGGGCCATTGTAGTGGCTGGTAGGCGGCATTTACCATGGCAACGGCATCGGCTTCGGTTAAAGTACCATCGGTACTTACCTTGTCCATCGGTGCCTTCTCCAGAAAGTCTTCACAGGAAGTGAAAGTGAGCAAAAGGGCTAAAGTCAGTGTTGCGAAAAAAGTTATATTTTTCATAGGAATATTTATTAGAAGTTCAGGTTTAAACCAATACTGTATGTCCGTGTGAGCGGGTATGCACCATAATCAATACCATTGATACCAACTTCGGGATCAATGCCTGAATAACCGGTGATGGTTGCCAGATTCTGAGCGGACAGGTAGATTCTTGCCTCACCTATGTCAAAGCGGTTTAACAATTCTTTCGGAATGGAATAGCCCAGCGAAACATTCTTTAATCTCAGATAGCTTCCGTCCTCAATGTATCTGTTGGATGCTCTGGTGTTTTTATTTGGGTCATCGTAGATGGCTCTTGGCATGGAGGTGTTCGTATGGCCGGGTGTCCAGCGATTTAAAACAGCTGTGCTCTGGTTCTCAGAAACCTTCATGCCTTCCAGGGTCATTCGGTTGGCATTGTAGATATCATTGCCGGCATGCCCATGCAAAAATATTTCCAGGTCGAACCCCTTCCAGGCTAAACGGTTGTTCATGGAGTAAATAATGGAAGGGTTCGGATTTCCAATGTAAGTGCGGTCCTGGTCATTGATGATGCCGTCGTTGTTCAAATCTTTAAAGCGAATGTCGCCCGGCGCCGTTCCGCCAACAATTTGAACAGCGGAATTGCTAACCTCCTGAGGGTTTTGAAAAATGCCATCTACCACAAATCCGTAAAATGAATTCATGGGGTGATTGACCGATTGAATGGAAATATTGGAATTCTCAATGGAATTCTGATACATGGGTGAATCGCTGTTCAAATCAACGATCTCGTTTTTATTTAAAGTCGTATTCACGGAAGTTGTCCAATCGAACGCGCCTCTCAATATGTGGGTGGTCAAACTCAATTCAACACCTTTGTTCGACATTTGTCCGGCATTGATGTTGGGCACATCATGGTCTGAATACCCTGTAGAAATGGGCACCGCCATCGGCACCAACATGTTATTGGTGTTTTTTACGTAGCCGTCCAAGCTAAGCATGAGTCGTTGGTTAAACATGGTCAGGTCAACGCCAACGTTCATTTGCTCAACTTCTTCCCACATAATGCCTGGGTTGGGCATCCTGTTGGCCACCAGTGTAGATACCGGGTTGCCATTGAACATATAGGTTCCCATGTCATAGATGGCAGCAAACTCGTAATTGCCGATGTTTTGGTTCCCGGTTACACCGTAACCCACACGTGCTTTAAGGTCGTTTAGCAAGTAGAAATCAGGAAACCAGCTCTCTTCACTGATTCTCCATGCTCCCGAGAAAGAAGGAAACAATCCCCATTTGTTGTTTTCGCCAAATCGAGAGGATCCATCGCGGCGGACAGTTGCGGTCACTAAATATTTGTTGGCAAAGGTATAGTTGATACGACCGATGTATGAAAGCAAAGACCACTCACTGGCATTTCCATTCAGACTTTGAATCTTAAGTCCGTTGTCCAGTTGGTTGTTTTCATCCCTTAAAAATGTATTGACAGATCCACTCATAAAATCGAACTGATTGGTCTGCGCACTGATGCCACCCATCGCATTCACGGTATGATTGCCAAAGCTTTGATCGTAAGTGAAATAATTGTCCCACAAATAAGTTAAGCTTTTATTGGCACTTTGGTGCTTAAAAGAAGTCTCCACAGCAATTGGTTTCCAGGCATATGCAGGGGAAAAACTGCTTCCATACCAGCTTTTAAAATCAATACCACCCAGGGTTTTGAATTTTAGTCCTTTAAAAAGAGATATCTCGGCTGAGATATTTCCCAGAACGTTATAGCCTTTGGTTTCCTGCGTGTTTTTTTCTGTTGTGCCAATAGGGTTGCGGATACCTCCTACCCATTCAACCGGACCTTCCGGTCCGCTCCATGAGCCGTCGTCGAAGTAGAGCGATTGGGTAGGTAATGCGCGCATGGTGGCCATTATGTCGTAGTCGCCTTGACTTTTGATGTCGTGACTAACGGTGAGTTGGTTCGAAAATTTGATCCATTCTTTTACCTGGGCATCTTTATTGAACTGAAAAGTGTACCTGCGGAACTTTGTGTTGCGCACCAGTCCCTCCTGATCAAAGACGCTCCCGGATACATAATAAGTGCTGTTGTCTGAACCGCCGGAATAGCTTAAGGAATAGTTTTGCATGGGTGCCAAATCAATTAATTCGCCCATCCAGTCGGTTCCCTTGCCCAAAGCAGTAGGGTCGGTCCAGTCGGGATTGGTCGTCATGCCGGCATTTTGAAGCATGTCATTGTTCAATTGGGCATACTGAGTCGCATTCAACAGGGTAGGCATGCCAATGGCTTCCTGAACGCTGAAGTTACTGCTGAAGGAGATCTGGCTTTCACCTTTCGTTCCCCTTTTAGTGGTAATCATTACAACTCCGTTAGCACCCCGTGCGCCATAGATGGCTGTGGCAGATGCATCCTTTAGAACATCCACCGTTTCAATGTCGTTGGGATTGAGGGCATTCAAACCTAAATCGGTAGGTACCCCGTCAATAACCACTAGAGGATTACTGTCGTTGATGGTGCCCAGACCCCTGATCTTCATCGTTACATTATCACCCGGCTTGCCGGTATTGACTACTTGAAGACCAGAAGCTCTACCCTGAAGGCTTCGCCAATACTGGATACCGGTGCAGAAGTTAAATCTCCCGAAGATACGGAGGAGACCGCCCCCGTCAGGTCGCTTTTCTTCATGGTACCATAACCTATCACAACCACTTCCTCCATGTTAAATATGGTACTTTCCAAAACGATGTCTACCCGCCCCGATGACGGAACAGTTGCTTCCAGGATTTCATAGCCGATAAAAGAAAATACCAGCACATCGCCGGTATTGGCCATGATTGAATAGGATCCGTCGATATCACTCACTGTTCCCAGCGTGGTTCCTTTGACCGATATCGACACGCCCGGTATCTTATCACCGTTTGTCCGGTCGGTTATTTGGCCGGTAACATTAATTTGTTGACTTTCTGCCATGGAAGCAAAAAGAAGTCCCATAACTAATAGGGCGATTTTTAGGTAATTATTTATTCTCTGCATGGCACATTAAAAATAATGGTTAACAATAAGTAAAATGTTCTGTCTGAAAAGGATGTCTTTTAGCCTGTTTTATTCATGTCTTTTCGTCAGTTAACACTTCTTCATTCGTCGAGTTTTTTTTGTCAAATTTCTCATGGCGATTTTCTTTAGATTCGGAAACAAACATTAACACATCAAAAGTACGTCTCCTGTTCGCTGTGGAGAAATTTATATTAAAAATTCAAGATTGCATTATGTGTTAAAAGATTAAAATATAGAATGATAGGGTGTTGTTGGTGAGTGAAAAATACAGATGCCGTTCAGGAAAAATCCATACCGGAATGGCTTTTTTTTCGCTATTTCCTGGTATAAACCATATCTTGGGTCGACTATATTGGTTAGATATTTGTTAATTTTGTCATAGAAAGTAAAGATGCATGTATAGGATAAGACCCATGAGTGCCTTTTTTGTTTCAATAGCCATCCTTACTATGGGGGCTTTTCTTTTTAATGGTTGTCATGACAAATCATCCAGTCAAAAAGAGCTTTTTGATCAGTTGAATGAGTTGATCAGGCAGGATGTTGAAGCCATTGGTGAAAAGGAAAGTGCTATCAGAACCTTTCATTTACCAATGAATAGGGCCCTTGAAACAGGAAACCAGGACAGTATCCTCAAGGCTTATTTAAATTTGGCTAAGGTTTATGAACATTACATTTACGATAGTGCCTTTCATTATTATCGACAGGTGCTGGATCTCAGTGCGCAACAACACCGTGATTCTGTTTATGCTTATTCTAAATTCCGATTAGGGCGCTTGTTGTCCTCGGTTGGCTTATACTCTGAAGCCATTGATTCACTTAGGACCATTGATTTATCGCTACTGGATTCTTTTTACATCGTTAAATATTACGAACAACTTACCTATACGTATTATGATCTTGCCGATTTTCAGGATGATAATTTCTTTGCCCCCGGAAACCGAAAAATTGCCTCAGCCTATGTTGATTCTACCATTCAGGTTGGCCCTCCAAATTCTGGTGAAGTTTTAGGTGTCAAAGCATTCCGGTTTCTGGCTACTCAGCAAGTGGACTCAGCAGAAATTTACTATCAACGTATTCTGAATACTCCAAAAATGGAGTCCGCGCATCAGGCAATGGCCCATGCTGTTCTGGGATTTATTCATTTAAATGATGCGAGAAATGAATCCGGTCAGGATCACCTTATAAAATCGGCCATCATCGATTATGAAATGGGCATCAAAGGTGGTATTTCACTTATTGTCCTTGCCGACCATTTATACAAAACTGGTCAAAACGACATTGCTTATCAATACATCAAAAAGGCGCGCAGTGATGCCGACATTTTTGGATCGAGAATGCGTCGTTTGCATGCTTCTGATGTTTATGCTAAAATTGAGCAGGATGTGCTGTTTTCTGAAGTGAAGAAAAAACAGGTGCTCACCAAATATTTGGTGGGTATAACTTTGTTAATCATTGCACTGACTTTTTTTTCCATTGTGTTGTTCCGTCAGATCTTTAGCATGAAAAAAATCCAGTCAATAATAAGACGAAACTATGTGGAAACGAAATCTGTCAATATTCAATTACAGGAATCCAATAAAATTAAGGAACGTTATATCGGGTATTTCTTACGGATGAATGCCAAATATATTGAGAAGCTGGTTAGTATTGTTACCTCCATTAACAAATTGATAATCAGTAAAAATACTGACAAAATTGAATCCTTGCTGAATAATATTAAACCCAAGGAAGAGCGGGACCATTTACTTAAAAGTTTCGATCAGATTTTTTTAAGCATTTTTCCAAATTTTATTTCTGACATTAAAAATTTATTGCGTCCGGAAGAGGAGTTATTTATAAAAAAGGGGCATCTATTGAACAATGAATTACGGGTTTTTGCCTTAATAAGAATTGGTGTTGACGAGAGCGAAAGTATTGCAGAAATTCTCAATATTTCCGTAAATACCGTTTATTCCTATAAAGCCAAATTTAAGAATAAGACGAATCTCAGCAGCGATGATATTGATGACAAAATCATGCAAATCCGTGCGGGTACCGGACAATGATTCTTTGAATGAATGATTAATTTTTGGGTGTATGATACAAAACGATGAAGTTTTATTGCGCGCGGTAGAGCCGGGTGATGTGGATTTGCTATATGATTGGGAAAATCGTATGGAGCTTTGGCCGGTGAGTAATACTTTGGCGCCCTTCAGCAAAGCCAGTTGGTCAGGTATGTGAAGAATGCAGCACTGGATGTGTTTCAGACGAGGCAGTTGCGCTTAATGATTGATGCACACAAGGTGCACGAGGTACCTGTAACGGTGGGGATGATTGATCTGTTTGATTTCGATCCATTTCATAACCGGGCAGGGTTGGGTATTATGGTGAACCAGGAATGGCGGGGCAGGGGTGTAGCGGCTTCCGCGTTAAAACTTTTTATGTCCTATGCCTTCAGTACCCTGGGACTTCACCAGCTGTACTGTCATATTTCTGAATCCAATACGGCCAGTATTAAATTGTTCGAGTCGGCCGGTTTCACTCTGGTCGGTGTGAAACAGGAGTGGCTAAAGACCAGCAAGGGTTATGAAGATGAATTAATGTTTCAATGTTTCAGACCGTCTTCCCGTTGATGGTTTCAAAATCTGGCATCTGACCTATTACCTGATGGTTTTGCCCGGTTTTGTCGAGCAAAATACAATAATTGTCCATGCCATTGGTCACCACTAAGTAATCCACTTGCAGGGGGATGTTGTACCTGGCCGCCTGCGCCAGGGTCGTGTTATTCACTGGTACTTCCGGTGCTTTGCATTCAACAATCAAGGCGGGTTTTCCTTGTCGGTTATAGAGAACGATATCCGCCCGCTGCCGGAGTCCGTTCACCACCACCATTCGTTCAACAGCCATCAATGAGGCCGGGTATTTGGCCGCCAGCATGAAATGAATGAAATGTTGTCGTACCCATTCTTCGGGTGTGAGCACAACAAATTTCTTACGGATGATGTCGAAAATATGTTTTTTCCCTTTTTCTTCTTTGACCCTTGCGTCGAAAGGAGGCAATTTGAGTGCTTGCATTGGTTGGTTATTTGGCGCAAATTACTATAAAATCATTAAAATCCTCTATCTTAGTCTATCGGCTTTTAGGCAGTCGGCCGCCGAAAATGCTTTGCCTTGTCCATTCCAAAGCGAGATCGTAAAAGCGCTTTGTTTAAATTCAAAGATAACATATGAAGACAAAACAAGAAATAGTTGAAGATTGGTTGCCCAGATACACAGGACGACCGCTCGATCAGTTCGATGATTATATTTTATTGACCAATTTTGGACATTATGTAGAATTGTTTTCTAAATGGAATGATGCCCCCATATTTGGGGAAGGACATAATATGCCAATTGCAGTGCCAAAGGCATTACCATCATTAATTTTGGTATGGGGAGTCCCAATGCGGCGACCATCATGGATCTTTTAAGTGCCATTAATCCTAAGGCGGTTTTGTTTTTGGGTAAGTGCGGGGGTTTGAAGAATATCAATAAGTTGGGCGATTTGATCTTGCCCATTGCCGCCATTCGAAGTGATGGTACTTCCAACGATTATTTACCTCCGGAAGTGCCGGCATTACCGGCTTTTAGTCTGCAACGAGCTGTATCTACCTCTATCAGAGATTCGGGAAGGGACTATTTTACAGGAACCGTTTTTACCACCAATAAAAGGGTGTGGGAGTATGATGAGCGTTTCAAAAAGTACCTGAGTAAAACCCGGGCCATGGCCATTGATATGGAAACGGCGACTATTTTTACGGTGGGTTTTGCCAACTCTATTCCCACAGGCGCTTTGTTACTGGTTTCTGACCAACCCATGATTTCGACCGGAATCAAAACAGCCGAAAGTGATAAGAAAGTCACGAAGGAGTTTGTGGAGAATCATATTCGGGTGGGGGTCAATGCGCTGGAAGAGATTATTCACAATGGGAAATCGGTGAAGCATTTGAAGTTTGATAATTGAGAGGGTGAGAAGGGTAAGAGAGGGTGAGAAGGGTAGGTAGGGTTGATGGGGATTAGGTCAAGAGGTCAATAGGTTGTTAGGTCGTTAGGTCAGGAGGTGGAGCGAAGCGGAATCGGCGGGACGAAGTGAAGCGGGATCAAGAGGGTGAGAAGCGTGAGAAGGGG